>DCFX01000001.1 GCA_002314445.1 Treponema sp. UBA1793
TCCACCCACAAATAGTAGCCGCCTTGCGGCTGCGAGATTGCCGTTCCCTCAGGCAGCGTTTTTGTAAGAATGGATGCCATTTCCGTCATCTGCTGCTGCATTGTCTTCTGCATATTGAAAAGATGACTTTCAAAACGTCCCGAAGCAAGATAGCGTGCAATAGCTTTCTGCAGCAGCACACTGTTGCCGAGTGTCTGTGCTATTTTCATACCAGCTGCCGCACGGTGTTTTTTTCCACCTATAAGCCAGCCGGAACGTATACCGGAAGCCAGTGTTTTGGAAAACGAAGAGCAATAGAGTACATGTCCGTCCGTATCATAACTTTTCAGGCATCGTTCCTGTGTATGTTTGAAAGAGCAGTCATGATAAACATCATCTTCTATCAATGTGACATTGTATTGTGCCGTCAATGTGACAACGGCAGCCCGCTGTTCTTCCGGCATTACAAATCCTAAGGGATTTTGAAACAGAGCGCTCATCACGACAGCTTTTATATCTTCCTGCCGCATCGCATCCTCCAGTTTCTGAAGGTCCATGCCTGTACTGGGTGATGTGGGAATAGTCAGTATTCTTCGCTTCAATGTTTTCAGCATCTGAATAGTTCCGAGAAATACGGGACTTTCAAGCGCAATGATATCACCGGGAGAAGAGCAGCTTTGAATTGCTAAAGATAATGCCTCTGTGCATCCGTTTGTAAGCAGTATATCTTCCGGTGCGGTTTTTACTCCCCTGAGGAGCATACGTTTTTGAATTTCGCAGCGTAATTCTTCTGTACCGAGTTCGGCACTGTACTCTGTAAGAATTGAATAGTCTTCTTTCAGTGTTCCGGTAATTTCATTCTTCAATGCTGCGAGAGGCAGGTAGCTGCTGTCCGGGATTCCTGCTCCAAGGGGAACTATTGTGTGGTCGTTGCTGGCCTCGACAATTCTGTTAAAAATGCTGACTGATGCAGCCTCGCTTGATTTTAAGGAGAAATGTTCTTTTTCGGGTGCGGGCAGCGGAGCGAGAGCCGGTGTTGCTGCATAGAACCCTGTTTTTTCAATGCTGTAGATTTTTCCCTGTGCTTCCAGAATGCTGTAAGCCTGCATTGCTACTGATACGGAACAACCGTATCGGGCACTTAGTATTCTGAGAGAGGGTAACTTTTCTATGCCTGCAGGCTTTCCTTCAATAAGTTGATTTGAAATATCGCTTACAATTTTTTCATAGATAAAGGTTATATCGGCCATAACAGAAGCGTAATCTGTTATGTAACAAAAGTCAAATATCTGTGTCTGTTATGCAGCAGTATAGCCGGCTATAGTAGTGCCATAGTGAGGGGCTTCTATGAAATCTATTATTTTGCCGGTACTGCTGTTTGTCTTTACAATGGCTATAACTCCGGGACCTAACAATATGCTGCTTACCGCTTCCGGAGCCAGGTTTGGTTATAAAAGGACGCTGAAACTTATTATAGGAATGATGCTTGGCATGCTGAGCCAGCTCCTGTTATGTGCTGTCGGGCTTGTTTTTCTTTTTGAAAAGTTCCCCTTCCTGCATACGGTGTTGAAGGTTATCGGGACTGTCTACATTCTCTATTTAGCAGTAAGCATAACGTTTTTCTCGTTAGAAAAAAAAGAAGACGCATCGGCAGATAAACCGTTGTCCCTGATTCACGGCATAGTTCTGCAGTACATTAATCCAAAGGCATATATCATGTCCGTGACGACGGTATCGGTATATACTCTGAAAGGTGCATTATACATTCCTTCCGTGTTCGTCATTGCCGTTATCTATATCATCGTTACATTTTCCTGTATTTCTCTCTGGGCCTGTTTCGGCTCTTTTTTAAACAGCTGGATGAAAGACGGGAAAAAACAAAGGATTGTCAGATACTTTCTCGGGGCTCTCACTGCAGCATCAGTTGTTTTTATACTGACGTGATTAGTTCCCTTACTTCGTATACATCAGTTCTGCGGGCACTGAGCAGGGGTAACTGCGCACGGATTTCCTTATTGTCTTCTATATTGATGTCCACTAACGCAGTTTCTTCCGCTGTCCCGCAGCGGTATATGATATCACCCCAGGGGGAACAGACGATGGAATTAGCATAGGAGACGTATCCGCTCGATTCATCACGGGCGGGTGAAGCGCCGATGGTAAAAAGCTGATTATCAACGGCTCTCTGGCGGAAAAGCAGTTCCCAGTGAGCAGGGCCTGTCGTCATGTTGAATGCCGCCGGAGCAATGATGATCTGCGCGCCTTTCAGCGTCATAAGCCGTGAAAGTTCAGGGAACCGCATGTCAAAGCAGATGCACAGTCCCATCCGGCAGAATCCGGTGTCGAATACCGTAACGTCGCTGCCAGCGGAAAATGTATCCGATTCGCGGAATTTCTGGCCGTTTTTTATATCGATGTCGAACAGGTGCATTTTCCGGTGCCGTGCAATCTGTGTGCCGCTCCTGTCGAATACGAAACTTGTATTGTAGATGCTGCTGCCGTCAATTTCGGGGATGCTTCCCCCGACAAGGTATACGGAATTCCGCTTTGCGGTTTCCGACAGCATGTTCCAGCTTTGTCCGCCTGCCGGTTCGGCGAACCTGCTGAAGAAGGAATTGGAGTAGGGGCAGTTGAACATTTCGGGAAGGATGATAAAATCCGCGCCCTGCTGTGCGGCCGCTGTTATCCGTTCTGCGGCATTTTCCAGGTTGCGCTGTTTATTGTCTGTTACTTTCATCTGTATGACGGCTGTTTTCATATACTATAACAGTAACAGACTCACAGGAAAATAACAATCAATTTTCCGCCATTACGGCAGGACGGTGTTGTATGATGAGGACTTTATATTCCGTCTTCATCCGGCTGCAGTCCTGAAACGGAGCGTATGCAGAGGATCAGCGGAAGAAAAAATGCATCCGCCGTTTCCGGCTGAAAAAGCAGATACACTGTGCCTGCTGCTGATACTACGGCTGATGCTGCGAAGAAATAGTTTGTAAACCTGTTTCTTCCATTAATAAGCGGCATCCGGCAGAACACAATATACAGAGGATTAAGCCATATCCAGTTATAATTATTCATGCACGCTTCATTTTTGGAGAACACCGTAAGGATAAAAATAAGCAGACCGAAAACGCCTGCAGCAAAGAATGTCATTGAATCCAGAATTCGGCACCACGTTTTTTTTGTGTGCTTTAGTAATACGAGCGCGCAGAGTATACTTACGAGCATATAAAACTGCAGTGGTACTGTCCTGCCTTCTGCTTTTTTTTGTCCGAGAGTCACTTCCGGTGAACCTGCAATGAGAACGGGGCCTGACAGAGGTTTTGCAACTCCTTTGCGTACGACAACTGCAGATGTAATATTGCTTGAAAACGTGCGTGGAATGAATGCCGATGTCCGCGCATCAAGCTGTCTGTCGGCTGCCTGTCCGAGCAGCAGATTAACGATAAGTTTCCACAGGGGACGGCTTTCAAGTGACTTTGAAATCAGGCTCCGGTATGTTTCGTGTAAAAGCGTATACGAATACCGTAGTTCCGCACCTTCTGAAGCGAACAGTGTTTCAAGCTGATCCCGTTCCAGCGTTGCACAGTTTCTGCTGATAAAATTATATAAAAATATGCAGTTCTCCGGTTTTACGGCATTTTCAAGCTGTGCATACAGTTTGTTTTTTTCTTCCTGTGTTAAAAACAGTTCCTGCTCATACCAGATTCGGTTCTGCTCTTTGCTGTCACGGAGATAATTTCTCTGAAAGTCAGTCCGCACTGCCATATACGGCATGTCGCCTTTCAGAAAGTTAACGACAAACTCCAGCCGGGGCATGTCGGGCATGACGCCGAAATTGTACAGAAAGTCCTTGTGTTTTTCCGGATCTTCAATCCTTATACCCGAATGTCCGAACGCATAATACACTTCTTTTCCCGGGTCAAGCGTAACGAGCCATACACGCGAGTTCCGGCTGAGCTGAGCTGCTGCAGTATGAACCACGAGCAGGAGGATAACGGCTGTCATAAAACAGGTACGGCAGGTATTCTTTTTTACAATCATATGTTTCACTTGTTGTTATCTTATCATACGTACGTTTATTATTCACGGGATTTCTGAAAAAAGTATTGTCGTGCATTTGTAAAAGGGAATGCTCCCGCAGAAAATAATCCGCTTAAGCTCCAACTTTGCTTCGCTCAGGGTCGCACGCGGGCTTATTTTCTGCTCCGCATTCCCTTTTACACCTGACATGCAAAACATCTCTTTCCCTGAATGTCATGTACTAATAAACGGCGTTTAGAAGAATTAAAAGGACGTACGTCGAATTAAGGCAAAAAAAAATCGCCATGGATATGGCGGTTAGTTCAAAGCGGGAATCCCGGCGATCTCGTTGCGCGAGCAGGGGCAATTCCCGGTACGTAGGATTTGCATCCATGCAAATCCTACGTTTTTCTTACATCAGGGAACCTCTAAAAACTTCAGGTTTTAGAGATGCCCGTCACTTACCGTGTCATACTTCTATGCAGACGATACGAATTATAGCCGGTTTTAGAAAAATAGAGTATACTGAATGCCTGTAGGGAGGCGTGGAATGCTTTTTTCATTGGATAATGCACGGGCGCAGAAAGTTTGGTTTGATAATGAAAATCTATGGCTGCTTTTGACTGATGGCCGTCAGCTTTCCGTTCCGAAAATTTGTTTTCCCCGTTTAAAAGATGCTCCAGATGGTCTTCTTTCATCGTATACGTTGAGCGGCGGCGGTGCCGGAATTCATTGGGATGAATTAGATGAAGATATTTCAGTACCGAATTTACTTCTGGGAATTTATTCCAGAGAAAAACTTCCCGTTACTGCATAAAAAAAACAGAAATCTGTTCTTTATGCAGCAGGCGGTTCATGTCTTTTGTTTAGGTTTATTTCCCGCATGGACGGCCGACGGATGGTTCAGCGGGGCGTGCGTTATCATGGAAGCGGCGCGGTCGAACGTTTTCTGTACGAGAAGCGCTTCGTCAGTGCTGAGTGCGGCACGGGAGAGAATGCTTGTCCACAGCTCTGCCATGTTGTCTCTGCCGCAGTATGAGAAAAAGCCGATCTGCTGAAGGTCGTCGAGTACGCTGGTAACGATTTTTCCCACAGCAGTCCGTGAAACGGCTTCGCGTCCGTTCGGACACGGGATGGTTACTGCGCGGAACAGTTCGTAGCAGACAATCTGCACGGCGTGGCTCAGATTGAACGAGCCGAACTCTTCGCTTGACGGAATCGTTACGCCGAAATCGCATGATGCTATTTCTTCATCGGTAAGGCCCGCCTGTTCGTTGCCGAATATAACGGCCGTTTTCGCGTTCGTTCCTGCCGAATCGGTGGAACTGTCTGCAATCTTTACGAACTCTTCCGGCAGCAGCAGAGTTCCCTTCCGTTTTTTCCCTTTACGACGCGTGGTTCCCGCTGCAAGGCAGCAGTCTGTTGTGGCTTCTGCAATAGTGTCAAAATATGCGGCATTATCAAAAATATACCCGGCATGAATTGCAAGCCGGTACACGGCATCACTGTCTATGTCTTTTTTTTCCGTTCCGACGATTCTGAGCGTATGGATGCTGCAGTTTGCCATAGCACGGCATACAGCCCCGATATTGCGGCTTTCTCCGGGGCGGTCAAGTATAATTACAATGTTGTCAAGATTCATGGATGCATTGTACACACTGCGGATGTGTTTGTTAAGAGGAGTGTTGCAGGATTTGCATCCATGCAAATCCTGCGTACCGGGAATTGGCCCGGCTCGCGCAATGAACTCGCCGGGATTCCCGCCTGACTGAACCGCCATCCATGGCGGGTGTTTTTTGCCTTAATTCGACGTACGCTTATTATACATTTTTTTGCAGACTTGCAAAAAAACTGATTTTACCGCCTTGTACAGAAAAACAGTCCGCTCCCGCCTGAAATAATAAACGAAGTTTATAGGTACAAACCAACGGGGTTCCCCGGTTGGTTTGAAAAAACAATATTTTGCACACCGAGTGTAAAAAGGAATGCGGGAGCATTTCCTTTTACAAATGCACTCCAATGTATTATTTTTTCAGAAGTCCCGTGAATAATAAATGTACGTTTTATCCGTGCAGGGGGAGCTAGTCAGCATAGGGGAATCGTCAATCGACCTGACGGAATACAATTTCAGGGTTGAAAAAACATGCAGTTTCTTCTGCTTTTTCAGGTGTCATCATTTTTCCTTTTTTTTCCGCAAATGCGCTGCAGAGATCGTGCCCGTTTATTCTTCCTGCGGAATAGACTGCGTTTTCACATATGAGGGGCACTTCAAGTTCTTCTGCAAGGGGGCGCAGTTCTGACTTGACGATAATGCAGTAATTCGAAAACGGCTGGATAAGATGCTGATGCTGTGCGACAATTGTTTTTCTCTGAAGAAGAATAGCTGCATATATCTGTGGCGGTGTGCAGCATCCGCGGGAAGCGTTTACGACGGCTGCATGGGAATCGATGAATTCAAAAATTCCGTTAATGTTCATATTCTGTCTGATAACTTCAACACTTCCCTCAAGATTGTATTCTGCAATGGTGCTGTTCAGCCTGTTAAAATCAGAATTTATTTTCTGCCGTATACTGAACGTCTTTACTTTTCTGGAGGCATCGTTGTGCAGCGGATAGCAGCAGTCGAAAAGCTTTTCATAATCAGGCATTTTTAACGACAGGCGGGCAGCAGGGGAGACTTCTTTATAAGAACTGAATGCTTTGAGCAGGATATCAATTCCGTCTTCAAGATATCCGTTCTCCATAAAACAGCAGAATGACTCATCGCCCTGCTGTATCGTTTTTTTATTTTTCTCATATACGCAGAATGCATCGTATACACTTGCAAACGAGAGAAGTTCGTAACAGCTGTCGTTCTGATGTATGCAGTGAGTATGTCCGCGGATTCCCAGACTTTCATAGTTGAGAATAAAATCTTCATCATGGATGATATAATTATCAGTGATATCCGGTACAGTAATCATTTTTTCAGACAGCAGCATTGCAGAAGAATATACTGATTGACCATGTATGAAACCATAGCAACTGCTGATAAGGGATGGAATAACCGATGCCATCCTGTACGGGAGCGAAAAATCATTGCCGTCGAATGACCTTACATTTTTAATGTCCTGCACTTTTACCATATATCCGCTTTCTGAAAGTCTGTATGCAAGCCATGCATATACGTACCGTTTTTCCGGTGTCAGGATGTCCGGAAAGACGAACGAATAAAAACGGGAAGGCGCGGTTTTCTGCAGTACGGTAGAGAGCAGGCCTTCCTTTCTGTATGCCTCCACAAAAAAACCGGTACAGCGGCATACAGAAAGGACAGTCTCTGTGTGCATTTCGCTGTATTCCTCGAAACATACATGAGTACACACTCTGAACGCTTCCGCAACAACTGCGGCCTGAACTTCATGCGGAAGTCTGTAGAATGTTTTCAGTATAAGTATGTTCCTGCAGCTGCTGTTGTTTTTAGGAATATATGTACCAAGAAACATTTTATCTGTTTGCAGCCGGGAGTCAGAATTGAAAAGACAGCCGAGTATAAGGTCATATTTTCCTGTTACACGGCTGCCGGGCAGAACGAACGGTATGTTTTTGAGAACCGGATATAAAGTATCAAACTGAGAATAAAAGGAGATATACAGTTCAGCTGCAAAACAGTTGTGCAGTTTTACAAACAGCTTCTGATCCCGCCTTGTTTTATCCTGGTCTGGATTGCTCTGACTGAAATGCGGCTGGCGGTATGTACAAGACTCTTTGAGAAATTCAAAACAGCAGCCTGTGTTCATGAGATTGAACCCGAGTTCCAAATCTTCAAACCTTCCGCGGCCGCCGATCCCGGTGTTGAACTTTCCTGCAGCAAAAAAATCGTCCGAATGAAGCGATATACTGTATGAAAAAACATAGCGCCACAACTGTCCGTCCGCTGGTTGATACAGGCGTTCGTCTTCATACCACGGGAGCCTTTCCAGCAGGCTGAAATCGGTGCAAAGAGCTTCTTCTCCTATGCCGCTTATATCGAACGCTGTAAGCGAACGGCGGAGGCCAAGCAGTACGAGATGTTCTTTTTCCCGCTGCCTGGCGTAGTGCAGGCGGATAAAATCCTGCGGGACGAGTATGTCGTTGTCAAGGAAAATAAGTACATTGTACTGCGACAGTGCCGCGCCTGTATTGCAGAGCTGTGAGCGGTTCCTGCAGTTTTTGATACGGTGATAAGAGATGATATCCGGACTTTGAGCATTAAAAAAATCGATGATTTTATCAGTATCATCAGAACCTGAGTCTATCACCAGTATTTCATACTGCAGATTTTCGTCTGTCTGCTGGTTAAGCAGCAGCAGCAGTGTAGTATAGAGATATAACGATCTGTTGAATGTCGGAATTATTACCGACACTCCGTCTTTGCATTCTCTGGTGATATGCACAATTGTATTACCGATTAATTACCGGAAGAATATGAAGAAGGACCGTAGGTTCCGTGAACACCTGTTATTCCAGGCCCTGCTATACATCGTTCAGGGGAATTTTCTTCACCAGCCGGCAATGTTTGTATTTCAGCCTGAGGAGTTGCATTTTCATCAATATTTTGACTGCAGCTTGAGACGGCAAATAAGGATACCGCAAGAAGTGCCGCTGCAATACATGATTTTACGATTTTTTTCATAGATTTCCTCCAATTTGGATTTATAGTAAAGCGCAATGAGAGGAAACACCATAGCATTTTACGGAAATTTCTATTTTTCTATGAAATCTAAGCCGAAAATTTCATTTATTTTTTTGGAGAGAGCAACAACTTCAGCATGTTTTGACAGTTCATCCATAATTATGAAAGCATGCTCTATGATTTTTTTTCCTTCCGCTCTTTTTTCCATTCCCAGAAGAATATATCCTTTGTTAAAAATGAGATAGGGAAAATAAGTAAGCTGGCCGTATCGTATGCACTGTGTAATTCCTGTTTCTGCAAGCTTCAGCGCTTCCTTATAATTGCCTGCCAGACCTTCCCAGTTTGAAAGATTGTAGAGAATGACCGGATAGTCTTTTGCTTTTTCGTTTTCATCGATTGTATGAGATTCAAAATATGTTTTAAGGAAAGTTAGTAAAGATGTTGCTTGTTTTTTTTCATTTAAATCGTACAGAGTAAGTGCAATATTGTTGAGAATCATGCGTTCGATTTTTGTAAGCAAATTGATTGAAATGGAAGAAATATCTTTATTTAGTGAAAAACTTTTTATAGAAAGTTTAAGCGCGTCTGCATAACATGGCAGTGTTTTTTGAGGTGGAATTCCATGGGTAGTATCGTATACTGCAGAGAAAAACATATAAAACTGTTTTTCGAGAATGTCTGGTTTTGGACCGCATGCATTGTATCTCTCAAGCATTGTTTTCGTTTCGTAGTTCCTGTTTGCTACAGAATTTGTTATTTCGTATTCCAGTTTCCAACGTTCCAGATCAGTCTTTGACATGGGAACTGTATGTAATGGCGCTGACATGCCCATTTTACTGAACAACGCTTCAACCAGTTTCCAGCCCGGTATCTGGTCTCCGTTTTCTATTCTTGAAAGTGTGGAAATGGCACATGTCGTACCAGCAAGTTTTTCCTGCGAAAGATTGTTTCTGAGGCGGAACTCTTTTATAGTCTTTCCGATAAGATACTGTTCCATTTTTATGTTTCACTTATATACAGAAGTATAGAAGAAATACGGAAAAAAATCAAAGAATGCAGGATTTCCGTAAAATGCTATGGTATGCCTGATATCGGATGGATATAATTTTAAGAGCAAATGGATAAATCGGAATAAATTACAGAAACGAGGCTGGAGGTGTGTTATTCAATAGAACCGTCATATATTGTATCTACGGAGCTGGCTCGGCAGATGGTAAAAGCGGAAACAGATCCGGTGAACAAGTGTTTTTCTCGGACGGCAGTGTGTTTACTCCTGAAGCAATGATTGAGACCACTCCAAATACATGGATTTATGAAAATTACGTTGTTATAAGCGGTCAGGAAATAGTTGCATATTTTGATGGCATCTGGAACCGTCCGCTCGATATTACTTCAAGTTTCGGGCTTACAGTATTTGACAAAACAAAACCATATACGGTTTGTCAGTCAGTCGTGGAGAAAAAGTGTCAGATAAGTTTTTGTATTACAGTGCGCTTTATGTTATTGTCATTACTTGTTCCGACGTTTATAGCAGGCCTTATGATTTACGAACTGGCGGGTGTAATTGTGTTTGTCCCTCTCACCTGTTTTTCAGTACATTACATTGTCCTTTGTATACTTTCCTACTCATATATCTGTTTTTTTATATACCGCTGTCTTACAATTCAGAATAATACTGTAGTGTTGAAGGAAAAGGGCATCTGGCTGTTTCTGCTGGTTGTCTCAGTTATTATTGGTATTTTCTGCCTGCTGTTCCGGGAAAAAACAATGACTGCCTGTACTTCTTTTGGAACGAAGCTTGCTGAAATTACATCTAAAGATAATCCTCCTTCATATAAGGTGTTTTTTATTATATATATTTTCTCTCCTGTTTTGATTGCTCCGTTGTGCGAGGAACTGGTAGGAAGGGAACTTGTTTTTAAACTTATTGTGAAGGCCAAGTCAAAAAAGATTGTATTCGCCCTGTTTATTGTGTTTGCCCTGATAATAAGTCTCCTTCATCTTAATAAGAAAGTCTTGTATCTGTTTATGAGGTGGGGACTGTTTACGGTGCTTTTTTCGTGCGGTACCGGTTCCGGTCGAACAGGCAGATGCAGTACTGCGTGTGTATACATTCTTTGTGGAATGCAGTGAATGCCATGTATGCCATTTTATTCAATACGTTTGTATGGAAAGGGGCAGTATGATATTATAGTTAATACAGAAGCTTCTTCTTCGATAATTTATGAGAATGCACTTCGCCTGATAGAAGATAAATCAAACGGACGACTTGTAAAAGTTGATTATAATAAAAATTATGCAATTCTCCTGAAAAATTAGTATCGTAAGAAAAATATCAGAATGGTCTATACACCTGAGTTGAAGATACAGACAGAGGGTAACGGAATTTTTGGAATTGATGTTCTGAAACTTGCTGATTATGCGGAATACTATTCCAATTTCCGCCGTTACAACTTTTCCATCTACGTATACCTTGTACGGAAAAATTTCTAATGTCGCTCAAAGATTATATTATATCTACGAAATAAAGGCAGATTCGGATATCCTCCGGCTTATGCCGTTTTATGACAGCAGTTCATATGCCGATATACTTTTTCCAGGCACATGGAAGCCTGAAGTTCTGCTCGGAGCTCCTTTTTTTAACAACTACATAGTTTGTTTCGACTTCAAGCATAAACAGGTGGGGTTGAAGGAAATAAAGCTTGTGAAAAAATAATGCTTTTGTTAAAAGCATACATACATCATAGTAAACTACAATATCAGGAAAAGGATATATGATATGAATAAAATCCGGCAGTTTTCCGGAATTTGCGTAAAACGCTATGGGCTTCCAATTTAGCAGGTGCTAAAATAAAACATGACTAAGGCTTTTATTCGAGGTGTATTATGAAAACTATTTTTGCAGCGGGACTGGTGATTTCTGTTTTATTATGCACAGGTTGTGCCACGAATGATCCGTATCGATTCAATATTGATTATGATGGTAATCCCGCTGTTTTTACTGAAAACAGCGGAGTGCGCGGTGAATTGATAGATTCTTTTCCTGCAGGGCGTGGACAGCCTGGAAACAAAATGATTCAGTTTTTTTCATCTCCTGTTTTGAAGAAACAGATTGGAACGGAACGTTTTAAACAGATTCAGAAAAATATCGCTGATTCGTTTCCCGATGGAAATATTCCCGATTATGCAGTCCGTTTTTTCAGACTTCATTATTGGACACGCGATTATGCAGGCAGGCCTGTTGCAGTTTCTGCGCTCCTGCTGGTACCTGTTATGGATACCGGTTCTGTTTTTCCGCTGGTAGAAATGAATCATGCAACGGAACTCTGGCCTTACGCAGGACCAAGCAATCTTAATTTTTCTGAAAGTGCATGGGCTTATCTGACAGCTTCTTCAGGTGAAGCCGTACTGCTGCCTGACTATCCGGGATACGGGGACAGTGCATCTTTTCATCCGTATGTACAGTCAGATGCATTAGGATATGCCTGCAGGGACGCGCTTGCTGCAGCCCTGCAGTTTTTCGACTGTTCGTCCGAATCCGTCGGAAAATTTTCGGGACATGTTGCTTTAGCAGGATATTCGGAAGGCGGATATGCCGTATTGGCGGCGATAAAAGAATTGAATAATACACCGGTAAAAGGGATGCAGCTTGATATAGCTGTACCGATGGCTGCCCCTGCTGATATTTCCGGTAAAATGGTGAATTCAATTATCAGCAGCACTGATTATCCTCACCCGTTTTATCCGTTATATCTTCTCTTGGGCTGGAGAGATATTGATCAGAAGCTGCTTGCCCCTCAGCATATATTTGAACCGCATGTCATACAAAATATTCTGCCGTTACTGGACGGGTACCACACTCAGAAAGAAATTGACGGAGCGATAAAGGATTATTTACAAGGCCGGTCGATGTTGAATTTATTTTCTGATGACATGAAAAGCTGGCTCACGGAACCCGGAAAGACTGAAAATGGAAAATTGCTTTTACGTATTTTAAAAGCAAATGACCTTCTTTCCGTTGCAGTTCCTGAAAATACCAGAATAATAATCGTTGCAAGTCCGGCAGATGATTCCGTACCGTTTTCAATAGCTCAGGAGCTGCTGGAAAATATGCGCAAGGAAAAAATTGATGCAGAACTTATATCCGTACCGCCGCTGACGCACGACGATGCGTTTCTTGATGCTTGGTCTGTCGCTTTTTACCAGATACACCAGACATGGATGCATTGAAACGTTTGTTCTGTTCCGGTAACCGGCGGATGTAAATTATCGGGAGCCAGCATAGGGATTTTATCGCAATTGATTTTGAAACTGCAAAACGTTCGATGGAAAGCGCCTGCGCCGTCGGGTATGCGGATTGACCGCATCAGTAGGAGAAGGTGTAACCGGTACGGGCAGCTTTTTCCACCGCGTACTGTTCAAATGCCGGTGTAATGTTCATAACACCCATTTGCCCTGCTTCCGCTTTCACATATTCAGCCTGCGTCATCGGTGTATGCGTCTCTGCTGCATCCTCTGAAAATGTGTATCCCTCTTGCACAGCTTTTTCCTGTGCATAGTGTTCAAATGCCGGTGTAATGTTCATGACGCCCGTCTGCGCAGCTTCCGCTTTGACGTATTCATCCTGTGTCATCGGATTGTGTTTTTTTTCCGTGTCATACGAAAATGTGTATCCGGAGCGTACTGCTTGTTCCAGCGCATACTGTTCAAATGCCGGTGTGATATTCATAACGTCCATTTGCTCTGCTTCAGCCCTGACGAACTGCTGCGGCGTGAGTCCGTTTGTTATGTTCTGTCCTGACTCCTGGGCAAAAACGGTACCTGACGCTAAGGTTCCTGCCAGAAACAGCGCAGCTGCGCTCCTTATAATAGTTTTTCCTGTGTCCTTCATATTCATACCTCTTAAAAAAATATAATCGTAGTGTTCAGCACTATGATGTTGTACTTGGAATATAAATAACATCAGGATAATTTACAATAAAATAGCTGTTATAAATTTCTGAATACCACGTTATAACACTCTTTTATATAGTATGTTCAGTCAGCCTTCGTTTTTACGAAAGTGCCGTTGCAGAACTCACATCCGTACCACCGCTGGCTCACGATTATTCTTTTCCTGCTGTGAGTAGTGGTCCGGACGGGGGACATGTTTCGTTTCTCAGTCTCTGCTGAATTTTATGTACATCGGTTCGGTCGGAAGATACGTTTCATCGTCCCAGAGCGGACTGGTGATCATGAGGTCAGCACTGTATCTGTTGCAGGCAATAGGAAT
>DCFX01000030.1 GCA_002314445.1 Treponema sp. UBA1793
AAGCCCGCGTGCGACCCTGAGCGGAGCGAAGTTGGAGCTTAAGCGGATTGTTTTCTGTGGAAGCATTTTTTTACAAATGCACGACAATGTTTTATTTCTTTGTAGAAATCCAGTACAAAATAAACGTACGTTTTTCTACTATGTTGCGGGGGATGAATTTTACAGATATAGTAAATTTCATGACCATTGAAAATCTTATAAAGGACTACGGAACATATGTGTACTCCTACGCATGGAAACTTTCCTGCTCTCCCGACGAGGCCGATGATATTTCGCAGGAAACGTTCATTCTTGCATGGAAAAGCAAAGATACACTCAAAGATGAAAAAGCGGTAAAGGGATGGCTCCGCCGTATCTGTCTGAACTGTTTCCTTATGAAGCACCGCAGAAAGGATGTGCAGAACGTGCTTTTCATGGAAGAAGACCAGCTGCCGGAAGATGGCAGCGACAGGCAGTCTTCTGAAAGATACATGCCGCTGCCGGAAACAGAAGTCCTTGTGGACGAGTCGATACGGGAAATGCAGAACGGCTGTTTCTACGCAATGGTCCGCCGCCTCACGCTTGAACAGCGCATTGCTTTTTCACTCGTCGATATGTTCGGCCTGACTACCGCGGAAACGGCACTGCTCCTTGCGGCAACAGAGGGTGCTGTCAAAGCGCAGCTGTTCCGCGCGCGCATGAATCTTGACGCGTTTTTCTCTGATCACTGTTCCGTCATTTCCGCAGCCAATCCTTGCAGCTGCAGGGCGTGGCAGGAATTCTGGCAGAAGCGGTATCGGAATCAGGAAGAAATGCGGAAAAGTTCATCTGAGCTTGTACCGTCCGAAACGCTTGACTGGCACAAAAAGAAATATCATTTTAATCCTGATGTCCGGAAAAAACTGAAATATCTGTATGCGCACATGCCCGATAAACAGCCTGATGAAAAATGGTTTAAAAAAATCATTCAGACCGTATCTTTACCGGCTCACACTGCATCTTCTTTGTAGAAGAAATGAAGATTGACCGGAGATACGTTCTCCCGTCAATGTAGTTTTACAAGGAGTATGTATATGTTTGAATCAAGGTGCGGCGTGCGCTGCAATGTCTGCAGCAGGAAGGAGCAGGGTATCTGCAAAGGATGCCTTGTAATGGAGAAAACGTTCTGGGGCGGCGAATGTAAAGTTCGTTCGTGCTGCACGGGCCGGAATCTGGATTTCTGCGGCCAGTGTCCCTCTTTCCCCTGCGATATGCTGTCGGATATGGGAAAGGCAGAAGGTTTTGATCCGTCCGTAAAAATAGCGCAGTGCAGTCTGTGGCGGGAAGAGGAATTGCGGGATAAATGACGTATTTGTGCTAGTACGTGCGTCTTTCCTTATGGCTGCACCCCTTATCTGCTGTATTATTCAGTATTGAAAGCGGAACAAATGATAATACAGCAGGAGGCTCGTATGAACAACAGAGAAAGATATGAAGATGCACGTGAGCAGTATGCGGCTGCAGGCGTGGATACTGATAAAGCGCTGGACAGTCTGCAGAAAATTCCCGTATCCCTTCACTGCTGGCAGGGTGACGACGTCGGCGGTTTTGAAAAGGCGGGAGCCGTGCTTGACGGCGGCGGCATTCAGGTAACGGGCAGTTATCCGGGCAAAGCGCGGACGATTGCCGAGCTGCGGCAGGATATAGAAAAGGTACTGACGCTCACTCCCGGTTCGTACCGCCTGAACCTGCATGCAAACTACGCCGATTTTTCCGGAACAAAACCGGTCGACAGGGACAGTCTTGAACCGAAACATTTTGAAAGCTGGCTTGCATGGGCTGCTGAAAAAAAACTGCCGCTTGATTTCAATGCGACCCTTTTTTCCCATCCGAAAGCGGAAAGCCTCACGCTTGCTTCAAAGGATGAAGGCATCAGGGATTTCTGGATTGAGCATACGAAACGCTGCCGCGGCATCGGCGCCTATTTTGGCGAAAAACAGGGTACGCCCTGCATCCATAATATCTGGATTGCCGACGGCATGAAGGATCTGTGTGCCGACCGACAGGGGTATCGGGAAATTCTTAGTAAGTCGCTTGACGAAATTCTTGCAGAGAAAATTCCGCAGCAGTATCTGAAAGATTCCGTGGAATCGAAAGTATTCGGCATCGGAACGGAAAGTTACGTTGCCGGATCCCATGAATTTTATATGGGATACGCGGCCAGCCGGAAATGCATGCTTACGCTCGATATGGGTCATTTTCACCCGACGGAAGACGTGTCCGACAAAATTTCATCGGTTCTGCTGTTCGTTCCTGAAATCCTTCTTCACCTTTCCAGGGGAGTACGCTGGGACTCCGACCACGTTGTGCTTTTCAACGATCCGCTGCGCATGGTCGCCGGAGAAATAATCAGGACAGGTAAATTGGAGCGCATACATATCGGGACTGATTATTTTGACGGTTCCATAAACCGCATCGGTGCATGGGCGCTCGGTTCCCGTGCGACGGAAAAAGCGCTGCTTTCCGCGCTGCTTGAACCGCAGAAAAGGCTCATGGCGTATGAAGACGAGGGAAATTATTTTGCCCGCCTTGCGTTGAACGAACAGCTCAAAACGCTGCCGTTCGGCACCATCTGGGATTATTACTGCGAAAAGTGCGGAGTTCCTTCTGATAAGGAACTGATTCAGGCAGTTATGGAATATGAAAGAGACGTAACCGGGAGACGTCAGTAGAGGAGTATACATGATTCAGAAAGCATTCAAGATGAAACTGAAGCCGGGATTCGCGGCAGAATACAAACGCCGGCACGACGCTGTCTGGCCGGAACTGAAAGACGCAATTTCGGCCAGCGGTGTGTACGATTATTCCATTTTTCTTGACGAAGAAACGCTGACGCTTTTCGCATATGAAAAGCTGACGGCTGACAACACTGCGGATATGCAGAAGAATCTGCCTGTCGTACGGAAGTGGTGGAATATGATGGCGGATATTATGGAAGTGAATCCTGATAATTCTCCCGTCTGTACCGAACTGCCGCAGCTGTTTCACATGGATTAATGGAGCCTCTAAAGAGTCACTGAAAGTGAGTTTTAGAGATGCACTTAATTATTTTACCGCGCTGAACTGTCTGCGGTATTCAGTCGGTGTAAGATTCGTGAATTTCTTAAAACACCGGCTGAAATAGTTGCTGTCGTTGAATCCCATGTCGTACGCAATCTGCGTAATGTCGCGGTCCGTCGAAACAAGTTCGTTTATTGCGGCAAAAATCCGCTGGCGCATCTGGAATTCAAGCGGAGAATATCCCGTGCTGTGCTTGAACGCGCGCAGTATGGTGCTTTCCGAGATATTGAAAAAGCCGGTAAGATCTTTCATCGTCAGATTCCTGCGGTAATTTTTTTCCACATACTTTATTAACGACGAAATGTTGTTCTTGTTTTCTGCATCAGGATAAGACGGATTCGTATAAATCCTGAGCAGCAGTATAATCAGCTCGGCAAGATACGCTGTCGTAGCAACCGGCCACGAAAGATACTGATGCTCCATTTCATCCTGCATTGTTTTTATGATTGCGCATACTTCCGACAGCTGCAGTTTGTTCAGCTTAAACAAACAGAGCGGCATATCTTCATGCCTCGTTTTTGCCGGATATTGAAACACATCCGTATATCCGGGGACAGCGGAAAGTTTCGGGAAATCTTCCGTAAGAAAGGAAGATTTTATAAGGATGTTCATGAGAATGAGATTGTCCACGTTATTATAACCGTGAATCTGTCCGGGTTTTATGCTGATGACATCTCCCGCTGCAAGTTTTGATATGCCGTGTTTTGTAATATGATCGCCAGATCCGCTGTAAATAACTGCTATTTCATAAAAATCATGAGTGTGCAGCGGGAAAGGTGGCTGCGGATTGCGGAATTCAAAATGGCAGGGGGATTCTCCTGTCCATATTTTTTGCGTCAGCAGTTTGTCCATATTCAGGCATCCTGAAGTTATTGTGCTAATACATGCATGTTATGTCAAGGCGGAAGATGCATAACAAAAGTAAGCTGACAGCATGGAACAGGCAATAATAGTCATCGATATTGGTATGACCAATAAAAAGGTTGCTGTATACGACGAAAAACTGGTGCAGCATGACACTGTGTACAGGGAATTTCAGCCGGTGCTGATCCGCGATCCTGTAACGGGAGAACAGCTTCCCTCTCATGATATTTCAGGAATGGAAACCTGGTTTACCGATCAGATACGTATATTTGCACAGAAATACCCTGTCCGTTCCATATCGGTGACCACACACGGATCAACGTTTGTCTGTATCGATTCCGGCGGCACTGTCTGTGCTCCATGCATTTTTTACACATATGAGCCGGGAGATACATTCCAGCAGGAATTTTACCATATCTGCGGTACTCCGGAAGAACTCCAGGCAGAGACGTTTACTCCGCGTTTTTCCGCAATGATAAATCTTGCCAAAGGAATTTTTTTTCTGAAAAAACATTTTGCACAGGCGTTTTCCCGGACAGACACAATACTTACGTTTCCTCAGTACTGGACTTTTCTGCTGACCGGAAAAAAGGCTTATGAACCGACATATCTGTCATGCCATACCTATCTGTGGAAACAGAACGAACATCAGTGGTCGTCTGCCGTAGACAGTCTGGGAATCCGCAGCCTTATGCCAGTGGAGTATGTTTCAACCTGTAGTGGTTTAGGAAAAATTCTGCCCCGTGCGGCAGAAAGGCTCGGGCTTGATTCTTCAGTTGTCGTTACCGCCGGCATACACGACTCGAATGCCTCCCTCCTGCCGTACCTCGCAGACAGGCACGGAGAAAAAGATTTTATCTTGAATTCTACCGGAACCTGGTGCGTCTGCATGCATCCCACTCAGGAGAGTTCCGGCAAAACTGACGCCGTTTATACGCCTGATGATATCGGTAAAGTTGTGTTCTTTAACAGGAGTGCACTTGATACTCCTGTAAAGACTGCGATATTTACCGGCGGAATGGAAATTGATACGTATGTACGCCTTTATCAGAATGTCTGCGGCACGAATGCCTTTCCTGCCTCAGATATGCAGGCTGTCCGCCGGATACTTTCTGAAAAGAAAATTTTTATACTGCCGGAAGTACTTCCCGGTTCGGGCCAGTTTCCAGGTTCCCGGCCGGGAATATACGAAGACGGCAGATTCTTTCCGCTTGCCGGTATCAAAACAAGCGGTACAATACCTTCTGTCCTGTATGATGAAAAACTGTTTTTTGCCGCACTTGATATTTCAATGGTGATTCAGACCGAAACCGCATTGTACCGTGCCGGTATGTCTGATACGACCTCTGTTTACATAGAAGGCGGTTTCAGGAAAAATAAACTGTATACTGAACTGCTTGCGTCGGTACTGTCTCATAACAGAGTCTTATTGACGGATATGAACGAAGCGACTGCCGCAGGATGTGCGATGAGTGCGCTTACCGCGCTTTCGGGAAAGTCATGCACGGAACTTGGCCGGTTCGTAAAAATAGAACATGTTCCGGTTTGCGGGACTGCCGTAAGCGGATATGAAGCATATAAATCAATGTGGCTCGAATTAACAGGAGCCGGGAGTAGGATATAATGAAGGTAAGTGACGAAGAATTTGTACAGGCGTTTGTCAGGCTCTGCGGAGACGGATGGGAACAGGGATGGCACGAAAGGAACGGCGGGAATCTTTCATACCGCATGAAAAAAGACGAAGTAAAGCTTGTAAATGACAGGCTTTCCACCGACAGCCCGTGGATGCCGATAGGGACAGACGTTCCGGGACTTGCAGGGGAATATTTCCTTGTGACCGGGAGCGGTAAGTTTATGAGGAACGTTCCGCTTGATCCAGAAGGGACTATCTGCATTATAGAAGTTGACCGGACGGGGAAACAATACCGCATATGCTGGGGATTAAGCAGCGGAGGGCGGCCGACAAGCGAACTGCCGACGCACCTCATGAATCATGAAGTAAAGAAAAATTGCACGAACGGGTTGTACCGTGTTATTTATCATGCGCACTGCACGAATGTTATTGCCCTTACGTTTGTTCTTCCATTAAAGGATGAGGTATTTACGCGTGAATTATGGGAGAGTGCAACAGAATGCCCTGTTGTCTTTCCTTCAGGAGTCGGAGTCGTTCCCTGGATGGTACCGGGCGGCAGAGAGATTGCAGTTGCTACGAGTAAACTGATGGAAAAATATGATGCTGCAATCTGGGCTCATCACGGTGTCTTTTGCGCAGGCGAGACGTTTGATACGACATTCGGCCTTATGCACACGATAGAGAAGGCTGCTGAAATACTGGTAAAGGTATACTCCATGGCTCCGCGCAAACTTCAGACGATTGAACCAGACGGATTCCGCCGTCTGGCAAAAGATTTTAACGTAACGCTGCCTGAAAGATTTTTGTATTAAAGCAGCGGGGCGCACATCCTGTGCTCTACGGGTTGTTGCATTTTCGTGGATTGAATAGTGGTTCAGGAACCGGCATCTCTGCCGATTCTCTAAGAAGCGAAAACAGCTCCGTCGCGTGAAATGCGCCGGAGCTGTTTTCGCTGTGGTATGTTTTTTAAAGCGGAATGTTGCCGTGCTTTTTCAGCGGTTTGTCCATACTGTGCTTTTCGGACAGTATATCGAAGCTGTGGGCGATGCGCTGTCTCGTTTCTTCAGGAGTAATGACTTCACTTATATAGCCGCGCATTGCAGCAATCTTCGGAGTCATAATTTCATTTTTATACTCTTCTGATTTAGCAGCGACTTCTGCAGCTTTTGCAGGGTCTTTCATTTCTTTGCCGTAAAGAATGCCGATTGCTCCTTCCGCACCCATGACGGCAATTTCAGCTGCCGGCCATGCGTAGACGAAGTCTGCACCGAGATGTTTTGAGCACATGGCAATATATGCCCCGCCGTATGCTTTCCGCGTAATGACTGTTACTTTAGGTACGGAAGCTTCGCTGTATGCGTAGATGACTTTTGCTCCGTGACGGATAATTCCTTTCTGCTCTTCCTGCGGGCCGGGGATGAATCCCGGAACGTCGACGAACGTAAGCAGCGGAACATTGAATGCATCGCAGTAGCGCACGAATCTTGCAATTTTGTCGCTTGCGTCGCAGTCCAGAACACCGCCAAGACCAGCGGGATTATTTGCAATTATACCGACTGAGCGGCCTTCAACTTTTGCAAAGCCTGTAACGCAGTTTACTGCGAATTCTGCGGATGTCTCAAAGAATGAGTCGTCATCAGTGACGCAGTTTATAACATCCCTGATATCGTATCCTGCCCGGGAATTTTCCGGCAGTATCTCTGTGATCTGCTTTGATTTTTTACGTGTATCGAATTTGTATTTATCATTTCCGGAAGGATTATCACCGTAATAATGCGGAATATAATCCAGAAGTGCACGTACTTTGCGGTAGCAGTCGTTTTCACTTTCACAGCGGAAATGAGCAACACCGGATTTGTGCGAATGGATTGATGCACCTCCGAGGTCTTCTTCCGAAATATCCATGAACATTACGGACTTGACTACTTTCGGTCCGGTGATGAACAGCTGGCTTATTTTATCTACAGCGAATATGAAGTCAGTAATTCCGGGGGAATAAACCGCGCCGCCGGCACAGGGGCCTGCGATAATTGAAATTTGCGGGACAGAGCCTGACGCGCGGACATTCTGATAGAAAAGGTCCCCGTATCCGCAGAGGGCGTCGACGCCTTCCTGAATGCGTGCTCCGCCTGAATCATTAATACCGATGACAGGGCATCGTGCTTCGATTGCCATATCAATCAGTTCAGCAATTTTCTTGCCGTGCATAAGTCCGAGAGAACCGCCCTGAACAGTAAAATCCTGGGCATACACTGCGACTTTCCGTCCGTTGATTTTCCCGAAACCAGTAATAACGCCGTCATATGGCAGGTCTTTTTTATCCATGCCGAAGCTTGTGCAGTTATGACGTACGCCTGAATAAATCTCCATGAACGAATCTTCATCGCAGAGCGCCTTGATGCGTTCAATAGCGTGCAGTTTTCCTTTTTCGTGCTGTTTGACAATATTATATTCCATAGTCAGGTCCTTACCTCAATATGTCAATGATACTTGAACATCTGTGGGTTGTCAATATGACATTATTTGCTAGAATGTCAGTACTGAATCTGCGAAGCCAACAGTTTTTTCTGCCTGTCGACTTCATCTTTCATCACAGACGCATCGGGCAGCCAGCTGTATTCTGATTTAAGCTGTATAAGTGCCTGAACCGGATCACCTTTAAAGGCTTTACATTCGTTCAGAAAATCATTTTTGAAGCGGCTGCTGTCTACAGGGATTTCATTAACAACCGGATTTATGCCGGTAATAATCCATCTGTTTTTTTTGTAGGTGAGTGTTACTGTATCTATGTGATGTTCTGCATAAATGTCGTTGTTTTCACCTTCTGTATGGATGACGTAAAAATCAGCCGTATGGACTGTGGTACAACCGTTTGTAAGCGTTGTGCTGCCTTCAACAGTGACTGGCGGCGGATTCATATTGCGGCTTGGTACGGTTATCTGCAGATCACTGGCTGTTCCGTCAAGCATAAACGACGTAATTCCGTAGATGCTCCGCTTTTCAATCGTTGTTTCGCCCGCCTGATAATAGAGCCAGCTTTCAGGTGTTACTATACTGCTTGAATAATCGTACATATTGCGTGTTTTGCTGATGACGTAAATCTGGCTTACCGAATCGCTGTAGTGGCCCGCTTCTTTCCCCTTTGAGATATTTCCGAGAAGCTCAACATCCTGCGTATGGATGCCTTTATAAAACGCTTCCACAGTTTGCAATGACGTAAGGCCCTGCGATGTGGGTTTTGAACCGTTCTGCTTATGCTGTCCGACTGTGACAGCAGCAATAACAGCCGCAGCAATGACGCCGCCCGTTATAAGCGCAGTGTTCCGGCGGAATGTGCGTTTTGCCTTTACTTTCTGATCTTTTGATTTGTAATATGCTGTTACTTTCGATTTGAATTCGTCTTCAGGGAGAGCCTGGGGGCGGGCCACCTGTGTAAGACTGCCGCCTGCGCCGCCGAGCCCAAGTTCGCTGTACAGTATGTCCGCAGGAATATCCTGTGCAGGCAGCGGTTTTGGGGCCTTCTTCTGCTGTGCAATAAACGGCAGCTCAAGCGTTCTGTCTATTGATTGTGCAAGTGTCGTGTTGATTCCGTTTACTGCGTGCTCAATACGAATGTAGTTCCTGTCGAGTTCATCAGCGTTGCGCGCCGTTTCATCGGAAGCTGCGTAGGGAAGGTGTCCGCTGAGCGCACGGTATGCAATAACCGCATTTGTAAACGCCGCTGCAGCTGCCTCATCCGATGCAAGTGCTTTACTGCACCATACTCCCTGCAGCGCTGCATATCTCTCTGCTCCGTAGCATCCGCATATGCTTTCGAATAAAACGGGCGGAATGAACAGTATGCGCACCGTTTCGGCACAATCGACATATATGCCGCCTGCACCGGTAATTCCGGGCATAAGATGCTCCTGCACAGCCTGTTTCATTGCAAGTGTTACTGCAAACGATGCGTACGCGGCCATGTACTTCGACTTTTCGTCTGCACCGGTTTCTGCTTCAGCTAAGATTTCTGTAAGCGGCTTTCCGCTGAAGTTGCTGCCGCAGAAGTATACATGTGCACCGTCTCCTTCACCAATGGTTTTTATTCCGTCGAATTTCCATTTACTGAAAGTAAACGATGCAGCGTCAGTAAGTGTGCCGTCTGCTTGTGCAATGAAACCTGTTTCTGTAATCAGCGTCGAAAAATTAGTTTTACCAAATGCATATTCACTCAGTCCTGAATCAAGTTTAATTTCTTCCATAAAATTGCAGAATCCTTATCGCTTGCCGTCGGCAGAATATAAGTATTTGAAGTAATCCATATTCGTGCTGTATGTTGCATCGTAATTTTTGAGGGTGCTTTTATACGATTCCATGCTTTTCCAGAATGTATAGAATTCGGGATCTTTGTTGTATGCATCCGCATAAATTCGTGCAGCCTGTGCATCTGCCGCACCTTTTAATTCCTCTGATTTTTTGTAAGCCCCGGAGCTGATTGTACGTTTTTCGTTTTCGAGTTTACCCATCCATTCAGCTTTCTTTCCTTCGCCAAGCGAACGGTATGCCTGTGCCACCTGATTGCGTTCCTTAATCATCCTGTTATACACACTCTGGGTAAGTTCGTCGGAATATTTTATCTGGCGCGGCACAATGTCTATGACTTCTATACCATATTCCGGTACGAGTTTGTTTGCATCCTCTGTCATTTCCCTGCAAAGCTCACCTCTGCCGCGCGTAACAGATTCGTTTACATTATTTACATTCACCAGTGATTCAATCTCTTTTGTTTCGTCGTCTTCAGCTTCCGCAGCGCCTGTCGTACGCTCGTTGATGATGTTCGAGCTGCGTACAATTTCGCTCAGCCTGTTTGCAGTGATGACGGTACGCGTGGAAGAATCGATGATGTCGCTCAGTCGGTTATATGCTGAGTCGAGCGTCTTGAAACTTTTGTAAAATTGAACCGGATCAGTTATGCGCCAGCGGCTTGTCGTATCGACGACGATAAACTGATTTTCTTTCGTCGGAATGCGCTGCAAATCACCATCGGTAGAAAGAATGAGCTTCGGGTATGTCGTTACCTGATCAATAAACGGAACTTTGAAGTACAGGCCGGCTACCGTATGTGTACCGGAGATGCTTCCGAACCGTGTAATGACAGCCTGATAGCCTTCCTTGACAATATACAGAGGGCCGCTTGCAAAAAAGAAAATGACAAGCAGTGCTATAACGATAAGTGATATATAGAATTTTTTCACGGATTTACTCATTGGGCCGCTCCTTTTGAAGAAGATGATGATGGTGATACAGAACTTCCGCCTGTCAATGATTTTACCGGCAGAATGTTTCCGAGTTTACCGTCAATAAGTGTCGGTTTCGTGTCCGAACTGAAGAGGTCATCCATCGTTTCCAGATAGATTCGTTCCCGGGTGACTTTCGGCGCCCGGCGGTATTCATCGTACACTGCATTAAAGCGCGCGACATCACCTTTTGCCTCATTGACACGTTCCGCAGCATATCCCTGTGCAATCTGAATCTGCTGGTCAGCCTCGCCCTGAGCCTTTGGTATTTCGGAGTTATACGCTTCCTTTCCTTCGTTGATAAACCTGTTCATGTCCTGGGTTGCTTTGTTTACGTCTTCAAATGCATCCTGAACACCCTGCGGCGGTACAATATTCTGCAGTTTTACAGCAATGATGTTTATACCGAGTCCAAGCTGTTTGAAATTCTGATTCATCATTTCCTGCGACTGAACCTCAATGTTTGAACGTTCCTGTCCCATGACATCGAGGATTGCGCGGTCGCCCACGAGCGTATTGATTACAGAACGGGAAATGTCCCGGATCGTCTGAGTCCGTTCCTGCACGTTGAAAAGCCAGGCCTTCGGATCGACGATGCGGTATTGAATAATCCACTCCACGTTTATGATATTCAAATCTCCGGTGAGCATTGTCGATTCATCAACGATGTTGTTGCGGTATTCATTATTACGTCCCTCTTTTACAGTTGAAAACCCGAACTGTTCGGTCTGTACAACCTTTACCGGTATGTTGTAGTTTTTGTCGATCCCGAACGGAAGTTTCAGATGCAGCCCCGGACCGACTGTGGTGTTGTATTTTCCGAAGCGGGTTATTACGGCCTGTTCTGTTTCATCGACAGAGTAAAAATTGCTTTCGACAGCTATGAGCGCTACGATTATGACGATGATCCAGATGACAGTAGACGGTTTGGAGAAGAATCTTTTAACCGATTCCTTGTTGATTTTTCCCATACAAAAATCTCCCGAAGATAAGTTTATTATAAAGTATCTATATTATTCCAAAAAAACAAGCATAACTTATAAAACTGCTCTATAATAAAAATCATAGATGAAGCCCGCTACGGGATGACGGAAGAGATCATGGCTGATGTCATTATTGAAGATGCCGACAGGCAGACTCAGGATGTGGTGAGGACAATTATGCAGACAGCAGGTTTCGCCGATGTCGTCGTAAAGAGGCTGTCTCAGTAATCAGTAAGAAATGTGCCCTCTGTTTTTCTTGATATCAGAGCGGAGTTTTTTGATTTTCAGGCGCCGTTCACGCGAAGCTTTTGTCGGCTTTGTACTGCGGCGCTTTTTTTCGGTATGCGCCGCCGCTGCAATTTTTTCCTCAAGCCGGGCAAGCGCTATTTCCCTGTTTTTTCCCTGGAACCGTTCGTCCTGCACATCAATGCTCAGCTGCCCGTCATTGTTTATGTTTTTGGCCAGCCGCTGTTTTACAAGCGCAAGTTCAGCTTCCGTAAGCCCTCTGATTTCTTCTATATAGATAGAAGCATGTACTTTTGTATTTACTTTGTTTACGTTCTGACCGCCGGCACCGCCGGAGCGTGCGAATGTCATAATCGTGTGAGATACAATACTTTCCTGCAATTCATGTCTGTTCATAGTCATTGAAGTATAACATAATATTATATAGTCTTAAACAGAGTTTTCGTAGTATATTCAGAAACATGTCCACTGTAAAAACTCTTACGGCAGGGATGGAAAGAAAATATATTGCGTATACCTGCCTCTCTCCGCTTACAATGCTTGGAGAAGTTGCTATGGAAACGGTTATTCCGTATATCATGGCATTGATTATTGATGTAGGTATCGCAAACCGCGATATCAACTATGTTCTGAAGACAGGCCTCCTTATGATAGGGTGCGCATGTCTGTCCCTTGCATGCGGTGTCGCAGGCGGACGTCTGGCGGCTGTCGCTTCACAGGGGTTTTCGCACAATCTGCGCCGCAACCTGTTCACAAAAGTTCAGGGCTTCTCTTTCGGCAATGTCGACAAATTCAGCACAGCTTCCCTCATTACGCGCCTTACAACTGACGTTACAAATACGCAGAATGTCTACCAGATGGTAATCAGGATGAGTGCCCGGGCTCCGTTTATGCTTATTGCCGGAGCTGTTATGGCATGCATCATAAACATGAAACTCGCAGCGCTGTTCATTATCGCGATTCCGGTGCTTGTCATAGCAATCTGGCTTATCGGCTCCGTTGCATATCCGCGGTTCAGCATTATGCTCGAGAAGTACGATAAGATGAACAACACAGTCCAGGAAAATCTTATTGCCATTCGGGCAGTAAAGGCCTTTGTCCGCGGCCGGTATGAAGATGAAAAATTTGAGAAATCTGCGGATGCGGTGCGTGCCGCTCAGGTACGTGCCGAGAAACTGATTGTGCTGCTTATGCCGATTATGCAGATAACCGTCTATGTTTCCATTATTGCAGCGCTCTGGTTCGGCGGAAACATGATAGTTGCAGGCACAATGAAAGCCGGCGAACTCATCAGTTTTCTGACATACGTTACGCAGATTCTTATGTCCCTTATGATGCTCGGCATGATTTTTGTCATGCTTGTTCTTTCCCGCGCGTCAATACACCGTATCTGTGAAGTGCTTGATGAAAAAAGCGATATTCAGTCCCCGTCTGTCGGATTAAAGACTGTTGCGGACGGCTCAATCGATTTTGAACACGTGTCGTTCAGTTACAACAAAAAGTCGGAAACGAGTGTGTTGAACGATATCGATATACATATAAAAAGCGGACAGGTTGCAGGCATTATCGGCGGCACCGGTTCTTCAAAGACTACGCTTGTGTCCCTCATTCCGCGGCTGTACGATACGCTTTCCGGTACGGTGAAAGTAGGAGGAAGGGATGTCCGCGCGTACGACCTTGTGCCGCTCCGCGACAGCGTTGCGATGGTGCTTCAGAAAAATGTACTGTTCAGCGGCACCATCAGGGATAATCTCAAATGGGGAAACAGGAATGCTACCGAAGAACAGATCGTTGCAGCATGCAGGGCCGCTGATGCGGACAGTTTCATTTCTTCGTTTCCGAAAGGATACGATACCGAACTGGGGCAGGGCGGCGTGAACGTTTCCGGCGGGCAGAAACAACGTTTGTGCATTGCCCGCGCGCTGCTCAAAAATCCGAAAATATTAATTCTCGATGACAGCACGAGTGCAGTCGATACGGCTACGGAATCCCGGATACGCGCCGCGCTGAAAGATGCGCATCCAGAAACAACGAAAATAATAATCGCACAGCGGATTTCATCTGTAAAAGACGCAGACATCATCTTTGTTCTTGACGATGGAAAGATAAACGGATACGGAACACATGAAGAGCTGCTTTCTCATAACGAAATCTACAGAGAAGTGTACGAATCGCAGCAGACGGGCGGAGATGCCGATATAGGTACATCCGCGGAAGGAGGTAACTGATATGCCTGGTCCAGGTCAGAGAAAAGGTTTTTCCAAACCGAAAAATACACGGGGAACCATCAAGCGGCTTATCGGATATATGGGAAAATATAAGGCGCTGTGGATTGTTGTATTCGTTGCAGTTATCGCAAGTGCATCGGCAGGAATCGCCGGATCATATATCATAAAACCTGCGCTTAACAATTATATTATACCGCTTATCGGACATCAGCATCCCGATATGTCTAAATTCGCTCAGATGCTTGGAGTCATGCTTATCGTTTTTGCAGTGGGTGCGCTTGCAACATGGGGCAATTCCCGTCTTATGGTCTTTATTTCCACAAACGTGCTTTATAACATCCGTACCGACCTGTTCGGAAAGCTTGAAACACTGCCCATAAAATATTACGATGCACATCCTCACGGCGAAATCATGTCGCGTTTTACAAACGATACCGATACCCTGCGCGATATGCTTAACCAGAGTGTGCCGCAGCTTATGTCGTCGGTCGTTACTGTCGTCGGCGTATTCGTCATGATGCTCGTGTTAAGCCCGATTCTTACGTTTGTAGTTATTCTGTGTATCTTTTTTATGATGCTGCTTGCCGCAAAAATCGGTAAGAAGAGTGCGAACGCATACCGCGACCAGCAGAAGAATCTTGGCACGGTTAACGGTTATATAGAAGAATTGATAGACGGGCAGCGGATTGTCAAGGTTTTTAATCACGAGGATGAGTCGATTTCCGAATTTGCGGTACTCAACGACAATCTGTGTGCTTCAGGAACGACGGCAAATACGTATGCGAATATTCTTATGCCGATGATGGGCAACCTGTCGCACGTGCAGTACGCGCTTGTAGCAATCTGCGGAGCGTTTCTTGTAATCAGCGGTCGTATGGATATTGGTACGATTGCAGCGTTCCTTCAGTATACGCGCAGTTTCAGCCAGCCTGTCACGATGATGAGCCAGCAGTTCAACAGCATTCTGAACGCACTTGCCGGTGCGGAACGTATTTTTGCAGTTATTGATGAAACACCTGAAGTTGACAACGGAACTATTGAACTTGTGAACGCATATGAGGCGGATGACGCGTCTGCCTCGCAGCGGAAACGGCTTGTTCAGTCGTATGCGTTTACCGGTGAATGGGCATGGAAAAAACCGGGAGAAAACGAACTTGAAAAACTTTCAGGTGATGTCGTGTTCGATCATGTAACGTTCGGCTACGAAAGCGACAAGACAGTCCTTTTCGACGTATGCATGCACGCTCTTCCCGGTCAGAAAATCGCGCTTGTCGGTTCGACGGGAAGCGGCAAAACGACGACGACTAATCTGCTTACGCGGTTCTATGATATTCCTGAAGGAAGCGGTTCGATTACATATGACGGCATTCCTCTTAATAATATAAAGAAAGATGACCTTCGCCGTTCGCTCGGTATGGTTCTGCAGGATACGCATCTTTTTACCGGTACTGTCAGGGAAAACATCAGGTACGGAAATCTTGAAGCAAGTACCGTGCAGGTGGAAGAAGCGGCAAAGCTTGCAAATGCCGACACGTTCATCCGCCATCTTGAGAACGGCTACGATACGGTGATTTCGGGAGACGGCGGCAATCTGAGTCAGGGGCAGCGGCAGCTTCTTGCGATTGCCCGTGCCGCCGTAGCTGATCCGCCCGTACTCATTCTCGACGAAGCGACGAGTTCAATTGATACGCGCACCGAGTCTCTTGTGCAGAAAGGTATGGACGGCCTCATGAAAGGCAGGACCGTGTTCGTCATTGCCCACCGGTTAAGTACAGTACGCAATGCGGACGAAATTATTGTGCTTGAACACGGGAAGATAATCGAGCGCGGTACGCATGACCAGCTTATGGCGATGAAAGGACGATATTACCACCTGTATACCGGTAATTCGATTGCGGTTGAGTAGCGGAAGAAGAATATTGACAGATATCCTGTTTTGATACATAACTGAACTGTTTTTAAATAGGAGTAGAAATATATGAAAGTTTTAAAAATCGCTGCACTTATCTGTGCAGCAGCATTTTCGGTTTCTTCAGTGTTTGCATCCGGGCTGTATGAAGGAACAGCCGGAACACTTACAAATGATGCTGACAATTATATCGATGTCAACAACTGGCAGAAGGTGAAAGTCCAGAATCTGTTTTCACAGACGACTATCCAGACTTCAAACCTTGATTTCGGTCTTGCAAAAATGTTCGGAAAGAATTACATGGCGTTGTCTTACAGCGGAAATCTCTGGACTGCGGATGACTCGACAAACCAGCTTTCTTTCCTGTTCGGCACCGGTAACATGGGATTTAAAGCCGGCATGCAATGGAATGTTGATACGGGAACTACTAATACAACAACCACTACAATTGTACCATCAGTTCAGTGGGGATTGAACTTCAATACAGGAAAACTTCCTGCGGCTCTTGATGTCTTTGTCCTCTGTGCATTTACTAACGAAAATATTGACACAACGACCGACGGAAAATCGGGATCCATTGAAAAAAGCGGCGCAACAGATCCTCAATTCGGTGCAAATCTTCAACTTACTCTTTCGGAGACGAAATCTGTAAGTCAGTTTGCAAAATTCGGGCTTTATTCTATCATAAACAATACGAATTCTTCTTCGTACACGACATATGATGCCAGCGGTGATGTTGTTGACACTACTTCGTACACAACATCAGGATCTACTTTCGGCACTGTAGAACAAATATTCGCACAATATAAAATTCTTGTAAAACTGGATGACAGTTTTACGTACTGCGGGAAATTTACCGTTCCGTTTACGTTTGCGACATACAACAGTAATTCCGATGCGAATTCTACGGAAATTGATTTTGTACTGCGTAATGGTATACAGGGATATATTGTGCCGAAAAAATTTGCCTTGAACGGCGGTCTTTATACACAAATTCCATCTATTATATTAAGAAAGGATAATTCATCATCCGGTACGTTTGCAAATACCTTATACTGCGGCTTTACATGGAACCTCAGCCCTGCATTTACGCTTGAAGCAGCAAATGAATTTGTGCATACTAATACAGGAACCGGGGCAACGAGTTCAACAGCGTCGCCGTCCATCAGTGATTTCTGGAACGAACAGTTCACGATTAGTGCCGTAGCTCATTTCTGATTCTTATTCTTTTTATTAAAGAGGGCTTCGTGTTTACTCACGGAGCCTTTTTTGTTATAATTCCAGTTTATGAAAGCAATAGAACTTGAAAAAGCATATAACCCGAAAGATTTTGAAGAACGCATATATACGGAATGGGAGAAAGACGGCTGGTTCAAACCGGCTTCTGATCCCGATTCACCTGTACACGCTGCATATGAAGCAAAGGCTGAAAAGCTGTCTCCTGAAGACCTTCGCAAGTCAACATATACCGTCGTAATTCCTCCGCCGAATGTTACCGGTGTGCTCCATGTCGGACACGGGCTCAACAATACGCTGCAGGATATCGTGGTGCGCTATCACCGCATGAAGGGCGACAATACACTCTGGGTAACGGGAACAGATCATGCGGGTATCGCAACTCAGAACGTCGTTGAACGCCAGCTGAAAAAAGAAGGCCTTTCGCGCAATGACCTCGGCCGCGAGAAATTTCTTGAGCGGACGTGGGCTGTAAAAGACGATCATCACGATACAATCGTCAGGCAGCAGCGGAAACTCGGCAACAGCACCGACTGGAACCGTGAACGCTTTACGATGGATGAAGGGCTTTCCAAAGCCGTCCGCGACGTATTCGTTACACTGTACGAGCGCGGCCTTATTTATAAAGGCCATTATCTTGTCAACTGGTGCCCGAGATGCGGTACGGCTCTTGCGGACGATGAAGTTGATCATACCGATACAGCGGGTGCCATGTATCACATCTGGTACGAATATGCAGACGGTCCCGCTCCCGACGGTTCTACAAAAATTGAAATTGCAACTACGCGGCCGGAAACGCTTCTGGGCGATACTGCTGTCGCCGTAAATCCTGCCGACGAACGCTATAAGGACATTGTCGGAAAAAAACTGACACTGCCCCTTACCGGCCGTACTATACCGATTATTGCAGATGCGTATGTCGACAAAGAATTCGGAACCGGTATGGTCAAAATCACACCGGCACACGATCCGAACGACTGGCAGGTCGGAAAGCGCAACAACCTCGAAGTAATTAACATTCTGAATCCCGACGGTACGCTCAATGAGAATTGTCCGGAAAAATACCGCGGGCTTACCTGTCCCAAAGCCAGGGAATTGATACTAAAGGATTTGACCGATATCGGGCTTTTCAAAGGTGAGGAAAAAATTACGCATTCTGTGGGACACTGTTACCGCTGCGGTACTGTTGTCGAACCGTATCTTTCCGACCAGTGGTTCGTAAAGATGCAGCCCCTTGCAGAGAAAGCTCTCAAAGCATGGGAAGACGGAGATATCGTCTTTTATCCGCGCAAGTGGGAGAACACATACAGAAGCTGGCTGGAAAACATCCGAGACTGGTGCATCAGCCGCCAGCTGTGGTGGGGTCACCGCATTCCTGTATGGTACTGCAAAAAATGCGGTGAGACGATTGTTTCGCGTGAAGATCCGTGTGCGTGCCCAAAATGCGGTGCGGGTAAAGACGAGCTTGAGCAGGATCCCGACGTACTCGATACATGGTTTTCTTCATGGCTCTGGCCGTTCAGCACACTCGGCTGGCCCGATAATACAAAAGATCTGGAACTTTTCTATCCGACAACGGCTCTTGTCACGGCATATGACATCATTTTCTTCTGGGTTGCCCGCATGATTATGGCCGGACTTGAGTTCACCGGTAAAGTACCTTTCCACGACATTTATATGCACGGGCTTGTGCGCGACAAACAGGGCCGAAAGATGAGCAAATCACTCGGAAACGGAATCGACCCGCTCGAAATTATCGATATGTACGGAAGCGATGCGTTCAAATTTACGCTCGGCTTTATGTGTGCGCAGGGGCAGGATGTCCTTGTCGACAGGGAGTCGTTCAAACTCGGCAGCCGTTTTGCAAACAAAGTGTGGAATGCAAGCCGCTACATACTCGGCAATCTTGAAGGACGCACACTCGTCCCTGTTGCCGACAGCGATCTTACGGAACTGGATAAATGGATTTACACGGAACTCGATAAGTGTGTACGCACCGAACGCGACGCTCTTGAGGGATACCGTTACAACGATGCGGCATCGGCGCTGTATGAATATTTCTGGAACGAATACTGCGACTGGTACGTTGAAGCGACAAAGCTTTCATTCAGGAACGGCGATGACAGGGAAAAAGACCGCGCGGTTTCAGTCCTCCTGAACGTGCTCGAAGAGAACATCAGGCTGCTGCACCCGTTCCTCCCGTTCGTTACTGAAGAAATTTACGGGAAACTTCCGCTTCGTGAAATAGCCGAAAATCGTGAAAAGGCCGGAAAAAATAAGATTATTACGAACAGCACATATACGGGAATGCTCATTGCAGCCCCGTTCCCGGAGGCAGTTGATGCGCGTGTTGATGAAATTGTGTCAAAACGGTTCAGCGTGCTCCAGGAACTTATACGCAATGTGCGCGGACTGCGTACGGAATGCGGAATAGATCCCGCTGCAAAAATTCATCTGGCGGTTGTCATAGAGAAGGGAAGTGCAGCTGAAGTCTGCCGTGAAAAGGAAGACGTGATTGAGCTGCTTGCGGGAATTTCCAAGATTGATTTTGTTGATATGAAACCGGCAGATGCCATCGGCTCTGTCGGAACCGGATACGAGGCGTTTCTGCTTATCGACGAAAGCGTAAACAAGGAACAACTGCTCGCCCGTTTCCGGAAGGAACTTGATGAAACTAAACAACATGCCCAGAAGTCAGAATCGAAACTTTCCGGCAAATTTGCGGAGCATGCGCCTGCAGAACTTGTTGCCGAGGAAAATGCTAAACTGGAAGAGCACAAGAGGCGTATAACTAAACTGGAATCATATATAGAGAGTCTATAAGTCTTTGAGAGCAGGAGTAATGCCTATGGGGAAAATCAAGTATGAGATGCATGTAGACCGCTCTGGGAAAATGGATAATGAGGCGATGCTTCAGCTCAAGAGCATGTTTCTTGCTCCTTATATGCAGCTTGCAACTGCGCTTATCGGCAAAGCCCGCCATGCAGGCGGCAACATGTTCCGTCATCAGCTTGATACGATGAGTATCCTGATTGATTACGGCTATATAGACACAATCCTGCTGAAAGCATCTCTTATCCACGATGTAATAGAGGATGTGCCCGGCTTTGACCACAATCTTATCATCAATGTAGATGAAGACGGCCCGGAAGTCTATAAACTTGTACTTGAAGTAACCAAAAGGGAAGGCCAGCTTAAAAGTGATTATCTGCGCGGAATTATTCAGAACGGAAGCCAGCGTGCTAAAATTCTTAAATGTGCCGACCGCATCAGCAACATGATAAGTCTTGGTTTTGTGACCAATCCTGATTTTATAGAGCGTTACTGCGATGAAACGGAATACTTTATTCTGCCCATTGCTATTGAAGTGGATTACAACATGTATCAGGAATTGATAGATCTTATTATTACCCGCCGTAAATATCTTGAAGACAGCGGCTATATAGAACGCAAAAAAAGAAAGTCCGCTGAAGCTGTACTGCAGAAAAAATCAACTGCTGAATAAATTATATTACGTTTCTTTGACGTTTTATACCTCATATTGACACTTGTTTACATAAAACGTAAAATTGTCATTAAATAAATCTCTATGATAAGGAGCTACTAGGCTATGATTAAAGTCGGTATTAACGGTTTCGGTCGTATTGGCCGCATGGTTTTCCGTGCTGCAGTAACCAATTTCAATGACATCCAGATTGTCGGAATCAACGATCTTCTCGCTTTCAATAAAGCAGATCCTTCAAAAATGTTGATTGACTATCTTGCTTATCTTCTTAAATATGATTCAGTACACGGTCGTTTTGAAGGCAAAGTAGAATTCGATGATCAGAATCTCATTGTAAACGGAAACAAAATCCGCATTTTTGCAGAAAAAGATCCCGCCAGCATCAAATGGGGCGAGTGCGGAGCAGACGTTGTTGTTGAATCAACAGGTTTCTTCCTCACGAAAGAGCTCTGCGAATCTCATATCAAAGGCGGCGCAAAGAAAGTCGTTATGTCAGCTCCTTCAAAGGACGACACTCCGATGTTCGTATACGGCGTAAACGACAAGACATATGCGGGCCAGACAATCATCTCCAACGCATCCTGCACGACAAACTGCCTTGCTCCTCTTGCAAAAGCAATCAACGATGCATACGGAATCAAACGCGGTCTTATGACAACAGTTCATGCTTCAACAGGCACTCAGCTCACCGTCGACGGTCCTTCAAAGGGCGGAAAAGACTGGAGAGGCGGACGCTCTGTATACAACAACATCATTCCGTCAACAACAGGTGCTGCAAAGGCTGTTGGTAAAGTAATTCCGACACTCAACGGAAAACTTACCGGCATTTCAATGCGCGTTCCGTGCCCTGATGTTTCTGTCGTAGACCTTACCTGCGAACTCGAGAAGGCTGCAGGAAAAGACAAGGATGAAGCATACAAGAACATCTGCGCAACAATGAAAGCTGCTTCAGAAGGCGCTCTCAAGGGAATCGTTGAGTATACAGAAGATGAAGTCGTTTCGACTGATTTCTGCGGCGATGCTCACACATCAATCTTCGATGCAAAAGCAGGTCTTGCTCTTGAGCCGAACTTTGTAAAACTGATTGCATGGTACGACAACGAGTGGGGTTATTCAAACAAACTCTGCGAAATGATCCGTGTCATCAGTAAATAAGCGGCTTTTTTAAGCAGTTTCTAAAACCGTTCCAGTGCTTCGGCATTCGGAACGGTTTTTTTATGCAGGCGGATGCAGTCTTGCCGATACCGGCTGGAAAATGGTAAAATGACATATGAATATATCAGACCAGTTTACATCCGGCAGACCGAATCTGTCTTTTGAAATATATCCTCCGAAGCACGACAAACCGCTTTCAGATATAACGGAAACGCTTGATGTGCTTGCCGAATTAAAGCCTGACTTCATAAGCGTGACATTCGGTGCAGGCGGCAGTTCCAACAACAACCGGACAATTGAGCTTTCCCGCAGAATTAAGGATGAGTACGGTATTGAACCGCTTGTGCATCTTACCTGCCTGTGTTACGCAAAGTCGGAGATTGACGATTTCCTTAAGAAGCTTGCTGACAACGGGCTTACCAACATTCTTGCGCTGCGCGGAGACAAACGCGAAGGTGTGCCGGAAAAAAGTGATTTTCTGCACGCTTCCGACCTTATATCGTATATTTCCGGGACACAGCCGGGAAAATTCTGCATTGCAGGCGCCTGCTATCCTGAACGCCATCCGCAGTCTCCCGACCGTATTTCTGATATCCGTTCGCTTACAAAAAAAACAGAGGCAGGCGCATCGCTGCTTATTTCTCAGCTGTTTTTTGAAAATACAATGTTTACTTCATTTGTCGAAGACTGCCGGATTGCAGGAATTGACGTTCCTGTCTGTGCAGGAATTATGCCCGTAATCAACCGGAATCAGATTGAAAAGATGGTGACATTGTGCGGTGCGTCGCTTCCTGACCGGCTTGCAAAAATTATTAATAAATATGACGGAAATAAAGAAGCGCTGTTTGATGCAGGTCTGGCATATGCGGTGAGTCAGATAATAGACTTGTGCGCGAACGGCTTTGAGTATATTCATTTATACACAATGAACAATCCTGCCGTTGCCAAGCGCATTGTTGAAGGTGTAAAGAATATCATACGATAAATATAATCCGGGACGGTAAAGCATTGCAAAATAAATAAGGAGGCACATAATGAAAATCTTATTCATCGGCGGAACGGGAACTATCAGCATGGCCATTTCCAGAAGGCTGATTGCGCAGGGAGACGAACTCTGGCTTTTAAACCGCGGTAACCGTGATACGGGTCTTACCGGCGTTCACGAACTGCATGCCGACGTCCACAATGAGCAGGATACGGCAGTAAAACTAAAAGACATGAAGTTCGACGCAGTCGCGGATTTTATTGCATTTAGCGTACCTGATCTTGAACGCGATTTCCGTCTGTTCGCAGGTAAGACGAAGCAGTTCGTTTTTATCAGCTCCGCTTCCGCTTATCAGAAACCTCCGGCAGATTACCTCATTACGGAAAGTACGCCGCTTGTAAATCCTTACTGGGAATACTCGCGGAACAAAATAGCATGTGAAGACTTTCTCATGGACAGATACCGCAGCGAAGGCTTTCCTGTCACGATCGTGCGTCCGAGCCATACGTTCGACGAACGCAGCGTTCCCGTTGCCGTGCACGGAGCGAAAGGAAGCTATCAGGTGCTTGACCGGATGCTCAAAGGCAAACCTGTCATAATCCCGGGCGACGGAACGACTTTCTGGACGCTTACGTATAATACCGATTTTGCCGCAGGTTTTACGGGTCTGCTCGGCAATCCCCGCGCAGTCGGACAGGCTGTACAGATTATGTCGGACGAACGGCTGAGCTGGAACCAGATTCACGAAATTACAGCTGATGCGCTCGGCGTGCCGCTGAACACTGTCCATATTTCTTCGGACTTTCTGGGAGCTGCGGGAAAGCAGTATGATTTCAGGGGAGAGTTGACAGGCGATAAATCGTATCCGGTTCTATTCGATATTTCAAAACTCCGCCGGCTCGTTCCCTCGTTCCACACCGAGACGACGATGGCGCAGGGACTCCGGAAAACAGTGGCTTACATTATGTCCCACAAGGAATGTCAGATTCCGGATCCTGAATTCGATGCATGGTGCGACCGCGTTATTGCAGCCAGACAGCATGCTCTTGATTCACTTATTTGATTCTCTTCAGCAATTAATAATCCATTCCCGCGGATAAAGCAGCTTAACAAGCGGGGACACTTTGCGTTTTTCCGGAAACGGGAGTGCCTCCGAAAAATGTTGCGGCTTTCGAGGATGGCGTGTATACTTAAAGACGGCTATTTTTTGTCTGCTTGCAGTCCGGTACTATCTTCCGGACGTTATTACACATTAAAAAGGATATTTTTATGTCCAGTCTCATTCTTCTCCTCCTTTTTCTGGTCGTCATGATTTGTGTCGGTATCTGGGGTATGCGCAAGACAACCACACTCAGCGACTTTTTCCTCGGCGGCCGGACTGTCGGTCCGTGGATGTCGGCATTCGCGTACGGTACGACATATTTTTCAGCAGCCGTTTTTATCGGCTTTGCAGGCAAACAGGGCTGGGGGTTCGGCTTCAGTTCGCTGCTTATCGGCGTCGGAAACGCAGTGCTTGGCGCAATGTGTGCGTGGCTGTTGCTCGCGCGGCGTACGCGGCGCATGACGCAGAATCTTGACACGATGACTATGCCGGAATTTCTTGAAGCCCGTTACGACAGCGATCACCTTAAAATGATTTCGGCTGTTCTCATTTTCGTATTTCTGCTGCCTTATTCCGCATCTGTTTTCAAAGGGCTGGGGCATTTGTTTGAATCGACATTTAACATTTCGTTTGATTTTGCGCTGATAATCCTCGTTGCAATTACCGGCATCTATCTTGTGCTCGGAGGATATTTTGCAGTCACGCTCACCGACTTCATCCAGGGATTCATCATGCTGGGAGGTGCTGTCACGATGGTTGTCGTCCTTACGTATAAAGCAGGAGGCCTTGCGGAAGCAATACGGGCTGTGAAAGCAAATTACCCGGTACATGTTCCTCCTGCGCAGCAGCCGTCGGTTATTACCGTCGCATCGCTCATTTTTATGACGAGCGTCGGTTCGTGGGGGCTGCCGCAGATGGTGCAGAAATTTTATGCGGTCAAGAATGAGAGGGTAATAAAAAGCGCGGCTGTCATTACGACTGTTTTTGCCCTTGTTATCGGAGTGAGTGCGTACTTTACCGGTGTGCTCGGGCATGTGTTTCTTTCGCTCGATACGGTACCGCGGCTTGCGAACGGAAAAATCAATTATGATATGATTGTACCGACGCTGTTGTCCCGGCATCTCCCGGAAGGCCTTATGGCTGTCATCATGCTGCTTGTGCTTTCCGCTTCAATGTCAACGCTTGCTTCAATGGTGCTTGTGAGTTCTTCTGCAGTGACGATCGATTTGTATAAAGGGTATCTCCACCGCAGGGTGAGCGACAGGCAGTCTGTCCTTATGATGCGCGTTCTGAGTGCAGTGTTTATTTTTGCCTCATATCTTATTTCACGGCTGCAGATAGGTTTTATCGTAACTCTTATGTCGCTGTCATGGGGTGTTTTGTCGGGCGCATTTCTGGCTCCGTATCTGCTCGGCGTATACAGCAGGAAAATCACTAAGGCCGGAGCGTATGCGGGGATTTTTACAGGGACGTCGGCCGCCGTTATTCTTACAATGATACTTGGTGCCGCAAATTCGCCGCTTGCCGCTTCAATAGCAATTATCATTCCGTTCGCAGTCGTTCCCGTTGTAAGCGCGTTTACCCCCGGGGTCAGCGAAAAAACGATTACTAAGGCTTTTGCATAAGTAGCAGAGAGACGTTTCATATAGTCAGCCTGTTGACTAGTTAGTCTAAACTAACTATATTATACGTGATATGAAACTCTCCCAACTTGTACCGGGAAAATGCGGTATCATAAAAAGAGTCGAAGGTGAAGATTCACTGCGTCATCACCTTCTTGATATGGGGCTTACGCCTGGAACCAACATTCTTGTACGTAAAATAGCACCTTTAGGCGATCCGATGGAGCTGAATCTCCGCGGATATGAACTGACACTCCGTAAGGATGATGCGGAAAAAATTGAACTGGAAACGCCTGCAAATCCGTATTCATGCGCTTCCTGTTCAGCTGCATGCTGTCCGTACTGCAAAAAAGACAGGGGGACAAAATGAAACTTACGGTTGCGCTTGTAGGAAACCAGAACTGCGGGAAGACGTCGCTGTTCAATCAATTGACCGGGAGCCAGCAGCATGTCGGCAATTTTCCCGGCGTCACTGTTGAACGAAAAAGCGGATTTATCAAGCAGTCGTTCATCCAGCCCGAATCTTCAAACGAAAAAAATCTTACAATAGAAGTTGTTGACCTTCCCGGCATTTATTCGCTTTCGCCGTATACGCCGGAAGAAATCGTTACCCGCGACTTTCTCATGAAAGACAAACCTGATGCTATTCTTAACATACTCGATTCCACAAATATAGAACGCAATTTGTATCTTACGCTGCAGCTTGAAGAGCTCGGCATTCCCATGGTGCTTGCGCTTAATATGATGGATGAAGTTGTTGCCGCCGGAAATTCTATCGACGTTCTGAAGCTTTCCGGTAATATGCAGCTTGCCGCCGTTCCGATATCGGCAGTAAAGGGCGACGGTATTTCCGAGCTTGTCCAGCGCCTGATGGACGTTGCTGTGAACAAAAAGAAGCCTGCAAAAATTGATTTCTGCGACATTGGTCCGGTGCATCAGGCGATTCATTCAATGACCCATCTTATTGCCGACCACTGCGAAAGGCGCGGACTGCCTGCACGGTACTGTGCGACAAAACTTATCGAAGGCGACAAAATCATACTTGAAGAACTCGGGCTTAACGAAAACGAGCACGAAATTCTCAGCCACATAACGACTGAAATGGAACGCGATGCGGGGACTGACAACGCGGCTGCAATTGCGGATATGCGTTATTCCTACATTTCAAAAGTTACATCCGACTGTGTGCATCGTGTCGGTGAAACGATTGAACAGAAACGTTCAACAAAGATAGATGCACTGCTTACGAGTAAATATTTTGCGATTCCGATATTTCTCGGCATAATGTCGCTTATATTTTATTTAACGTTCGGGCTTGTCGGAAAATGGCTGAGTGACTGGTTCGGTATGGGACTCGACTGGGTTACGGGCATAGTTGATACTGCGCTTACATTGTATGATCTTTCTGCGACTGCCCATTCACTTATTATTGACGGCCTGTTCGCCGGTATCGGCAGCGTCCTTTCTTTTATGCCCACTATTCTTGTTCTGTTTTTCTTTCTTGCTATGCTTGAAGACACAGGCTATATGGCACGCGTTGCCTTCGTTATGGATTCTGCACTGCGGAAAATCGGTCTTTCTGGAAAGTCGTTCGTTCCGATGCTCATCGGTTTCGGCTGTTCAGTTCCTGCCGTCATGTCGACACGCACGCTTTCAAGCCGCCGCGATAAAAAAATGACGATATTCATCATCCCGTTTATGTCGTGCAGCGCAAAGCTCCCTGTCTTTTCACTTTTTTCTGTGATATTCTTTCCGGATCATGCAGCACTTGTGATGATATGCCTGTATGTCGGCGGATTTGTTATGGCGGTTCTTTCTGCGCTGCTTCTTAAAAATACAGCATTTAAAGGAAAGCCGGTGCCGTTCGTACTTGAACTGCCGGCTTACCGGATGCCCAGCCTCAAAAATATGTGGCTGTCGACATGGGAAAAAGCGAAAGATTTCCTGCGCAAGGCATTTACCATCATCCTTGGTGCGGCATTAATTATCTGGTTCCTGCAGCATTTTGATATACGGCTTAATCTTGTTACAGATGCATCGAAGAGTATGCTTGCTTCACTCGGTTCATTTATTGCTCCTGTTTTTTATCCCCTCGGATTCAGTGACTGGCGGCTGGCGACGGCGCTTGTTGCAGGCCTTTCTGCAAAGGAAGCTGTCGTGAGCACGCTTGCAGTCCTTTGCGGTGCGTCCGGTGCCGGGCTTTCTTCCATTCTTCAGACAATTCTTACTCC
>DCFX01000018.1 GCA_002314445.1 Treponema sp. UBA1793
ACAACAAAAAAACACAAAAAAAAAACAAACAAAAAAAAAAAAACACAAACAAAATAAAATGAAAACAACAACAAAAAGACATCAGAAAATAAAAAAAGATTTTGCAAAAAATAAAAAAGCGACTCCCCCGGCATTCTTGTGTGTTTTATGTGGAATGTCAAATTCAGTATATACCAGACCCGACGGTGTTATAGTAGTACCTATAACGGCTTTAAAAAACTGAGGAAACGAATAATGACAGCAGCATCCTGACTTACAAATATCAATCAGATCTTCCGTTAAAGTAAAACGGACAGAAACCGGTTCAGACACCTCTCTGTCCGACGATATAAACACTCAGACAATTACTGGAGTATCATACATTAACGCTTACGAAGCTTCTTCCCGTCCCTGACGTTTGCTATCATAAGCGGCAGCAGCTTTTAGGGAACGAGTAAAACTCCGATTATTATCATAATCAGAGTTTTACTTAAACGGCCCGTAGTTGTCCGTACAGTTCGACAGCGTCACCGGCAGACCTAACGTATGGTAATTTACGTGACATATTTTCCTCTTTCTATATTCCGGAATCAGTACTTTACAAGCGATCTATATACAGGAGGTTTTCCTGTATGCATACCGACTACAAACTGAACCGGTACCGTCCGTCTCCGGATGCACTGCTCAATCCATGTAGCGACGAAGTGTTCAAGGCGCTCTTTACAAACGAATCGGATGAATCCCGTACTGCCCTGCGCTGTTTCCTTAACAAATAATCAAAGCGCAGGAAGCGCGTCCCCGTTCTGCAAATGCGTTCCGCCACAAATATCCGCTTAAAAAGCATTTGCATCCATACAAAAGTACACGGATGTACTTTTGTATGGCTTACCGCATGCAGAAACAACGGGCATCTGCTGTCAGGTATACAGACTGTCATATTCCTGGAACTGCCTAAAATCGACGCACTGGGAGACGTGCCGCCGGAAACCTTGCATTCTGAAGAGAAATGGTGTAAATTTCTGGTTGATGCAGACAATCCTTCAAAACAGAATTATATTAACAAACTTACTGCATCTGACGGAGGCATTATGGAAGCTAAGAAAACGCTGGACAAAATAAGCTCCGACTGGGTACTTTGGAAGCGCGAGCTTGACCGTGAAGTTATTGAACGTGACCGGATCTCGGAACTTCATTACGCGCAGGGCAAAGGACTTAAAAAGGGATTACAGCAGGGGACTCTTCAGGCAAAGCGGGAAGATGCGCGTAATTTTAAAGCACTTGGTGTACCGGTACAGACGATTGCACAGGCTACAGGGCTTTCCGAAGATGAGATTGCAGATTTATAGATTTTCTATCTGTTACCGCACCATCTGCCGTGTATGTCAAAATAGCTGCCGTTCCTGTCAAAGTTCTGATGTTTCCCGTCCTTTTCAGACAGAACGGGTGTCATGCCGGGGGCAATGCAGTCCCAGCGGATACCGATCTGCGGATCATTCCACATGATACCGCCCTCTCCTGCAGGAGGCCTTCTTTTGGCGCTTACAAAAAAGACGTCATTTATACTCTAAAGGATATACTTCGGGAGTATCTAAAGCGTCCAATTCAATATCGGCATCAAGTGATGTCCAATGCAGATTTCCCTCAATATCAGCTGTTGCTTCTGCAATCTGACGGATAGAAGCATTTTTAAAAACCGGATAATCATTATAATCGATAAAATACTCTTTCCCACCGGCAAGCAGCCAGAAACCGAATGGAGAAATATTTGTGATTTCAACTGCTCTTTTTTCATGCACCAAAGTGTTTGATCCAGAATTCATCTATTTCCTCCTTTCGTGATTTTACAATTTCCAGAATATCATTGACCTCTGTATCCGACATATGAACTATCTTCGATACCTCAATATCGGGTTCAAGCCATATTTTTACTTCTCCATCGGGTCCGGAAACATGAATATGACGACGATTTTCTTCCCGGGAAAAAAAATAAAATCTATAAGAACCTTGAACAAAAACAGTCGGCATATCTTTATCCTCTCTTTTATAATATAATAGAAGACCTGATAAAACAAGTGCGTCCTGCTGCAGATGAACGATCCCGGTATAACAGGTTCTGCATTTTAGTCCTTTACGTGTACGATTGTCTTTTCAACTTCCGCCGTATCTTTTCTCAGTTCCGCACAGATAAGTTCTATAACTTTATGCAGCAGCATGATGTTCTGCCATTCGTTCTCGCCGCCGATGTTGTACTTTTCTCCGGTGCGTCCCTTATTCACTATAAGCCAGACTGCGCGGTTGTGGTCTTCCACGTAAATCCAGTCCCTGATGTTTTTCCCTTCACCATATACCGGAAGGTCCTTTCCGTCCCTGATGTTCGCTGTCATGAGCGGAAGCAGTTTTTAGGAAACGTGTGAAAGTTTGATTATACTAATCAAACTTTCATTTAAACGGTCCGTAGTTGTTCGTGCAGTTGGACAACGTTACCGGCAGCCAGAACGTATGGTAATCTGCGTGTCATATGTTCTCTTTTTTCTTCCTGAATCAGTACTTTATGAACGATTTATATACAGGAGGATTTCCTGTATGCATACTGATTACAAACTGAACCGGTACCGTCCGTCTCCGGACGCGCTGCTCAATCCCTGCAGCGACGAAGTGTTCAAGGCGCTCTTTACAAACGAATCGGATGAATCCCGCATTGCCCTTCGCTGTTTCCTTACTGCAGTCCTGCATAAAAATGTTAAGAACATAGAACTACGGCCCAACGAACCGCCCGTACTCGACGACAGCGACAAGGCAGTCAGGTTCGACGTTTCTTGTACGTTCAATAACGGAGAAGCAGCCGATGTCGAGATGCAGGGAGTGAATAAATACAATTCTTTCGGCCCCCGTGCAGAATACCTTAGTGCACGGCTGCTTAACACAGTGTTCCATAAAGGTGACGACTGGCAGACTATACCTAAAGTCTATCAGATATCATTATTAAATTTTATCTTCGATAAAGACGATCCGGCAGCCATTGGACACTACCGCATGCAGAAAGATAACGGTCATCTGCTTTCCGGCATACAGACTGTCATATTTCTGGAGCTGCCAAAAATCGACGCACTGGGAGACGTGCCTCCGGAAACCTTGCATTCTGAAGAGAAATGGTGTAAATTTCTGGTTGATGCGGACAATCCTTCCAAACAGGACTATATTAATAAACTTACTGCATCTGACGGAGGCATTATGGAAGCTAAGAAGACTCTGGACAAAATAAGCTCCGACTGGATTCTCTGGAAGTGCGAGCTTGACCGTGAAATCATTGAGCGTGACCGCAATTCGGAACTTCATTACGCGAAGGAACAGGGACTACAGCAGGGGACACTTCAGGCAAAGCGGGAAGATGCACGAAATATGAAAAATGACGGACTTTCTGCAGCAAAGATAGCCGAGTATACAGGGCTTTCCGAAGACGAGATTGCAGGACTATAGGATCAGGGTATCTGCCTGTTTCCGCACCATCTGCCGTGTGCGAATCCTTCGGGGATGTAGAACTGGTTCTGTTTTTCACTATTTAGAATCACTCCGTAATACAGGCCGAACGTCTTTGATCCGTTCCGGAGATCAACGGCCACGTCGTATACCTGTCCGGATACTGCACGTACAAGCTTCCCCTGCGGATGCTGTGTCTGGAAATGAAGCCCGCGCAGCACGCCTTTTGACGACGACGACTGATTATCCTGTACAAACGTCATCGTAAGGCCTGCAGCCTTAAACTCTTTTTCACTGTATACTTCAAAAAAATATCCCCGGTTGTCCCCGAAGACTTTCGGCTGTACTTCAAACAGTCCGTCTATTACAGTTCCTCCGGCTGAACATGTTGTAAAAATGAACGGCATAGTCAAAATGCATCCCAAGCCATGATTGTGTCAGGGAAAGGTTCAGGAGTGTTTAGTCTTTCTCTTTTTTATATCCCGAAATCAATCCTAAAATACCGGGTTTTGCAATCTTATATGATTCTGCAGACAGCTGGTTAAGTTCTACAAGAATATCTTCGAATCGTTCATATTTCCGGAAAAATATCTCTGGCTGACTGTTTTCCTGTTTTTTTTCTCCGGTAATGAGATAATCGACAGAAACATGTAAGGCTTTTGCTATGCGTTCTGCCATATCGATGGATGGCAGTACTTCCCGGGCATTTATATATGAAAGGAACGTATTATAACTTATCCCGATTTTTGCAGCCAGTTCTTTCTTTGAAATATCCCGGGAATCTATTTCATAACATAAATTCGTTTTGAACGACATAAGATATGATAGCATTATAATATCATTTTTTTATTGACAGCAGTATTATGTTACTGTAATATGATTATGTAATGATAATATATTATTGTTAGTGAGATTGTAGTGATACTATAGTATGATTGACTACTGCAATGGTAGTGGGTAACTCAATGCGTTAACGTACACCTATTAAAAGCATGCTGTCTGTATAAAAAAAGGACTGAGGCTCTGTTTTAATTCTACAGGAGGAATACTATATGAAACGAATGATATTTATCCTTTTATCAGTACTGCTGGTGCAGGGAGTGTGGGCAAAAAAGTCTAAGTACGGTACGGCAACCGGACAGATTGTAATAACCTATCAGAATGGTTTTGATCCTGCTACAAGTGGTGATGGCAGTGAACATGAAAAAAAATATGCTGAATACTCAAGCATCTATCCGAACATCAAAATTGTTCATAATATTATGACCTACGACCAGAGCCGGCAGAAATTCATTATCAGCGGACAGGCCGGCAGCGGCCCCGATGCCATCCATATGCTCGGGGAATGGGTTCCTGATTTTGTAAAAATGGGACTACTGCAGGACATTACCAATGAGGTAACATCGTGGAAGGACTACAGTTCCTTTCCAAAAAGTACATGGAAGGTCGCGACTGTTAATGGAAAAATTTATGGTATTCCCTCAATAGCCTCTACCCGTGTACTGATATACCGTGAAGATCTTTTAAAAGCTGCCGGTTGTACAGTTCCCGTAACATGGGACGATCTCCGAAAAACTGCTAAAGCCATGACAAAAGATACTGACGGCGACGGAAAGACAGACGTATACGGTTTTGCTTTTTGTTCTTCAAGCAAAGCTGTCAGAGGGCCGCAGGAATTCAGTGTCTTTCTGAATTCCGTCGATCACGGTGAACTGGCGGTTGAAAAAGGCGGAAAATGGATTCCGGGTTTTACGCCTGATCAGGTAGAAAAAGTCTTTCAGTTATATTACGACTTACTGTTCGTTGATAAAAGTGTTCCTCCGTATTCCGTCGGATGGGAATGGGATGAACTTGATCCGAGTTTTTCATCGGGGTCTGTTGCCATGGTAATGGACGGTGCGTGGATTCAGCAGCGTATAGACGGCGGATATAAACCGGAGACATGGAAAACGGCTTCGTTTCCGTATTGTTCGAATCCTGCAACTTATATGGAAGTAAAAGTAGAAGGCGTTGGAAAATTCAGCAAATATCCGAAGGAAACTGTGAAATTCCTTGAATGGTTATACGGAAGAGACAATATGGTTGCAATCACACAGACAGACAATCTTCCTTCCCGCAGTGATGCTGTCGATTCTCCTCTCTGGGTATCCGATTCAACGTGGAAAGAAACATTTCTTAAAAATATTAAATATGGTTTTTCATTTCCGTCTATTCCGCTCGGTCCGGTCTTTGAGTCAACAATGAAGTATACGCAGGAAGTTCTGTACAAACAGCTTACCCCGCATCAGGCTGCGGCAGGTTTCTATAACGACACAAAGAAATATCTGGATTCCGAAATTAACAAATAATACTGTAGAACATCTCTGTCAATCCGGCAGAGATGTTCTTTCCGGAGGTAATGATGACGCAAAAGCAATCCTGGAAAGCATACCTGTATTTTGTACCGGCGGCTGTTCTGATTATAACAATTTTTATCTATCCGCTGGGATATTCCATAATCCTCAGTTTTTTCAGGCACAATCTTCTCAAACCCAGTGCGACAAAATTTATCGGACTGGGAAATTTTATTAAGCTGTTCCATGACGAGCTGTTTGCAAAGTCACTTCTGCATGGAATTGCATTTACCTTTTTTTCGGTTTTATTCGAATATGCCGGAGGTTTGACGGTTGCACTGTGTCTGAACAGTAAATATGCAAAGTTCAGAAACGTTCATAAGGCACTTCTGATGCTGCCGTGGGCAGTTCCTATCGCCATCAATTCCATGATGTGGAAATTTCTGCTTTCGCCGAACTTCGGTTTTTTGAATCAGGTACTGGCAGCAATCGGTGTACCCGGTGTAATTGACAGGGAATGGCTTGGAAATATCCACAGCGTACTGCCTGTGATTATCTTCATAAATATATGGAGAAGTTTTCCTTTTTATACAATAACCCTTTCTGCAGGATTATCGTCAATTCCCAAAGAACTGTACGAAGCAGCGGAAATAGATGGTGCTAATGGATTCCAGAGGTTCCGTTCGATTACTATGCCGGGTATACGTATCACATCTGCAGTTATTGTTATTTTTCATATAATTTGGACATTCACTAATTTTGATGTGATTTACCTGCTTACTGCCGGAGGACCGCTCAATGCATCCGAAGTTTTACCGACGCTGATGTATCGTCAGGCCTTTACCAATTTCAACATGGGGTATGCCAGTTCTATCGGAGTGTTTCTTTTTGTTATCCTGCTTATTACGGTCGGACCGCTGTATTCACATTTTGTTTCAAAACAGGGAGAATAATATGAACTCAAAAGATCATTTTTCCGTGCACAAAGGAGATTCCACAAAAACCGGCTGTATCGCCGTAATAAACCTGATTTTTCTGGTTATTGTACTTTTTCCGTTTTTCTGGCTTATAACGACGAGTTTTAAACCGGATACATATATTATCAGCAGAACGTTATACTGGCTGCCGCCGGAACTGACGCTCGGTCATTATGTTAAAGTTTTCACGTTCGGCAATCTCGGGCGTATTTTTCTTAATTCTGTCATCGTCTCTTTTTCTACGGTGCTTCTTTCATTCATTGTCATAATACCGGCTGCATATGCACTTGCCATACTTCGTCCACGGGGAAAAGAATTTATTTCAAAATTCATTCTTTCGCTTCAAATGCTGCCGGGCATTCTGCTGGTAATTCCCCTGTACATGATTATGCAGAAACTGCATCTCGTAGACACCTATCGTTCCCTGATAATAAGCTACACAACATTTACGACACCCTTCTGTTTCCTGCTGTTGTCTTCATATTATTCCGGACTCCCGATAGAATTATTTGAGAGTGCCTATATAGACGGCTGCAATTCGTTTCAGGCTTTACTGCGAATCGCACTGCCTCTGACGGCACCCGGTCTTGTAACGGTCGGAACGTATTCTTTTCTGAATGCATGGAACGACTTTCTGTTTTCAAATACGTTTACATCATCTTCTGCATCAAGAACACTTACTGTTGAAGTCGTTCGTCTTGTCGGGTCATGGGGAACAAGATGGGGTGATCTGACTGCCGGTGCAACCGTAACGGTTATTCCGGTCATTCTTGTATTTCTGTTTGCAAATAAATATATTATTTCGGGCCTGACGGCAGGCTCCGTAAAGGGGTAAAAATTGAGTATGTCTACGTTAAAAAAAATAAGCATACATGAAAACGGATTGTATGTTGAATTTCGTGAAAATGAAAAACATTTGATGCAGCTCGTTCATTTTTCGAGTATGCCTCTGGAAGAATCGAATCTGGAAAAAATCAAGTATCCGGTATCCGAATTCTCGGACGAAACTGTTTTCCGGCCGGTAGAACTCCAGGTCACCGGTATAAACAGTCCGAATGAACGCGAAGGCGGCAAGTATACCGGAACAAATGCCGGTTCAACGCTTGTATACGAATCCCATAAAGATGACCGGAATAAATCCGGCAGATTGCTTTCCATTACATCAAAAGACCCGCAGACCGGACTTACCGTCATAAGCTTCTACCAGTTTTACGATACAATCCCTGTTGTACGTTCCTGGACGGAAGTCAGAAATGACGGAGCCGAAACTCAGGCGCTGGAATATGTGTCTTCATTTGCGTATGCGGGTCTCGACAAGGAAGGTTTGAAACCGGCCGAACAGAAATGCCGCCTGTCCATACCGAGAAACAGCTGGCAGAGGGAAATGCAATGGCAGACTTTTACGCTTGAGCAGCTCGGTATAGTTCCGTCTGAATTGACCGGACATCCGCATTCTGCCAATACAATTTCTGCAACAAACACGGGGAACTGGTCAACGAAGGAATATCTTCCAATGGCCTTTTTTGAAAATACAGAGACAGGATCGAATCTGTTCTGGCAGATAGAACACAATGGTTCATGGCATTGGGAAATAAGCGATCACAAGGGAACGCTCTGCCTCGCACTCAGTGGTCCTGCGGAAACGGAATCTCACTGGTGGAAACGGCTTGAACCGGGAGATAGTTTTACCACCGTACCTGCTGCCGTCGGTTCGACTGCCGAAGGGTTCGACAGTGCAATGGCTGCGCTGACGCAGTACCGGCGGCTTATCCGCCGTCCGAACGTAGACAATAAAAAGCTGCCGGTTATTTTCAACGATTATATGAACTGCCTTGAGGGCAATCCCACAACGTCGACAGAAATGCCGCTTATCGATGCAGCAGCAAAAGCCGGTTGTGAATATTATGTTATAGACTGCGGCTGGTACAGTGAAGGATTCTGGTGGGATGGTGTCGGAGAATGGATGCCCTGTGAGAAGCGGTTTCCGGGAGGACTGGCAAGTCTGCTCGGATATATACGGCAGAAAGGTATGGTACCCGGATTATGGCTTGAACTTGAAGTCGTCGGAATGAACAGTCCGCTTGTAAAAAAAGTTCCGGCAGAATGGTTTTTCCAGCGGCACGGAAAACCTGTTCTTGACCGCAGCAGGTATCAGCTTGACTACCGGAATCCCGATGTCAGGGCGTATGCAACAGGTGTCGTAGACCGGCTGGTAAAAGAATACAATGTCGGGTATATCAAAATGGATTACAATATCGAGCCGGGAATAGGGACCGACTACAAGTAAGCGTCAAAAGAGCTACACCTA
>DCFX01000083.1:0-16839 GCA_002314445.1 Treponema sp. UBA1793
GGTGTAGCTCTTTTGACGCTTACCTGGCAGAAAGAGGGATTACAGGACCCCGAATGCGTACGGGCTGCGACAGAGGAATACAGAGAGGACATGGACACGACGGGTGCATTCCTGCGCGACTGCTGCACGGTTGACGCGACCGGATACCTCCGGGTGTCGAGCAGGGAACTCTACGCAGCGTATGAGCACTGGTGTGCGGAGAACAACGAACGACTGGGGTCAATGAAGTATCTGTCAGCGCGGCTGCAGGAGAAAGGTTTCAAGCATATTAACTCCGGGGGATGGCGCGGATGGGCGGAATTGCGGGTAAAGGGATAAAATGACATAAAATATTACTGGATTTTTTTCAAATACCCACTGAATACCCAACCTGTATTAGCTCTATCATCCCATATTCTTACCCAGGGAGCCGTTATTCCATCAATCGTCTCAATTTTACCCGTTTCAGTTACAAGAATCTTTTTACCCTGCGGTAATGAAAATATCTTTATTCCTTCTTTTCCCGGTTGTGACCGAACGTTTAACGGACCATCGGATACATAATAATTCAGTTTCTTCCAGAGAAAGCCGGGAAACCACTCAAATGAACAGGTCTGCCAGTCTATAGTCCCTGCTGCAGAAAAATGTTCTACCCCGTATGTCCATATTAATTTGGGATCTGTCTGCTGCAAATAATCAGCATGTCCTTCATTATCATAAAATACATAAGGTTGGAACTTGTAATAGTACGAATAGTCTATATCAGCTTTAGTTTTTTTAAATATATCATGGGATATAATGGTACCATCATTTAAATTATACATCAGCAACTTATCAATATTGCCTGGCGCTTGTTCATCTATTGTGCAAAGGCGGGTATCATCGGGCGAAACTGCAAAGTTCATATTATGCAGGATAAATCCTGTGTATGAAAATTTTCCTGTCTGTAAATCAAATCGAAATAATTTAACTCCATGTGATAATACATATTGTTTTTGTATCATACTCACATCTCCATGAGAATTATCAAAAGTAATTTGTTCTATGTTATTTTGTTTTTTAAGTAACTTAAGTTCTTCACTGGTTATTTGTTCATTGCCAACTAAATAAAAGTACAAGTTATTTTTATTCAGCCACGTCATATCAGGGTCAAGACCTGAATATGATCCTGTCGGAATTGATACCAAAATCCGCTTGTTATTATTTTTTTGTGCTGTCAGATCGTTCCAAACAACATGATAATCCATATCGTACCGCGTTTTTATATATACAAGTTCCTGCTGTTGCGGAGGTATATAATTTTGTGAGTATGTAAAAGCTGTAATAAAAATACAACATATATAAATAAATAATTTTTTCATTTTTCCTACCTATTTTTTCTGTAAATAAACAACTACTATCTTTTTCAAGTATTTCATACAGTATGCTGTTTTTTTGTTATCATCCTGAAGTCTGGTTAGATCTCCATTACTTGTTTTTATAATAGTCCCATCAAATACATTATCACTATTCGGCAGTCCTCCTATACCTACCATATGGTTGTCAACAGGATGAGGTAAATCGGATGTAACTGAACTCAAATTAAAAACACCTGCAATCATACAGTTTTGGCCTGCACTGTCAATTTCTTTTAATTTGTCCAGCAAGAAACTTGGATTGGAATCACTCTTTTCCCAAATTACCCAATCTTTTCCCTTTACTCCGAATAACATTTCCAAAGCTGAATCACCATTCAAGTTACCAGAATTCGAAGAAAACAAATTCTTATCTGCATTTATCAATAAAACACGATTATATTTTGAAGCATTGGGTAAATAATAATTTCCCAGCTGTTCAGAAGTAAAAAACATATTCGCATAAGTTGTTATATAACATCCTTCATCAAGGATCTTTGTTTCTTGATCATTTCCTAACAATTTTTTGAACTTGCTCATATTATATTTTTCTTCAAACTTTACTATCGCCCCGCCGATTATTCCGGCCTTGTCCAGATGATTTAAAAAATATACAGGATGTACGAAGTTCAGATTATTCGTTCCAAATGTATTCTTCAATCCGCCTGCCCATAAGTCCGTTGCCTGTGCCATTTTCAACAGCTCTGCTGCCAGCTCTTTTGACATATGTCCGAATGGTGACTTTTTGTCATACAAATTTTTTATATTTCTGAACTGTTCACCGTCCCATTCTATCGGATGTTTACATACAACCTTCCGCATGTTTTCCCGTATCGATTCTGTCCCGGTAAAATTTTCTCCCGGGCCATAAAGTCTCATCAGTTCTGTTCTTGATATCCGCCGTCCATTGAGAAAGTTGTCAATAAAACCGCTCGTGTCTATCTGCCTCAGCAATTCACTCCTGTCGCAGAATATATCTTCCGTTTCTCCAAATGGTTTTGTTTTTTTATCAAAAAAGCAGTCCCAGTCAAAAGTCGATTTCATACAGCTTTGTACTTTTCCTTCCTCTATATAAAATCCCTTATCAGTCTTTCAGTATTCGCCGCAGGTGTCCCTCCTGCTTCCCGAGTTTCCGGCTACACCGTAAACTCGTACACTTCATCCAGCGGGTTTTGCATAGCAAAACCCGGCAAGTAAACCATAGGTTTACGGCGCATACTTGCTCCGACCGCTATCACCGTACTGTTTTTCTGTGCCCGCCGCAGACTTTACCTCCGGTAAAGTCTGCTTACCGTGATTACAGACCGGAACGGGCTGTAATCACGCCTGATTCGATGGCGAGTTTTGCCTGCAAAACTCGGGAAGCAAACCGCAGGTTTGCGGCCTTTCCGCACTTCGGTAACGACGTGCTCCAATCCGGCGTATGTTTTTTTCTTCATTCCTCTATTCTTCTGCAGAGTAAAGAAATCAGGAAAAAATACATTGTACATACGGCAGTACGGAGATTCCGTCTGCCGTATGTACAATGTTCTGTTGCTATCTGTGATGTACTGTGTATTAAAAACACACAGTACATCACAGCTTTTTATTTCGTGTTATACACAAACATACTATCCGTGTATAACGTATGTTCTTCAATTCCTCTCTATTGGCAGGACTTACCTGCGGTATCCTGACTCGTTGTCAAAAATTCTTTCTCCGGCCTCCTCCGCAGAAGAAGAGCAGATTGGGTATCTACTACTCGTACAATTTATTCCAGATACAAAATTCCATAAATCAGTGCTCTATCCTACTGTATCTCAAATAACCTATTTCGAATCATTATTTATCAGCCACTGTATAAATTCAGCAGGATGATAAAAAGTAGCTTTCCCCTGGCTGAAATAGTTTTTTTCATCAGTTTTCATTGCATTTATGCACTCCTGATTGAACCATTTATATGGTTCATACACGTTACTGACATATTCCTGTAACGTTCCTTCAAATTCCTCGCCGGTAGTTTTTACAGGCGGCAGAAATGAAAGAAAAGATTTATTCGGAACACCTTTCGCTTTCTGAAACTCAGATTCCCAATTAATTTTATCCGACCATTCGCTCGTATGCTGACAGATATAATTCCTGAATTTTTTTGCACCGTCTTCCGACTCATAAAATCTAATCATCTCTTCTTTGCTGATTACACCGTCTTCTTTCAGATAGAGAAAATCATCCACAAAATTACCGTATAATTTCTTATCTTCAAAAAGTTTGATCATTTCTTCCCTGTCACATATTGCAGCTGACATTTCTGCATATTTCAACACCGTAAATCCCTGGGTATCAGGATTCTGTATGATATTGTCATTTGAAAATATTTCTAAATGAAGCGTTTCCTTTTTATGATTGCAGTCATAGCCTCCAAACGTACCCATCTGCCCTATCGGTTCGCTTCGAGATACTTCGACCATACTGTCTATATCAAGCAGTTCCTTTTCATTAAAATAGATAATCTTTCCAGTCTTCAGAGCATTTATCTTATTTTCATATACTTTTCTATTTTTTTCTTCAAACGCATTATAGACATCTATTGTTGTCCAGTACTTCCCGACTTTTCCATTCACCTCATAATAAAAAACAACTTTCTTATCCTTCTGATTTACGGAATCAACTAAAATGATACCTGCTTTCGACAGTTTTCCAACAGGTTTCTTCTTTTCTGTATCAGTAATTTCATAAAAATCCGGCTCAGTTATATAAAGCAGCAGCCTCCTGAAATCTTTTGATCTGTATATAAGGTCATCAAGCCATTTTATTCCGCTCTTCTTCTGCGGATATTTGTCCGCAATTTCCTCCAGATCGGCAACCGGTTTCAAATGCATATAGAGAGAATAAAAATCCTTCAACACCTCCTTTCCTGCTGTTCCTGCGCGTGCCTGATGCTTTACCAGTACAAAACAGCGGCTTCCGTTCAGAGGTTCTTCTCTTGTATCAGAATCTCTGTTTACGACTCTGGCCGCAACAATTTGTCCCGGACCGATTGGATAGATACGGCTCCCAATCCTGCTGCTGTAATGAAGTCCGTTATGCCACAGATTGCTTCTTTTTATCGGATAACCGCCGAACTCAAACATCTCACATTTCTGGCATTCATCAAGGAAATCTTTATTTTCTGTATTAAAGCTGTCTGACCTGGAAACAAAACCCCACCTTTTATATTTGAATACAAGACAGCTCCATACTTTTCCACTCTCAAAATACTGCTTCTTAAACTCGTCTCCGGGTATACTGATATTGTCGCCAATCATATTAAGTGTATAGTTGCCTTTTCCATTTTTATCTATAACAGGTTTTCCCCATGGATCATTCAGTATGACTGAACCTTCTGTGATACCTCTTACGACTACGTAATGTCCGTGATATCTGTATTTCTCAAGATAGTAGTTCTTACTGGTTTTATAAGCCGATTCAAGTTTTTCTTTCTCCGTTTCTGCTGTCGAAATTTCTTTTTCAACCGCTTTTTTTTGTTCCTCTGTTAATTCTTCCTTCAGTTTCTTGTTACCGTCTTCTATTGTTTTATTGTATTCGGATATCCTACTGTCAAACTGTATTTTTGATTTCTTTCCGAATACCGCAGTTACCGCACCGGTCTTTGCATCAGCGTCATAGGATGAGCCTTCATAATTTCTTAAAATACCGCAGCTCAATATTACCGGATAACCGGCAAGTACATGATTCTTGACATATTCAAAATCATGACTGTAAAAACTCTGATCCTCTGTATCAATCCCATAGAACCTGTATGCAAAATTTCTCATATTTTCCGGGCTTTCAAAAAATTCATCGCCCTTGGCACCATAGGTCTGTTCAACAAGATTCATCTGTTCTTTTGTATATTTCTTCTTTTCTTCCTCAGTAGGTGAAAATACTTTTCTCATCATTTCATCGGGGGTATTTTCTGTTGTCCCCAAATAATGAAGAACCATTGCAAGACTTGTTACATTGCAACTTTGCTGAGCCATAGAAACTTCTATCTCAAGATCACCTTCTTTATGCAAAACCTTTTTTGTTTTTTTGTCTATAATATCTTTTACATAATATTTTTTCCAATTAGTAGTATTACTTCTTTGACAAAAATACGGAACTTCCAAATTTCTAAAAGTATTCATTTACTCTCTCCAAAAAACCAACCATAATCCTTACCGTAGAAATTAAATTCGGCTAAACACGTATCTTTGTATTTATTTCCCTTATATATGGCATCAACAGAAAATGAAAAACTATTAAAACTAAGTTTTGGTATAGAAAAGTAAAATTCAGCAGGTGATTCAGGCAAAATAATGTCTTTATATGATTTCAAGAAATTCTCTCTCTCTTTTTCTTCATTTTTGCCAAAATTTATACTGTAGGAATCAAAATAAAACGTCTTTATTCTGTTATTCTCAAAATAAAGTTTTTGTGAAGCTGCATATCCATTAATTAAGGAAATTTTTTCTATGCTTACAGCTTTCCCTGTTTCGTATCTATGAAAAATAAACTCAATAGACATCAAATCATCGTCTGTATCTTCCACATAACTGGTCGCGGAATTCTTATCAAAGGCATTCTGTATTGTATATTTAAACGGATCCTTTTCATCTATCAGCGGTTTTGAAGATTCAATTGTTATATCTGGTTTCAATTCCTGATAGTCATATGCATGATTATTATATGTTGTTTCTCCCGCACTGAATTTTTCGGCATCCCCTTGAGCTCCATGATAAAGTCTCATATCAGCAGAACTTAAATCATCACTCCAAAAAACTTCGGCGGCTGTATCATCACTATAGATTTTATCCGTATTCAAATCATCATCAATTATTTTATACGTAACATATGATTCAATTTCATAGACCATGATTCCCGCGATTTTATTATGTTTAATTATCGGCATTACATTCTTTCGTATTTCATGTCTTTCTTTGGTCCCGTGGACAATATCTGTCCAGTAAAAATCCGCATATAGGAGGTTTGTTTTTCCGTTGTCACCTTTGAAATAAACCTTCTGATATTGAATTCTATCGTCACCGGTAAGCACCCAGCCGGCTTTACCTTCAAGCATGACACGATAAAGAACATCTTTTGTTTCGGTGAATGTCTGCCTGAATATATCGATTTTTTCAACTTTGAAACCATTGAATATCAAGTCAAAGAAATCTTTTGTATACTCCGTCTCAAACCGTTTTAATTTTTCCGGTGAAATTTTTAAATCTGTACAGGCCGTTTCAACTGAAATCTCGTTTAGTGTACCTTTATTAATATGTGGTGTTATGGCAAAAACCAACGGATTCAATATAACTGCAATAATGCAAATCAGTACCATTCTTTTATTTCTCATTCAATTACTCCTAAAAGTCATTTGAAACAAATAGATAATTATCTTCTTCCTGCCGGAAGTATTTTCCCATAGATAGAATATTTACAACTGCATAGAAACGATAATCATCGTCAGTGTCAAATTGAGAGACATTTTTTAAGTCAAAGTCCAAAGTAAACTTTATCTTCACTTCATCTTTATCAAGTTTCGCATCTGATGTCAGAAGTAATTTATCAGGATGTTCCTTTTCTTCCTCCCAGATATTTACCGTACAATCAGGGGACAAATCATTCATTTCAAATGTTTTTATTGTAAGTTCAACTTCATTGCCCCAAAAACAGGCTTTCTTGTCCCATTCCATGCTGACAACCTGCGGATTCTTTACCTCTATATCGCTGCTTTTTATTTTCTTTGCTCTCGGCGCAGTCGCTTCAAAATAATATTTCAGTCCATCGGTATCTCCGGCTTTCCTCATATCTTTCGCCGTCCATTCCGCATCCGCCTTACTCCCGTCCACCTTCGCAGCCGGTTCCGCTACCTTCTCTCCTGTCTTGTTGTTGTATATGCAGAACTTCACTCCAGCTCCTTCTGCCATATCCTTCGTTTCCGCATGCAGTTTGAGGACATCGCCTACCAGCCCTTTACTGGCAGAATTACCGTCTTTGTCCTGCCATTCAGCTTTCGTTATCTCCGGCCGGAACAGTTTCACCGTCAGGCTTCCGCTGCTCTTTTTGTAGTTGCACCACGCGGAATGCGCGCTGAATATGAACTTCGGGTCCTGGTCAGGCGGCAGCTCTCGGCTGTCCGCATGCCAGCTCCACTTCGCACTCACGCTTCCGCCCTTTACCGTCAGCGGGAACTTTGCATAGGCAAAACCGTTCTCAGGCCCTTTCCCTTCCGGGAATACCTGTAATGTCACCATGTTACCGTCGTCTATGTCTTTTACATTTGCAGAAAGTTCTACTTCTTCACCTTCTTTCACTGAGCTTTTTGCCCACTTCACTGTCGTGAACTGCGGCTTTTTATTATTTTCCTTAGCCTTGTCTTCCTTCCACTTTTCAGCATTTTTCGGATTAATAATCACGGGCATCGGCATACTTGCTCCGACTGCTATTACCGTGCTGTTGTTCTGTGCCCCCACATCATTGCACGTCGTCACCTGGCTTCCTATGACGCACGCTTCCTTACCGTCGATTTTGAGCTTGTCGGCTGTTCCGCCGGTCACTTCGCCTTCATTTTTCGGGTTCTGCTGGAATTTGATTGTCCCCGGCAGCTGGTTGTGGGTGGGGCTGTCGTTCTTTGCCTTGCTCCCTTTTACCGCTGCCTTGTGGCTCCCGATGCTTACGTCTTTGGCCAGCTTGTCGTTCAGCTTCCCTATAAACGGGTGCGGCAGGGGGACATTCTCGGTGTGGTTCCCGGCAGGGACTACCATGGTGTGCACGTCAAAGCCCATGACTTTGTCACCTTCCACGGCAAGCTGTTTGCCTCCCGTCGTCACCCCCTTACTTCCCTGCATCTTTATGTTTTTGCCCTTTACTTCAACTTTCTTGTCGCACTCGATTTTGACTGTTTTATTTGCCTTACAGTTTATTTCACCGTCGCTTTCAATGCTCATTTTCTTCGCTTTGAAACTGATGTTGTCTTCCCCGCTGATTTCAAGTTCCTTGCACTTCACATGGATGTCACCCATCTCGTTTACAAGTGAAATGCCGTCTTTCTTCGACAGCACAAACCGGACCTTCCCGTCACGGGTACATATCTGTGTTGCTTCTTTTCCATCTTCGTCTATTATTTCCAATCTGAAATTCTTTGTCTGGTAGACGATGCTTTTTGACGGGTTGTCCGTGCTGTGTGCAGGAGGCATGTGTTTCTCATCGTAGATGCAGCCTGCTACTACTCCGTGTTCGTGGTCTCCTTCGGGGAAAAAGACAAGTACCTGCGTGCCTATATCAGGCAGTATCCACATACCGCTGTTTTTTCCCGCCCACTGTTTCATCATGGGGTACCACGGGCCGACGCAGCCGGGAGACAGCATGTCCATCGCTATACGGAGGCGGCCCAGGCAGTCAGGGTCTTTGTTGTCGGCTACGATGCCCATTACGGGCGGGCATGAGGCGTAGTACATTCTCTTTGAAAACTCAAGTATCCCCTGATTTTCAAGCCGCGGGTCGGGATATTTTTTAAGCAGTTCGTCTATTTCTTCTCTCAGGTCCATACTTTTTTCCTCTCTTTTTATATATAAATTATTAAAATGAGTAATGACGTCGAATGAATAAGGAAATAATGCCGCTTCAAATGTTCAGTTTTTACTTTCAGCTGGAGATTATGGAGTTTTATTAATTTAATATTTCACACATTTAACAACTCATCACCATTATTTAATTTATTTACAGTATAACATCGTTTTTTTAAAAATCAGGGATTTTCATAATTTTATTAAAAAAATATTTAGGCTGGGAAAGTAAAATAAAGTCAGCTTCCCCGTGCCCCTCTGTTCCTGTGGTTCCCCGGTCAGGCACATCCCGTTTTATAAATACGGAATGTGCCTGACATTAAAGCGGCAGTACCCTGCAGCGGAAAAGTGCGCGTTTATATGCTGATGCGCACAATGCTATATTCAAATTCATGCTTATAAGCCTCAAGAGGATTTATGCATTTCAATAACTGATATTTTAAAAGCCGTACCGGCGGTTCCGCCGTTCGTCCGTTGGCAGGACTGAAATTCAATTCGTTCTGGCTGCTGAGCATTTTTTACACCGCCTCTTTTAATTTTACTTCATTCTGGTGGTGTTTGTAACATCGTCACTTTTTCAGTGGCATCCTTTCAAAGCTCTCGGACAGACGCACCTGCCTTGTCCGTGCCATCTCTTCAAACCACTTACTTTTCCCAGCATGATCAGGGGTCCCCCAGGATCCCGTTTTTTGATTTTTCTAAATGTCGTCTATTAGTACATGCCGTTCGGGAAAAAGCATTCTGCATACCGAGTGTAAAAAGGAATGCGGAGCAGAAAACAAGCCCGCGGGCGACCCTGAGCGGAGCGAAGTTGGAGCTTAAGCGGATTGTTTTCTGCGGGAGCAATCCTTTTTACAAATGCACGCAATGTATTATTTTCTCATGAACCGAGAGTATAATAAACGTACGTTTCCATAGTAAATTGCAGCAATTCGGGATATAATTATATATCTATGTCTCTTAACTGTAATGAAATAAATGTAATACTCAGCGAGCTGTCTCTTGAAGGTGCCTTCATACAGGATGTTATTCAGCCGGGATATGACACGCTCGCCCTCTACACATACAAAAACGGAACGCCGGTGACTGTCCTTATATGCACGGCACACGATGCATGCCGTATTAACAGTACGCGCAGAAAAATCACCCGCAACGACAAACCTCTGCGGTTTATGGAATTCCTCAAATCGCGTATCAAAGGTTCCCGGATTGATGTATGCAGGCAGATCGGACTTGAACGTGTCATAGAGATGCGACTCACCCACGGGGATGAAAAATTTATTCTGTATATCCGGTTGTGGAGCAGTGCTGCAAACATCATCTTGTGTACTGAAGACAATACCATACTCGACTCAATGTACCGGCGGCCTGCAAAGGACGAAACGACGGGAGGTACGTTCACACTGCCTGCTTCAAATGCTGAACGACCGCAGAAAGAATGGCCTGTCAGGACATTTGACGACATACAGCTGCAGCAGTATGAACAGCATCCCGGCACAGAGGTGCTTACCTTCAACGAGAAAGTCGATATATGGTACGGCGAGCACGCACAGACGCTCTCCCGTGAAGCGCTTCTTGTACAGGCTGAAAAATGGTATAATACGACAAGAAGCAGACGTGAAGCGGCTCTTGAAAAATTAGAAACAAAACAGGCCTCATTTCTGAACGCAGAACAGTACAGACATCAGGGAGACCTGATTCTTTCATACGGATACCTCCTCAACGGAAAATCCGACCATCTTGACTGCACCGACTATGATACCGGGAGTACTATAAGTATCAGCGTAAATCCGGCAAAAACCGCCCAGCAGAACGCTGCGGATTATTATACAAACTATCACAAGGCACTGTCGGGCTCGGAACAGCTCCTGCATGATATTGAACTTGAAAAAAAGCAGATTGCTGCTCTGGATAAAATGTATGCCGATATGCAGCGTGAGCAGAATCCTGTACGTATTGAGCAGATGCTCCGGCACGATTCTACTCCGCAGCAGCAGAAGAAAAAGACCCATCCGGGTCTTGATTACACGGTTAACGGCTGGTATATACTTGTCGGCAGGGATGCTCCGGAGAATGACGAGCTGCTCCGTCATTATGTACGGGGTTCGGATATGTGGCTTCACGCACGTGACTTTCCGGGCGGCTATGTATTCATAAAAAACAGGCCGGGAAAAACAGTCCCTCTTGATATACTGCTTGACGCTGCCAATCTCGCCGTATATTATTCAAAAGCACGTAAATCGGGAAAAGCTGATTTATATTATACTCAGGTAAAACACCTGCGGCGTGCAAAGAACGGGCCGAAAGGTCTTGTTCTTCCGACGCAGGAAAAAAATATTTGTATAGAATTGGATCAGGACAGGCTTAACAGGCTGGATACTATACGACAGGAAGAAGAATTCAAGTGAAAAAAACAACAGGTTCATTTACTACGAAAATCAACAGGAAGATTGAGCAGAAACGGATAGATTCAGTCTCATCCAGAGCGATCAGGTCATTTTCGCATATTATACCGTGGATAGCTCTGCCGACAGGCAGATTGTCATTTCGCAGTGCTATTAATATAGTTCATTCGGTAATTTCAAATTTCGTTAACATTCAGCAGCTGCAGAAAAAGCATATTACCAATATCCCTGTCATTTATGTCGATACAAAACTCGATGACAAAATTCCGTTTACACCTGAGAAGGTAAAAAAGTATCTTGATTTTGTCCCCTACTTTATCACACCCTGCTCAATGCTTATAAAACGGTTCGGGTTGAAAAAGGCTCGGCTCCTGAGTGCAGACTATCTTGATTTTATTGCAAATCTTTACAAGAGCGCAGGCTCTATTTATAAATACTGTCTCACAACAACCCATCGTCCTGAGTATTTCGAAATGAAAGAATTCCGCTTTATACATAAAAACGATCCGCACTATCTCTGCGTACCGAGTCTTCACATCTGCATCATAACAGGATGTTACACATATTTCAGGGATATGTTTGAAAAGGAACATTTTACGCAGACGGAAAAAGACCGCTGGAACAAAGAATTATACAGAAATGCGCTGGCAATCGGTGAAAGTGTCCTGTATGTAAAACAGCACAGCGTAAACTGTATTCCGGCTGCATTGTACATGATGACAGCCCTGCACGGCAGTCAGTTCACGACATATGATGCGGTCGATTTTATAAACAACCTGTTCATATATGATAAAAGGATTTCTCTGCAGGACAGAGCTGAAATTGCAAATCATATCAATTTTATGTATGAACGCCTTCTTCTCGAAGGCGCGTACAGTGACGACTGGCGGGAACCGATAAAGCACTGGTTACGGACTTATGCAGCCCAGACAGGCCAGTCATTGTAACGTTAGAACGTTGTAACGTTAGAACCGCTCGGCTCTCTCAGCAGGCTTCTTTCTGTATAAGCCTGCGCTTCCGCTCCGTTCAGTGGGAGTATGAACATTCGGCCTTCCGTGAGACTTGAACGGCCTTGCACCGGGATTTTCAGGTCTTCCCTTACCTTCCCGGCTGAATTTTGCATGTCCGCCGAACCCGCCGCGTTTTCCGCCGCGATCTCTTTTGAATCCGCCGTCGTCATCGCTCTCGTCAAGGTCGCCGCCCTCTTTTGAATCTATGTGCATATGGGGGATTTTGCCGCCCCGTTTTGACAGTTCAAGAGCTTTTTTTGCAGATGCAGAAGGCAGATTGAGCAGCGTAAAATTTGATGACATATCGATGCGGTCGACAAGACGTCCCGGAATATGAAGCAGCTCGCTGAAATAATCCGCAATTGCACGAGGATTGTATCCGTCGCGTCTTCCTATCTGGACGTACAGGCGAAGCTGATCCTCAGATGGTGCCGCACCGCGGACTGAACCGGACTGCTTTGCACCGTTTATTCCGCCGTACCGTGACTTATCAAGCGAACGTCCGTACATAACAGACATTACTGCCGCAAGCACCTCCAGCGGTTCGTTGCCGCCGCACAGTTCTGCGGCCATTTCCGCAAACTGTGCAGGAGGTTTTACAAGAGATGCAGTCTGCTCTGCAGGTGCCGCAGGGACAGCTGCGGCGTTTGTATTTTCATTTTCTTCCAGAGGTACAATTTCATCGCTGTTGAAAGGAGCGCCGCCGCTTTTTGCAGTTTCCTGCTCAGCAGCAGATTTTGGCGCAAGTCCAAGATCAATCTTGAGCTGACTGAAAAGGCGTGCGCGTTTCTTTTCGAGAACTTCCTCAACTGTGGGAACAGATTCTTCCGTAAGCTCGCCTTTCGTGCTCTTCTGTACAGCTTTCTGCATATATCCAAGCTTGCGGCGCTCTTCAGGACGTACAAAAGTAATAGCCGTTCCAGCGGCTCCGGCACGGCCCGTACGGCCGATACGGTGTACATACGTTGCGCCATCGAACGGAAGCGAATAATTAACTACGTGGCTCAGTCCAGTAATATCAATACCGCGGGCTGCAACATCAGTTGCAACAAGAATACGCGTTTTTTTACCCCGGAAACGGGCGAGAATTTTTTCACGCTGATTCTGGGCAATATCCCCGTGAAGGGCTGCGGCTTCGTATCCGCGTTCATCAAGCTGTCTGCTTACGTTGTCGGCATCCATTTTCGTCTGAGTAAAAACAAGCCCGTAAAAATCGTCGGAATAATCGATAAGGCGTACGAGCGCCTCTATTTTTTCGCTCTCGCGGACAACCCAGTAATTCTGTTCAATGAGAAGCGCCTCGTCTACAGAGCCTTCCTCTTCGACAATTTCGTACTCACCCATAAACTTCTGTGCAATTTTAAGAATAGGAGCTGGCATCGTCGCGCTGAAAAGGAGGATGCGGCAGGCAGGATTTGCTTTTTTAAAAATAGCCTCAATGTCGTCAATGAAGCCCATATCGAGCATTTCGTCGCCTTCATCGAGGATAAAATATTCTATTTTGCTGATGTCAAGAGTGCCGCGTTCAATATGATCCTGAATACGTCCCGGCGTTCCAACGACTACTTCAGAGCCTCGCCTTAAATCGCGGATCTGCTGACTCATCGATGCACCGCCGTATACGACACACGTGCGGGGAGCCTTACTTTCCGTAAACGACTGCATTTCGGTGCATGTCTGTACGGCAAGCTCCCTCGTCGGTTCGAGAATAAGCGCCTGCACATGATCACTTCCACTGCGCAGTTTCTGCACAAGAGGCAGACCAAACGCCGCCGTTTTACCGGTTCCTGTTCGCGCACGTGCAATCACGTTTGCATCGCCGTTCAAGAGCCGCGGAATTGCGAGCACCTGAATCGGTGACGGAGTAATAAAGCCCTTACGAGCTACCGAGGCCAAGGTCTGTTCATCAAGACCAAGGTCTTCAAAAGAGATTTCTTCTGATTCCATATGTATACCTGTACCCTGCGGGCTTATTTAAAAGTCCGTTATTTCGTGTGACAAGAGTGACAGAAAGCATATAAACCAGAAATCCGTAACCACATTTATGGGATTGGAAAAGAATTAAAGGCAGGTCGACTAATAATGTATGCGTCCATCAGACATAACACACGTTTAATGGAGTATAGTATAATCGAGTAATAATTGCAAGCAAATAGTGATATATTTCGCATCTATTACTGTTTTTTAGAAGCATTTTGTAATGAAGGTTTGATTTTTTTGCAAATTTATGGTATTCTATATTAATATGGCAAAAGCAACTAATTCGGGTAAATCTACAAAATCCGGTTCATCAGCAAAAACAGCCAAATCGCTGCCCGCAAAAAAGACGGACAAAACGGTAAAAACTGCTGCTGCCGGAAAATCAGGTTCCGCAAGTAAACCGTCATCAGGAAAAGCAGCTGCGCAAAATAAAATTTCTTCGTCGGGGAGAACTTCTTCAAGTAACAAAGGAAGCAAAGAAAATACAAAAGTGAAAACATCTATACCTTCTACAAAATTCAGAATTACTCAGAAAGTCGTCTATCCAAGCCAGGGCGTTGGTAAAGTTACAGATATAACTGAACAGACTTTCAAAGATCAGAAGCTGTGGTATTACAATATCTACATAGAAGCTTCTGATATGGTCGTTATGGTACCTGTCGAAAGAGCGGATGAACTCGGTATTCGTGCAATTGTTTCTGCAGAAGAAGCGGAAAAAGCCCTGAATCTTCTTTCCGACGATTTTGAGCCGATTACATCAGACTGGAAACTGCGCTATCAGATGAATCTTGACCTTCTTAAAAAGGGCAGTATTCTCGATATTGCAACTATTGTCCGCTGTCTGTACAACCGGAGCAAAGTAAAGGAACTGCCGATTCTGGAACGCAAACTGTATGATTCAGCGCGTAAACTTCTGGAAGACGAAATTTCTTTTGCGATGGGGAAGACTGCAAAAGAGGTGGAAACGCTCATACACACAAAACTGGAACCGCCGGGATCGACACCTAAGGTCAAACATGTCGTGAATATCGACGATGACGAAGATGATAATCTCATGGATGATATCGACAACGAAAAAAGCAGCAGCTCATCGGACGAAAACGACGAGGAAGAATCTGAAGAAGATGTTCCGGAGAGCAGCGAGACTGACAATACAGAGGAAGGGGAAGATTCAGAAGATACTGATGACTCTTTCGACGATACCTTTTAGATTATAATTCCGATAATGAACGGTCCACTCCCTTCCATAAAAACAGCCGTTATTATTGCTGCGGCAGGTACATCTTCCCGTATGGGTACTTCTTCCCGCAAGGGTACTTCTGTCAGAAAGCAGTACCTGCCGCTCGGTAGTGGTACTGTTCTTTCAGAAGCGCTTAAACCTTTTCTGAATACACTACACTGCGAAACGGTTGCAGTTACCATACCTTCAGATGAAAACGACTCGGCAGCATTGTCCGCCCTGCATGCCGACAGCAGCATGGAGGGGCTTTTGGCGCATACAAAACTGCTTTTTGTACACGGTGGAAAAACGAGGCAGGAATCCGTCAAATGCGCGCTTGAATCAATCGCGGAGTCGGATGCAAAGCCTGATATAGTGCTTATTCACGATGCTGCACGTCCTTTCGTAACTGAAAAAATAATCTGCGATACAGCATATGCGGCAGCAGAGCACGGTGCGGCAGCGCCGGTTGTAACTCCTGTTGACACACAGAAGGAAACCGACGGCCACGGACTCATTATCAGGCACCTGCAGCGCAGCCTTCTTGCGGCAGTACAGACCCCTCAGGCATTCTTTTTTGAAAAGCTGCTCGACGCACACAGAAAAGCGCAGCAGGACGGCTGTGCCTATACAGATGATACGGAAATCTGGGACAAGTACGAAGGACGCGTCGTCACCGTACCGGGAGATGCCTGCAACAAAAAAATTACATTCCCTTCCGACATGGACATAAAAATGGATACAGGACACAGAATAATACATACGGGGCTCGGATACGACATCCATCCCCTTGTACGGGAAAGAAAACTGCTGCTGGGCGGAATTTCCATTCCGTTTGACAAAGGCGAAGCCGGCCACTCCGACGGAGACGTTCTGCTTCACGCTGTTACCGACGCATTGCTGGGAGCAGCAGGGTTAGGCGATATAGGAAGTTTCTTTCCTCCTGAAGATGAAACATGGAAAGATGCTGATTCCTCTCAGCTCCTTAAAACGGTGTGGCAGAAAATCACGGCAGCCGGGTGGCACCTTGTCAACATGGACTGCATAGTCAAACTTGAACAGCCTAAATTTCTGCCGTACCGCGAGGCCGTATGTCATTCAATAGCCGGTATTCTTGGTGTTGACAGCAGCTGTGTCTTCGTAAAAGCAAAAACAGGTGAAAAGATGGGCGACGTAGGGCATGGAGATGCAGTCGAATCGTGGTGTTCCTGCCTTCTTGAAAAATAAACATCCCTTCCGCACGAAATCAATACCCCCGCCGCAAGCAGCGGGGTATATTGTTCTCTA
>DCFX01000083.1:17145-65009 GCA_002314445.1 Treponema sp. UBA1793
AAACCCTCCGCACGAATAAAAAAGGCATCCGTACAATACGGATGCCTTTTATTATTAAAGTTACCTCTAAAAAGTCACTAAAAGTGAGTTTTTTGAGGTGTTCTAAACGTTGTCGGGAAGTTCCAAAACCATTTCTATTTCCGTCTGAGTGCGGTTCATCCGTTTTGCAATCTGCGGAATTGTCCAGCCCTGTCGTTTCAGATACTTTATGTTCTCGCGGTCCTGAGGCGACAAACGGGAATCACTCTTTTCCGGATGCTTCTCAAGATCCTGCTTTGTCATCTGATTCAGCAGTTTGAATTTTGATTCAATATCGTTCTTAAGTTCTTCCAGCCGTGCTTCGCTGCGTCCGATTCCCTGCCGTGCGGAATTAAGCGCATCCATGCGCTTATCGGCTTCTTCAAGCAGGGACTGCAGTGAAGAAAGTTTTGTCACGGCATCGCTGATACGCGGCCCGCTCTTTATGATTTCATCAACATTGCCCTGTACATCCTTTATTTCCTGAGGCAGAGATTCAATCTGCCGCGTGCATGACTTGAGTCTGTCTTCGAGGTCCTTGAGGTTGTCAAAAGATGCGTTGACGTCTTTATTTACACGCTCTATAACATCCTGCTTCTGTTCAAGTCTGTTGTACGAACCTGCAATTGTATTGAGTTTCTCCTGGAAATCGCGCGCAGTAACTTCCATATTCTGCAGCTGGTCGTACGTTGTCTGAAGGCTGCTTATTTTCCCGGCCATCGTATCGGAAAGGGTAATCACCGTGTCGTATTTCTGCCCGAGCGTGTCGACTTTACCTTTTTGAGCATCAAAATCCTTGAGACGGGCGTTTATTTCGTCGCCTATTTTGCGGACAGCATTGTACTGCTCTGCCAGTTTCGATGCTGTCTGATTATAAGCCTCGATTCTGCTGAAATCGTCCGTAAGAGCCGCAATTTTTTCGTCGAGCTGTTTCTTCATCTGTTCAGCTTTTTCGTATACCTGCATCTGCGATTTAACGTTCTGCAGCTCACGATTCAATTCGCTCATGCGGCTCTGTATATCGTTTGAGTCGCCCTGCATCTTGAGTACGAACTTTGCCTGATTGGCGCTGTTGGAAACTTCAATAGAATCAATTTTTTCCTTAAGGCTGTTCAGTTTCTGCGTCGAGTCGGCAGACTGCCTGCTCACACGTTCTTCTGTATCCTTGAGCATATCTTCGTACATGCCCTGCAGTTTGTCCAGTATTTCCGCCGAACGTCTTTCATACGAAGCCACAGATTCATCAGCGTTAGACTGCAGACGGGTAATTTCCGACGTAAGTTCATCCTGCTGCTTTTTCACGCCTGAAGCATACTGCGTCATATCTGCAGTAAGGGCAGCTTCCGCTTCTTCGATTTTCTTCTGCGAAGAATTTTTAAGGCTGTCAAGCTGCTGTTTAAATACTTCGCCGGACTCGTCAAGCTGCTGTTTAAGATGCTGTTTCCACGTATTGAATTCCGAAAGTGCTGCATCTATTGTTGATGAACTTGTTTCCTGCCTGTTCGTAACGGCCTCTTCAAAGGACTTCAGACTTTCAAGCAGTCCCGTCTCTACTTTGCCAAGCTGTGCATCAATTCTTTTCTGATACTCGTCCGACGCTTTCTTGAGATAATCGTCAGATTCCGCCTGTGATTTTTTAACTTCCGCCTGAGTCTCTGCCGTAAATCCATCAACAGTCTTCTTTATGTCTTCAAGCTGTGTCCGGACAGAATCCTGCATCTCTTTTATACCGGCGGCGATGCGTCCCATCTGCTCTTCATTTTTTTCCTGAACGGCGGCAAGTTTTGTCTTCAAATCTTCGCTGTACTTTACTTCAACAGAACGCCGGGCATTTTCATAATCGGTCGTAAAAAGAGTCAGCTTCCCGTCAAATGAGTTTTTCCAGGAGGCCAGATCTTCAGACAGTTTGTCACCCCGCCCCTTTAAATCGTTGTTGAATGCATCTTCAAAGTCTTTGAGTTTAGCGCTTATATTTCCAACTGCTGATGTCTTGAGTTCTTCGATGCTCTTTTCAAGAGTTTTCAACTGTGCGTCCATTGAATCTGAATCGGCCTTCATTGAAGCTGCGAACTCTTCGTGCTTCTGCTGCTGATCCGTCGTAAATGTATCAAAGTCGGAAAGGACGCGTTTTCTGGTCTCTTCCATCGCTTTACGCAGGTTTGCTTCAAGCGTATCAACGTCCTTCCCCGATGTCTCAAGACGGGAGAACTGATATTCCAGATCCTTTTTATACGATCCGAGCTGCGCATCAAGCGATTTCAGGATATCTTCCTGACGGGTTTCGCAAAGCTGAGAAGTCTTCTTTATTGATTCACCAAGGTCTTTATCGAGCACCGACAGTTTTTCTTCTGCCTGTGTACGGAATTTTTCTATCTCGTCGCCGACAGCCTTTACTTTTTCCGTCAGCTGAGGTGCTATACTGTCTGCCCGTTTTTCAGCTTCATCGCATTCATTCTGCAGCTGTTTTATTGAACTTTCAGCTTCCTGTACGGAAGCCGATGCCTGCTCCGAGACAGCAGTAAGAGTTTCCGTAAGAGACGCCTTCAGTGCATCAATCCTGTTCTGGATGCCTGTACGGTATTTTTCTATATTATCATTTGCAGCCGACGTAAACTTTTCAAATGCAGCCTGTTCCTTTTCTCCGGCCTGCGACACTGCATTTTCAAACAGGTTGGTATACCGTGCCTCAAGTTCTTTCATCTGCGATTCAAGAACGGCCTGCATGTCTCCAAAGTTTTTCGCGTTTCCCTGTATATTCTGCGCAATAAGGTCGGATGTTTTCTTCGTTTCGCTGAGAGATTCATCAAGCCGGGAACGGAGTTCATCAATCTGCTGCTTGTACTGGCCGTCTAATCCGGTAAGACGGTCGTTCAATGCTGAAACGACAGAACCTTCTTTCTCTTCATACATGCTCTTGACAGAGGCTGCCTGTTGTTCAATAACTTCTGTTTTCTTCGCAAATTCATCAGCAAGGGCTGCATACGAATCATAAAGATTTTTGCTTAATTCCGCGATACGTGCATTGTGCTTTCCGGTCAGAGTGCTGTACGCTTCATCGTACTTCTTGTCAAGTCCGGATGCGCGTGCATCATTTTTCGCCTCTATACCTGCATACGCATCAGACAGCTTACTGTCAAGCCCCGTAACGAGGGTGTTGTTTTTTGCTGCAATGTCCGTACACGTATCGGACAGTTTTTTATCAAGTTCGGAAATACGATTATCGCTTTCCGCGGCAATGATTCCATATGCATCAGAAAGTTTCTTGTCAAGTTCTGTAATGCGTGCGTCGCTCTTTGTATCAATAGCTGCGAAGGCATCGGACAATTTTTTGTCAAGTTCGGAGATGCGCCCGCCGTTCACCGCCGCGATATTTGCGCAGGCATCGGACAGCCTTGTGTCAAGTTCGGAAATACGGTTGTCGTTTTCAGACGAAATGCCCGTATATGCGTCGGACAGCTTCTTTTCGAGTTCCGCTGCCTGCCCGCTGTTCCTTGCGTCAATATCAGCAAACGCGCTGTTCAGTTTTTCGTCAAGCTCAGATGCGAGGCCCTCGTTCTTCGCTGTTATTTCCGCATACGTACTGTCAAGTTTCTTGTCGAGTTCGGAAGCGCGGCCTTCATTCTTTGCCGTTATCTCCGCATACGTACTGTCAAGTTTCTTGTCGAGCTCAGATGCGAGACCTTCATTTTTCGCTGTCATTTCAGCAAACGCGCTGTCAAGTTTCTTGTCGAGTTCGGATGCGCGTCCCTCATTCTTCGCCGTTATCTCCGCATACGTACTGTCAAGCTTTTTGTCGAGCTCGGAAGCGAGCCCCTCGTTTTTCGTTGTTATATCCGCAAATGTACTGTCAAGTTTCTTGTCGAGTTCGGAAGCGCGGCCTTCGTTCTTTGACGCAATCTTTGCGTACAAATCGTCGAATTTAGTATCGAGTTCAACTATGCGGCCGTCGTTTTTCCCGTCGATAGAATCAAGCTGCTTTGCATATTTATCATGGGCAGCCGTAATTTTTTCATCATATTTACGGCCGAAATCTTCAATATGCTGTTTGTACTTTTCATCGAGCGATGCAAGCGTTTTTTTGATATTCGCGACAACGTTGCCGGTAGAATCCTTGAAGGACGAAGTGACTTCCGCGGTCTTCTGTTCAAGTGCAGTATCAAGTTCTGCTGCTTTCTGTTTATATTTTTCGGACAATGCGTTGTACTGAGTTTCAATTGCAGCATCGGTTTCGTTGGCTTTCTGCGTATGTTTCGCCGCAAGCGTCAGATACTGCTGGCCAAGTTTTTCGTCAAGCTCTTCGGCCTGTTTTTTATATGATTCTGCAAGCTGCGTATACTGGCTGTCATATTTTCCGGTAATTTCTGCGGTACGGCTGTCAATTGAACCGTCCAGCGCAGCTGTCCTGTCTGTTATCTGGTTTGCAATATCTGCCATTTCTGCGTCAAGGCGCGCGGAAAGTTCTGCGGCTTCATGTTCATATTTTTCCGCAAGTTCCTGATACTGCTGCTGGTATTTATTATCAAGGCCTGTCTCAAGCGCTGCAACTGCATTTTCAACTTCTGATGCACGGCCATCGACAAGTTTCTGCGCTTCCTGAATGCGGGACTGCAGCAGACTTTCCATCTCTTCCGCTTTTTCATTGACGGTTTTAATATATGAGTCGCTGCGCTGCTGTGCCTGCTCGCTCAGGTGTTTGAAAGCGGTGTCTTCAAGCGTCTCAGCTTTCCGGGCGGCTTCGCTGTAGATTCCGGCAATTTCGGCTTTCATCCTGGCGAGCGTATCTTCCGCCTGATGTTCCATGGAGGTAATATCGCCGGCCAGCTTCCGGGCCCGTGATTCGTATTCATCAAGCAGCTTCGAGCCGAGACTTTTGAGCTGATCTCCGTTTGTCCGGGCAAATTCCTCACTGAGTTTCGGAATATGCTTTTCAATAGCATCTATTTCCTTTTTCTGCCCGGTAAGGCGTCCGTCGATTTTCTCGACAATGAGAGATTCCTTCTTGAGCCTGTTAAGATTTTCTTCGACATTAGCAGTCATTTCTGCAAGCGAGTTGAGCGATTTGTCATATCCGTTAATCTGCGCTTCTGCAGTCTTTACCGCATCTGCATATTTCTGCAGTTCTTCCGCTTTCTGGGTAAAATCATCGCGTTCCTTTTCCAGACGCTTTATTGCAGCAACAGCCTGAAGACGCGTTGTCTCCACTTCGGCATTAGATGATGCAAGTTTTTTAGACTGATCCTGAAAATAAGAGTCAAACTCCGCCTGACGTTTGTCGGCATACCGTTTGACTTTTTCCATTGTATTATTGTCTTTGTCCATCTGTCTAAGCGCAATGGAAACTCCCGCTGCAATAACAGATGCTACCAGAACTGCGATGATAACCACTTTTTTTCCCCACCCAACTATTACTATATCAGAAAATAATACGGCTGCAATTTGACTTATTGTAGCACAAAATTCTGCAATTGACGATAGTCGCTGAATGAAAAATCAGCCTCTTTCAGAGGACAATGAAACAGTTTGCGCCACAGCGGTTCAAAGAATGCTGACTTCATGCCGGCATTTTTCGCTCCTCTGACGTCGTATTTTATACTGTTTCCCACGTACAGTACGTGTTCCGGAATAACATTGAGTTTTTCTGCCATGAACAGGAATGAATACGGATCCGGCTTGAGTGCACCTATATCCTCTGTTCCAAGAATTGCGTCACAGTATTTCCTGAGTCCCCAGAGCCCGCCTTTCTGTTCAGGAGGAAAATCGGAAAGCAAAGCAATTTTGAGGCCGGCTTCATGGAAAGCTTTAAACGTTTCCGGCACATATCTGCAGCACGGGATCGTTTCAAAATAGACGCTCAGCCCGTCATACACAATATCCGTCAGAAGCTTCTGCGTTTCTTCCGGCGAACGGTGAATCCGCCTTGCAAGACATTCCGCCTGTACTTCCCAGAAATTTTCCAGCCTTTCCATACGATGCATCTCGTTTCGTACAAAACCGTATTTCATAAAAAACTGGTTGTATCGACAAAAGTGAAGGACCATACGTATATGCAGCTGCCACTGTTTGTACAACGTTCCGTCTATGTCGAACGCGACAGCTTCTATCTTTCCTAATCCCGGTATATTCAAATGAAACCCCTTTATTTTTTAAACTCTATAGTATAATCGAATGAAGCATATCCGTCCGCCGCTGCCTGTGAAAACCGCCATAACGAAACCTGTTCGCGTATCTCCTGTCTGATTTCAGGTGTGAGGATTGAAGACGGCGTTATATTTATCTCCGACAACGGCACGTTTCCTTTCGCAAGGATTTTGAACTGCACGCGGACAGTACGCGTACTGTCTATTCTCTTTGCGTTTTCTTCAGAAATCTGAATTGCAGGTTTTCCCGGATAAAGCAACATTCTCACAGAACCATCCGTCAGTTCGATTGAAACTTTTCCGTCGGAACCCAGGCTTGAGTTCACTGATGTCCTGGAATTCATTCCGCTCCCGGACGTCTGTGTATACGTCGTAGAGCTGATATTTCCAAGCGCCGTTTTCGTAGCCGCATCTGCACCGGCGGATTTCTGCTTTTCCGATACTGATGTCGAGTTTACCGGTTCATTGGCAGATGCTGCCGCTGCAGCAGCCGTACCTGCTAATGCGGATGATCCCGTTATTTTGTTTGCGCCGGAAGTTTTCGGAGAAGCTGCAGGGGATGATGATTCTTCAGCAGCTGAATCAGTAAACAGCCTGTCGTCCCATTTCACGTCTTTGGCTTTCTGCCGGCTTTGTTCCGCCATGAGTTCTTCCACGCTTTTCTTATATACAACCGGGGAATCGGACGGTTTTGCTTTATCCGCTGCCGGGACTGATTTTTGATTCGCAGGAGCGCTTTCCGGCTGTTTTTCTTTTTTTACCGGCTCAGTCTTTTTCTGCACGGAAGAAGCCTTTGCCGGTTCAACGTTTTTCTGAGCCGCTGTTTTCTGTACAGGTTCTGCCTTTTTAACAGGCTCTGCTGCTTTGACAGCTTCTTCTTTTTTTACCGGTTCCACAACTTTCTGCTGTTTTTCCAGCGGTGTGGAAGAAAGCGTTATACGGACAGTTTTATATTCGGGTTTCTTTTTAAAAGCAGGAACGAATGCAAAAATAAGTACAAGCACAACCCATACAGCGGCTGTACTTATGAACCCTGCCTTTCTGCTCTTTGTGAGGATTTCATCATCATTTCGTATCAGTGATACTAACGAAAAAGTCATTTTTCCTTTGTCCGCAGATCTACAGCCGAATACCCGTTTTCCCGAATGACATCGAACACACTTACTATTGTACCGTTCGTTACATCTGAGTCGGCTTCCAGCGTAATCGGTATTTCTTCTTTCTTTTTTCCGCCAGTGTCATATGCTGCAAGCCGTGCGCCAAGCGTCTTGATAGTAACTTCTGTATCGTTGAACCAGAGCCCTCCGTTTTTATCGGCTGTTATCGTTATTCCGGACGTCGTGGTACTTTCCGCCGTACGGCTTTCCGGCAGGTTCAGACTTATTCCCGGCATAACGGCGAATGTCGTCGAAACGAGGAAAAAGAGTATAAGCTGAAAAACGACGTCTATCATCGGAGTCATATCGATGTTCGACGATATTGTCCGGCGGTGTGCATGGATCTGCATATTATTTTACCCTTCCCGTAAGCCGGAGCACGACCGATGTTACGTCTGATTCCATCTCTACAATACAGTGGTTCACGCGGGAAAGAAAATAGTTATGAAAAACGACAGACGGAATCGACACGACAAGTCCGCCCACTGTCGTAACGAGAGCTTCTGCGATGGAGCTCGCAAGATGAGCCGGATCGCCCATGCCGCTGCCTCCGCCAAGAACGTTAAAGGCCTTTATGTTTCCGGTGACAGTTCCGAGCAGTCCGAGCAGCGTCGAAATATTCGCTATTGTTCCAAGCGCCGTAAGCAGATGTTCATAACGGGGTATGACTAAATCCATTTCGGCTTCAACGGCTTCCTTCATATCCTTTTCATCCCAGCGCCGGCAGTCGAGTGCCTTTTTAATAACCTGGGATGCAGGCGTATCGGCTTCGGCACAGGCAACTGCAGCTGCTTCGTAATTGCTGCCTGAAAGAGAGCCGTTTAAATCATACATCAGTTTCATATCACGTTTTTTTATCATATAAAAATAAATACAACGTTCAATAATAATATACGTCGCGATTACTCCGCAGAGAATAATCGGAATCATGAGAGGGCCGCCAGATTTTATCGCTTCGAACATTTCACGTTACTCCTGTATCAAAAAATTAAAAGAAAAATTTTACGAGAAGCCCTGCAGAACCGCTTCTTGCAATATATCTGCCGGCATACATCCGCGGCTGGCCGGCAACTAATTTTACTACATCATCGGCTGTGACGGCAAGCCGCACCGCCGTGGTAAGGCGGACATAGCCCGATATGTTGATTTCAGGTACATGATCCTCTCCCTCATCGGGGAAGAAACGTATGTCCGCATCCGTTCCCCAGCGTGAATTGACACCCTGCAGAGATACTGACAGTTCAACGGTATTCGGAGCTTCAAGGACTGGTACATATATCCACTGCGCTTTCCATGCCCCCCTCAGCGTGAGTATGCCCCTGCTGAAAGAAACGCCGGCAACCGTATACAGCTGTGAACGATCAGTCTGCAAATATGTATACTGGCCGTATTTGAATGAGCTTTCCGTATATGAAGGCTCCCACACGCCGTTGCCGAACGCAGTACTGCGGTATTCCGCCTGAGTGGTAACGGAAAACATATCTTTAACAGGCACATCCGCAGTAAATGTCCCGTACCAGTCCGTCGTTTCACCGGGGATGAACGAAAGTGCGCTGAATTTATATTTTTTTTCAAGATCTGCATAGAGCGGCTGTTCGGAGGATATCCCTCCTTCTGCGGTAATCGACATTTTCCGGGCAGAGAGACCTGTCACGAATGAAGATTTCATTCCGACAGTGAATGGTACGATAACATCGTTGTTTCCGATTTCCGTTCCTATGACGGCAGCTGCGTTTCCGAAAACAGTGATGAAGCTGTTTTCCCATCCAAGTCCGGTGCCGAAACGCGCACGGTTTGTACTGCCCTCAGCAAGCGCTTTCCCTGTATCGCTTTGAAGATACCATGCGGCGTCAAAATAAGAAGAAAAACCGTGCGATTCCCAGCCGAACCGGGCCGACGGGCTCATCGAGAATACTGATGACTGTCCGGCGTAAGCGTCTGCGGAAGGAGAGCCTGTGATTCCTGCAAAACGGTTATACCAGTCTGCGTCAAGATGGGACTGAAGTCCGAATCCGTTCGGCAGCGTCCAGACAGCATCTGCATTGCCGCCGATTGTCTGTTTTGTTACATCATAAAAACCGGGACAGGTACTCTGCAGTCCGTCGCCGTCAGACTCGTAACTGCCGTTGAATGTATAAACGGCATTTTTTGCGGCAAGCGTTTTTTCCGCGGCGATTTTTACGGTTCTGTCATAATATCCGTCGGTAAACGCATTGCGCGCATAGCCGTCAGCGCTTTCATAATTGAATCCTATTCTGAACGGATCCGCTCCTGACGAACGGTATACGGAAAAACGGCCTGTAAAGAATCCGGGAAAGCCGCCGCCGACAAGACCTTCTGCATATACTGAATTCCCGGTTTCAGTTTTTGAAACTGCTTCATCGGCGCCTGCATTGCCGCCGACAGAAACATCAGGAAGTTCCGGAAGGACTTCCTTTCCGCCTGATGTGCCGGGAAGAACATCCGAAAAATCGGGGACTGCGTTTTTTCCGGCAGTAAGGGAATCGCCGGAAACGACAGTCGTTACATCGGGCAGCGTCATTTCTGCCTGTGCGGAAAGCACTGCTGCCGATATAATAAACAGGACACAAAAAATACAATTTTTCTTTTTCATACGTTACCTTCCCGATGAATCAATACTTTTTGCCTGACGGCTTTCCGGATACAGCTGCACAAGAGTTTTAATCGTTGCATCCGCATCGCCGTCACTGCCTGCAGCCCGGAATGCGTCGGCTGCGTTATATAAAGCAGAGGCTGCATCGTCGTTCATTCCGTTCATTCGGTAATATTTTGCTGCAAACAGATACATATCTGCAGATTCTTTGTTTTTTCCGGTACGCCTGTCGTACAGAGCGATAATACCGGCATTTTTCGCCGCATCGGAACTTTCCGCACCAAGGTGCTGTTTTTCGACAGCCAGCAGCTGTGCCGCCAGCTCCGCTCCCTGCTGCAGTGTTGAATCCGATGTACCGTACATTGCGGCAAGTTCGGTTCCGGCCCGGCGGCCTTCTTCCGTACTCAGCCTGCCTTTCTGTTCATATTCCGACTGCTTTTTCACAAGCGGTTCGCTGCTGCCCGATACAAGCTTTTCGAGTTCCGCTGCCTGTTTCGCAATACCGTCGGAACGTGCCTGATCTCCGTATTCGGAAAGAAGGCTGCGGGCCTGAGCAAGCGCATCGGCATAATCGTCCGTCCTGCGGTACATGAGCATAAGATTTTTTCTCGCACCGTATATATAGGTGCTTCCGGGATATTCTTTTATAAGCGCAGTGTTCTGAAGTATGGCTCTGCTTACATTTCCTTTCTGTGCCTGACAGTCTGCGCTGAAATACCATGATGCATCAGTATACTTTCCCAGCGGATACTGTTTTTCGTATTCGTCAAAGCGGCTCAGTGCTGCATCATACTGTTTTGATGTATAATAAATTTCACCGCGGCGGTACATCGATTCTTCCGCCAGATCCTGAGCCGGATAGTCACGTGCAATCTTCAGGTAAGCGTTGTCCGCTTTTTCCAGTTCGCCCTGCTTCACAAAAATCTGTGCTGTTTCGTATGCACATTTCATGCCGAACAGATTTTTCTGCGCAGTATACGGCGACAATATGCTTAAAGCCTCTGCATAATTGCCGGAGTCCGAATATACACCTGAACAAAAAAGCACGGCCCTTTCGCGGGACGGTGCATCGGGCGCTGTTTTTACAGCTTCGGAAGCCTGCGCTGCGGCCTGCGCGTATTTATTGTCCTGCACGGCGGCGTTCGCAGCTGTCATGTGAGCGTTCCAGCACAGTTCGTTTCCCGGATATTTTTCCGCAAAGCCGGAGAGTGCCGCATATGCTGCCCCGTTTTTCCCGAGCTTGTACTGCGAATATCCGAGATAAAAAAGCGCGTACTGCTGATATTTTCCGTTGCCAGGAGCCGTCCTGCCGTATTTTGTAAAGCAGTCCTCCGCGCTTCCCCAGTTGCGGCTGTTAAATGCTGCAAGACCTGCAGTATACAGGGCATCCGGTTCGCCGCTCTTCCGTGCCTGTTCATAAGCCGCCGCATACTGACCGGACAGCAGAAGCGCCTCAGCATAATCAAGCCGGGATGTGTCGTCCATTTTTCCGGATAAATCCATACCGGCAAAAACGGAAAGTGCATCCTGTATTTTGTTTATCTTTACCAGGGAACGGGCATACAGGTCAAGAACGGCAGTATCGGAACCGGAACCTGCCATTTTACTCAGGATACCGGCGGCATCGGCGTATCCGTTTGTGTTGTAATACGAAAGTGCCGTGTAATACTGTGTTTTCGTACCAGGCGTTTTAATTTTTGCCGCATACGATTTTACCGTTTCCCATTCCCCTTGAAGTGCCGCGTACTTCAGCATAAGGGAAGCGTACCTGTCGTACGAACTGTCTTTTTCCCCGAGCTGCGCAGACTGTTCCGCCTTTTCAAGGAATGCATACGCATGAGCGGCATCGGTATCTCCGAGCATCATTTCTGCCCGGTACAGGGCCATAGACTGCTTCATGGAATTCGTCGCAGCGGCATCAGCAGAATCGAAGTACTGCTTTGCCCTGCTGAAATTATCCTGGTTGTACGCATCGATTCCCAGCCTCATCCAGAATTCCGAAACAAGTTCAGGAGAGTCGGAAAGCGTATGCTGGGCTTTTGCAAGAACAGCTCCCGCATCAGCCCCGACTTCGGCCCTGTGCTCTGATGAAACAGCGTATGCTTTTTGAAGCGCACCTGCCGCAAACTTTTTCTGCCCGGATTCAAGCACCGCGCTGTACAAATCGTACGCTTTCCGGTACTGGTGTAATCCGTAATACGCGTCGCCTGCATATACTGAAAAAAGGGCATATACCTCTGCAGAAAGCGAACCGGCAGGGAATGAGCTGAAGAGAGATATCGTCTTTCCGTACGCATTGGTCCTGTTACAGGCATCTGCAAGTTTTAAAACGACTTCTTCATAATCGCTTTCGGAATATCTTTTTCCGTTGGAAACGACATATTCAAAGGGAGATACTGATTCAGAATAGCTGCCAAGAGCGTAGAGGGAACGGCCGCCGTACAATACTGCAGAACTGTAGTACATACCGTCCGTGCCGGTTATTTTGCAGCTGTCATAAAACGACAACGCCGCACCGCTGTAATTCTTTTGTGCATACCGGGCGCGGCCTTCCCAGTAACTGCATGCATGAATAAGGATTGGGTTGCTTTTATTAAGCCTTTCCGCCTGTGCAAGCACCGGTTCCGCATCACTGCTGCGCCCGAGCCGCACAAGGCACTCTCCCTTCATAACAAGCACCCGGCCGGTAAACACTGAATCGGGATAAGCCGATTCAAGACGATCCGCATATTCGACGGCACCGGGATAGAAACCGCTGCTGTATGCTGCAGACAATTCGTTGAACAGAGCCAGATCCGTCTCTGTTTCCTTCTGTGCATATAAAGCAGAAACTGCCAAAAACAATATACTAAAAAAAACTGTTCTTTTCATACTGATTACTATTATAACGGAAAAAACTTGTCAGATGTTCTCATCCGCACCAAATGAACAAAATTACCTCTGAAATTCTGACAAAAATCATCGATTGTAGATTCTGCTCCGTTTCTGAACACGACACAATTGAACATGCCGTTTGAATCAAAATAGGGAAAGATTATTGCGCACTCATTGAATACCTTTACTTCCGGAGACGCCTTGCGGTCAGTCTCGCGTATTGCAGCAAGATAACACTCGTCCGGATGTTGGGATGAAAGTATATACATAAGCGGCTTGAGGCTTTCAGCGGAATAACCTGTGTCTTTTATATATCCTGCCGTATTTTTTATTCCCGACGCCGTCAGTTCTGCGCAAAACGGTTCTTCGGTCACATCGACACCGGACTGATTATACACATACGTTCTTCCCGTATACACGGAAAGGACGGCTGCTGCAATGTTGCGTGTCCAGTCGAGCGAAAATGAAAGATTGTATTTCCGGGACAGCACGCCGGGGAAGCCGATGTCGTCATACATCACTGTCTGTACAAGCAGCGGCTCCCGTTTCAGGCTGCTTCCTGCAATCGGATTTACGAGGCCGTCTGCTATCCACTTGATGAATCCTGCGGACGAAAGGGAAAGCTTATCAGCATCCTCTTCAGGAATGTCCCGGTGTTTACCTGTCGAAATATACACTGGTTCGTCGTTTTCATCGTACATTGCATCATCAGCGTATACAAGATCCGGCAGTTTTCCGCGGATGACGTTAATCATCTGCATCGTGCTGTGGTACATTTCGGTATGAGGCATCGCATAATTCCACGGCAGCGTATCTTTCGTCCATGTCATTACGTCTTCAAGAGAAGCGCCGTAAAAACGGTTAAAAGGCATTCCCGTCGGAACCTGCCGCACTGCATATGCGCCGAACACGATAAAATCGGCATACGCAGTATTATTCACCGGAACGAACTGCACATAAACATCGCTGTCTTTTGCAAAATAATATCTGATGCGCAGCGCAGTTCCGGAGCGTTTGTCCCTGACAAGCACCCAGCTGCCCTGTGCGTCGCCGGGATAGACGCTCTGCACTTCCGTTTTTTTTCCCGCATCGGAATATACATCGACGGAAAGCCTGGCCTGGGGAGACACGAAAACGGTAAATGTGGAATCCGATTCCTCCAGCCTGATCTGAAATTGTTCCCCGGCATTATTTTTCCGTACTTCCGGATGATTAGTCCGGAGCATCTGCAAAGGCGCTTCGAACCATGTCTCCGTAAGGTTTTTCCGTATTTCCGACGAGTCAGGAATACCGTAACGGTTATATTCTGCATGTGCAGAATACATAACCGCCAACGGAAAAAAAGCAAATGCTATAAAAAGTTTTCTACGAATTGTCTCCATTAGTACTCTCCGCTGCCGGCGGCATACTGCCGGCCGTTACAGGTTCCGTATCCATAAAGCCGGCTCCGCCTTCTGCTGGACGAACCTCGGGTTTTACTTGAGTTCCGTCAGGCATGATAATCATGCCGTCGGCGTTTTCGTCGGGATGTCTGCCAACCGGCGCATTCGACAAAAGCAGTTTGAGACGGTTGAGCTGGTTTACTTCACTGGAACCCGGATCATAGTCGATTGCGCTGATATTGGAACTCGGAAAACGGCGGCGCAATTCTTTTATCATGCCCTTGCCCGTAACGTGATTCGGAAGGCACGCAAACGGCTGGACGCACGCAATGCTCGGCACCCCTGTTTTGATAAGTTCCACCATCTCTGCAGTAAGAAACCATCCTTCGCCCGTAATGTTACCGAGCTGCACGATATCATCGACACCTTTCATCTGTTCATAGATGGTTTCAGGTGCATCGAAACGTCTGCTCTTCCTGAGATAGTGTTCAATCTGCCTGCGGTAACGCTCCACGAACCACACAAGGAGTTTTGCCGTGCGTTCTGTCTTTTTCGGGAACGCAAGCTGTTCGTGCCGGAATATGCCGGTTGCAAATGAATACAGGAAGAAATTCACGATATCAGGAACAACGGCTTCCGCACCTTCCCGTTCAATCGTCTCAACAATCTGATTGTTGGCCGTGGGGTGAAATTTAACGAGAATCTCGCCGACAACGCCGACGCGAGGTTTCTTTATGGGAAGCAGCGGCAGATTGTCGAAATCCCTGATAATGTCTTTTACAAGTTTATGATAGCCGTGGGAAGAAAGCGATTTAAGCTGCTGCTCCGCACGACCGTTCCATTTTTCATACAGCGCATCCGCCGAACCGGGAACGGCTTCGTACGGACGGGTACGGTACAAGACGCGCATCAGCACGTCGCCTATCATTGCGCCCATAAGCAGGCGGTCTATGAGAGGAAACGAAAGCTTGAAACCGGGGTTCTGTTCAAGCCCGACAGCATTCAGCGAAAGGACAGGTATCTGCCCCCAACCGGCGTCGTTGAGTGCACGGCGGATAAAACCTATGTAATTGGTGGCACGGCAGCCGCCGCCCGTCTGCGTAATGATGAGCGATGTGTGATTAAGATCATACATTCCCGACTGAAGGGCCGCAATCATCTGCCCTGCGACAAGAATGGAGGGATAGCACGCATCGTTATTGACATATTTCAATCCGATATCGACCGCCTTCGGATCGACAGCATCAAGGATGACGAAATTGTACCCGCTGTACTGGAATGCCCTCTGGAAGAGACGGAAGTGAATCGGCGACATCTGAGGTGCAATAATCGTGTGCGTATACTTCATTTCCTTCGTGAACACCTGACGCTGATACGCCGCGGTCTTCACAACAGGTTTCTGATTCTTTCTCTCGCGTTCTTTAACAGCTGCAATAAGAGAACGTATTCTGATACGTACAGCGCCAAGATTCGAGCCTTCGTCTATTTTTATAAGCGTATACATGCGCCCTTTTGCCCGCATGATTTCATCAACCTGATCTGAGGTTACGGCATCGAGGCCGCAGCCGAAACTCGTAAGCTGCACAAGCTCAAGATCGGGCATACCGTTTACGAATGCCGCAGCCCGGTACAACCTGTTGTGATACGTCCACTGGTCAATGATGCGGAGCGGACGTTCAATGCTTCCGAGGTGCGCGACACTGTCTTCCGTAAATACGGCGAGACCAAGCCCGTTTATTAATTCGGGAATACCGTGGTTAATCTCAGGATCAAGATGATACGGCCGGCCGGCAAGTACGATGCCGTTCGCGCCTCTCCTGATTACCTCTTCAAGCGCTTCTTCGCCCTGATTCTGAACATCTTTCCGGAATTTTTCCTCTTCTTCCCACGCCGCATCGACGGCGGAATACACAGCCGCTTTCGTCAGTTTCGGAAAGTGAGGAATAAGCTCTTCCGCAAGACGCTCTGCAAGACGCTTTCTGTCGTAAATAGGCAGGAAGGGATCCATGTACAGGATAGATGAATCCTGCCTCAGCGCATCAACATTATTGCGGAGTACTTCCGGATAGCTTGTGACAATCGGACAGTTGTAGTGGTTTCCCGCACCGGCATCTTCCTGCTGTTCATACGGAGCGCACGGATAGAAAATGAATTTAATTCCCTGCTGTATAAGGCTTTCCACATGTCCGTGCGAAATTTTTCCCGGATAGCAGACGGATTCGGACGGAATCGTCTCAAGCCCTTTTTCGTATATGATGCGCGATGAACGCGGGGACAGCCGGACGCGGAAGCCGAGTTTCGTAAAGAATGTGAACCACATTGGATAATTTTCATATATATTGAGCACGCGGGGTATGCCGACATCGCCCATCGGAGCATCTTCAGGACGAAGCGGAACATACTGGAACAGCCGTTTGTATTTCCAGTCGAACAGGTTCGGCAGTTTGGATTCCTTTCCGGCTTCAATATTTGTATCTTTTTTGTTGCTTGCATCAAGGACATCGCCGCCGATTTCCGCACCGCGTTCGCATCTGTTTCCCGTAACGAACCGTCTTTCCGCGCCCGCCGTCGTAAACGTATTGATTGTAAGAAGACAGTTGTTCTGACACTTTCCGCAGCGGCGCAGTTCAAGATCAACATGGAATGAATCAAGCTGCTCAAGTGTTGCAATGCCGGAATGCAGCTCACGGCGCGGCGTTCCGGGAGGTTCGTCCGCTTTCGGCGCAGACAGATCAAGCCACTGGTCGTATGCAATAAGTGCAGCGCCATACGCGCCCATAAGTCCAGCAACATCTGGACGGAAAACGTGGACGCCGGCAATATTTTCAAATGCCCTCAGTACGGCGTCGTTGTTGAACGTACCGCCCTGTACGACTACTTTTGAGCCTATATCACTTGCTTTACGCAGTTTTATTACTTTAAACAGCGCATTCTTGATAACAGAATACGAAAGACCTGCGGAAATATCGGCAACGGATGCACCTTCTTTCTGCGCCTGCTTGACGCGGCTGTTCATAAAGACTGTACAGCGGCTGCCAAGGTCGACAGGTTTCTGCGCAAGAAGCGCTATTTTGCTGAATTCGCGGACGTCCATCCCCATTGTGCGGGCAAAGTTGTCAAGGAAGCTGCCGCATCCGGAAGAACAAGCTTCGTTCAGCTGAATGGATACAATGGCGCCGTCTTTCATGCGGAGGCACTTCATGTCCTGTCCGCCGATATCGAGCAGGAATTCTACTCCCGGTACAAAGAAATCGGCTGCACGATAGTGCGTAATCGTTTCCACTTCGCCCGAATCAACGTTAAGGGAAGCCTGAAAAAGAGCTTCACCGTATCCGGTCGAAACGGAACGCGCAATATAGACGTCTTTCGGAAGGCGGTGGTACAGTTCCTTGAGGACTTTTACGGCAAGTTCTACAGGATTGCCTGCGTTCGCCGCATAGAAATCCCAGAGTATCTTTCCTTCCTGATCGACAAGTACTGCTTTCGTCGTTGTAGAACCTGCATCAAGCCCGAGGAATACCGGCCCTTTGACTGAATCAAGGTCGCCTCTGCTGGCTTTCTGCTGTCCATGGCGTTTCTGAAATTCATCGAGTTCATCCTGATTTTTAAAAAGCGGGTCAAGGCGCTGTACTTCGTTGAGCTCCGCACCCACAAGGTTTTGAAGATTTGCGCGGAATTCGTCAATCGTCGGAAAATGAAATTCTTCTCTGCCTGCAGTGCAGCTGTATTTGCGTTCCGCAGAATACGCCGCGCCCTGAGCGACGAACAACTGTGAATTTTCCGGAACAATTATCTCGTCATCCTTTAATTTGAGCGTAACGATGAAACGTTCGCGCAGCTGATCCATAAAATGAAGCGGGCCGCCGAGAAAGGCGACATGACCGCGGATCGGCTTACCGCATGCAAGGCCGGAAATTGTCTGGCTTACGACAGCCTGAAAAATAGACGCGGCAATATCTTCACGGCGCGCTCCTTCGTTGATGAGCGGCTGCACGTCCGTCTTTGCGAAAACGCCGCACCGGGCCGCAATCGGATAAATCGTCTGAGCACCGCGTGCAAGTTCGTTTAAACCGTCAGCGTTCGTTTCAAGGAGTGCCGCCATCTGGTCTATAAACGCCCCCGTACCGCCTGCGCATGTACCGTTCATCCGCTGCTCTACTCCGCCGCGGAAATACGTAATTTTCGCATCTTCTCCGCCGAGTTCAATAACAACGTCAGTCTGAGGAATTATTTTTTTTACTGCTGTTGTCGCCGCTATTACTTCCTGAATAAAAGGAATGGTAAGCCATTGCGATACTGAAAGTCCGCCGGAGCCTGTCACTTTTACGCTTACCGTACGGTTCGTACCGCCGGCTACTTTTTTTTCAACAATATCGAGCGCCTGATTTACCACTGTTATAATGGTGCTCCGGATGTCAGCTCGGTGACGCTGATAGTCTCCGTATATAAGTGTATCATCATCATCAAGCACTGCAATCTTTACTGTCGTAGAACCAACATCTATACCTATCCGAATCGGCATACGAGCCGGCTGCAATTTTTCTGTACTATCAATCTGTATTTGAGCCATATATATCCTTTACTTATATATAGATAATAATAGTAAATGAGTTTTTAGGCAACAAAAGAGATTTTTCTTAAAAAAAGATGTATTTTTTATGCTGTCCGGCAACACTTCTGCTCATTGCACATTTTAATCATCTTGAGTATTCTGATTAAACTTATGGCAGAAAAACAAAAACATTCGCTTGTAAAATCAGGTTTGAAGCTTTCGTTCGTAACACTTCTTTCACGAATTCTAGGGCTTGTCCGCGAAATGACAAAAGCGGCATTTCTTGGTACCGGCAGCTATGCAGACGCATTCGGCATTGCATTCCAGCTTCCGAATTTATTCCGCCGGCTTTTTGCAGAGAACAGCGTTTCTGTTGCATTCATTCCGACATTCCGTTCATATATAGAAGATATAAAAAACGATGACGATAAAAAAAGAACGCAGTCTTTTGTTTCCGCAACGCTCACACTCGTTACGTTCCTCACGACAATCGTCGTCCTTCTGGGAATTATTTTTACCCCGCAGCTTATTAAACTCTTCTACGGAAAAGCTGACGCGGGGACGGTGCCGGAAGCTGTGCTTCTTACGCGCATCATGTTTCCCTACCTTGCAGTTGTTTCGATTGCAGCGCTGTTCCAGGGCATTCTGAATGGCGTTGATGTTTTTACGCCGTCGGGATTTGCACCGGTGCTGTTCAACGCAGTCGTTATTGCCGCAACATACATTCTGGCACCGCATATGGCAAATCCCGCACGTGCCATGGCAGTGGGTGTCATAGCGGGAGGCTGCGTCCAGACTCTTTTCCAGCTGCCGTTCGTGCTGCACACAGAATGGCGTATTTCATTCACGTCGCTGAAAAAAGCTTTTACCAATCAGGGAACTATAAAAGTCGTAACGCTCGTCCTTCCGACGATTGTGGGAATGGCCGCATATCAGGTAAACGACATTGTTTCAAGTATGCTTGCAAAACGGGCGGGAATCGGGATTTACTCGAGCCTGCAGTATTCGCTCAGGCTTCAGGAACTAATCCTGGGCATATTCGCCGTTTCAATCGGAAGCGTAATTCTTCCTGACATGTCCGGATTTGCCAGAAAAAAACAATGGGAAGATTTTACGGCGCTGCTGACACGCGCAATGCAGGTTATAACGCTTATCTCTATTCCGGTGACGTTCTATTCGCTTATAAACGGCCGTGAAATCATATCGCTTGTGTACAAAAGCCACAACTTCACGGAAGAATCAGTAAACATGACATTATCGGTATTCCGCTTCCATATGGCGGGACTCGTATTTATCGCGCTTAACAGAATCCTGTCGCCGGCGTATTATGCGCAAAGCAATACGACGCTCCCGACAATCGCGGGCCTTGTAAATTTCGCTGTCAATATCATACTTGCAGCCATTCTTGTCCATCCCATGAGCGGAAGCGGAATAGCTCTTGCACTGTCGATTGCGAGCCTTACAAATACTGTGTTTTTATTTGTAGCAATGCCCCGTCTCCACTCCGTGAACACGAAAAAGATTGCCGCCGCTTTCGCTGTATACGCGCTCAAAATAACTGCATATTCGGCAATCGCATCTGTTCCGACGTACTTTGCCCGCCCGTACATCATACGCATGTTTGCAGGACACAACAGACTTATCAGCGACGGCCTTCCTGTTTTGCTTACGACGATTATCTTTGGCATAACAGGAGCCGTGATTCTCGCAGTAACACACGATCCGATTGCACAAACAGTCGCCGGCAAATTAGCAAAGCGACTGAAAAAATAGTATACTTACTATATAAGAGGCTTACACTATATGAAAACACGTTCAGCAGATGAAATGAAAAAACTGTATGCGGACCGCCGTACAAAAGTGGCAGAATTTATGAAAACAAGCGGAACGGGCGCTGCGGTCTTTACGGACAGCGAAGAACACCGGGATCCCGCCGTACGGTATCTTACCGGCCATACAGGCGACGCGGTGCTTATCATCTTTGATGATGCATACTCGGTCCTTATTCCGTGGGATGAAAACCTTGCAAAAAAACAGTCATTCTCAGATAAACTGATTCCGTACACGAAATATAAAAACATTGCACTTGAAGCCGTTAAACAGAATCTGAATGCAAGCAGCCACTTTCAGAACAAAAAGGTTGAACTGCCGCCGTCCACATCGTATCCTGAATTTCTTAAATACGTGGACGTGCTTGCAGGATGCGATGTGCGCTGCCATGAAGGCGGAACACACGACCATGTAGCCGATATGCGCATGATAAAAGACGAGTATGAAATTGCATGCACAAAAGAAGCTGCCCGCATCGGGGACTTAATCATAGACAAAATCGAGGAAGAAATAAAATCGGGGAAAATACGGACAGAAACAGATGTGGCGCTGCTTATCGAACGCGAATGCCGTGCAAACGGATGCGAGCGTACCGGTTTTGACACGCTCGCTGCAGGCCCTGCCCGGAGCTGGGCTATACACTGTTTCCCGAATTATACTTCCGGAAACTGGCCCGACAACGGCCTTTCCATTCTGGATTTCGGCGTAGTCTACAACGGATACACAAGCGACACGACAGTTACGGTTGTAAAGGGAAAAACGACCGATGCACAGAATACGCTCGTGCAGCTCGTGCAGAAAGCAGCCGACGAATGCCTCAAACTGTATAAGCCGGGAGCTTCAATACATGATGCAGCAGTAAAGGCCGACAATATTTTTACATCAGGAAAGATGAAAATGCCCCATACGCTCGGCCACGCAATCGGGCTTGAAATACACGAACTGCCGCGCGTAAGCACAAAAATACCCCAGGCGATGTCCTTTCAGCCCGGCATGATTGTTACGCTCGAACCGGGACTGTACGATGCTGAACTCGGCGGATGCAGGCTTGAAAACGACGTGCTGATTACAGAAACGGGAAACGAAGTACTAACCCATTCCCGCATCATCAGGCTGTCGTAGTTACACTGTTTCAAGCGCCTCGGCGGCCATGTCGTCGAGCGCTTTTGCAAGATGTGCGTCCGGTAAATCCCTTACCATGATACGCATATTTTCCAGCACTGCCTGAGCGAGCTGTTTATCTGCAACACCGGCAGGCGCTGCGGCGTCAGCAACAGGCAGCAGCTTTTTTTTGCGAAGCTCTTCTGCGGTAGCAATGAGCCCCGGTCTGCCGGAAAGCTTTGCAATCACATAATCAAGGAGCAGCCGCGTCCTGCTGGCCATAAATTTTTCTTTTTTGTCCGGAGGAAGATATTCGCATAATGCGCGGAGTTTTTTGAACAGTTCAAGTTCCGTAACAAATTTTTCCGCATTTTCCTTGTTTTCAAGTTTTGACACAATGCCCGGAAGAAGTGCAGCAGCTTTATCAATCATATCATCATACTCTTCTGCAGCCGGATTTTCGACGTTTTCAACTTCCTGTTTATCTTCCTGTTCCGGTTCATCCGGCTGACACTGCCCGGACTGCGGAGATTCTTCAAACTCCGCAGCGGCTTTTTCTGCGGCATCCTGAACTTTTTTAACAGCCGATTCCGCAGCCTTCATCGCTGCTTCTTCTGCCATCCGGTTTATGTATTCAATTGCATCGCCGGCACTCTGCGCAGAATCGGCAGCCTGCCCTGCTGCCATCCATGCACGGTCCGCAGCATTCTGCGCCGCATCGTACGTTTTCCGGGCAGCATCATATGCCTGCTGCGCGTCAGACAGTGCAGAACTGCCGGCGGAAGCGGCTCTGCTTACAGCATCGGCAATCTGTCCAAGTGCCTTATCAGACAAACCAGCCTGCGGCAGTTCACGCCCCGCAGACTGCACCTGCACAGGCTGGTTCTGCCGCTGCATATCAGCAGCGTCCTGCGGAAGAGCAGCATCAGAAATTTCTTCATCAAGCGGGGAATGGCCGGACGCCGGGGACTCCGGCACCGGCTCCTGTTCCGCACCGCCTTTCTCCTGCTGATTTTCGTCTGATGCATCGTCATCTGAAAAATCAGGGACGGCAGCATCGGGAACTTCTTCACCCGCTCCGGAATCATGAGCCGGCTGTCGTGGTTCAGTTGTATCTTCTGTATCTTCCGGCTGCGGATAACGGTGTTTTGCAGGCTCTTCAATGTTTTCAGTTCCGAATCCGTCGTCGTCACTTTCCAGTGGAGCTTCATCAGGAGCCAGGGCTGCGGGACCGTCTTTTCCGTCCAGAACATCGCTGTCGCCGCTGCTGCCGTCTTTTTCAGACTGATCTATAGGCAGGCCCGCTGGTATAAGCTGTTCGAGTCCCTGCGGTTCTTCATCTTTTTCCGCTTCCTCATCTTCCTTATCGGCAAGGGCAAAAGGATCCTGTTCATCGTCATCCTTAAGAAGACTGTCCCCTGCAATATCAAAATCGAACGGTTCTTCTTCCTGCGCTGATTCAGAATCCTGAGCAGAAGTGTCTTCCGGTACCGGTTCATCGGACGGATTCATCACAATTTCAAGTTCGTCATCCTGTCCGTCCGGTACGGTTTCCGTTTCCTGCCGTTTTTTATGTGCTTCATTAATTAAGTCCCCAAGACGCTGTACCTCGTGACGGGCAAGGACATTGTACTGATCGTATTTGAGGGCTTTATGATAATTTGCAAGAGCCGCAGGCATATCTCCGGCAGCCTCGTCAAGACGGGCAAGTGCAATCAGTGCAGCAGGCTCTTCGACATGCTTTGCCATGTACTGTTCAAGATAACGGCGGGCCTTGTCGAGCCGGCCTATCTGCTTATATCTTGCGGATGCTTCCTTTTTATAGTTGTCATAAGACGGATCAAGCGAATTTATTCTTTTGTAAAACAGATTTGCCTTGTCATCTTCGTCCCTGCAGATATAATACTGTCCGTAAAGATCAAGCGCCTGAACATCCTTCTGATTCATATCATACACTTTTCTTATTTTTATACCGGCATCATCTATATCGTCAGCAGAAAGAAGCACATGCGCATACTGCTTTTCAATAGATGCATCGTCAGGCTGTACCTGTCCGGCTTTTTTCATCACCTCTACGGCATTTTCAGCTTTACCGCCTTTTTCATATGCTTCTGCAAGGCCGGTAAGCACATCCGTATCGTTACCGTTAATCCTGCGGGCCCGCTCGAATGTCTGCATTGCCGAATCAAAATCATACTGCCGGAGATAAATACGGCCAAGCAGACTTTGTATGCCTATGTCGGACGGATACAGCTGGATTGATTTTTTAACAAGCTCAGCAGCATCTTTCGTCTTCCGGTGGCGGAGCAGCAGTTCCGTGTAATCGCGGATCGCATCAAGCCAGCCCGGTTTTGCACGGAGTGCGGCTTCATACGCTGCGGCTGCCTCGCCGTCTTCGCGGAGCGCTTCAAAGCTCCTTGCAAGATTAAGCCGGAGAATCGGATGATTCGGGTCAACCTGAAGGCCCCGTTTATATGCAGCCACGGCTTTCTGGTGATCTTTGCGGAGCGCATAAATCGCACCAAGATGATTATACGCAAGGACATCGTCAGGTTTTTCATCGATAACAGATTCAAAGCACTCAATCGCTTCGTCGTATGCGCCCATGGACCGGTAGGTAAAACCAAGATTATAATTTACCTGCGCATCATTCAACCCCAGCTCAAGAGCCTGTTGCAGAACCCGTATCGACTCATCGTATCTTTTAAGGCGGCGGAAAATGCCGCCCATGCTGTTAAGTGCCTCAAAATTATCCGGCGAAAGAGTACATATCTGCTTATAATACAGCAGCGCTTTCTGGTCGTCTCCGGCTTTTACATACAGACTTCCGAGCGCACTCAGCAGGGCGATATTGGCCGAATCGTCCTTGAGCAGACCTTTGTACAAGCGGGCCGCAAGGGCAAAATCGCGTGAAATAACAGCGCCTTTTGCTCTTTTTAAAATGAAGGCCTTCTCTTTCTCTTTTTCAATCACCATATTGTTACTCCCCCGCCGCTGGACGGGCATATACTTCCTGTGAAAGCTGACCGTTTATTCTGCTGTCAAGTTTTGAACTTGTAGATACAGCAAAGTAATATATCGTTCCGTTTTTCAATCCCGTAATCGTCAGAGAAGTCGTGTTGCCGGCATTAATCGGAGACGGCCCCTCGCCGGCGCTCCGCCCAAGGTATTCGCCCGGACGAGTCCCGTAATAAACGAGATACCCTCCCGCAGATTCATCAACGGAATAACTCCATGTTATGGTCACGCATCCGTTCCCCGGCACGGCTTTTACTTTAAAAGGCGGAAGCGGTTCCGGACGGTTCGTATATTCAATAAAGAGCTGCGTAACGGAAGGTGTGCGGCTTCCGTTACCGTCCGGATACAATTCCGCTGCAACCTGAAAATACAGGCCCGTTACATCCTGAATCTTCGCCCCGCTTTTCACCGGCTTCCATTCCGGATATGTATCGGTCCAGTTGAAAAAATTATCACCGCTGCGTACATACAGCAGAACGGCTGTCTGAGGAGGTTCGTCCATAATTGCCGAAACAGAATCGAGCGACGCATCCATGGACGTCAGCAGCGGCTGCGTTTCAATACGCCCGCCTTCCGTTTTGTACTTAGGATACCCGAGTCCGGAAGCCTCTTCCGACTCCTCCTGCATTTCGCTGTCGTACGTTCCCCGCTGGATACGGAAGTCGTCGAGCTTTCCGGTAAATTTCGGACAAAGCACAATGTCGGCAGGCACTCCCAGAAAAACAGGATATACAGACCCCGATTCATGACCCGTAGACGTAATATACCGAATCGCCTCAAGCTGCCCGTCGACACGATATTCCAGCCGGCCGCTTTCTTCGTCAAAACTTACGACATGGTGCGACCACTTATCAGGAACAATGTTCCTGACTCCGCCTATAACGACATCTTCCTGCGGGCAGCCGTCAAAAACATTCGTAAACGTCCATTCAATATGATTTTTGCTGAATACACCGGTTATCATCTGATACAGCACCGTTCCGCGCAAACCGGACGACGGATCCATCGGCAGATTACGCGAAGAACGCCAGTTGAACACAACTTCACCGTTTTCCGAAAGAGACGGAGAAAGCCAGAATTCCATGTAAAAAGAACCGGCAGGACCTTCAGTGCCGAACACAGAGCCCGGACTGCCCCTCAAAAGTACACCGCCCGAACCGCGGCAGAGTGCGGCAGCCTTTCCCATTGCAGCTTTTGTCGTAATGCCGAACGAATCAGAAGTTACCGTGTACTGTCCGGTACTGTCGCCAAACGGCTGCTTCTCAAAATCAATAAGCATATCCGTATCTCTGCCGCTGATCCTCGAATTAGTCGCAAGTTCAATACATTTGTAACCGAACCGTCCGCTTCCTTCAGTCACGCCCTTTTTTACGGAAAGCTTCGACCATCCTTCCTTTCCACCGAGCGTAATTGATTCCGACCATAGTATGTGAGGAAAAAAAGCCGCACATACTAGACAAACAGTGAGTAAAATCAGTATTTTCTTTCTATATAGGGCATACATATTCACTATGACTAATAACAACACGGTACGCGAAACATTACATCAGACCGCATTGAAGGCACCCTCATCGAGCGGCGTTTACCTCTGGCGCAACCAGCAGGAAACCGTCATCTATGTAGGCAAAGCCAAAAACCTCAAGAGCAGGCTTTCGTCGTATTTTTCCGGCAGCAAGGACATAAAAACGAGGCTCCTGATTGCCCATGCGTGTTCAATCGAATACATTACGACAGCGAACGAATACGAAGCCTTTCTGCTCGAAAACAACCTCATCAAAAAGTATAACCCGCGCTACAATATCAACCTCAAGGACGGCAAGTCGTATCCCGTACTGCGGATTACCAACGAAGAATTCCCGCGCCTTTTCAAAACCCGGCGCGTACTCCAGGACGGTTCCACCTATTTCGGTCCCTATCCCGATGCCGGAGCGCTCGACACATTCATAGAAGCACTGAAAAGACTCTACCCCGTCCGGCAGTGCAAAACATTCCGTAAACGCACCTCACCGTGCATGTATTATCATATCGGACGATGCAAAGCTCCCTGCTGCGGAAAAATTTCGCGGGAAGATTATATAGAATACATCGGAGAAATCTCGGAGCTACTTGAGGGAAAAGGCGGGGAAACAGTCTCAAAACTCACTGCAGAAATGAAACATGCAGCAGAAAGCCTCAACTTTGAAAAAGCCGCACGGCTCAGAGACGGGCTGAAAGCGCTCACTGTCATGCAGAACCAGAACGTCGTCGAAGTATTCGACAGCGAAGACCGCGACTACATCGCACACTGGAGAGAAGGCGAACTGGTAAGTTTTACCGTACTCAAACTGCGCGGAGGCAAACTCGAAGGCCGCGACAATTACCGCACCGTAAGCCTGAACGAAGACGACGAACTTATGCCCGAATTCCTTAATGCATATTATACTGATAAAGACGAAGTTCCTCCTCATGTGTATATACCCTCTTTCAGTATTGCTCACTCCCCATCCGGCGGGGACATCCCGCAACGCCCCGGAGAAACAGATGCAGAAATTAACGAAACACACCAAGAGGAACTTTCTGTTCTTACTCCGGAAGAACTCGAACGCTGGTTCCGGGAGACACTCGGCGCCGGCACACAGGTAATCGCCGTAACGGACAAAATGGAAAATGCCGGACGCCACACAGCCGCTCTCAACATGGCAGCAGAAAACGCACACGAAGACATCATACGCAGGCTGCGCGAACGCGGCGATATTCCGGCGCTTGAAGAACTGAAAACACTGCTGCGCCTGGACTCGCTGCCCGTCCGCATCGAAGGTTTTGATATTGCGCATATCGGCGGAAAGTTCCCTGTTGCAAGTCTTATCAGTTTTTACAACGGCAATCCCGACAAAAAGAATTACCGCTACTTCCGCCTCAAGACGACAGACGGCATGATTGACGACTTCGCATCAATGAGGGAAGCAACAAGCAGACGGTATACGCGGCTCGTGAACGAACAGGCCGACCTGCCCGATCTTATCCTCATCGACGGCGGCATAGGACAGGTAAACGCTGTCGAAGGTGTACTCCGTTCCCTGAACCTCGCTATTCCTGTCGCCGGCCTCGCAAAGCGCGACGAAGAAATATACAGGCCCGGCGACAGCACTCCAATCTGCCTGCCGAAACGAAGCGACGCACTCCGCCTGCTCCAGCGAGTCCGGGACGAAACGCACCGGTTTGCAACAAGCCGTAACCAGAAACTGCGCACAAAGGAAAACACCGTAAGCATCTTCACCGATATTCCAGAAATAGGTGAAAAGCGCGCACTTATTTTAACAAAAACGTTTATCACGCTCGAAAACCTTGCAAATGCAGAAGAAGCGCAGATCGCACAGGCCCTGCATGTCCGCGCACAGGAAGCTTCAGAAATACTTCTTGCCGCCCGCCGTCTTAACAAAGAACGAGAGCTCAAAAAAGCACACACAATGGATTCCCTTCAGACAGCAGGCACAACAGCACAGAAAGCGGCCGCAGCACAGTACACGGAAGACCTTGCGTCGCAGGCACTCGAAGCCGCACAGGATGAACCCGGATATAAATGACGTACGTTTATTATGTACAGGATTTTTGAAAAAAAACATTGCTGTGCATTTGTAAAAAGAAATACTCCCGCAGGAAACAATCCGCTTAAGCTCCAACTTCGCTTCGCTCAGGGTCGCACGCGGCCTTGTTTTCTGCTCCGCATTTCTTTTTACACACGGTATACAGAATGATTTTTTCCGTACAGCATGTGATAATAGACGACGACGTTTTCAAAAAAATGGCGTACAGGATGTGCGCCCACAGCAAAGCGGGAATCCCGGCGAGCTCGTTGCGCGAGCCGGGGCAATTCCCGATATGTAGGATTTGCATGGATGCAAATCCTACATCAGCGCGGCTGGTTTTCCTGTAAGCAGAATGCGCATATTCAATTTTATGTATGACAGTATTTCGCGTGCATAACTGTTAAGAATAAACAGGCGGGGAGTATCCGCCGCAATGCCGTAAACCGCCGTATAGCCTTCCCTGCGTGCGATTCTTTCCGAACGGGCAAGATGAAAATCACTTGTCACGACAATTACGGGAGATGACAACGCTTCTTTTATGCTGCATCCTGCATCGCGCGCAATTACCGACGCACTGTACGAAAAATTCTGGATTGTATCGAGAGCCTTGTCTTCCTGCAGTATGCGTTCCGGCGGAATACCGTACTGTTCAAGTTCCGAAGCAAGCGCGAAAGATTCGGGCCACGGAACAAAACGTCCCTTTCCGCCTGAAACTACCGCTTTTACCTGAGGATGAGATTTCATATATTCAGCAGCTTTCTGCACCCGCTTTTTTGAACCGGGAGAAAGAATGCCTTCATGCGTTATTCCTCCGCCAAGCACTATGATATATCCGGCCTGTTCTTTTCCGTCCGATACCGCCGGCGTACATATGAAAAACAGGTTTATACCGGCAGTAAAACAAAGCACCGCGACAGCTGCTGCAATTGCGCGTTTTGTTCCGGGTTTTGCCCTTCCAGACAGCACAAACCGCTGTTCCGCATCTTTCCGCCGGGTATTCAAAAAAAGCACGAGGAAAATGACGGCAAAAAGCAGCCATATAAATGAAAATGATAATAGAGAGGGAGAGGCTGTTTCCAGCGCAGCAAAATATCCTGCCGACCACGCTGCAAGGATTAAAAAGATGTAAGAAGCTGTTCTGTTTTTCATACACTCATTTTAAAGGAATTACTTCAATAAGGACAAGCTCCGGACTGTTGAAAATGCGGGGAGCGGCAGGTTCCTGCCAGGACAATCCGCGGCTTACAATCATTACCGTACCGGCACCGTTTTTAAAATTGTAACGACCTCCGGCATATTTCGGAAACAATCCCTGCCGGGGTGCATATATACCGTTGATAAGGGGAGGAAAGCGCCATTGGCCTCCGTGTGCATGACCGGAAAGTATCAAATCAAAGTCATACTGCAGATAATCGTCTATATATTCCGGCCGATGCGCAAGAAGCATCGTAAACAGAAGGTGTTCCGCAGGATTTATCTTGTATTCCTCCGCAAGCGATTCAGTCTTTTCCGCAAGAGATGCAAGCCGTATTCTGTACAGGGAAGAATCATCAGGTCCTTTCTGTTTTGCCGTCTCACCCAGATCAAGATACGGGTCTTCTATTCCGGCAATAAGGATTGTTCCCTGCGGCAGAGCAAGAGCTGTAACTTCGTCATGCAGGACTTTTATACCGTACTGTTCGACCAGCGCATATTTTTCATCAATATGCAGATCGGAAAAATCATGATTTCCGGTGATAAAAAATGCCGGACACATATTCTGAATGCCGGCAAGAAGCAGCTTTACATTTCCGAATCCTTCGTTTCCCGGCATGCGCTCGTCAAACAAGTCTCCTGTTATAACGATGATGTCGGGCCTGGTCTTTTTTACTTTGCCGATAAGTTCATTCTCATCTGCACCGAATTCGTTGCTGTGAAAATCGGAAATCTGTACAATACGGATTTCGCTTCTTACCGGCTTTTCCTGTACAGGATAATCAACAGTCTGTATTGTCCTGCATGATACAAAAAGAAAAGCAGCCGCTGCAAAAAAAAGTAAGTCAGTAAAAAGTTTCCGCATTATCAGATCTTTACAAGCTCGTATTTACGCGTTCCCATGCCGGCTTTTTCAGCCTGTTCCAGCTGTGCGTTCCAGTCTGTCGTCGGATGCACATCCATTGACCAGTCATTGTGAGTATGTTTACATTCATCCATAATCGACCCGTGAAGATACGGTTGTTTATTAACAATATCCGCACATGCCTGATCAAGCGCAACTGCATCAAAAGACGCAAAAATGCCGACATCCTGAATCACCGGCGCATCATTCATGGCGTAGCAGTCGCAGTACGGAGATACGTCTACGATGAAAGATATATGAAACTGAGGCCTGCCCTTTACGACGGCCGCCGCATATTCCGCCATCTTGCGGCAGAGCACTTCGTTTGTATTGCTGCCGCACGGATGTGTTGCGTCTTTCGGGCACGCGCCTATACAGCGGCCGCAGCCGACGCATACATCCTGATCAATAAAAGCCTTTTTCTTTCCGTCTGCCGCACCGTCGGGTACTTTTAAAGTAACTGCATTCTGTCCGCACGCGCGGACACACGCGCCGCAGCCGATGCACTTGCTCCGGTCGACATCCGGCTTTCCTGCGTTGTGCTGTTCCATTTTACCCGCGCGGCTTCCGCATCCCATACCGATGTTCTTTATTGCGCCGCCGTATCCCGTTCCCTCGTGCAGTTTGAAATGCGTAAGGGAAATAAACACGTCGGCATCCATAACTGCATGACCTATTTTCGCCTGCTTCACATATTCGCCTTCGGGAAAATCCACAAGCGTTTCGTCCGTTCCCTTGAGTCCGTCGCCGATAATGACATGGCAGCCTGCGGAAAGAGGGCCGAATCCGTTCATAAAAGCTGCGTCCAGATGGTCAAGTGCGTTTTTGCGCAGACCGGGATACAGCGTATTGCAGTCAGTAAGAAACGGACGGCCTCCGAGACCCGTTATAAAATCAGCGAGCGCACGTGCATAATTAGGCCGGAGGTACGCAAGATTTCCGGGTTCACCAAAATGCATTTTGATTGCAGTGAACTTACCGTCAAAATCAATAGTTTCGATTCCGGCGCTTTTTGCAAGCCGGATCATCTTCTGCATAAGATTTTCGTTGAATGTCGTGCGAAAATCAGTCCAGTACACTTTTGATGATTCCATGGAAAGTACCTCCGTTATTCTTTTATTATCATAAGCGAATGTGCCTGATACTCAGGCATAAACTTCTTTTTTGTTCCGTTCTCAAACTGGACGGTAATTACGAATTCCCCGTCGCCGCTCACGCTGCCGTTAATGACCTGTCCGTATCCCCAGTCATCGTGATACACTTTCGTGCCCTTACTCCATTTCTGCGCAAGCTCGCTGCCGGCCGTTGAATTAAAGCCGCCGGCCGCCGTTCCGTACATTCCACAGCCGTGCTGCTCACGCTGTTTTTTACCAAGAACTTTGAAAACATTTCCCGCTTCTTCAATAAACGAACTCGGCTGCATATATTCCGTGCGTCCGTACAAACGGCGCTGCCCGCAGGACGTCACGTACAGCTCATCTTTTGCGCGCGTTATACCTACATAAAACAGCCTGCGCTCTTCTTCAAGTTCACCGCCGGTTTTATCTCCCCGGGGAAATATACCGTTCTCCATACCTGTTATTATGACGCGGGAAAATTCAAGGCCCTTCGTATTGTGAAGCGTAATCAGCGTTACGGCGTCGGCCGCTGCAGCATCATCGCCTGCATCGAGTGAACGGTCAAGTTCAATATTGTCGAGAAACTGCAGCAGGCCGTCTTCCGTACACGGATAGAGCACGGCACTATTAACAAGTTCCTGCATGTTTGCAGTCCGCTGCGTCCCTGAAATTTCATCCTGCGTCCTGTGATACTCAAGCAGGCCGGAACGTTCAAGCACTTTATTGACAAAAAATGAAAGTTTTTCGTCCGGTGCAAAAGTTTTTCCAAGATCATCGAGAACGGCGCAAAATTCCGTGATACCTTCCTTCGCTTTTTTGCTCAGCGCGGGAGCACATTCCTTTGCGGCTTCAATTAAATTCTGCTGTGCAGAAAAAGCGTGACTTATAACAATTTCCTGAGTCTTGTCGCCCACACCGTGCGCAGGTTTGTTGACGATGCGCCTGAATGCAATCTCATCACGGGGATTAGCCGCGAGCGACAGATACGCAAGTGTGTCCTTTATCTCTTCCCTCTCATAGAATTTAAGGGAACCTACGACGACATACGGGATTTTGCGGTGCAGGAACTCCGTCTCAAAACCGAGCGACTGTGCGTTCGTTCTGTATAAAATTGCCCAGTCGCTGTATTTCGACGGCTTCTTTCCGTCGCTGCATGCTTTCGCAATAAGGTCAGCACAAAACCGCGCTTCCGCATCCTGATCGGGCAGATACACGAGGACAGGTGTTTTTCCTTCGCCCCGTTCGGCCTTCAGCGTCTTACCAAGGCGGCCTTCGTTGTTTTTAACGACATTGCCTGCTGCCTCCAGAATCTTCGCTGTCGAGCGGTAATTCCGTACAAGCTTTACGATTTTAGTTCCCGGAAATTTTTCCCGGAACGTAAGAATATTCTGAACTTCCGCACCGCGGAACCGGTAAATCGACTGATCGTCATCGCCGACAACGCATACGTACGTACCGGAACCTTCATCTACGCCCGCAAGCGTCTGAAGCAGCCGGAACTGCGCAACGTTCGAGTCCTGGTATTCATCTACCATAATGACGCGGAAACGGTACCTCATCTGCTGACGGATGCGTTCATTTTCTTCCATCACTTTCACGGGCTTCATAATCAGATCGCCGAAATCCGCGTTGCCCGTCGTTTTCAGCCGCGCTTCATATGCCCGGTACACGGCGGACAAATCCCCTGTCGGATCAATGCCGGACAAATCGTCGCCGGGTCCGAGACAGTAATCTTTTGCAAGCGCAATTTTATGTGCAGCAAGCTGAGCCTGCTGCCTTGTGAGAGACGGCAGCGCTTTTGTTACGAGCGTCGCCATATCGTCGTCGTCGTAAACGGTAAAAGAACCTGCGAGCTGTGCTTCATCGGAATATTTGCGGAGAAACCACGCACCGAACGAATGGAACGTGCGTATCTGCGCCCGTTCCGCTCTCGGTTCAAGAGCAACCGCGCGTTCAGCCATTTCCATTGCAGCTTTTTTCGTAAACGTAACAGCAAGAATGGCGGAAGGCTCTATGTGTTTTTCACCGATAAGATATGCTATTTTGGTTGTAATGACGCGTGTCTTTCCCGAGCCTGCACCTGCAAGAATAAGCAGCGGAGAACCTTCATGAACGACAGCGTCTTTCTGTTCGGGATTAAGCGTATCCAGGTATGACGGAAGTTCTTTTTCCTCTGCCATACTTATTCCTTTTCTTGATTTATTTCCGGTGCATACAGCAGCGAAGATTCATGTATTTTTCCATTAACAGGCGAATCAGAGATGAAGTGAGAATCAATATCAAGCTCACTCGAAGAGTCCGCATGTACACGGACGACACGTCCAGGGCGCACTGCATTCACTTCCTGTCCGTTTTCCGGATCGTAGCGGATAACAACAGAACCGTCGACATCGGGAGCCTGGAACCATGCCCGCCCGATTGCGAGTCCTTCACCTTCGCCCTTAACAATTTCTTCAACGAGCACGTCGTAGTATTTGCCGCAGCGCGCAGCCAGACGATTTTTAGTAATTTCCGACTGGATTTCCTCAAGAGCCGCAGCGCGGGCCTTTGCGATTTTCTGCGCGACCCGTTTTTTCATATCGTACGCAGGAGTGTCTTCTTCACGGCTGTATGAAAAACAGCCGGACCAGTCGCTCTGAATTTTTTTAAGAAAGTTCTTCGTATTCCCGGCGTTTTCGTCGGTTTCACCAGGAAAACCGGCAAGAAACGTCGTACGAAGCGCAGCATCAGGCAGCGCGGAACGGATATCGTTTACAAGACGCTCATATCCGGCTGCCGTTCCCCTGCGGTTCATTGCATGAATAAGTTCATCATCCCCCGACTGAAACGGAATATCAAAATACGGAAGAAGCCTTTTATCCTTCTGCATGACGGGAAGAATATCGCGGTTAAAATGATCCGGGTGAATGTAAAGCAGACGGACGACAAAATCTCCTTTTACTGCTGAAATCCGTTCAAGCAGCAGGGACAGTGCAGATGCCTTTTCAGTTCCGCAGTTCACACCGTTTTCATCAATACGTGGAAGGTCAAAACGGCCGCTTCCGGACACATCGTCGCAGGAACCCGTTCCGTAAGCGGCAATATCCTGCCCGATCAGATTGATTTCATACACGCCTTCGCCGATAAGCTGCTGTATTTCATTCACGATATCTTCTGCGCGGCGGCTTCTCAGTTCACCCCGTATCAGCGGAATGGCGCAAAAAGTACAATGGTTGCTGCAGCCTTCCGTTATTTTTACATATGCGGAACCATGATAGGAAAGTATCATTTTCCTGTCGCCGCAGCAGACACCTTCCTGTGCGGGAACAAGAACAGGCCTTTTCCCTTTCAGAAGAGGGGGTATAACTGTATCAATCTTTGCCAGGTCGCCGTTGCCGAAAAAGCCGTCTGCTTCGGCAAGCGAATCTTTCAGCGTATCAGCGTAACGTTCGGCAAGGCACCCGGTTAATAATATCTTTGCCCCGGGATAATTCTGTTTTGCCGCAATAACCGCGTCAATCGATTCTTTTTTGGCTGATTCAATGAATCCGCAGGAATTAATAATAATAATATCAGCTTCGGAGGGGTTGAACGTCTGGTCCAAATCCATCGCAGACAGCCGTGAAATGATAAGTTCTCCGTCAACCTGATTTTTTGCACATCCGTGCTGATCAATGAAAAATTTAGTCAAGTTCTACAACCACCAGCTTGTAAGCACCACTGACATCTTTTACCCACTTGATGTCCTCTGCAAGAACCTGACCTGCTTTTCCGATATCAAGATCAAAGCTCTTCGTATCTGCAATAATTGAAAATTTTACACTGTTGCAGTTTGACATCCACAGACGCGCACCATTATTTGCCGTCATGGTAACAACATCGCCGTTGGTAAAATAGCTTTCCTCAGATGGTTTGTTATCCAGCCTGTATCGGAACTCACACGGACCACGGAATGTTGCATTTACTGTAAACGGATATGCACGTGTATCTTCAAGCACCACCTGCTGTTTATGTTTAGGTGCAGAGACATCAGTTGCAGCGGGAACATTTTCAGCAGGGGCTGTATCAGCAGCCGGAACGGTATCAACAGTATCCTGTTTTACAAGCATTCTGACTTCCGCGCCGCGGGAAGCGTCTGTCGCAGAAATGTCAGATACATATACAATAATATCAGGGCGGGTATCGCCGTCAATATCAAGTTCCGACTCTTCGGCAAGATCCGTATATAATTTTCCAACGGGAGTATCAATTCCGAAGGACGAAAGCGTATCATTAACTGTAAGAACTATTTTTCCTTTTACGGTGGGAACAATAATCTGATCTCCGCGGAATAATCTGCCTGCAAAAGGTTTGCTTCCAAGCTCATATTTTTTAGCCGGCATTCCTTTTTCCACGACGATATTGCCGTTCTTATCGGAAGGTTTCCGGATAACCACAAAAACAATAATAAAAACAACTGCCAGTACGGCAATACAGGATATTATTATGGTTAAAGGTTTTAAAAACGACGGTTTCTGTTTGACAAGAAGCCCGTCAGGAACGGGAGATTCCTGAATAGACTTGCTCCGGTACAAAGAGAGAACTGATTCGGGATTTACATCAAGATATTCAGCATAATTCCGGAGGAAACCTATCATATAAGGTTCGCCGGGAAATATTGCCGCATCCTCGTTCTCAAGTCCGCGGATAAATTCAGGAGTAATTGCCGTTTCCCGGGCAGCAGTATCTATATCAAGCCCCTTATCTTCTCGAGCTTTTCTCAGGATTGTACCATAACTTTCCATACTGTTTAAGCCTCTGTTTTAATTAGAAAGAAGAAAATTATTATAATTGTTTGCAGACGACGGCGGATCATAAATAAATCGCTGATCCGAAATGTCCTGGTTAAGTTTATAATTTGTAAAATTGAAAATAAATTCATCACCTCGCGGCGTTACTGCATCTACCCTGCGAATCAGCTTAGTTCCTGCATCAATTGAAAGTTTTATTGAACGGAAAGCTTCTGCCGTATTGCGGCGGTTCAGAACAAGTTTAATTACCTTTTCATCGGATGTCTCATCAAGCGGAACGGGATCCTGGCCCGTCTCATATGCCACCGTATAGTAACGGCTCATAAGAGACAACCCCTGTGGAGTTGCAAGAGATGCACCGCCGCTGCCGCTGTCTGACTGAACGGACTGCTGGAGAATGGCGGAAGAATCAGGTAAATAGATGGTAAGCATATCGCCGTTAAAAAGAATAACCTGATCGGCAGGGTTTGAAAAATCAATACGAAGCAGATCGGGCCGCTTAAAAGAGACTTTCGCCGTCATCTGCTGTTTACCGGCAGACAAGTCCAAATCAGCTTCATAATCTTTTATTGATCCGTAATATTCAGAAACAGTTTTAAAATATGCGCTTGCAGTCGTAATAGTCTGGGCGTAAACTGTACCGCAGACTGTAAAAACAAAAAAAACGGCCGCATGCAGAATAGTATTTTTTCTATTAAACATGCAACCATTTTAGTAGAGATATATCGTCACGTCAAGTAATGTTTACTTTGATTCAGTATCCGATGCCGGCAAAGCCTGCGGTTCCTGCTTTACAGATTCTACAAGTTCCTTGCAGTGGTCTTCCGCCTTGATGATTTCATCGAACTCTTTGCCGTCCATGGTTTCCTTTTCAAGAAGGCGTTTCGCTATGTATTCAAGAAGCTCCCTGTGATTTTTGAGCAGCTCAAGGACGACTTTATAGCGTTCTGCCATCATCCTTGCAATTTCCTCATCAATATACTGCTGGGTAGTTTCCGAATACTCCCGTACGAGCTGAGGTTCGCCGCCGTTGTATCCCTGTCCCGATTTTCCGAGCGTCATATTTTTGAAACGATCGCTCATGCCGTAATCGGTAATCATTCTCCGGACAGTATCGGTTGCATGCTGAATGTCATTCGCTGCACCTGTCGAAATCTCGCCGAAAGTAATTTCTTCCGCCGCACGGCCTCCGAGCATGACATCAACTTCGCCGATAAGTTTCTTCTCACTCTTGAGATATACATCATCTTCCGGCAACTGCATCGTATAGCCGAGTGCACCTATACCGCGGGGGATTATCGTAATTTTATGAACAGGATCGCTTCCCTTTGTAAAAGCAGCCACAAGCGCATGTCCTGTCTCGTGGTACGCGACAATACGCCGCTCGTCTTCTTTTACAACCCTCGTCTTTTTCTGCAGGCCGACAATCGTCTTCTCCACTGCCTCATCGAAATCAGGCATAGTGACCTTTTTACGGCCACCCCGGACTGCCAGCAGAGCAGCTTCATTTACAATATTTGCAAGATCCGCACCGCTGAAACCCGCTGTCGAATGTGCAATAGCTCCAAAATCAACATCGCTGTCAAGCTTTACGTTCTGTGCATGTATACGCAGAATTGCTTCCCGTCCTTTTACATCCGGCCGGTCAACAACAACCTGGCGGTCAAAACGGCCGGGACGAAGCAGAGCCGGATCAAGAATATCAGGGCGGTTTGTCGCTGCAAGCACGATAAGTCCCTTCTCATTGTCAAATCCGTCCATCTCGACAAGAAGCTGGTTCAATGTCTGCTCACGCTCATCGTTACCGCCGAGATTGGTCGTACGGCTCTTACCAATCGCATCAATTTCATCTATAAAAATAATACACGGCGCCTTTTCGCGTGCAGTACGGAACAAATCACGTACACGGCTTGCTCCGACGCCGACAAACATTTCAACGAAATCGGAACCGCTGATACGGAAGAACGGGACGCCTGCTTCACCGGCAACCGCACGCGCAAGCAGTGTCTTTCCCGTTCCCGGAGGCCCTACAAGAAGGACGCCTTTTGGAATCTTTCCGCCGATTTCCGTATATTTCTTAGGCTGCTTCAAAAAATCAACAACTTCAACAAGTTCTTCCTTTGCTTCGTCAACACCGGCAACGTCGATAAACCTGGTCTTAACATTACCTTCGTCGACAGCTTTTGCGCGGGACTGTCCGGCATTGAAAATACTCCCCATACCGCCGCCCATGCCGCCGCCCATTTTGCGGAAAATAAAGAAATACATAAGGAAGATAAGTGCAAAAGGAATAATAATATTGATAAGGATCTGAACAAGATAATTGTTCTGCTTCATCACAAATTTATATTCGACACCTTTTTCATTGAGCAGATCTATAAAACTCTGCATAAGGACGCCGACAGTTTTGTATTCTGTCCTGTTTTTTGTCTGAGACGGGAACAGCAGATATCCCTTTGTATTTTTATCTGCAGGTACAGATTCTTCAGGTCCATAGCCGATAAAATAGGTATCGCCTAATTCCACCGAAACAATTTTCCCGTCCTGAACAAGCTGCCTGAATTCAGAAAAACCAATAAGATCATCCGGTTTTGACATGACAAAAACATTTACTAATGCAAGAACGGCAAGAATAACAAGCATAATTCCCCAAAAAGGAAACCGGGGCCTGTTGTTGTTTGTATCTTTTTTCTTATCTTTGTCGTTATCTTCGGGACCTGCAAATTTAAAGAAGTTATATGGGTCTCTGTCACCGGGAGTGTCATTCTTTTTATCGTTAATCTCGTCGCTCATCAAAAAACCTCTATTAAAATATACGCTTTATTATGTAATTTGTCGACACAAAAAGCAGCTTAACTATAAAAATCTCTTTCCTGTAAAGTTTTTTCCAACACACCCGATAATATATGCGAATATCCGTTTTTAGGGTACTATTGAGGAGAAAGGAAATGCGGGAGGTTAAAAATGGGATATAATCAGGCATACAACGCGTATAAGAGTGCAAATGTACGCACAGCAAGCCAGGGGCATCTTGTTGTGCTGCTTTATGAAGAAGCAGTCCGGCAATTGTCTTCAGCTTCCGGTTTGTTTGATTCGGATGGAGATATAAAAGCTGTCAGTATTGAAAAGTTCAACAAGTGCCTGCAGAAAACAGAGGCAATTATTACAGAGCTTCAGGTTTCGCTCAATATGGATAAAGGCGGTGAAATTGCTAAAAACCTCATGTCTCTGTATGTATACTTTAATAACGAGCTTCTGTCTGCAAACATAAATCATGATAAGAAAAAAGTCGACTTCGTACTGGACATGATGAGTCAGCTTACTGATTCGTGGAGACAAGCTGCAAGCAGCACTGCAAATGCACCTGCGGCAGCGGTGACGAATGTACTGAATATAGAAGGATAATAATATGGCTGAACTGACACAACAGGAAGTAGACGAAAGAGTTGCGCTTCTCAAGCGTTTCCGGGCACTGCTCGTACAGCAGCGCAACAAATTCCGCGAATATCTCGAGGTTCTGGAAAAACAGCAGAAATCAATCGATTCGGAAGACACGGAATCAATTCTGGCTCATGCAGAACTTGAAGAACAGGTTGTTGCAAGCATTACAAATATTCAGAAGGTAATCGTACCTTTCTCTGAAATGTATACTTCTTTAAGCAGTTCAGCCGGACCGGAGGAAAAGGACTCGATTGAAACAGTTCAGAACGATTTAACAAATCTCCAGTCTCAGATTCTTACACAAAACAAAAAGAACAGAGAACTGCTCCGCGTTCATATTACGCAGATCCGCACACAAATGCAGCAGCTCAAAAATCCGTACCATGGCAGCCGGAGTGTTTACGCACAAAAAAACACTGTCGGGAAATTTATTGAAGTTCAGGCATAATTCATTTTCAAAGGTAAAAACCTGATGATTGCTATTGTCGCAGCATATTCAAAAAACCGCGTCATTGGGAAGGACGGAAAGATTCCCTGGAAACTGCGCAATGAACAGAAACGGTTCCGGGATTTAACAGTCGGAAAAGTTGTTATAATGGGACGTAAAACGTTCGAATCAATCGGAAGGCGTCTGCCTGACCGTATGACAATCGTTCTTTCCCGCACCCGCAATTTTACAGGCAGCTCCAATCTTTATACGGCACACAGTCTGCAGGAAGCGTTTGAATATGCAAAAATCCATGCGGATTTAAGCGATATATTTATTGCCGGCGGCGCCGGAGTATACGCAGAAGCTCTGCCTTTCTGCAGCAAAATGTATATTACAGAAATTGATGCCGACACGGAGGGAAACGTCCAGTTCCCCGATTTTGATACATCCCTTTTTACAAAGACCATAGATGAAAAAGTTTCCGGCGACGTTCTTCCCTATTCGTACGTGACGTTTACACGAAAGGATGATCGATATTAATAACACAGATACACTCAGGCCGGACATCTTTTACGCGGGCTGAAATTGTTTCACGAATGTATTCATCACTCTGACGGCAGCTCAGAGGTTTTACAATATCAAATATGACATTTGTATGAGTTCGTCCCGGAACAATTCTCAGGTCATGTACCGTAATTCCGGAATCTATTAAAACGACTTCCGAAGAAACAAGCTCACGCAGACTTGTAACTTCATCGTTTTTCAAATCAATCGGATCCATATGAATCGTTACAATACAGTTAAAACGCTTTTCCATGTCGGACTCAGCGTTGTCTATGACGTCGTGGAGTTCAAAAATATTAATATCCCCGGGAACCTCTGCATGGAGCGAAATCATGGTACGCCCGGGACCATAATCGTGAACAACAAGATCGTGAACGCCCAGGACAGGCTCGTGTTTAATAACTTCTTCCTCTATATCCTTAACAAATTCCGGCAAGGGAGTCGAACCAAGGAGAGGATTAATTGTATCCCTTGCCGCAGTTATGCCGCTTATGACAATAAACACAGCAACGACTGAGCCGGCAATTCCGTCAAGCGGAACCGATGTATCAACAAAATGAGTAATGAGCATTGAGGCAAGAACTACGAATGTAGAAACCGTATCGCTCAGGCTGTCACGTGCAGTCGCTTCCATTGCAGCCGAGTTTATCTTTTTAGAAATGCTGTGGTTATACACATACATATAAAATTTTATAAGAATAGAAACGAAGAGCACCAGAACCGGAAGCAGGCCAGACTCTACCGGCTCAGGATGAAGAACGGCATTAACGGACGACTTCAACAGTTCAACACCGGCAAGTATAATAAGGAAAGAGACAATAAGCCCCGAAATATATTCAAGCCGGCCGTGACCGAAAGGATGTTCCGAATCAGGCGCTTTTGAAGAAAATTTAAAACCGATTATCGTAATGATTGACGAACCTGCATCAGAGAGGTTGTTAAAGGCGTCTGCAGTAACGGCTACAGACGCAGCTGCAATTCCTGCAAACAGCTTGAACACAAAAAGCAGCACATTAAGAAAAACACCAAACCCGCCGCAGATGACTCCGTATTTTTCATGAACTGCAGGATTTTCCGTATCGTCAGGATTTACTATGAATAATTTTGCAAGCAGTTTTATCATGAATCAAGCATATCATGTTTTCACAGCAGAACGCAATGAATGCAAACAACATTACGATGGAAAACATCCGCGCTCCCCGCTTTTACTTTATAAAAAGTTCCGCAAGTTTCACAAAGGCAGGAACGGTAACGATACACAGCACCGACGTCACCGACACCATAAGACTTGTATACGACGCGTCTTTTTTGAACACGCAGGCAAACGTTGAAACGCTCATGCCGACCGGGCACAGGCTGGCGATATATACGACAAAAAGCATTTCCCTGATGTCCGCCATACCAGGAAAAAGACGATAAACGACATACAGAAAGGCGAGCACCACGACAGACGACACAATAAGACGGAGAACGGCAACTCTTACAATGCGCGATGTATACGATACACTACCCTCGCTTTTCCGGAACCCTGCAAACAGAAGACCGAGCAGAATCATAGACAACGCGGTGTTTAAATCAGAAATAAGGGACAATGTTTTTCCCAGCATTTCGGGAAGTACAGCAGGCACACAGAAGAGTACAAGCCCTGCTATAACAGCAAGGACATTAGGATTGGTTATAACTTTTTTCCATACGATGCGGCCGGACATCTGGTATTCACCGTATATCCACAAATACACATTGAATACGACAATATACCCCATAAGGTAAAAAACACCGCCGGAACCGAATACACCATTGATAAGCGGAATACCAATAAATCCGCTGTTTGTAAATACAACACCAACCCGGTCAAGACCGTCCAGGACACGGCCGGATTCCGTCTTTGAGCGCACGCACAGCGTTACGACAAGAGTGAGCAGCAGATGAATAAAAACAGATATGACAATAATGAATATCAGCTGTTTCATCTTTGCAGCATTGTACGGAATATTGAATGCATTCACTATAAGGCAGGGATTAACAAAATACAGCAGCAGTCTGCTCAGAAACTGAGATTCAGTTTCCCCGAATTTATTCCTGCGTGAAAAGAAAAAAGAAAGCACAACAATAAGCAGCATAATGGCAAGCTGCTTAAAAACAAGAAAATACATGGGCTTGATTATATCAACAGTGCGGATCAATTACCAGATGTAATTACCGCTGAATACTGCCGTCATGAATACGTTCTGCAGTTTTTTCACCGAACAGAATACGTACAAGTTCCATTGCAAACTGTTCGGCACAGCCAGGGCCGCGTCCTGTAACAATCGTACCGTCAGTAATAAACGGAACGTTCCGCACGAGCATGCTGTCTTTCATGCATTTCATCATGTTTTCTGAATTTCCGCAGTAGTCGATTATTCCCTCTTCCATGCCGGGATAGCATGTATATTTATGGCCGGCAAGAATGCCTGTTTTAGAGAGGACTACAGCAGGAGCAGCACAGATTGCCGAGATAAGTTTCCCTTCAGCATAGCATTTCTGAATAAACGTTATCACCCGGTGTTCTGCTCCGATGTTTGCCGCACCGGGCATTCCTCCCGGTATATACACGCAGTCGGGAAGTGCGTCATGCAGACCTGCAAGATATTCATCAAGACCGCAGTCAGCGCTGACTGTCACTCCATGGGCGCCTGTCGGCATATTGAGGGCTTTCATTGTTGCAACAGGAACCGCAATCATGGAAACATCACACTCTGCCCGCCGCAGATAATCAACTACGGTAAGAGCTTCGATTTCTTCAAATCCGTCAGAAAGAAAAACAGCCGCCTTTATCATACTATTATCATAACCCAAACATTGCAAAATATAAAGGAATATTTTAGACTTGTCAGTTTTTATTATTCTGTATAGAATAAATATATATGAAAAATGTTATAATCGTCGATGCCTCGCCCCTTTTCCGCGAGTTTCTCAAAGACAAGCTTTCGACAGAAAAAGTTTCTGTCTCGATAGCACAGGGAAAACGAGATGCTTTTACCAAGATGATTTCTCTTCTTCCTGACCTTGTAATCCTCGACGTTCAGAACAGCTTTGAAGATCTTCTTGAATTTCTGGAAAAAAAGTACAATGATCCGAATGCTTCTCATATACCGATTATTGCGGCAGGACCTCTTGTCGAACGGACCAGAATTGCCATCCTTGCTCAGTTCGGCGTGATTAAATATTTTACAAAACCGATAAAGTTCGACGTACTTTTTGAATCCATCGGGCATATCCTCAAACTTTCGTTCTCTATGGATGTCACTCCCTGTGTACTCGACATACATCACAACGGGAACATCATTTTTATAGAAGTCGCACAGGGCTTGAACAGGGAAAAACTGGCTCTGCTGAAATACAAACTCTCGGAAATGATTGAGAACGAGACGATAGAAAATCCAAAAGTCATTCTCATGATGACGAATCTTGACCTTACTTTTGTCGACGGTTCAAATCTTGAACAGCTGCTGGACAATGTGCTTTCAAATCCGAAAATTCAGAATAAAAACGTAAAAGTCCTTTCATTCAATACTTTTACCCGTGACCTTATAAGCGGACACCCCCGGTACAGCGGACTTGAAACGGCAACGAACCTTGCACAGGTACTCAACTCGCTCGTCGACAGCAGTTCTTTCTCGAATATATCGGATCTTATCACCGACAGGATACTTACACCCGGAGATGAGCAGATTCCCGGTTCCATTGAAACACGATTCTATTCCGACTCAGGAGTGATTCAGGATGATGATTCACTTGGGGACGTACTCCGCATTGCCATAGTCGACGATGATATGGTCATTCTCAGGCTTCTTGAAAATTCATTCAAATCGATCGGAGCTTCCTGCGATTTATACAATAACGGTACAGAATTCATTACAGGGTTTAACAAGCACAAATACGATCTTGTTATCCTTGATATCTTCATGCCGGGAATTTCAGGGTTCGACATTCTGCAGCGCCTTCAGGAATCCGACAGCAGCATACCGATTATGGTTTATTCGCAGACCACTCAAAAGGAAGCGGTAGTCCAGGCACTCAGTCTCGGCGCAAAACGGTATTTAGTAAAACCGCAGAAACCTGAAGTGATCATCCAAAAATCAATAGAACTTCTTCATGGGAAAATCTAATACTGACGATTCTGACCAGAAACTCACTTTTCTGGCAAGCACAGTTCATGAAATCCGTACACCTGTCCAGACAATTACCGGAACGCTGGAACTTCTTTCGGACACAAAACTGAACAATGAACAGCAGGAATATGTCCGCCAGATTCAGTTCAGCACGAATGTACTCCTTGCCCTCGTCAATGACATCCTCGATTTTACAAAAATCAGATCACAGGAATTTAAGCTCGAATCGATTCCATACGATATTGCAATGATAACAGAGCGCGTCGTTGATTTCGTGAGTGTTGAGGCATTTACAAAAGGACTGGAACTCGTTACGGACGTCGACTATACCCTGCCGCAGCTTGTAATCGGAGACCCGACGAGAGTCCAGCAGATACTGCTTAATATCATTAAGAACGCCGTTAAATTTACAACCAAAGGATATATCCACATAGAATTGTCACGTTACGACAGCAGGACTGTATTGTTTACAGTCACCGACACGGGGATCGGCATTCCGGAGGACAAACGGAAGAAGCTCTTCACCGATTTCTATCAGGCGGATACATCGACCACCCGTAAATACGGCGGCACGGGACTCGGGCTTGCAATCTGTAAAGGTCTTGTTACCGCCATGCACGGAGAAATCGGCGTAAAATCAAATCCTTCGGGCGGTTCGATTTTCTGGTTTACCCTGCCACTTGTCGCAGCTCCAAATCCTCCTGTAGAACATACCGTCGACAACATCCCCCGGGATTCGCGCATTCTCGTCGTCGACGACAATGCACTTGCAATGAAAAGCCTGGAACGGAAACTGGAATCCCTTGATTTTACGGATATTCAGGATTGCGACAATGCCGACAGCGCAAAGCTGAAAATGAAATACGCTGCAAAAAGCGGAAAACCGTTTAACATCGTCTTTGTCGACATGGGAATGCCGAAAGTTGACGGATGGCATTTTGCATGGGAAATAAGAGAAGATGCTGAAATAAATAAAGTCAAGCTTTATCTGCTTGTACCCGAAGGGCAAATGGGTGCAGAGGCAAAAATGAAGCTCATCAACCTTTTTAACGGTTATTTGTACAAACCGGTCAAAAGGCAGTTTCTTGTCTCTCTGCTGCAGGAAACATATGATGCCCCGCCCGAACTTGAAACGGTAGATTCAAACAGAGATGAGCAGGAGCATGATGAGAACCCCGGCAAAGACAATTCCGAAGCAGCAAAGGGGCTTACAATCCTTGTTGCGGAAGATCATCCGCTCAACAGAAGGCTGCTCGTCACCTTTCTCAAAGGATACGGTGCCGATGTCGTCGAAGCTGAAGACGGAAAGGAAGCGGTAGACTGTATTTCACGTAATCCTGCAGTCGATTTGATTTTTATGGATATCCAGATGCCTGTCATGAACGGTACTGATGCCGCCAGACAGCTCCGTAAACAGAATTATTCCGGCATTATCGTTGCATGTACTGCAAACAACGATGAGAATGATTTTGAGCAATACAGAAAAATCGGTATGAATGACATTCTGGTAAAACCTTTTAAACGAAGCGCGGTAAAAGCTGTCGTTGAAAAATGGCGGACTGTCATGGAACTGCCGGAAGCAAAAGATATTGCAATTCTGGACAGCCGCACGGCACCGATAAACGAATCCTGGGATCAGAAAGATTTCGAGGATACTATCAGCAACGATGTTATGCTTGGCTGCCAGCTCATCGACGATTACAGGAGCCAGACAGCAGGGCTTCTGTGTCACACAGAACAGGCAATAAAAAGTTGTGATTTCAATGAACTCCGGCGCATCGGACATACACTGAAAGGAAGTTCGGCGGCAATTTCCGCAAATTCACTTGCAAAATTCGGAGGTCTGATAAACAAGTACGCAAAAGGGTCTGATAAAGAAGGGGTACAAAAGAGTTTTATGGCATTCAAAGATGAATTCACATTCTTTGAATTAAGTTCTGATAAATGGAAGAAAGAAAAATATGAACGAACAAAAGATTCTGAAGACTAACTATCATACACACACGACATTCTGCGACGGAAAGGAAAGCGCCGAAGATATGGCTAAAACCGCATTTACGAAAGGATTCGATATTCTCGGATTTTCCGGGCACAGTATGTACCCGTTTGCATCTCTATGGCATATTGCACCGCGCGATTTCAATAAATACACAGGCGTCATCCAGAACCTGAAGGAAGAATACAGCGGACGCATGCAGGTACTCTGCGGATTCGAGGCAGACTACGTCCCCGGATTAACAATCCCGAGAATGAGTGACTATGCCCCCTTCCACCCCGACTACCTCATCGGTTCGGTGCACTATATTATGAATGAAAACGGAAATTTCGGCGCCGACGACGATGCTGAAAACATACAGTCCGGCATAAAAAAACTTTTTAACGGCAACGAAAAGGAAGCTGTCTGCACGTATTTTGCGCTGCAGCGCGAAATGCTGCAAAAAGGAGACTTTGCGATCTGGGGTCATCCCGACGTTATCCGCAAGCAGAACTGGAAGCTGCATTTCTTTGATGAAACCGAAAGCTGGTACCGCAGCGAGCTTGTAGCTACCGCAAACAGTGCAAAACATTCCGGCGTCATCGCAGAAATAAATACAGGCGCTATTGCCCGCGGAACAATGGACGACGTTTATCCTTCTGCTGACTTTCTTGCAATACTCCATGATACAGGAGTGCCCGTCATGATAAATTCTGACGCTCACCGCGGACAGGACCTGGACTGTGCGTTTGACCGCGCAGCCGCAGCTGCAAAAAGAGCCGGTTACACAGAATCACTTTTTCTGGACGCCGGCTCCGTAAAAAGTCAAAAGATATAACCAATTTATACTTTTCGTGCGTTTATTATGCATTGGATTTTTAAAAACAAAATTATTGTCGTGCATTTGTAAAAGGGAATGCTCCTGCAGAAAATAATCCGCTTAAGCTCCAACTTCGCTCCGCTCAGGGTCGCACGCGGGCTTATTTTCTGCTCCGCATTCCCTTTTACGAACGGTATACAGAATATTTCCCCCGAACGGCATGTAATCAATAACCCCGCCGCAAGC
>DCFX01000083.1:65356-102818 GCA_002314445.1 Treponema sp. UBA1793
TATTAAACCCTCCGCACGAATAATAGACGACGTTTAGAAGAATCAAAATAAGGGGACTGGAGTCTCCTTATCATGTCCCCGCCATGGATGGCGGCTTATGCAAGCGGGAATCCCGGCGAGCTCGTTGCGCGAGCCGGGGCAATTCCCGGTAAGTACGATTTGCAGGGATGCAAATCGTACGACTTATCTATGTTTGCGTTCTTCCGCAGCGGCACAGGTAACACACATAAGCGCATACGGAAGTGCCTTTAACCGCTGCTGAGGAATTTCCTTGCCGCATTTTATGCACAGCCCGTATTTGCCCTGCTGGATGCGGTCAAGAGCACTGTCAATAAGCTGCAGTCGGGCCGCATCCTGAGAACCTAGTGAATCAAGCAGCGTACGGTCAATTGCATCCGACGCTACGTCTATAACATCACCGGCTTCTGCCGACTTTACCAGCTTTTTCATGTCATCGCTTTGCCCTGCGAGCGACTCCAGAATCACATTGCGCTGTGCAAGCAAATCTTTTTTTATAGTCTCGACAAATTTCTTATCCATAAGTTGGTACTCCCGTTTTCACTTGTGTTGACAAGTCTATAAGTTTTGTTCATACTAATATAAGAGCAAATTAGTAAAAAAACAACTTTTTTCGTATTTTGTTACGTTTTTATTTTGGAGGAATTGTGGCTAAAGAAGAAGCAATTGAAGTCGAAGGTGTTGTCAAAGAAGCTTTACCAAATACGACTTTCAAGATCGAACTGCAGAATGGTCATCTCATTCTGGCAGCATTATCAGGGAAAATGCGCAAGCATTATATCAGAATCGTTCCGGGTGACACTGTAAAGGTGGCCCTTTCTCCGTACGATCTGAATCGGGGAAGAATCATATTCCGTCAGCGCTGATTGATTACAAATTGGTTATTTATCAGTCTTTTTTTTATCTAATCTAATAAGTCCAATTACCGCTTTTACAGTTCCGACAATGCCGTTTATTGTAACAAAGAAACAGATAAACGACAGGAGCGGTAGGAATGGAGCCAGAAAACTGCACATCACCCCGCCAAAGAAAGCCTGCATAATTTTTGAGTAAAGCTGGGAGTGCAGTTCGTCTTTAGTCTCGGAACTGCCTCTGTTCGACCATGTATAGGTGTAACGCTTTTGGTCATAGCCGGTGTTCTGGGCATTTCCGCCGAACCATTGCCAGAAAGCATCCTCGCTGTCGTACGTTCCGTTGTCGGAAGGACCGCGGGAATACTGCTGCTGATATTGGTTCTGTGCATTGAATTCGTCGGTTGCAGAACCATAGCGGTCGTATTGAGCACGTTTTGTTTCGTCGCCGAGCACACTGTATGCTGCATTAATAGCCTTGAATTTCTCCTCGGCAGCTTTATCGCCGGGGTTTCTATCAGGGTGATATTTAAACGCAAGATTCCGGTATGCTTTTTTAATTTCATCAGCAGTTGCTGTTTTTGACACACCAAGTGTCACATAAAGATCTTCTACCATAGTCGTTATATAAAAAATAGCCATTTATTGGAAATGTTACAATAGTTTTCCAACTATTTTTTCCAAATTTGCTTATAAGACGGTGACTGTAAATGATTTTTCAAATTTTTCCCCGCTTTCAAGGGAATTTCCCCATTCTCTGTCATTCAGTTCACCTTTAAAATTTTCCCGGTCGCAGCGGCCGTACCAGGGTTCTATACAAAGGAAGGGTGCTCCTTTGTCCTGCGGAGACCAGAGACCTACAATATCCGTGTCAAAATCAACGCGGAGCCAGGTCTTTCCTGATTTATCGAGCAGGGAAATTGAATGAACGCCGCTGTTTTCAAGAATAAGGACATCGTGCGAAAACATATCGTCTGAAATCCGCACAATGCCGTTTGAAAGTCCGTATGTATCGGAACGGGATTGCAAAAGCCCGGCGGCGTTTATTGTTTCACACCTGATTTCGTTTACCGGTTCCTTTCCTGCAAATCCAATAGAACAATCCGTAATTTTTCCCCCGGAAACAGGGCACATAAAAGCAGGGTGTCCTCCGACGGAAAAGTACATTGTTTTATCCCCTGTATTTATAATACGCCATACGTATGTCAGCACATTATTGCGGAGTATGTATTCCACCTCGAACAAAAAAGGAAACGGATATACGGCAAGCGTTTCCGCTGTATCGCGGAACTCAAAACAGATATCTGTGTCTGTTTTTCTTGAAAGCGTAAACATGCTGTCTCGCGCAAAACCGTGACGCGACATGCCGTATGTCTTTCCGTTATAGACGTACTCGTTATTATTAAGAGTTCCGACAATCGGGAAAAGCTGAGGTGCAGATCTGTTCCACACGGAAGGATCTGCATTCCATAAATATTCCTTACCGTCTTTTCTTATAGATGCAAGCTCAGCCCCCTTTTCCCGTACGGCAATTGAAATTACTCCGTTGTCAATTTCGTGAATTTTCATAGCAGCTCCTTCTGAATCAGTAATCATGATTTTAATATAAGCCACGTGGCTCCGTTGCCGCCCATACGCTTATCCGGATGGCCCGACATGCCGCAGCGTTTATCGGATTCAATAAATTTCCGCACTACTTCACCGAGCACAGGATCACTGCCTGTCGTATGCAGCCCCTTACCGTGAATCAGAATAACTTTGTGCAATCCGCGGCGTATGCAGTCACCCACAAACATACCGAGGCGGCTTCTTGCTTCTTCCTGTGTCAATCCATGAAGATCAAGACGGGCTTCAACAGGCAGTTCCCTGAGATACTGTTGTGAATTTTCTCTGACGTGTTTCGCCATTTCATCGGAGATTTTATCTTTATCGACCGTACCGTATCTGCGGAGCCATGCTTCTTCAGGATTTATATGTTTATCAAATCCGTTGTCGATTATTCTGCTGCCTGCTGCAGCCTTCTCTGCTTCTGTCGGCGCATTTGCTTTTTTATGGGATACCTGATTTTTTCCGCTTTCCTTTTGTTTCCTTGAAGCGGCTTTCTGCTGTTCGTCCCACTGGTCCAGAATATCTCCAAAATCCATGCTGCTCCTCCTGATACTTGATTACTTATTTTATCACAATGATGGAAGAAGAGGAAACCCAGCCGCCTGTACTGCCGTACTGGATGTATATCCACTTTCCCGTAATTTCTTCAATACGTACACGCTGCCCGCTTGCCACCGGAGAAACAAAACCGGAAGCAACATCAGGGACAGAGCGTATGCTTCCGCCTTTAAAAATTCCATACAAAGATGAAAGGTGTACTCCTGCAATGACGGTACAAACAAACGCTGCACAGGCACATACTATAAAAGGAATGGCACGTGCAGTTTTTTTCAGTATAAACAGCAGCAGGGCGAGCAAAACAAATACGGCAGTAACTATAACAAGCAGAATAAATAAAATTTCGCTCGATTCATTACGCCCGCCTGATATGCCGAGCTTTTTTTCAAAAGCCCGCCGTTCTGCCGCAGCTTTCCACGGTACGGGCGAATGACGTTCCCGTATGCGCAGTTCCGCAAGTTTTTTACAGTTTTCCTCACTTATGTCAGTACGGGCTTTACTGTCATTTACATTTTCAGTCTCGGTAAACGCATATGAAAAATAACTTTCATTATTATTGACAGTTCCTGTCTTCTTTTTTTCTGCGGGCAGCACGGAAATACGCATATCCGGCTGAACAAGTTTGACACGCATACCACCGTATGACGTCGCTGTAAGATGCATATCAGGCAATGCCGTTAAACCGGAAACAAGGGGCTGCCACTCGAAACGGGCGACAGGTATGAGTTCAGCTGAGAATCCGCTCCCGCGTGGCTTTCCTTCCGTAATTTTGTATTTTTTTACTTCTGTAAAAAGTGCATTCTTCGGAATGCTCCATTCAAAATTTATAACCTGAACAGTATACTGCACATATACTGTAAACCGTATTTTGTCGCCGGCCCGGACAGAAAACAACGGTTCAGGCGATGGCTGCGCGTTTTTGACTTCAACACCATTGTCAAAATGAATAATCAGACAGGGACTGAGTGTGGCAGGATCCTGTTGTACAACTACGCTGTCAAACGGAATGTCATATGACCGGTTTTTTACTTTTACACGAAGAGGAGGGAGCTTATATTCCCCCTGTACCCTGAAACTGATCTGCAAATCTATTTTAGTACCCGACTGTACGCCGTTTTCTATAAAATCCGTCCGGCGCATGGAAATAAAACTTACGCCTGCGGGAAGAGACGGTATCTCCATCTGAACGTCGGCTGTTTTTGCAGAAGGAATAACAAGCGAAAACTGGCATTCCTTTCCCGCATATATCACGTCGTTCTGCGAAATCATGCGGAGTGCTTTCATCTGCGAATATGTCTGTGCAGAAAGAGTATTACCAAAGATTAATAATGGAATTAATAATCCGATGCTGATTCTGATTTTTGTTCCGGCTCGCTGTTTTTCCATTGTTTCTCATCATTCTCCCGTATTCTCTGGAATACTGCGCTTTCGACCGTTGAAATATCGTTGTCGTTTTCAGTCACAGGAATCAATTCGCCTTCCCTGCCGTGGGCTTCTTTTGCAGTCTGCTGATGACGCGCTATTTCAAGATTTTCCTTTGCTTCAATTTTTGAGTTATCGACTTTTAATGCATTACGGAAGCAGTCGACGGCCTCGCTGTAATTACCGTTGCGGTATGCGACAATTCCGCAGTTATAATATGCCGCGTACCTTACCTGTGACGGTGCATCGGGGGTAATCCGCTTGAGACATCCGGCTGCAACATTGTATTCTCCCTGCATAATATACGTTGAAGCAAGATCATACTGAGCGTACTGCATGGTGACTTTATCGTTTTCCTGGTATGCATTTTCTTCGGCGCGGAGAAAGCCCGCAATTGCACTGCGGTATTTTTTCTGATACCATGCCCATGAACTCCGGAGTATTTCCTTCGCATTTCCAACCCGTCCGCCGCTGCATGATGTAAAAATGAAAGGGCATGTACAAAGCATGACAGCCAGCACTAAATTCTTATGCAGTATCTTATGCCTGTTCTCCGGTTCAAATTCCGCTACGGCGAAACTTAATACAAAAAAGACAAGAGCCAGAACAAGAAACAATGAATATCTTTCCACCGGACGAACTTCGTAAGAAACGGCGGAAAGATTTTTGCTGTCGGCCGGGGCATCAGCCTGTAAAGGATGCAGCAGTTCAAGAGCTGAACCGGCTTCGGTTGCATCAATATATTTTACCGCAGTGTCAGAGTTTACTCCGTATCCCAATTTCGTAACCTGAGCGGCGGCTTTTTTCATTCTGGAAGAGCGGAGAGCCGTAGCGACTTTTGTTTTGCCGTCCCCGGTTGTCACTTCAACTTCACGCTCAGTTCCAAAACCTATGAGCGAAACACTTACGCCGAATTTTATACAGTCTTCCAGTGCCCCTGTCAGCTGCCCGTCTGTTTCATCGCCGTCGGTAAACACCCAGATACGCTCCGATTGTGCAGAATCAGGCGGAAACGAGCGGAGCGCAGCTTCTATTCCCTTTCCCAGCGACGTCCCTGCTGCCGTCATTAAATCAGATGACAGGGTTCCGAGAAGAGACTGCACGACCTCGGTATCTTCCGTAAGGGGGACGACGATAACGCCGTCACCTTTCGCAAGAACGACGGAAACCGACACACCTCCCATCCGGGATAAAAGCATGTCAGCATATTTTGCAGCAGCATGAAGCCGGGTTAATCCTCCGGGCGCATCATCAGCATTCATACTGTATGAAATATCAAAGACAAAAGAAACCGCACTGCCGCTTTTTTGAACGGGCACTTCGTACGTTCCCCAGGAAAAACCTGCGTACGCAAACACAAGCATAACCCACGCAAAACAGCGCAGTACAGTCCGCAGCATGATTGTCTGCGACAGACGGGCCGTACGCCTACCGTTTGGAACGTACGTTTCTGCAGCGGTAATTTTCTTTGACTGCCTGATAATCTTCCTGTATCTGTTTATCGAAAGCAGGACAGCGGGAAGAAGCAGGATGAGACCGTAAAATGCATAAGGACGTTCACAGGGAAAAAACATATTACATAAACTCCTGCAAATAAATGCGTCGTATAAACCATGCAAGCACAAACAAAACTGCGGAAGCAAGAAGCAGCCTGTTATAATAACGCTCGCTGCTTGTTTTCAGATGATATGTCTGGACGACATTTACGTCATGCCCGATTGCCGACAAAGCATTAGCAAGTTCCCCGATTGTCTGAACTCCATAATATCTGCCGCCTGCGGACAGTGCAAGCTGCTTGAGTACAGTCGGATCGAAATTTGAATCAAGATAGCCGGAATATACTTTTCCCGTTTTCGGATCGACGTAATCAAGCGGTACTGTTCCGCGGGTTCCTATTCCGAGCGTGTACAGCTGAATATTATTTTTACCGGCAAGTTCAGCTGCAGTTTCAGGATGAATGGAGCCTGCATTATTTTCACCGTCGGTAATGAGCACTATGCACTTTTTCGGAGCCGAGGACGACACAAGATGATACACTGCAGTGCTTAATCCCGTTCCGATTGCGGAACCATCGCCGAGATTGCCGACGGTCAGAGAGTCAAGGCGGGAAAGGAATATATCGTGGTCCGTTGTTGGCGGCACAACGACAGCAGCTTCACTTGCCATGGCGACAAGACCGAATGAAAATCCGCCGTTGTCAGCCGTAAGCGTACGAATCGCCCTCCGGGCAGCATCAAGGCGGGAAATACCGGCAATATCCTTTACGGCCATCGAGGGACTTGTGTCGACGACGAAGAGTACATCGGCACCGCGTGACGTATAGACTTTTTCCTGATGATACACAACGGGGTCTGCAAGGCCGGCTATTGCCAGCGCAAAGGCTGCAATTGTCAGCACGCGGGATACATGGGATGCAAAATTCCGCAGACTGCTTTTCCATTCAAAAGCACGGCCGCCCCAGTCGGCAAACGTAACCGGAAGAGAAATTCTGGAAAAAATTCCAAGCCAGCGCAGTAAATACAAGACCGGGACAAAAAGCAGAAGAAGGAAGGCTGCCGGGTTCTGAAAATCAGGCATTCTGCTGTACCTCCTCGAAGCTGTTTACCGAATCGTATATTGCGGCAACAAGCGATTCCCTTTCCCTTTCTCCAAGCTTTGCGGCATACTGTTCTGCCGGCAGACGCTTTGAATCAAGAGAATCATGGGCATAGCGTATGTAATCAGTGCGATGCATGACCGATGCAAGAGCTTCCGCGGCATCCTGTTTTTTTCCGGGCATTGTCCCGGCGGTGAGTTTATCAAAGACTGCTGCAAACTGCGAAGTCATAACCGTGGTAAAATCATAGCCGAATCTGACGGCAAGGTAACGGCGGACAAGCTGCTGCAGTTCCGTACAGAATTCCGCATCGGTAATCCTTTCTCCCGATTTTTCAAGGCGGCGGAGCTGACGGAACAGATTTCTGGCATTACGCGCATATGTGCGCATCAGTTTCTTTTCCCTGCGCGAATTGTATATGACAGGCCATTTCACAATCAGCCTGATTAACAGTATTAAAATAATAATTATTGCGATGGCGAACCCATACAGTGTATACATAGTTCCCGGAAGCAGGAGCGGCCCTGCCGGCAGACGGAGCGTCGTATCGTCAGCTTTCTGTAGTATTGTAGAAACAACAACGGGCTGTAAATCAATCGCGAATTCCGAAGAAGCTTTGCGGTATACAGCCCTTGCAAGGTCAAACGGCGGAAAATCTATGTTGCCGGTACGCCAGGGCATAAACGTCATGCTGAATGTATATGAAAGACCGGTGCGTTCCAGCGAAGCTTTCGTTATTGTATAATCATCTGTTTCCGGTTCAAACTGAAGCGATTTTACGTCTATATTCCTGGCAACGACGGAATCTTCCTTATCGGAAAAAAAATCAACAGGAGATCGGAACGTATACCGCAGTTCAACAGTATCTCCTATGAATATTTTTTTTGGAAACGTAACCTGTGTAATGTCCGTCTGCGCAGAAAGAAGGGAAACGGCCAGCAACGCTGCGGCAGCCGCTGTTATTAATTTTTTCATCAAGACTGCCCCCTGCGTGCAAAAAAACTTGAAAGCACGCGGACAGGTTCATCTTCAGAAGATATAGTAAGCGGCATTACACCGTGCTTTATGCAGGCTTCCTGCCATTTTTCCAAAATTTTTCTGTTGTCAGCCCGCCATGCGTTTCTGAACGAAGAAGAAGAAGTCGGCAGCACAAGTCTCTTTCCCGTTTCGCAGTCCGTAAAAGGAACTGTCCCCATTTCGGGCAGTTCGTTATCGGACGGATCTGTAATGCGGACCGCAACAACATCGTTTTTCTGTGCAAGAAATGCAAGGGGATTAACCCACGATGTGCTGCGGAAATCAGAAAAAATAAAAACAAGCGAACGCTTTTTAAGCATTCTGCCGGCACCGGTAAGCGCGTTGCCGAGTACCGACCCCGTGATGCCGTTTTCATCAATTTCGTCAAGACAGGTAAGAAGCAGCATGGTGCGTTTACGTCCGCTTTCCGGTGTACAGGAAAAGCGTATTTTCCCGTCAAAAATAACGGCTCCTATGCTGCTTGCATTCACTTCAGCAGCCATTGTTATAAGTGCGGCGGCTTCTGCAGCTGTTTCATACCGGGATTTTCTGCCTGTCCCCGTAAACATGGAAAACGATCTGTCGACAATAAGAAATATCTGCAGTTCATGCTCTTCCTCAAACATTTTCACATACGGCCTGCACATGCGTGCCGTAACGTTCCAGTCGATGGCACGCACATCGTCGCCCCGCAGGTACTCGCGCACACCGCTGAACTCGATTCCCTGACCCCTGTATAAGGAACGGAATGAACCGGCTTTCAGGCTGTCCGCAAGCTTCACCGATGCAATGCGGAGTGCAGACGCCTTTTTTGAGAGAGAGTCTCTGTTCTGAGCAAGAAGATGCTTCATCTTTACGGAACCGGTACAAAATCAAGAATTCGCGAAATAATTTCGTCGGCTGTAATACTGTCAGCGGCAGCTTCATAGGAAAGGACAAGACGATGCCTCAGCACGTCGGCAGCGACTGCTTTCACGTCTTCGGGAAGCACAAACGAACGCCCCTGGAACAAAGCAGACACCTTGGCGCACTGCAGGAGTGCAATACCGGCACGAGGAGAGGCTCCGAACGTGATATACCGCGTAATGTCGTGGTCAGATGATTTTTTTCCTGACGTCGGCCGCGTTACGCTTGTGAGCGAGACGATATAGTCGACAATTTTGTCGTCACAGACAATCACATTGAGCAGACTGTGGAATTTCTTTAAATCGGCGGCAGTCAGTATCTTTTGGACAGGAACGGATGATGCATTTCCAGCTGTCTTTACAATTGCATGTTCCTCTTCCTGTGTAGGATACGGAACGACAAGTTTAAGCAGAAAACGGTCAAGTTCCGCTTCGGGAAGATTATATGTTCCTTCCTGTTCGATCGGGTTCTGTGTTGCAAGGACGAAAAACGGTTCAGGAAGTTTGTACGTTTCTTCCCCGATTGTTACCTGCCGCTCCTCCATTGCTTCGAGCATGGCCGACTGCACTTTTGCAGGAGCCCGGTTAATTTCATCGGCAAGAACGACGTTCGTAAACACAGGCCCTTTCCGCACCGAAAACGTGCCTTTTGCCTGCTCGTAGATGAGCGTACCTGAAACGTCGGCCGGCAGCAGATCAGGTGTAAACTGAATGCGGTTAAAATTGAGGCCTGATATTTCTGCAAACGTTTTTACGGTGAGCGTTTTTGCAAGCCCCGGAACGCCCTCCAGCAGGGCATGACCGCCGGCAATAAACGCAGTCATAATACCGTTCAGGAGCGTATCCTGCCCGATTATCCTTTTCTGTGCTTCTTTACGGCATTTTTCTATAAGATTCCGACATTCCGTCAAATCTTCCTGTTTTATGTTATCTTTTTCCATGTTAGAGCCCCGAATTTGCATAAATATGCAGTTTTACAATTGACAATCACACCGCATTTCAGAATAATCTACTCTATCATGTTAAACTCTTTAGCACAAGAATTAAACGATATACTGAAACACACCTCAGCAGAAGCCCTGTTTTCAGACATAGGCAGACGGATGTATTTTCCTAAGGGAATCATTGCACAAAGTGGAGAGGCTAAAAAAGCCGCTTCTAAGGCAAACGGAACTATCGGCATGACAGTCATAAAGGGGAAGCCTGCAATACTTCCCTGCATCCAGAAACATGTCCCGGACCTTACTTCGGCCGAACTCGTGGCATATGCGCCGACAGCAGGAAATCCTGATCTGCGGAAAACATGGCAGGAAAAAATCGTCCAGAAAAATCCGCTGCTGAAAGATAAAAAAATATCGCTTCCTGCAGCTGTCCCGGGACTTACCGCAGGTATTTCATATATGGCGGATTTATTCGTTGACGATACAAAACCGCTCCTTGCGCCGGATCCTTCGTGGGATAATTACGCACTCGTAGTGGAAACCCGCAGGGGAGCTGAATTCCACCAGTTCCCGATGTTTGAGAACGGAAACTTTAATATTCCGGCTCTCGAAAAAGCCGTAAAAAAAGAAGCAGAAAAATACGGTTCAGTACGGCTGCTTCTTAACTTTCCGCAGAATCCATCGGGATACAGCCCGAATCACAGGGAAACAGAAGAACTCTGCCGCATCATAAAAGAAACGGCGGAAAGCGGTGCAAAACTTCTCATCGTAAGCGATGATGCGTATTTCGGGCTCGCCTATGAAGAGAACATCGAGAAACAGTCACTCTTTGCCTATCTTGCTGATATACATGAAAACGTACTTGCTGTCAAAATCGACGGTCCCACAAAAGAGGATTTCGTCTGGGGCTTCAGATGCGGATTTATCACATTCGGCTGCAAAGGATTTACAGATGAGCAGTACGATGCGCTTGTTAAAAAACTGATGGGTATCATCCGTTCGTCTGTGTCGTGCATTTCGACGCCGGCACAGTCACTGCTTATCCATGCATTTAAAGATCCTGATTTGGAAGAGCAGAAGGCAGCTTTCCGCAAAATTCTCGAAACACGCTATCATGCGGTACGTACGTTTGTGGACACACACACATCATCCGTCCTTGAGCCGATGCCTTTCAATTCCGGTTATTTCATGAGTTTCCACGTGAACAAAGTAAATGCGGAAGATATGCGGAAAAAACTCCTCAACGAAAAAGGAATCGGAACAATTTCAATCGACAGCTGTACGCTCCGCGTTGCATTCAGCAGTATAGACGAAGACAAAATCGAATCGGTATACTCTGATATATATGAAACAGCTGAAGAAATGGGACGTGCATAAGACTGCTGCCCGCATTGCATCTCTGGCCTTTCTGTGTGCAGCAGTTCTGCTGCACACAGGATGTTCAGTACAGAAAGAAAAACATGTCATAATCTGGACAAATATCCCGGAATTTGTGTCTTACGTTGAATTATTCAACAGTACACACGAGGAAGAAAAGGCAATTCTTGTCTATAAGGCAAATCCGTCAAAAGCTCTCTCTACAGACAAAGATGAAACTCCTCCTGATATTGTCATCGGCCCATGGCTCCGTACGGAAAAAACAAACAGACGTTTTCGCCCTCTTGATACGATATTCGACAAAGAAAACATCTCTTCTTCCATTTTTTATCCTCAGCTTCTTCAGGCTGGTGAAGTAAAACGCACGCAGTATCTGCTTCCTGTCAGTTTCAATCTTCCCGCCGTTATTTTCTCGACGGATAATCAGGAACTTGTTGAAGACAACTACATGCTGTCCCTTGACCAGATACAAAAAACAGGCGCCGCATATAATAAGCAGAAAGAAAACGGTATTTATACGCGGATTGGTTTTGCACCGCAGAGCAACAGCGATTTTCTTTATTTTGCAGCAAAAGCCACCGGTGTTAAATTCCGTGAATCGAAAAACGTTTTTACATGGAATAATGAAGGGCTTGCTGATTCAATTACATATCTGCAAAAATGGACTGCGAGTGCAAATACGTCTTCGAAAATCGAACAGGATTTTATCTATAAATATTTGTATATGCCTGCATACAAACAGGTCACGTCAGGAAGGACGCTTTTTGCGTATACAACAAGCAACCAGCTGTTCCTTCTTTCGTCCGAACAGACGGCACATATTGACTACCGGTGGATATATCAGAATAAAAAAATCCCGATTGAAGATTCTCTGGTTATGCTCGGAATTACTCAGCGGGCAAAACACCCCAGCCAGGCATCAACCTTTATTGCATGGCTTCTCAACGCCGACACGCAGCATGAAATCCTCGAACATAAAACAAAGATGAATCTGGATACTGATCAGTTCGGTATTGCCGGCGGCTTTTCGTCCATAAAGGAAGTAAACGAGCACATACTTCCGCTGTATGTTACGATGCTGCTTACAAATACACCGCCTGCAGAAATGCTCAGTGTACCTGAAAAACTCCCGCCGGACTGGACGAGCATGAAAGGGGGAATTGTCGTTCCGTATCTGAAAGAAGAAGTCGAGAATACCGGAGGAAAGCCGATAGAGCCGTTGAATAAACGGCTGGCAGAATGGATGAAGCAGAACTATAATTGACGGCATAAAAGTCAATACGCCGCAAACCCTGCAATCAGCGGGGTTTAGAATCTCCCCTGCACGAATAAAAAAAGGCGCACAACTGTGCGCCAAACTCTCCCAAGTACCTTAAAAAATCTATTTGGATGGGTCAGCAGATCCCACTAAACACATCCATTCGGCCTCTGCGGCGAGGGTTTCGCCTACATAGGCCTTGCCCGACTGCTTTACCATGTGTTCTGTCACACGCAGGTTTGTTATTTCCATACGGACGGTATCGCCCGGACGAACCTGATGACGGAACTTCACTTTGTCTACAGTACCAAGAAAGAACAAACTGCCTTCCTTGAATTTTTTCTGATAGCTCAGCGCCGCTCCGCCTGCCTGGGCCATTGTTTCAATAAGAATGACGCCGGGAACGACCGGATACTGGGGAAAATGTCCCTTAAAAAAGAAGTCATCGTCCGTAAACCTGCGGGTACTTACGCTCCCCTTTTCGTCGCAGGAAACAATTTCATCGACAAAGAGAAATGGTTTTCTGTGAGGAAGCAGGGATTCCACATCTTTCGTAAGACTCATTATTCTGCCTTCCTGATAACTATAACGCCGTTATGGCCGCCGAAACCGAACGTCGCACTCATTGCACAGTTTACGCTGCATTCAATACCTTTATTAGGCGTGTAATCAAGATCGCAGCCGCCTTCAATATCCTGATCTTCAAGATTGATTGTCGGCGGAATGAAACTGTCAGTAATGGCCTTTATGCAGAACATAGCTTCGATTGCACCGGTCGCGCCAAGGCAGTGACCTGTCATACTTTTAGTTGAGGAAATATGCAGTTTCTTTGCATTCTCTTCACCGAATGCAATCTTGAGCATATTCGTTTCGCTGGGATCGTTTATATGCGTACTCGTCCCATGCGCATTGTAATACTGGATTTCCTCCGGTTTCAAACCTGCATCGGCAAGCGCTTCCGACATTGCGGCCGCACCGCACACTCCGTCCGGATTCGGTGCCGTAAGATGATATCCGTCGCTTGAAGAACCATAACCTGCAAGCTCTGCATAAATATGCGCACCGCGTTTTTTCGCATGCTCGTATTCCTCAAGAATCAGTATGGCACTGCCCTCGCCCATGACAAAACCTTCGCGTTTTTTATCAAAAGGACGGCTGGCAGCCGTAGGATTATCGGAAAACGATGTCGAAAGCGCATGGAGCACTTCAAACGCCGCAATACCAAATCCGTTGATTGTGCTTTCCGCACCTCCGGCAAGGACAATATCACGTCTTCCGGAACGCACAAAATCAAGTGCATCGCCGATTGCATCTGTACCGCTCGAACAAGCCGTCGTCACAGTATGAGCAGGTCCGTGGATACCGAATGCCATGCAGATATTGCCGCACGCCTCGTTCGGAATCAGTTCCGGAACAGCCATAGGAGGGCATCTGTGCTGCTCGCTTGCAAGATATTTTCCGCAGCTGTCTTCCGTTACTTCAAAGCCTCCGATTCCGACGCCCATAAAAATTCCGGCTCTGGCGAGTTCGTCTTTATTGTCAGTAAGATTTGCATCGTCAAGTGCCATTTTTGCAGCTGCGACAGCATACTGTGAAAAGCGTGCCATTTTGCGTGCTGCGACAGGATCCATATAGTTTGCCGGATCAAAATTCTTTACTTCTCCGGCATATTTAGATTTAAATGTACTTGCATCAAAATGAGTAATAAGCGCAACTCCGCTCTTTCCTGCTTTCGCGGCTGCCCATGTCTCTTCAACAGAATTTCCAAGCGGTGTAACAGCACCAATCCCTGTTATAACAACTCTGCGTTTTTCCATTTTAATAATTCTCCTATAAATGAATAATCAACAACCCATTCCGCCGTCAACACCGAGTATCTGTCCCGTGATATACGTTGACAATCCACTTGCCAGAAAGAGTACTGCATTCGCAACGTCAGCCGTCTGACCCGCCCGTTTAAGCGGAATCTGAGAGAGCCATGCTTCACGGGCCTTTTCGTTTACAGCTTTTGTCATATCAGTGTCGATATATCCCGGAGCAACGGCATTCACCCGTACGCCCCTTGAACCGACCTCTTTTGAAAGACTTTTCGTATAGCCGATAAGGCCTGCTTTGCTTGCAGAATAATTAACCTGTCCTGCTCCACCGTGAATACCGACAATGCTCGTCATATTGATGATTGAGCCTGACTTTTTATGAATCATATCGTTTGAAACAATCTGAGAAGTAAGGAATACCGCAGTAAGATTCACATCGAGCACCTTCTGCCAGTCCTCAAGCTTCATGCGGAACGAAAGTCCGTCCTTCGTAATTCCTGCATTGTTTACCAGAATGTCAAATCCGCCTGACGATTCAAGCGCAGCTTTTACCGTATCCGTAAGCTGCTGTGTATCCCCCGCATCGGCGCAAATCTCATGGAACGAGGTATTATGAGCTGCTGCAAATGCTTCCAGCCCGGATTTTGCAGCGGACGGATGGGAACACAGGCCCCATACTTCCGCCCCTTCGTTCATAAACGTCTCGACGATTGTCCGCCCTATTCCCCGGCTGGAACCGGTAACAAGCGCTTTTTTACCTGCAAGCAGCATTACAGCACTCCGTTGATTGATTCAGCAGAATTGACAGGCGCACATGTCCATTTGTCGCCGAATCCGGAATCGCGCCAGAGACCGCTTAGCACTTTCCCGACGCCAGGTTCAAGAATTGTCCATTCATTTGCTGTATCAGCCGTGATGCTGTCTCCCAGAACCTTTTCCTCCGACATCCACTGGACAGGATGCGTAAGGTGGAGCACTGCGTTCTTTTTAGCATCGCTTCCCTTTGTCACCTTTCCGCCGGTCACATTACTGAATAAATCTATCTCAGGATCGTTGAATGCAACTTCAGCAATCGCTTTTTCAAATTCATCTGCAGCTTTCTGCATAAGGGGGCTGTGGAACGGACCGGCAACAGACAATCTGATTGCACGACGGGCACCTGCCTCTGTAGCTGCTTTTTCAGCTGCCGCAAGCCCGTCTGCCGTTCCGCTGATGACAGTCTGTTTCGGACTGTTCAGGTTTGCAGCATATACATCTTTTAGTCCGCTGCAGATTTCCAGAACTTTCTCGGGAGGAAGGCCTATAATTGCACTCATTCCGGGAGCATGGCCGGCATTTGCAGTGGCAATATCTTCACACACTTTCTGCATGATCTTGCCGCGCACCTGTACCACGCGGATAACATCTTCAAAGGAAAGGACGCCTGAAACGCAAAGTGCAGGAAATTCGCCAAGGCTGAATCCCATAGCGGCAGCCGGCACGATTCCTTTCTCTTTAAGCACTCCGCATACTGCCAGTGAAGCAGTCGTAATTGCAAGCTGACTGTTATCGCTGCGGCTCAGCTCTGACTGTTCCGTTTCCCAGAGCAGTTTTACCATATCTTTCCCGGTAATCGATGAAACAGCATCAAGAACGCTGCGTGCAGCAGGGAAGGATTCACAAACATCTTTCATCATGCCTTGTTCCTGAGCCCCCTGACCTGGAAATAAAAATGCGTATTTTTTAGCCATATTAGTCTCCTATGAAGCAAATTGACAAATTATGCCTTTTTGTCATAATATCGGTTATTACAGAATAACAGATTTACGTATTTTGTCAAGATGCGAATAAATAACCGGCCGTTGTTTTATGAAATTTTCTTTGCAGTTTGTAACGTATCCGCTGTTTATTTGCTTTTTATAGTATAAAGCAAGCAGCCAATGCATAACTCTATTAAAGACCACCGTTTTTCCTCCTTTTGACGGTGGTCTTTATTTTTTTACAATTCTTTACTATTATTTACTTACGAAAATAAATCCGGTTGTCGGGATAATCTCCTGCAGAAAAGCAACCGCATCGTTAAAACAGACTTACAGGCAAAAGGGCTTATGAAAGATTTATTCAAAAATGTCAGCTGCTGCGCCGGACATGAAAACTGGGATAACAGTATAATGCGGGAGACACCACTGTACGGACGGGGAAACGATATCCGTTCCGATTTTGAACGCGATTATACACGTCTGCTTCACTGCCAGGCTTACAGCCGTTTGAAACACAAAACCCAGGTGTTTTTCGCACCTCACAATGACCACATCTGTACGCGTATGGAACACGTAAGCCACGTTGCTTCCGTCGCGTCGACTATTGCAAAATATCTCGGCCTGAATGAACAGCTGGCTTCGGCTATTGCCATCGGCCACGATATAGGGCATGCACCGTTTGGACATCATGGAGAAGACTGTCTTAACCTGCTGTTACAGCAGAAAGACGGAGTCAATGCCCCGAAGAAATTCTGGCATGAGCGCAACAGTCTTTTCTTTGCCGATTATATTGAAACGCTCGCCGATCCGGACGGCGGACAGCAGCCTCTCAATCTTACGTATGCCGTCCGTGACGGCCTTATCTGCCACTGCGGTGAAATAGATCAGCAGGGAATACGTCCGCGCACCGAAGCGATAGATTTATATTCCATAAAACGTCCGGGAATCATCCAGCCGTATACATGGGAAGGCTGTGTCGTAAAAATTGCTGATAAAGTCGCATACATCGGACGAGACATAGAAGACGCAAGGGCATATCACATACTCGACATGTCCTCATACCGGCAGCTGCGCGAAATTGTTGCGACGACGCTCGGCCTTGACGGAGACGGAAAGGCAAAACATGCGCTCAGAAGCGGTAAAGCGGTAAACACGACAGTTCTCATCAACGACCTTATAGTTGATTTATGCGAACAGAGCAGCCCTGAGAAAGGATTATGCTTTTCTGATCAGTATTTCAGATTTATTCTTGAACTTAAAAAATTCAATTATGCAAATATCTACAACCACTGGCGTCTTCAGGAATTTCAGCAGTACGCGACCGGAATAATCGAAACGCTGTACCGTACGCTTATGAGGATCCAGCCGTACGCACAAAACGGACGGGCAAGCCAGGCGCTCCGGTATTATCCGAAACTTTGCAGTACATACGAAGACTGGCTCGTAAAATATACGAATTACAAACCGCATAATCACGAAGACCGCAAACAGATTCTGCGCTACAACACACAGCAGGTTTTCGATATAAACGACAACGAATCGTACCAGAAATGCGTCATAGAATACATCTCCGGCATGACCGACCAGTATGCAATCCAGATATATGAAGAAATAATTACCTTCTGAAAATGCGATGTTTTAAGCCGCGATATTACAGCGACTTAAAACCCGGCGGCATCTCTGAAAAGTCACTGAAAATGACTTTTCAGAGATGTCCTTAACGTATTTTCTTAATAATTATATAATATGCCGCCGCCAGCGGAAAAGTTGCCGCACACCCACCGGCGATGTCGTCAGAGCCGGTGCACTGGCAGGGCCTAACGTATTTTCTTAATAATAATGTAATATGCTGCGGCCAAGGGGAATGTAGCTGCACACCATGCCAGCGGCTCTGCGGCGCACACGCCGGCAAATCCCCACACAGCAGGAAGCGTATATGCAGCAACGGTTCGTGCAAGAAGCTCAAAAACACCACCCATAAGCGGCCAGAAACCGCGGCCGATTCCCTGCAGCACATTGCGGTAAATAAACAGCACAAACAATACGGGATAGAACAGTGATGTCATACGCAGATACTGACGTGATGCACCAAGTACTTCTTCCGATGCATTCTTGAGGAACAATCCCGTCAGTTGATCGGAAAGCACTACAGCAAAAAACGCGGAAAATACTGCAAACAAAACTGTTATAATACATGCTTTGTTAGTTCCCTCACGGATACGGTCAAAATGTTTTGCTCCAAGGTTCTGTCCACCGTAATTTGCCATTGTTACACCGAATGTACCGGCCGCAATCGTTACGAGCTGTTCCACTTTCTGTGCAGCCGTAAAAGCTGCAATTTTTGCAGAACCGAATTTATTAAGCGCTCCCTGCAAAATTATTACGCCTATTGCTGTAATTGAAAACTGAAACGCCATATTTGCACCGATTAAAATGTGCTGCTTTGAAAACCATACGTCGGGAGCAAAATCAGAGTGATGCACATGAAGCATCGGATATTTTTTGTAAATCCATATAAAAGACAATACCGCGCTTACCGCCTGGGAAATAACTGTTGCCCAGGCAGCACCTGCAATTCCCATGTTGGTCTTTATAATAAGTACTATATCAAGCACTATATTGAGCATCGACGAAATGATGAGAAATATCAGCGGTGAACGGCTGTCCCCGACTGCCCTTAGAATACATGCACCGCAGTTGTACATGGTACAAGTGACAATTCCAATAAAGATGACAATGATATAACTGTATGACTGCTTAATAATCTCTTCAGGCGTATTTATCACTCTGAGTATAGGCATTGCTAATACACATGCCGCCGCCGTCAATATAACAGAACTGCCGATATTGAGCTTTATGTTCGTTGCAAAAGAGCGTTTCAATCCCGCCCAGTCTTTTGCACCGAACCGCTGTGCGGTTATAACAGCAAATCCTGAAGCAAGCCCGTACGCAAAGCCGAGTACCAGAAAATTCATCGGACCCGTATTACCAACGGCAGCAAGTGCATTTTGCCCGAGCAAACGCCCGACGATTATCGTGTCGACCATGCTGTACATCTGCTGGAACAAATTGCCGATAAGCAGGGGAAGAGAATATAAAAGTATAAGTTTCGAAGGTTCACCGACCGTCATATCCTTGGCAGCGCTTGAGACGTTGCGGGGAACTCTGTGTGAAAAAAATTTTATTCCCATAAAATAAAGTAGAAAATCAGATCCTGTGCATTGCGCTGAATACTTTTTCGCTCATGATATTGATTTCGACGCCCATTTTCTCCGCTTCCGCGTTCATGGCCTTGCGAAGTTCATCAATGGAAATATCAGCACTATCCAGGTTCACCATCATCATCATGACAAAGTTGCCGGACAGAATCGTCTGAGTAATATCCGCAATATTAATTTCGTGAGCAGCAAGATATGTGCTCACTTTTGCAATGATTCCAACTTTATCAGATCCAACAACAGTAATAATAGCGTTCATGTGGTTTATTTTAGTGAAATAAATGATTTGGCACAATAGACTGTCTGTATGTCTATAGAAGTTATCTTACATGCCGGACTTCAAAAGCAAACGCTTCCTTTATATCACTGTCCAGTTTTGCAGGGAGCAGTTCGCTTTCCATACGGAGGAAAGCAGTGCGGCTTATATTGCGGGCGCCGTAACGGGCAATATTATCAGTATACACCTGAGAATCTATGAGCCTGCCGCCGCTCCGGATAAAGGCACGCGCAAACAAAACGAATGCGCTTTTGCTGCTGTTGTTTTCGACTGTAAACATCGACTCACCGCAGAAAACCTTTCCAATAAGCACGCCGTATAATCCGCCGGCAAGTTTTCCGTCATGCCATACTTCGACGGAATGTGCTGCACCGCGCTGTGCAAGCATGCTGTATACGTTTAATATTTGTGTTCCAATCCACGTACCATCCTGCCCCTGACGTTTCATCGACGCACACCCTTTCATGACGTCGGCGAAAGCAGTATCCATTGTATATGTATAGGGTGTATGTTTCAGAAAACGGTCAATACTTCCGGGCACGTGAAATTCATCTACCGGCAGCACAAAGCGGGGATCGGGACTCCACCACAAAACAGGATCACCTTCGTCCTCGTTATACCAGGGAAAAATTCCCTGCAGATACGCAGAAAAGACAAGTTCAGGTGTTATATTGTCCGTATAACCGAGCAGACCGTGACGCTCGCTGTCCGGAACGGAAAAATGAGCAAGCTCAAAATCCGCACCGTACAGTTCCTTTCCAAGCTGCACCTGCCATTCAGCATTCTCCATACGCATCTCCCGACTGCCGGCGCAGATGAAAACTTACAGCCATTTACGATCATGACCAAAAGAATATGAGAACGTCAATTCAGCACCTTCACCGGTTGGGTCTGCAGCATTTGCCTTAACAGATCCTCCTGCCGACAGTTTTCCGAAAAGCACTTCGTCAGTAAGAGGAGATGCAACTTCTTCCTCCACAACCCGCGCCATATTGCGTGCACCAAATTCACGTGAATATCCCTTTGCTGCAAGATAATCCAGCGCATTGTCAGATACCGTAAGCTGGACTTTCTTTGCCGCCAGCCGTTCTGCAAGACGGGCCACTTCTTTTTTTGCAATGTCGCGCACAATCTGACGGCTCAGATGAGAGAATGTAATAATGCCGTCAAGCCTGTTACGGAATTCAGGCGTAAAAGTTTTCTCTACGGCTTCACGCAGGGAGGCATCATCGTTATCAGCATCTGCCGTACCGAAGCCTATTGCACCTTTTTCCATTTCCTGCGCACCGGCGTTGCTTGTCATTATAATAATGCAGCGGCGGAAATCAGCTTTACGCCCCTGGTTGTCGGTAAGAAATCCGTAATCCATGACCTGCAGCAATACGTTGTATATCTTCTGATGTGCCTTTTCTATTTCATCGAACAGGATGACAGCATGCGGATTCTTGCGCACATCCTCGGTAAGCTGGCCGCCCTCTTCGTAACCGACATATCCCGGTGCAGAACCGATAAGGCGGCTCACCGTATACTCTTCCTGATATTCACTCATGTCATAACGGAGCAGCGGTTCACCGAGTATGCGTGCAAGTGAACGCGCAAGTTCCGTCTTACCGACGCCCGTCGGTCCTACGAACAGAAAATTCGCCTCAGGTTTATCGGGATTGCCGAAGCCTGCCCGTGCACGTTTTACGGCTTTTGCAACCGCAGCGACAGCATCGTCCTGCCCGAATATCTCCTGATGCATTGTCTGTTCAATACTGCGGAGCATTTCCTTTTCAGTACCGTTCACGGATTCAAGCGGAACACGTGCCATTTTAGCTGTCACCATTCTGATAACCGTCATCGAAACAACAGGATGTTTTTCAGCAGCCTCTTCAGAAACTTTTTCGTTTATTTCCGCAGGGGACAGTTCTTTCCTGATTTCATTTGTAATGACTTCAGAGCTGCCCTCGTACCTGCCCTGCCCGCGGAATCCGCCTTTGTTTTTTATCTTGATATATGATCCGGCTTCATCAATAATGTCGATAGCCTTATCGGGCAGCCTTCTGTCCGGCAGGTACTGCACCGATAAATCGACTGCAGCCTTGACTGCGGCATCGCTGTACACAACGCCGTGGAAGCGTTCATATTTACTGCGCAGCCCTTTCAGAATTAACAATGTTTCTTCAGACGACGGTTCCCGTATATCAATTTTCTGAAAACGGCGGGCAAGCGCCCTGTCCTTTTCAAAATTCTTTGCATATTCTTCATATGTTGTCGAACCGATACATCTGATTCTTCCTGTCGTCAGAACAGGTTTTAATAAATTTGCAGCGTCCATCGTGCTGCTGCCCGTCGTTCCTGCTCCCATAATCATGTGAATCTCATCTATAAATAAGATTGCACGCTGCTTTTTCATGAGTTCGTCCGTAATTTTACGGAGCCTGTCTTCAAAGTCTCCGCGGAATTTCGTTCCGGCAAGCAGCAGTCCCATATCAAGACTGTAAATGGAAAAACCGTCTATTGCATCGGGAACTTTCCCTTCCGCAATCCGAAGCGCCAGCCCGTTTGCAATCGCAGTCTTTCCGACACCCGCATCGCCCACATACAGCGGATTATTTTTACTGCGGCGGCAGAGAATCTGAATCGTGCGGTCAAGCTCCTCTTCCCGTCCGATAAGCACATCGAGCCGTCCCTGTCGGGCTTCTTCGGTAAGATCAATGCAATATTTTTCCAATGCTGTTTTCTTTGCGTTTTTTGCATTGTCCTGCTGAGAACCGTCACCGGACGTCTGCATTCCGGGAACGAATTTCTGAGGAGCATCCGTCCCGTTTTCCGCATCATCTCCCGATGAATCGGAAAACGGATTTGTATTGTCGCTGCCTTTCATCGCGCTTATTACTTCAAGCAGGCGCATGCGGTCAAGTCCGCCCATACGCAGAGAATATGAGCAGTAATTTTTCTTTTCTTCCATCATACTGACAAGCACATCTGTAATATCGAGCACACGTTTGTCGCTTGTCGCGCAATGATACACAGCCCTGTTCATCACTTCCTGAAATCCCTGTGTCTCGACAGGTTCAGAAATCTGGCTGTTTTCCGGCTGCACTGCAGCTATAGGTACCTGTTTTTTCAGGTATTCATCGATGGTATCACGAATAATCGCAATATCTGCACCGCTCGCCTCGAGCAGTCCGCACACGGAATCAAACTGGAGCGCAGTCTTCAATAGATGCTCAGGTGTAAAAAACTCATGGCGAGATGATTTTGCATCGGAAAATGAGATTGATAATATTTTTTTCAGCTGCTGACTAATTTCCATTACTACTCCTATTACAGCTCCTGTACTTCCACCCGGAGAGGAAACCCCTGCTCTCTGGCCCGTTTTATTGTAATTGATGCACGAGTCACAGCAATGTCATATGTATAAACTCCGACAACAGCGGAACCGATCTGATGGACCGTCTCCATTATACCTGTTGCATCCGCTTCCGATTTATAAAAAACAGATACAAGCACATCGACGACAAAATCTTTTGTCGTATAATCATCGTTATAAAAAACAACCTGACCGTTCGGCGGTATGCAATAGTCAGCTTCATCAACAACACCGGCTGCTGCTTCGCTGTTTTCCGACTTGTCTAAATCAGCCATATTTATAATATACACTTTTTTGCACTGACTTCCAATATATGTTATAATTGAATTATGGTTAAAAATACTGGTTTCTCCCATAAAATCAGAGTGACATATAATGCACCTGTTACACTTTCATTTGCTGTTATCTGTACCGTCATAATGCTGCTTGACGTATTTGTGTTCAACAAACATCTTTCAAGCGCCCTGTTTATTATTCCCGGCGGCAGAAACAGTATCCATCCGTTCGACTGGAAAGCGCCGATTGATTATTTCCGCTTGTTTTCACACATATTCGGCCATTCGGACTGGTCGCACCTTATTTCCAATATGTCGCTCATTCTGCTGCTTGGTCCCATCCTTGAGGACAGATACGGCTCTCACATGCTTACGCTCATGATGATTACGACATCTCTTGTTACAGGAGTCATCAATGCATGCTTCATTACCGTTCCCGAAATGGGAGCAAGCGACATTGTTTTTATGATGATAATTCTTACGTCCTATACATCTCTTGCCAAAAATGAAATCCCTCTGTCCTTCATACTGGTATTCATTCTGTACGTCGGGGGACAATTCTACAACGCAAAATCGCTCCAGACAGACGGTATTTCGGTAGTCGCACACATCGCGGGAGGACTGTGCGGAAGCCTCTTTGCTTTTCTTATAACGCCGAAAAAAGCAGCCGCTGCAAAAAAAACAGCCCAAAGAAAATCTGCAAAAAAAGCTGACAGTTATGAGGCTTCTGCGGATATTGATGAACCTGCAGGCCCCAGTCCCCGGTTTGCAAAAAAAGGCAGGAAAAATACAAAGGCGCGCGATGACGATGAAACTGTCGTAGGCACGCTGGAATTTTAAAATACAGAAAGGCCCGGGGGATCAAAGCAAATCTGAAAGCCCGGGCCCGACATCTCGTGAACTTACGCAAATATAGGACGGACGTTCATCACATTTTCAATCGCCGACAGCTTGGCAAGCGTATCATCGTCGACTTTTCCGTCGACATCAATAATATTGTAGGCAAGATCGCCTTTATTCTGATTAATCATACCGCCGATATTAAAATTTGCTTCACCAAGAATCGTCGTAAATTTTGATACCATCCCCGGCATATTTTTATGCGATATGCACAGCCTCGTACCGTCTGCGGGAATCTCGTTGTCGGTAACTGTTTTCGGGAAGTTCACGGAGTTGGAAATGTTACCCTTTTCAAGGAATTCGCGGAGTTCGTTTACCGCCATAACGGCGCAATTGTCTTCCGCTTCGGGAGTGGATGCACCGAGATGCGGAAAGCAGATCACTTTCGGATTATTTAAAAGTTCTTCTGCTGCAAAATCAGTCACGAACACTGCGACTTTTCCGCTCTTAAGGGCCGCGAGCATGTCCGCATTATTGACAAGACCGCCCCGCGCAATATTAACAATACGTACGCCGGTCTTCATCGCTTTAAGCTTGTCGGCATTAATAAATCCCTTTGTTTCGTTAGTCTGCGGTACATGGATTGTAATATAATCGGCTTTGGCAAGCAGCGTATCGAGTGTCTCCGCGTATTTTACATTGTTGTTCAGCTTCCACGCGGCTGCAATCGACATAAACGGATCGTATCCTATAACTGTCATTCCAAGCTCAACTGCCGTATTTGCGACCATTGCGCCGATTGCCCCCAGACCGATAACGCCGAGTGTCTTACCTTTCAGCTCAGGACCGGTAAACTGAGACTTGCCTTTCTCTGCAAGATCCGGAATCTCGTCGCCCTTTCCCGCGAGGCTGTTAGCCCATGCGTTAGCGGCAATCACCGGACGATTTGAAATAAGCAGAGAGAGAATGACAAGTTCTTTTACCGCATTCGCATTCGCACCGGGCGTATTGAATACAACGATTCCCTTTGCCGTCAGTTCGGCGACAGGAATATTATTCGTGCCGGCACCGGCCCGGGCGACGGCTTTCACCGTATCCGGCAGTGTCAGATCATGCATTTCCTGAGAGCGGACAAGAATTGCATCGGCATCGTTTATTGATGAAGCCGCTTCGTAGTCGTCCCGGGGAAACTTTTCCAGGCCTACTGCTGAAATTTTATTTAAAGTCTGAATCTTGAACATAGCGTACTCCTGTAAAATTAAAAGTTCTCTTTTGCAAATTTGTCCATAAACGCGATAAGAGCCTTTACGCCGTCAATCGGCATTGCATTATAAATGGACGCACGCATACCGCCTACGGTACGGTGGCCGGCAAGATTGACCAGACCTTGTTTCGCAGCCTCGGAAACAAACTTTTTATTAATTACATCCGCTTTCTCAGGGTCGGTTTCTTTCGTAAGGAAAGGAATATTCATGATTGAACGGCTGCCCTTGTCTGTTGTTGCACGATACACGCTGCTGTTGTCGAGATAATCGTAAAACAGCTTTGCTTTCGCATAATTGAGATTTTTCATTCCTTCAGCTCCGCCTTGTTTTTCAACCCAGTGCAGCACTTTTCCCACGACGTAAATTGCATAGCACGGCGGCGTGTTGTACATGGAATCATCGTCAACGTGAGTCTTGTATGTCAGCATAGTCGGTGTACCGGCACGGGGCGTCTCCGTAATAAGGTCGTCCCTGATAATAACAAGCGTTACGCCTGCAGGCCCCAGATTTTTCTGAGCACCGGCAAACAGCAGCCCGAACCTGCTTACATCAAGAGGTTCAGACAGAATGCATGAAGAGATATCAGCTGCGAGCGGGATGTCTCCCGTATCAGGGATATATTCATAATGCGTTCCCTTTATTGTATTGTTAAAGCAGACATAGACATAATCGTAATCGCCAGTAACCTTTTCGACTTTCGGAATATAGCAGAAATTGCGGTCCTCTGAAGAGGCAATTACATCGACATTAATAAATTTTTTTGCTTCCTTGAGCGCCTTGTTCGACCAGATTCCCGTATTAATATATGCAGCCTTTCCGTGCTTTATTCCGAGATTAAGCGGAATCATAGCAAACTGCGTCGAACCGCCGCCCTGTAAAAACAGGATTTTATAGTTATCGGGCACATTCATAAGCTTGCGGACCATAGCTTCCGCATCCTGGATAACCGGTTTATAGGCTGATGAGCGGTGACTCATTTCCATAACAGACTGGCCTGTTCCCTGATAATCAAGCATCTCAGCTGCGCATTCCTTAAGAACCTCCTCAGGAAGGCAGGAAGGACCTGCAGAAAAATTGTAGACACGACTCATACTTGTACTCCTTATGTACATTTTATACTTTGCTTTCACCCATACGGGCAGAAAGATTTTTTAACGCAGTCACCGGCGAAACATTTTCAACTGCAACGCCGTCCGGAACAGTAAGCACAACGTCCGTGTAATTCACTATTCCCCTTATTCCGCATTTCGCAAGACGTTCTGCAATCTGCTGCGCGTCTTTGTCGGCAACAGCAAGGACTGCATACACTATGTGCTCTGCAGAAACGACTGTTTCAAGACGCGATGCGGGATAAAGCGGAAAGGTAGAACGCAGGATTTCCGTTTTATTAACGCTCGGATCAAATCCTGCGGCAATCTCGTATTCAGTCCCGCTGAAAATGCTGTCGTCAAGCAGAGCAGCTCCAAGCCTGCCGAGCCCGACTATACAGCATTTCAGTTTTTTGTCCGTACTGTTGATATGAAGCGCAATACAGACAGCTTCATACAGTTCACTGACGTCATAGCCATTGGAAACCCCGCCTTTGAATCCGACAGACGCTATATCATGCCGGATAAGCGAGTCGGACCAGCCTGTAAGCTGATTAATTGCAGCCGAAGTTATGCGGCTGACCTTCTGCTGCAGAAGCAGCTGTGCCAGAAGTACAAGCCGACGCTTCGACGGTTCCGAAATGGTTCCCATATATGCCTCCGATAGTATCGGTTTGCTGTCCATCCGGTCAATTTCAAAAAGACGTTTCCCATACCGAAATCAGCAGGATTCGGACAAATTTGAGTAATTTTTGTATTTATTGTGAAATATTTAACAGTAATTGATTAAAAATGTAAAGGCAGAAAACCTGTTAAGCTTTCTACCCATGGATATGACTTTTTTACTTCTGATATGCAACAGCCGTACTCATATTGAGTTTTGTATCATAATACGTAAGGACTTCGTCTGCGAACAGCTTTTCAAGCGTCTGCTGATACACCATAATCCGTCCGATATAATTGAGCGTTGTCTGCGGCGTATTATTTGCACGGACTTTATTTGTCCCTGCATTGTACATAGCAAGAGCAGAAACCTCGTTACCTGCAACATTAAGGCAGAACCGTAAGTGAGCCAGACCGTACCTTGCGCTTGTCGATGGCGTAAAAAAATCAGCTTCTGTAAGCTGAGGAAACGAACTGCTGTTAAGCTGAAACAAACCGCGGTCAATCGAATTGTTTTTGTTGTTGTTTATTGCACGGATGTTGTAGTGGCTTTCCGTATAGGCCAGCGCAAACGCAAGGGATAACGGAATATCGTTTTTATCTGCTGATTCAAGAATCGCCATTGCCACGTCACGATTCCCCGTTACGTGAAGATAAAACCATTCAACAGCAGCTTTCGAGGACGGCTGGCGGTAAAGAGAAAGTCCGTCGTCTCCTTTGCGAACAGCAGTGGACGAATAGCCGACATCTTCAAGTATGGTATCAAAACCGGCAGCTGCTACAGTATTATTTTCAGTCTCATTTTCCACAACAGATGTAAAAGGGATTACAGTACGGGTAGGAAAAAAAAATGCTACACACAACGACGCAACAATAAAAACCACAGATAAAAACACAGCGATGCGGCATGTCACTGAAAAATCATTTCTTTTTGTTTGATAAGTCATCAAAAAACCTCAAAAACCTCAAAAAATAAAAATCAAGCAGCCGTATGCTGACATAAAATCAGTTTTAATGCAAGAGAATTCACGGAAAAAACTGTTTTTCGATTGAAAATGATGTATTCTATCGCATCTGGTACGATATCAAACATTTATTGATATCATTTTGCCCCACAAAATAGACATACTGCGAATGTTTTACAGCCATTGCATCAATAAAAGAAGACACCGCAGCACTGTCACAGGCAATTTCTTCAGGAACTGCAAACCCGGCAACAGAAGCGCAGTCCTTGATTCTGCGGGCTGTATGGCACATTGCGGCCGTATACTGTGCGAACGCCGGGCCGCATGCTCCTCCGTGCGTTACCGGCACAATAACAGCCGACACTCCCTGAGCTTCAGTGTTTTTAAGAAAATCACGCAATGCTGCAAGGAATTCTTCATTATATATGCTGTCCGAAATCTCAATCATCTTCCAGGATACGCATACACCCATGAGCCCTGAATCACCACCTGCAAATTTTTCTGCAAAAGATGCGGATGACAGCACCGCTGCATCCACTGTTGAGGTATCGACGCTTATAAGTGAAGACGTATCTACAAATGCACCTGTTTTTTTTGAAAAAAGTCTTCCGTCTTTTATTTCAAACTGCGCTTCTAATTTCATACTATCTTTATTCCTGCATATATAAAAAAAGACCTCTATGCCGCGCATAAAGGTCACTTCTTCGCTGATACATTCTTTGCTATTCGGTCAGAATTTTAATAACTTCTGCCTTATCCTGCGTATTGAGAATAAGCTGGCGCTTTTCCGGGCTCTTGAACAAAAGACTTACTTCTGCAAGAAACTGGAGATGAGGGCCGGTCTTATTAACGGGAGACAGCGTCATAATAAATATACGGCACGGTTCCTGATCAAGAGAATCAAAATCCACAGGATTGTCCGAAATACCGATGCATGCAACAAGATCACTCACGGTATCAGTTTTGCCATGAGGAATGGCAATACCATGCTTCATACCTGTTGACATTTTGCGCTCACGATCGAGCACACATTCACGTGCAGCCGCTTTATCTGTAACTTTGCCGGCTTTTACGAGTATGTCCAGCATTTCGTCGATAATTTCTTCTTTTGTTGTTCCCTTCAAATGAAGGTCTACAGTATCAGTTGTTAAAACAGTTCTCAAGTCCATGCCATTAGTGTAAGAGTAGTTGCGTTTCTTGTCAAGGTAAAAAAATCTTAAAAAATGGTTAGGCAAAAGACCTTACAAAACAACATATCTGTATATAATACAAACAATTATCACGTTATATCCATGTTAAAAAGACATCCTCTAAAACAGGAAAAACATATGATTCTGCATATTTGCAGTCATTGTATTTCCTATACAAAAAAAAGTATTTCTAATATAGTAAAGACATGACAGATATAGAAAAATTCCGAAGCGATATCCAGCGGATTATAAAGCATGAACGGGCAGAAAACGGGGGACGGTACAATGCGCAAAAAGCGTGTGAACAGGCAGCCGCGCTCCTGGAAAACAATGCCCGCGGGCTCGGCGAACTGCCCCATTCCATCGCAGACTACTGGATTAAAACATATATACTCCCCTCTGACTCGCCCGGCGAAGAACCGACAGGCGAACACATTGACAAACTTGCTGCAATGATGTCATTCCTTGACGGAAGTACGGAAGACGGGGATGTGCTTTCTGCCCGTGACTGGAAGGAAATCGGCCTGCTTACGGGATATGAGGCAGAATCATTGCCGATTGAGGTACTCTCCGAACTCATGACAATACTTGTCGACAGAAAGGCGGTTCTGTAATGCCTGACTGTACAGCTTCTTATTATTTATCGTGTGCACAATGTCCGCGAAAATGCGGTGCCGACCGGGTCGGACACAAGTCCGGATTCTGCGGTGAAACCGAAGATGTGCGTATTGCAGTTGCCTGTCTGCATTTCGGTGAAGAACCGCTTGTCACTGTACATGGAGGAAGCGGAACTATATTTTTTACCGGTTGTACGTTACGCTGTGCATTCTGTCAGAACTATCAGATTTCCCAGCAGGGCATGGGACGGGCAGTAAGTTCCGGTGAGTTTACGGATATATGCCTTCGTCTGCAGAATGCAGGTGCTGAAAACATCAACCTTGTAACAGGAAGCCACATAATTCCGCGTCTTGCAGAATACCTTCGCGCTGCGCGCAATGCAGGAGTTACAATCCCGTACTGCTGGAACACGTCATCCTACGAAAATATTGAAATGCTTGAACTGCTGAAAGACACAGTCACCGTATGGCTGCCCGACCTCAAGACGCTGTCTCATGAGCTTGCAGGTACATTGTTTGGCGCAGCAGATTATCCTGACGTTGCAGAAAGTGCGGTTTTATGGATGATAAAAAACTTTCCGACCGACATCAGAACAAAGACTGTAAACGGCGTCGAAAAGGAAAAAATGGAACAAGGTGTCATCATCAGGCATCTCTTTCTTCCCGGACGGTTTGAAGAAACTGCTGATACGCTTGAATGGCTCAAACATCATGCAGACGGAAAAGCTGTCATATCGCTTATGTCGCAGTATACGCCGGTGCCGTTCAACGAAGAAAATGAACACTTGGAAAAACGCAGGCAGGCACTTTCTGCAATAGAAAACCGTCTTGTTAATAAAACGGAAGACTGTGACATACGAGACCTGATTACGGCATACGATTTCGATTACCTTTTTTATCAGGACCTTTCCGATGACACAAGCTGGCTTCCGGATTTTAACAGGACGCAGCCGTTCTCAAATGCACTTGCAAAACCTTTCTGGCACTGGACTACAGGCTTTCTGGGACAGGATGCAAAACATGCGGACACATAAGGGAGAAACGCATACATGATTCTTCATCAAGGTACATGGATGAATTTTTGACGAAGAATCACTTTTATGAAGGATACCATATTCCGTAAGTCTGCGTCGTCTTTTTTGTATCAATATTTTATATATCATGTTATAATAATAAAGTAAATGAAAAAAAATTCTACTGATAATCAAAAAACAAAGAATATCTTTGATGAATACAGGACAGGAGTTGTCGTTCCCCTGGGTGCCCTCTATTCACAAAATCATACTGCAATCGGAGAATTTCCCGCACTTGCAGAATTGGCTGAGTTCTGCAGAAAAGCAGGACTCTCAATTATCCAGCTTCTTCCTGTTAATGATACGGGAACACAAACATCGCCGTACAGCGGCTTGTCAGCATTTGCGTTACATCCTGTCTACATTTCGCTGGCCGATCTTCCTGAGTTTTCAAAGGCCTATGCATCTGATGCGTCATTCGCCGGAACGTATGACAATTTTATTAAAAAAAATTCGTATAAAAACCGTTATGATTATGATGCGGTATTGAATGCAAAGACGCATATGCTGCGCACGTTGTATGCATCGACTGAGACTGCCGAATCAGGAAAACCATCTGACGAACTTTCTGTCTGGATAAAAGAAAATCAATGGATCATTCCGTATGCTGTGTATAAAAATCTGAAATGGAAATACATGCAGTCTTCATGGAAATCGTGGCAGAAAGAAGACAGGTCTGTGAATGAAGATGAAATCATTTCGCGGTGGAACAAGGCAGCTGATAAAACAGAGCACTTGTTCTATGCATGGACTCAGATGCGTGCAGCGCAGCAGTTCGCAGCAGCAGCGGACAAAGTACGCAGCGAGGGAATTATTCTCAAAGGCGATATGCCCATCCTCATGAATGAAGATTCGTGCGATGCATGGGCTCAGCCTGAAATCTTTAATCAGTCCCTGCGTGCGGGAGCGCCCGTCGACGGAGAAAATGCAAAGGGGCAGAACTGGGGATTCCCGACATATAATTGGCAATACCTCAAATCGACTGATTATGCATGGTGGAAAGAAAGGCTGGCGTCAGCGGCCCGGTATTACGGTGCATACCGGCTTGACCACATCCTCGGCTTTTTCCGCATATGGGCGGTACCGGAACGGGACACGACAGCGGTTCTAGGTCATGCAGAACCATGCTGCCCGATTACACGGGAAGAACTTCATAATGCCGGATTCGACGATGGCCGCATCACATGGCTGTCACAGCCGCATGTACAGACAGGAATTGTCCAGGACATTACATGGAATTACGACAGCGCGCATAAAATACTTGAAACCTGCATGACGCAGATTCCGAACGAAGAAATGTGGCGCTTTAATAAAAATATTAAAGGCGATAAAGATATTTACAGACTGGATTTCGGCACACTGTGCAGTGAAGACTCCGCAAACCGGATAAAGGAACGGCTTGCGGAGCAGTGGTTTAACAGGTGCCTTATCGAAATTGAAGAAAATAAATTTGTTCCCGTCTGGACGTATACATCTTCGTCTTCATGGCAGACGCTCAGCGGAGATGAAAAAAGCAGGATGCAGAATATATTCTCCGCCGAAAAAAAAACAGAAGAAAAACTATGGCAGGAACAGGCATCGGATATTCTCGGTGCGCTTACAGGTTCCGTCGATATGGTGGCGTGCGGGGAAGATCTCGGTGTGACGCTTGACTGCCTTCCTTCTGTCATGAAAGCAGATACTATTCTTTCTCTGCGTGTCGTTCGATGGTCCCGGGAATGGAACAAGGACGGGCAGCCGTATATTCCGTTTGCCAGCTATCCGCAGCTTTCTGTCACCACGACATCTGTTCATGATTCGCCGACAATCCGTGAATGGTGGGAAGAGGATCCATACGCATCGGAACTTTTTGTAAAAACAAATCCGTCTGCATTCGGCATCCGTCCCGATGCAAATCAATCACAGCTCTTTGAGTCAAAAGAAGCCGGAGAGTATAAGCCATTCACACCAGAAACAGCAAAGTGCATACTTACCGCGACCGCGGAATCCGGAAGCTTATGGTGTATTCATCCGCTGCAGGATTTTCTTTACATGAACAAAACATACTGGCTGGAAAAAGCGGCCGACGAGAGAATCAATGTACCGGGAAGTGTTAACGCATTTAACTGGACATACCGAATACCAGCGGCCATAGAACAGATAGAAAAAGACGAAGAGCTCATCGGGAAAATCAAATCCATAACAGATAAACATATCGGGGTGAAAAAATGAAAATTTCCTGCAATGAATTCCATGTAAGCAGAAAGGTCAGAGAACTCTGTAATTTCGACAAAGCGATGTATGCCTCAACAGGCAACGTAATCCTTGCAGACATGAAAAATGTAAGGGCTTTCGCAGAAAAACTTAATGCATTGTTCGATAAACGAAACGAACATGAAAAGCGGATTTCTGCCGGGCAGCTGAACGCGATGGGACTCATTGATGAAATATTCCATTATGTATGTATGCTTTACCGCAGAGAGAAAGCCTCAGAGGCTTTCTCCGGTGCGCTTGATATGCTTGACGAGACGTACGGAAAAGAAAATATTAATAAACTGCTGCTGTCGTTCATGTCGTACTTTCCGCCGACTGCAGTGTATCAGGGAAACATTTCCGCGGAAGAGTATCTGAACGAAACGGCGTTTGATACGGGTACTGAAAAGACACGGACAAACAGGGAGCAGACATTCGAAGAACTTACACTGCTTCATCTTGCAAACGAAAATCCCGCATTCAGGCAGTTCGCCGTTTTGTTCAACGACTCAGAACTTTCATTCGATCCCCTTTACGAAAAAAGCTGGGCGGATATGCAGAAGTATTTTAAAACACTTCCTGCGTTCGGGCCGTTCAATCACGATCTTATTTCCATGCTGCGTGAACCGGTTGTATTCAGTCCTGAAAGCCTGAAAGGTCAGCTTGATTATATCCGCCTTCACTGGTCGGCAATACTCGGCGAATGGCTTAAACGGCTGCTGGCCGGAATAGATACAATCAGCGAAGAAGAGAAAGCCGCATGGCAGCCAATGACAGGCGGCGGCCCCGACATGGCTCCGTACAGCTACGAAAACCTTATGAAGGAATATGAACGGTTCAGCACAGACAGCGACTGGATGCCGAAAGTCGTGCTCATAGCAAAAACAATACTCGTATGGCTGGACCAGCTCTCAAAGAAATACAAACAGGAAATCAGACGGCTGGACCAGATTCCAGACGAAGAACTTGATACGCTGCGGGACGAAGGTTTTACGGGCGTATGGCTGATCGGATTATGGGAAAGGAGCTATGCGAGCAGGCGCATCAAACAGATATGCGGAAATCCTGAAGCAGCCGCAAGCGCATACAGCCTGTACGACTATGAAATTGCGGGAAATATAGGCGGATGGGACGCACTGGAAAAGCTGCGTACAAAGCTCTGGCAGAGAGGTATCCGTCTTGCGTCCGACATGGTGCCGAATCATACCGGCATGGATGCAAAATGGATTGTCGAAAAACCGGATTTGTTTATTCAACGCAGGGACTGTCCGTTTCCGCAGTATTCATTCAACGGGGAGAACCTCTCCCCTGACAGCAGAGTCAGTGTATACCTTGAAGACCATTACTATAACAAAACAGACTGCGCAATAGTCTTCAAACGGGTTGACAATCAGACAGGGGATGTCCGCTACATTTATCACGGCAACGACGGAACGGGAATGCCATGGAACGACACCGCACAGATAGATTTTCTCAATCCGGAAGCGAGGGAAGAAGTCATACAGGAAATTATTAAAGTTGCAAGAAATTTCCCGATTATCCGTTTTGATGCGGCGATGGTGCTCGCAAAAAAACACATAAGACGTTTGTGGTATCCGGAACCAGGACAGGGCGGAGATATTGCGACTCGCAGCGAGACGGGGCTTTCCACAAAGCAGTTCAACGATGCAATTCCGAACGAATTCTGGAGGGAAGTTGTCGACCGTATTGCAAAGGAAGTACCCGATACGCTTCTTCTGGCTGAGGCTTTCTGGATGATGGAAGGATACTTTGTACGCACGCTCGGAATGCACCGCGTTTACAATAGCGCATTCATGAACATGCTGAAGAAAGAAGAAAACGAAAAATACCGCGACACAGTAAAGAACACAATCAAGTTCGATCCGCAGGTTCTGAAAAGATTCGTAAACTTTATGAATAATCCTGATGAGGAAACGGCGGTAGCCCAATTCGGCAAAGGTGACAAATACTTCGGCGTATGCACGCTTCTGGTAACAATGCCCGGGCTTCCGATGTTCGGTCACGGACAAATCGAAGGGTTTGAAGAAAAATACGGCATGGAATACACAAAAGCATATCGTGATGAACTGCCGGATCAGGAACTTGTCGCACGCCACAGGCACGAGATTTTCCCGCTTATGAAAAAAAGATATCTGTTTGCGCAAGTCGAAAATTTTCTTTTTTACGACGTATGGGATAACGGACAGATAAATGAAAATATTTTTGCATATTCGAATACCGCAGGCAGTGAAAGCACCGTCGTATTCTACAATAATAAATATGAGCGCGCTGCAGGCTGGATAAAGCAGTCATGCGAATATGCAGTAAAGACAGGAAGCAGCGAGGATGCTATACAGCTGCGCACACGCAGTATAGCAGAAGGACTGAATCTTACTTCCGAAGACGATAAATACTGTATTTTCAGGGAACAGCGTTCCGATCTCTGGTTTATCCGCTCTAGTTCCGATATTTGCGAACACGGTATGTATATTTCGCTCAATGCTTTTGAAGCGCAGGTATACATGGATATTCATCAGGCAGCAGACACGCCCGACCACCGCTGGAAAATTCTCTGTGAGACTCTTGCAGGACGCGGATGTGAAGATCTGGAAATTGAGTGGGAAGAAGTAAAATACAGAGGGCTGTATAAAGCTCTTGAAACATTTGCACTTGGAATCCTGCCGGATATAGATGCTGTACTTCATCCTGTACTGCCCGGAAAAAGCAGGACAGAAACTGTTTCTAAACAGGTAAAGATGCTGCTCAAAAAAGCGGAACCAGCGGCAATTGCATTTTATGCGACAGCAGCAGGTTTTGCAAAAGACGATAACATCAAACTCGAAGCCCCAAAAAAACAGTTTACAGCGTTCTGTAAAATATTCACGCGGATAGCAGAACTGTATACGGGCAGAAAAAATGTAAAAGCACCGGATACTGAATACGAATCTCTCCGCAAAGCAAAAAATGCAGATTCGTTCATCAGCACAATAATGTCCGTCGAGAAAAATGCAGCGCTTACGCTTTCATGTTATGCCGCAGTTTCTTCTTTAGCGGTAAAAGGATGTGCAAAAAAATATTCGCTTGCACGGAAATTTACAGAGTATGCAAAGAGCATCGGTATTTCAGATACAACAATTTGTAACCCGCTTGAACGGATGTTCACCCTTGCGCCGGCAACGATCGTCACGTCTTTCAAAAATATTAAGAATACCGCATACAAAACTGCATCGATCTTCGTAGAAAAAGAAGACTCACAATTACTTACTGGAAATAATTTATTTAATGGTATACAATGGTTTAATAAGGAATTGTCAGACAGCAGTCTGGCTTATTTCACCGCACTCATGCTGCTCCAAACAAAGAGTGCACAGGAAGCTGATGTGCTCAGGCTGTATCTCCTTCTTGCAGATGCAAAACTAAAAGCATCATATAAGTGTAAACAGTTTGTCAGACTTTTTGCACCTGAAAAAAGCATCAAAGCTGAAACTTCTCCAAAGAAGGGAAAGGCTTTAAAAATATTATCCGCCGGTTCGTCTGGCGGAAAAAGCAAGGAGATGACTATGGCACCGACCACAGAAAAGAAACCAGCAGCAAAAAAAACTACTGCTAAAAGTGCAGCAGAGAAAAAAGATACTGCTAAAAAAGTGACCCCGAAAACGACAATAAAAGAAGCCGGCGAAAAGAAAGCCGCTGTTAAAAAAACTGTCGCAAAAACTGCTGAAAAGAAAACAACAGAAAAAAAAGCTGCGGTAAAGAAACCGGCTGTAAAAAAGGCAGTTGTAAAAAAAACAACCGCTAAAGCTGTCGTAAAAAAACCGGCTGCCAAAGCAGGTGAAAAGAAACCTGCGGCAAAGAAACCAGCTGTAAAAAAGGCCGCCGCAAAAACTGCTGAAAAGAAGACACCTGCAAAAAAAACAGTTGCAAAAAAAACAACAACAAAGAAATAATTCTATATAAATAAAAAGCGGTGAATATAATCACCGCTTTTTATTTATTTTCAAACCTGTCTTTACGAATTATTTATGCTGATAATTATTTTCCTCAGTTCGCCGGCACTTTTTATTGTTGGTCTGCCGATCGTTACGGGACTAAGAACGGCAGCAATGTTTTCAGGCATTTCCGGAACCTCTCCGAGTGTATGGCGGATATAATCGGCAGAGAGAGACGGATGATCGCGGGCAATAATCACGACAGAACCGTCATCTTCTTTGACCATCTCTTCGTTTTCCTTTGCAGCGGCATAGGCCCGGGCCGTATGCCGGTCAGCATACACATGATATTTCACGAATAATTC
>DCFX01000068.1 GCA_002314445.1 Treponema sp. UBA1793
TTAATACGAACGACGGCACATGCGAGGGTGTTACATATACCGACATTCCTGCGTTCAGCGTTCAGTTTCATCCGGAAGCGTCTGCGGGGCCGCTCGATTTGAACTTTCTGTTCGATGATTTTATTAATCTTATAAACGACCACGCATACTTCAAAAAATTCAAAACTTCGTACGAAGCAATCGATGCAATTTCCTATTTCAAATCTACAATAAAAACTACACACGACGCGAAACACCGCAGCTCAGGATCTGTACACAGGGAGCGTACGGACAAGGCAGGAAAAGGTTCGGCAGATAAAAAGAAAAAGGCGGAAAAAATATCAGCAGGGGCTGTAAAGGCAGCGGGAAGTGCTGCAAAAAAGAATAGTAAAACTGTGAAATCAGTAAAGTCTACGAAAGCGGTGAAAAAATCCGGGAGCAAAAAATAATGCCATTAAATCCTTCTATACATAAAGTCATGGTCATCGGTTCCGGGCCGATTGTTATCGGTCAGGCTGCAGAATTTGATTATGCAGGTACGCAGGCATGCAAAGCGCTTAAGGAGCAGGGGTTGAGCGTTGTCCTTGTTAATTCCAATCCTGCAACTCTTATGACCGATCATTCAATGGCTGACGCAATTTACATTGAGCCTCTTATTCCCGAAACGATTCAGCGGATCATCGAGAAGGAAAAACCTGATTCACTGCTCTCGACGCTCGGCGGACAGACCGGGCTTACGCTCAGCATGGAGCTTGCAAAGTCTGGCTTTCTTGCCAGTCACAACGTACAACTGCTCGGAGCACGCCCCGACACAATCGACAAGGCGGAAGACCGTCAGATGTTTAAAGACACGATGCTTGCAATCGGTGAACCGTGCATCCCGTCAAAAGTCGTGACGACGCTCAAAGATGCGCTTGATTTTGCTGACAACAGCATCGGGTACCCTGCGATTGTGCGGCCTGCGTTTACGCTCGGCGGTACGGGCGGCGGTATTGCGAAAGACCACGCAGAGCTTGAGGAAATTGCCCAGAACGGCCTGCACCGCTCTCCCATTCATCAGATACTTGTGGAAAAATGTATTTCCGGCTGGAAGGAAATTGAGTTTGAAGTTATGCGCGACCACAGCGGCAATGTGCTTACCGTCTGCTCCATGGAAAACTTTGATCCGGTCGGCGTCCACACAGGCGACTCAATCGTCATTGCGCCGACTGTTACACTTGCAGATAAAGAATACCAGATGCTGCGCTCCGCATCTCTTAACATAATCAGTTCACTTAAAATGGAAGGCGGATGCAATGTCCAGCTTGCACTCAAGCCCGACAGCTTTGAATATGCGGTCATTGAGGTAAATCCGCGTGTGTCGCGTTCGTCGGCGCTCGCGTCAAAAGCGACAGGATATCCGATTGCGAAAGTTGCGACGCTGATTGCCATAGGGTACAATCTTGACGAAATCCCGAACTTTGTTACAAAGAAAACTGCGGCGTGTTTTGAACCGGTGCTCGATTATGTTGTTGTAAAAATGCCGAAGTTCCCGTTCGACAAGTTTGTGTATGCAAAGCGTACGCTCGGCACACAGATGAAGGCGACCGGCGAAGTTATGTCGATCGGACGCACGTTCGAGGAAGCGCTTATGAAGGCTGCCCGCGGTGCTGAAGTCGGCGTCAATTCGCTGCGGCTCAAAGCGTTCACAGAGGAAAGCGACGAAAGGATTAAGCAGCGTGTGGGTGAATGCACCGACCAGCGTCTGTTTGCAGTATTCGAAGCTCTTAAACGCGGTCTCATGACGATTGACGAGATTCATGCCGTCACCATGATTGACGTGTGGTTCCTTGCAAAGATTCAGCATATCGTAGACCGTGAAGCGCAGCTTGAATCGGTGAAAGCCGGAAAAGGTGAGCTTACGCCCGAGCTGTATCTTGCGTCGAAAAAAGACGGTTTCCCCGATAAGGTGATCACCGATCTGAGCGGTGTAAAAATAACCGGTGGTATGGGAATTACTAAGGAAGCAAAACAGGCAGCTTCTCTTGTTGCAAAAGGAAAGCTTGCGCATATTCCTGCAACATATAAGATGGTTGATACGTGTGCGGGCGAGTTCAATGCGGAGACGCCGTATTTCTACGGCGGCTACGACAAAGAAAACGAAGCGGCTTTGTTCCTTGAAGAGCGCAGAAACAAGCGCAGTGAAAAGGGGACGATTATCGTTCTCGGTTCGGGACCTATCCGTATCGGACAGGGAATCGAATTCGACTATGCTTCGGTTCAGTGCGTGTGGTCTCTCAAAAAACTGGGATACGATGTCGTCACTATTAACAATAATCCTGAAACCGTTTCCACTGACTTCGATACGTCGGACCGCCTGTATTTCGAACCGCTTACGCCGGAAGACGTCATGAGCGTAATCAACACGGAAAAACCGATTGGCGTCGTGGTGGCGTTCGGGGGGCAGACCGCAATCAAATTAACAAAATTCCTCGACAGCCAGGGAATTAAGATTCTCGGAACGAGTGCAGATTCCATCGATATTGCGGAAGACCGCGAACGGTTTGAGGCGCTGTGTGAGAAACTTGGTATTAACAAACCGAAGGGCGAGACTGTACTTACTGCTCCGGAAGCTGTCGAATCTGCCAACCGTATCGGCTATCCGATCCTGCTGCGTCCGTCGTACGTCCTTGGCGGCCAGAACATGATTATAGCGTTCAACGACGACGATGTAAAAGAATACATGGCAATCATTCTTGCACAGGGAATCGAAAATCCCGTTCTTATCGATAAGTACATGATGGGAATTGAACTTGAAGTTGATGCAATCTGCGACGGCAGGGATATCCTCGTTCCCGGAATCATGGAACATATAGAACGAACGGGCATTCATTCCGGCGATTCTATTGCAGTGTATCCTTCGTGGAATCTTAACGATATGCTCCGTCAGAAAATACTGAAGCAGTCGAGGGAACTTGCGATTGCACTCGGCACCAGGGGACTTATTAATATTCAGTACCTGATTTACAACAACGATTTATACATCATCGAAGTAAATCCTCGTTCGTCGCGTACAGTCCCGTACATAAGTAAAGTTACCGGCGTTCCGATGGTTGAACTTGCAACACGCGCTATGCTCGGCGAAAAAGTGAAAGATTTCGGCTATGGTACCGGCTTGTACCGCATTCCGCCGTACTTTGCGGTTAAGGTTCCTGTGTTCAGTTTTGAAAAACTGATGGACGTAGACACTCATCTCGGACCTGAAATGAAATCGACCGGAGAAGTGCTCGGGCTAGCGTCGACAATGGAAGAAGCTATTTACAAAGGCCTTATAGGTGCAGGCTACCACATGAAGAAAAGCGGCGGCGTTCTGTTTACCGTACGTAAGACCGACCAGTTCGAGATTCCCGACCTTGCACGCAAATTCTACGACATGGGATTCAAACTGTACGCAACAGAAGGAACGGCTCAGGTTATTAAAGATTTCGGCATGGACGTTACCGTCGTTAATAAAATTCATGAGAATCCGACAGACAATCTGCTCACGCTGCTCGATACCGGAAAAGTCGATTATGTCATTTCGACAAGTGCGAAAGGCCGCGATCCGCGTGCCGACAGCGTACGTATGAGACGGCATGCGGTTGAACGTGACATTCCCTGTCTTACCGCAATAGACACGGCGAATGCGCTGGTTAACAGCCTCATGAGCCATTACACTGCGGAAAACGTTGAACTTGTTAATATAAACGATTTGCGCGAGACGAAGGAAAAGCTGCATTTTTACAAGATGCAGAGTACCGGAAATGATTTTATTATTATTGACGCGGAACATCAGGTTGTGACTAATCCGGGCGGGCTTGCCGTAAGCCTCTGCAACCGCCGTGCGGGAATCGGAGCGGACTCACTCGTTCTTATTAAAAGCAGCGACAAAGCAGATGCGTACATGCAGTTCTTTAATCTTGACGGGAGCGAAGGACGTATGGCCGGCAATGCAATCCGCGCAGTTGCAAAATATCTTTACGATAATAATATAAACGGTGTTAAAGACAGCAGCGATGAAGACGCGCCGACAGCGACGCTTAAAATTGATACTGCGAGCGGTATTAAAAAACTTACGCTGTACAAACTGAACGGAAAAGTTTCGTCCGTAACTGTCGATATGGGGCAGCCGCTGTTTACAGCCGAATCGCTGCCGACGACATTAGAACCAGTGGATGTGGCCGCTTCGGGAAAACTGCCGGCGAAAGCAATTGTTAATGTGCCTCTTGTCGTCAGCGGAACGAAATACGATGTGACGTGCCTTTCTGTGGGAACACCGCACTGTGTCGTGTTCTGCGGCTTCGTGGATAAAGTCGACGTACCGACTGTAGGACCGCGGTTTGAGAATAACGAAGCGTTCCCGAACAGGACGAACACGGAGTTTGTACGCGTTGTCGGGCGGAACGAGCTCAAGATGCGTACATGGGAACGCGGCAACGGCGAAACCCCTGCATGCGGAACAGGTGCGTGCGCAGCGGCAATTGCTGCCGTCCTTAACGGATACTGCCCAATGAACGAAAATATCACCGTAAAAGTACGCGGCGGAACGCTTATCGTAAAGTACACGGGCGATACAGTGTACCTTACCGGCGCTGCCGATCTGGTCTATGAGGGTGATATAGAAATTTAATTAAAAAATGATTTTAAACGACGTACCCCCGCTGCATACGGCGGGGGTACGTCGTTTAAAGTGCCGTGAACGGTAAAAGCCTTGCCCTGATTTGCGAATCATATTCCGGCAGGGCGCCGCTGTGCGATACGACAAAATCGGCAAGTGTGGAACCTGCCTCCAGTGCATCTGCAACAGAATGACCTGAAATATAAGAGGCAAGAAAAGCGGCGGAAAAACTGTCGCCGGCGCCGACAGTGTCAACGATTGGTACATCTCCGGGCAAAACCTTGTATTCCTGATTGTTGAAGTATGCAGTTGTCCCGTCTTTTCCTGCCGTAATGATAATTCCCCGCAGTTTATATTTTTCAGTAAGATTTCCTGCAATATCCGGCACGCTTCCGGTAATTCCAAGCAGGTTTGAAATTACCGGAAGTTCTTCGTCGTTCATCTTGAGAATATCCGTATATTTTAAAGACTGTTCTATAATCTGCTTCGAGTAGAATTTTTTTCTCAGATTGATGTCGAAATATTTTATGCCGGCATTGATTTCTCTGAGCAGCGAATAGAGTGTTTCTCTGCTGGCCTCGGAACGCTGTGCCAGAGAACCGAAACAGAATACATCCCAGTGGGAATTAAGAAATTCTTTTTTCAGCTGCGGAGTGAGCGCTATATAATCCCATGCACAGGGGGAATTGAATTCGTACGACGGTTTTCCGTTTTCAAGGACTACGTTTGTAAAACCTGTAGAGACGCCGGAAAGCGTATTTATGAATCGTGCTGAAACATGTTCCTTTTTTACAAGAGCGAGAGCCTCGCGTCCCAGTTCATCGTCTCCGAGTGCCGAAATCATAGTTGTTTTAAATCCGAGTCTGTTGAGATGTGCGCCGCAATTAAACGGTGCGCCTCCCAGGCATTTTTTATCCGGTAGAATATCCCATAAAATTTCTCCGAACGCAGCAGCTTTTTTTGTTTCAGACATATGTACTCCTCTTTTCTGTTTTCTCCGGCCCCTCTAAAAGTGCGATGTTTTAAGTCGTTATATTACAACGACTTAAAACTCGACGGCACTTCTAAAAAGTCACCAAAAGTGAGTTTTTAGAAGTGCCTTTAACTCAGCAGATTTTTATGACTGATTTGACAATATTTTTTTTGTCACGTACGCTTTCATCCATTGCTTCCTGAACATGATTAAAGTCAAACGTATTTGTTACGATACCTTTGAGATTGATTTTTCCCTCAGCAACGGCTTTTATTGCAACCGGATACAGATGACGGTATCTGAATACCGTCTTGATTGTCAATTCCTTATCGAGCATTTTGCTGACGGGAAGCATCATTTCGCCTGATTTCGAGTACCCGACGAGAACAATCGTAGAACCTTTTTTGACAATATTGACAGCCTGCCGTGTTGTTATTTCCGTCCCTGCACATTCGACTGCAAGATCAAAACCTTTGTCGTCCGTAATCCTTCCGGCTGCCGTTTCAATATCTTCATTCTGCGTGTTGATGACTCCTTTCGCACCTAATTCGAGAGCTTTGTCCAGCCGCTTCTGCATTATGTCAACGACATATACGTCGGTTATACCTTCAGCTTTTAAAGCCATCATGGAAACAAGTCCGATGCATCCGGCTCCGAAGACGACAGCGCTCTGTCCTGACCTGATGTTTCCCTGTACCGCAGCATGGAAGCCTACCGCCAGCGGTTCCATAAGTGCACCTTCCAGTGTGGAAACGTTTTCCGGCAGTTTAAAGCAGAGGTCTGCTTCGTGTGCGACATATTCCTGGAAAACGCCGTCGACAGGCGGAGTTGCAAAAAATACAACATCAGGACAGAGGTTATAGCGGCCTGTCCTGCAGAATTCGCAGTGGCCGCATGTTTTGCCCGGTTCCAGCGCGACTTTATCACCCGGTTTGAGGTGTTTTACATTTTTTCCTGTTTCAACTACAATGCCGCCCGGTTCATGACCGAGGACGAACGGCGGCTTTACGACGTAGGCGCCTATTCTGCCTGTCTCATAATAATGCATATCGCTTCCGCAGATGCCGACATATTCAAGCTTAACGAGAACTTCGTCATCTTTGGGAACAGGTATGTCGCGTTCGATATAATCGATTCTACCTGTCCCTGTCATTACTGCTACTTTCATTTTGCCGTTCATTGTATATGCTCCTTTTGTATAAAAATACTTTAGTAAAGTACTTTATAAATAGTAGCACCAATTTTGATTACTGTCAAACTTTTGAAAATATATTTAATAACTAAATTGTTTCGATAAACTGATTGATAAAATGCAGTGCAGCACCGACAGCTGAAGCTTCATTTTTATACTGGCAGAGTTTTATATAGTCGGGATTATCCCTGAACGTATCAAGTTCCAGGACTTTTTGTTTGATTTCATCAATAAAAGGAGCGAGAAAGCTGCCGACATACCCGCCCAATATGATCGTAGTATCGAATATGATGTGCAGATTGCAAATCATATTTGCAAGATTATCGATATATTCGGAAAATGCCTTTGTGCAAATCGTATCATTCAGTTCCAGTCGTGTGAAAAATGTTTCCAGGCTGCCGTCAGTTAATTCAGAAAGCACAAGCGCCGAGCAGTAGCTGTCGAAATGACCTGTTTTTCCGCAGTAGCACTGCTTTCCTCCGGGAACTGAGCATATATGTCCGAATTCAGCACTATGTGCATGCTCTCCGTCAACGCTTTTTCGGTCAATAATGATTGCCCCTCCTATACTGTTACTCAGCGAGAGAAAAACCGCATTTTGTATTTCCGGGGATTTTGAAATTTCTGCCATACCTGCTGCACTCGCATCGTTGAAAAGTTGTATCTGATAATTGATTTTTTTAACGAATTCAAACGATGCAGCCTCATATATTCCCAACCGGTGGGATTCTACCAGAGCAGTACCTTCGGAATTAACTATGCCGGGCAGCGAAATACCGACTCCGATGATTGCATCTGCCGGTATCTTAAGCTTTGCTGTATAATTAGCAAAAAGGGTGAGTATCGAATTCCCGTAGTCCGGTGTATTTGAAAACTTTTGGGAAAGACGGATGTTATCAATTACATCTCCCTTCAGATTGACGGCGGCAAATCCTATATGATTCTGGGTGATATCAATGCCGATTGCAATCCGGGCGTTTGGCACACACGAAACAGTTGAGGCTTTTCGCCCTCCTGTAGAAAAAAGTGCACCGTCTTCGACTGCCAGCCCTGATTCAATAAGCTGTTTCAGGTTAAAAGCAACCGTAGGCAGGCTGAGCTGGAGTTTTTCTGCAATTTTCTGCCGCGGTATTTTGTCCTGTGAAAGAACCATCTTATACACATTGATTTTATTCTGCAGCCGCACATCTATGTTATTAACAGCCATATACTCTCCTTGTAAATAAGTTTAATAAAGTATTTTCATTTTAAGACATTTCGCTTTTATCTGTCAAATGCAAAGATGGGAAAAAAAATTTGACAAATCAAAATAGTGGCTGTATCATCGTATTAATAAAACAGTTTACAAAACTATTTTATTAATACGATCTCACTCCGGCCGGATTAGGATTGTAAAACACAGGAGGATGGTATGAAAAAAATTGTGACACTTCTGCTTATCGGACTGACGATGTTCGGTACCGCATTTGCAAAAAGCAGGAAGAACACAGAAAAGGACAACAGGATATCTATCGGTATGACAGTTCAGGATCTGTCTAATCAGATATGGTCCGGTTCCTGCGAATCTCTTAAAAAGATGGTGACCGCCGACGGCGGAAAGATGGTGTATCTTGATTGTGCAAACAATTCTGCCAAACAGATACAGCAGCTTGAAAACTTTATTTCAGCAAGGGTAACTATTATTATACTCCAGCCGGTTGACAAAAATGCTGTGGAAACGACGCTTGCAAAGGCCCGTTCCCGGGGAATCAAAGTGTACTGCTGGGATGAAGATATTCAGAATGCTGATATCTGCTGGCTTATCGACAATTATGCACTTGGAAAAATCATCGGAGAACAGGCTGCAGCATGGATTAACACAAAAGATAACGGCACAGCCGAAGTCGCCGTCCTTGATTATCCGCAGATTCCGATTCTTCTTGAACGGGGCAACGGTATTGTAGATGCACTGAAGGAAAAAGCCCCTCATGCGAAAATTGTAGCACAGTCCAGTGCAATCAATCCGACGGAGGGCATGGCCAAAATGGAAACGATTTTCCAGAAAAATCCGAATGTAAAAGTTGTCTGCTGTATCGGCGGCGGCGGTGCAGTTGGAGCGAATGAGGCTGCGAAAGCGGCAGGTAAGGTTACCCCTGACTTCGGTATTTTTGCGGCTGACTGCACTGCGCAGGAGATGGCGGCAATGAAGAACAATGAAGGCAACCGGATGTCCGTTCTTATTACCGGAGGCCCTGACGAAATCGCAAAAACTATTTACGGATGGGTGAAAAAACTTGCAGCCGGAGAAAGTGTGGAGAAAAAAGTATATCGTGTAACGATTCCTGTTACAGCTGCAAATTTAGGCCAGTATTATAAATAAAGTCTGTCGCATTGCAGAACGGTATCTGGTGTAATTTTTTAATATCGTTCTGCATAATCTTTAAGGAGAATATTATGGAATCTGCTGTGATTTTACAATTTGACGATATTGTAAAATCTTATCCGGGGGTATTGGCTCTTAATCACGTAAGCCTCGATGTCCGGAAAGGTGAGATACATGCGCTGGTAGGGGAAAACGGAGCAGGCAAGTCAACGTTAATAAAATGTTGTACAGGAGCTGTGCCGCCTACGGGCGGAACAATAACGGTAAATGGTAAAAAATTTTCTTCATTTACACCAAAAATTTCAGCCGGGAACGGAATAGTTGCCATATATCAGGAGTTCAACCTTGTCGGGGAATTGTCTGTAGCTGAAAATATTTTTCTGGGCAGGGCAATCAGGCGTGGCGTCATTGTCGATAAAAAGGCAATGCATGACAGGGCTCAGGATATATTCAACCGGCTGTCTTTGAAAATTGATCCCGACGAGCTGGTAAAAAATCTTGCCGTAGGATATCAGCAGCTTGTTGAAATTGCAAAGGCGTTGTCTCAGAACGCCAGAATACTCATAATGGATGAGCCTACAGCTCCTTTGACTAAAAACGAGGTCGGTATCCTGTTTTCAATTATAGAAAAACTGAAAGAACAGGGCATGTCCATACTATATATATCCCACCGTATGGATGAAATATTCAAATTGAGTGACCGCATAACAATTCTGCGGGACGGAACAAAGATAAAAACACTAAATACGAAAGATACAAATGCTGACGAACTGATTAAATGTATGGTCGGCAGGTCATTAAATGAGAAATTTCCGGTACGAAATTCGGTACCGTCATCCCGTGTGATTCTTTCTGCTGACCATCTCTGCGGAAACGGTCTTACGGACGTATCTTTTAAAATATACGGCGGGGAAATTCTCGGTTTTGCCGGATTAATCGGTTCAGGAAGAACTGAAACCGCACAGATACTGTTCGGAATAAAAAAGAAAAAATCAGGAAAAATTTTCATGAACGGCAGGGAGATTTCTCCCGAATCTCCCAGAGAGGCAATGGAATGCGGCATCGCGCTTGTTCCCGAGGACAGAAAGCAGCAGGGGGCGTTGCTGGAAATGAGTATTCACAACAACATAACGCTTGCCGTTCTGCATAAGCTTTCCGTCTTCGGTATTATTAAAAAAAAGGAAACTGAAAAAATGTCGGAATCGTTCCGTAAAAAGCTTGCTATAAAAACTCCGTCTCTGGATCAGTTGGTCAAGAACCTGAGCGGAGGAAACCAACAGAAAGTTGTTGTTGCAAAATGGCTCGCAGCGAATCCCGATCTTATTATTCTGGATGAACCGACGAGGGGAATAGATGTCGGGGCAAAATACGAAATTTATAAACTGATGAACAGTCTTGTCGAAGAAGGAAAAACTATTCTCATGATTTCTTCCGAAATGGAAGAACTTATTGGAATGGCGGACAGAATAGTCGTTCTTTCGGAAGGCAGGGTGACAGGTACCGTTTCCAAAGACTGCTTCAGCCAGGAAATCATAATGAAATATGCTTCCCGGGTAAGGGATAAGGAGTAAACTATGAATGTTCATGTACAGATTAAAAAATATGCAATGTTTCTTGTCTTGTTAATTCTTGTCGTTTTCTTCTCTTTAACGACTGACGCATTTTTGAATCCGGAGAACTTATTTAATGTAGCGCGGCAGGTTTCCATGCTCGGAATCGCTTCTGTCGGAATGACTTTCGTACTGCTTCTCGGAGGAATTGATTTGTCCATCGGCTCAATGATAACGCTTGTTAATATTGTTGCTGCATGGCTTATGGTCAATGGAAAAATGAATCCGGTTGCGGCATGTCTGCTTGCCCTTATCATGAGTACGGCTCTAGGATTTTTTAACGGGCTTGTTATTGCAAAAATAAGAATTCCGCCGCTTATTGTTACATTGAGTATGATGACAATTCTGGAAGGCCTTGCCTACATTATCTGCAAGGGAATCCCGATCTTCGGTTTTCCGAAAACTTTTGCGTTTATCGGGCAGGGATATATCGGGCCTATTCCGGTTCCTGTCATTATCATGGTTGTTATTATGCTGTCAGGTGCCGTAATTCTTAATAATACTTATTTTGGAAGATATTTTTATGCAGTCGGCGGCAATGCGGAAGCTGCAAAATTGTCCGGTATTAACGTTGACGGGATTCAGTGTCTTGTCTACGCCTTGTCCGGCCTTTTTGCCGGAATTGCGGGTGTTGTTATGCTTTCGCGGACAAACTCAGGACAGGCGCTTGCCGGTAAAGGGTTTGAATTTGAATGCCTGACGGCAGTAGTTTTGGGCGGCGTCAGTGCAAACGGCGGTTACGGCAGAATCTCAAATGTTGTCGCCGGTGTTCTGATAATCGGCGTTTTGAGCAACGGTATGGTTCTTCTCAATGTAAGTCAGTATGTACAGATGGTTACAAAAGGCTCTCTTATATTGCTTGCGGTAGGGTTTGACTGTATCCAGCGTTATCGCAATTCACGGTAGAAAAAAGGAGTTATAGTATGCACACAATTTCCGTTAATGTATTAACAAAAGAGAATTTTTCAGATTTCGGCGGTTTTTACAATCTGCTGCAGCCGGACGGACACACGCTGGGGACTTTCTTTCATGACCACATTCTTATGCCTGTTTCGGGTAGTATGCCCGTGGGTTTTTCTGCCATGGTTATTACTAGACCTCAGGATAAAATGCTTGTTACAAAAGCTGAATACCACAACACGACGGCCGAGGTACTGTTGCCGCTCGATGACGATATTATCATTTATACAGCGCCTCCTTCAAATATTCCCGTTCCGGAAAAGACTATGGCTTTTCTTGTACCGTGCGGTACGATTGTTCTCATGAATACAGGCGTCTGGCATTTTACCCCGTTTCCTGTACACCGTACGGAAGCGCATGTAATGACAGCACTTCCTGAACGGACATATGCGGCAGACTGCACTATTATAGACTATGAACCGTCAGCCTGCATTGAGATAAAGATGTAAAAAAATACCGGGCAAGTGGAAATGATTAAAATCCGGAAGACTACCTTTGCCTGCAGATTTTTTCATATGTCATTCCCGTAAAGTCGGGAATGACAATGTCCGCATACGGCTTTATTTTTTCTGCGGAATTAGTTGTTGCAAGCCCGACGACATGCATACCTGCAGCTCTGCCTGACGCAAGCCCGTTAAACGAGTCCTCAAAAACGAAACAGTTCTGCGGTAATGTATTAAAAACTTCCGCACCAAGTAAATAAGGATCGGGAGCGGGTTTGCTTCTTGAAAATTGTTCTGCGGTTAATACTTCATCGAATAACGTTTTCAGCTCGGGATGCTGCTGATAAACAGCCTGCATTTTTGCCCTGTTTGAACTTGTGACGACTGCACATTTTACTTTATGCATTTTGAGGTCATTTATGAATTCAGGGAGCCCGGAAATATAACTCATTTTCATTACCTGCTCAAAAGAGTCCAGCTCTAGTTTGATTTTTTCCTGCTCTGCCTGTCTTCCGGAGAAATATGAAGCCAGTATGCTTTCAAGAGTTGAGCCTTTTATGTTCAGCGCAAGAGAAGCATCTCCCTTGTATTCCTGCATTATGCGGGACCAGAAGATTGTGTATTGACTTTCCGTGTCGAGTATGACACCGTCGAGATCAAAAAGTCCGGCTGTAAATTGTGCTGTAGTATTCATGTGCTGAGTATAGCAGAGAAATGCAGTTGGCAGAACCGTATTGCAGTTAGTTATACAATTTTATTGTCGATTTTTTTTGCAGCCCCTGCAATTTCTTCATGCATTTTATCCGTAAGCCGTTTTGCTGCAATCTGCGGCTCAAGCGATTCGTAGTCAGCAATTTTTATTTCAGGAAGCATATAAATGTTGTAGTGGTAACTTCCGCTGCGGCTGTATGAAAAAAATGAATCATACTTGCCAAGCCCGTATTTGTCTGTTCCGCCTATGTAGACAGGTTGTATGTCGCTGTGCGTGTCGAAAGCTATGCGGGCGGAGCCTTTTTTGTACGGATTCGTGCCGTGCCGGGGAGTACGGGTTCCTTCCGGGAAAATAATAAGGTTCGTACCTTTCGCAAGCGACTGCTTGCACAGGTCTATCATTTCGTCGTACCCGAGAGAATTAACAATATAAAGCTGCCTGATGACGCCTGCGTATACGGAATTAGCAAGGCTTCCGCGTACAATGCAGTCAGCGTTGGGTATAAGGGAAATAAGGCATACAACATCAATCATTGAAGGATGATTTGCGACGACGATTTTCGACTTGAGGTTGCGGAACTTTGCACGGTCTGGAACGTCAAAATGTGCAACTCCGAAGAAATTCATCATGCCGATGAAGAAGCGGAAAGTGTGCGATACGACAGCCCTTGCTGCTTTCTGGAATTTATCCTTCGGATGCATGGTGATTTTCAAAAAAGGAAAAACGATAACGGCAAGTACGACGCTGCCCGTCCCGAAAAATAAATATAAAAACAGTTTTATAAGCGAACCGTAAATATAAAAAAGCCGGTTTTTTACCTTCGGAAGATCGCTTTTATCGTAGCGATATACATCGGAGTTAATGTCGATTTCTTCATTATTTGTTTCCATCAGAATGATGCATCCTCTAAAATAATATCTTTAAGAAATGCTGCCGGAGTTTCCGGTACATTTTCCATAGTCGGAATATGAACGCCGTTTTCGGAATCTGAAATTATTGCTGCAAAAGCAAATGGTTTGTATTCCGCTGTACCAAGACAGCTGTATTCTTCCGGCGGAAGTTCGTCGGAATAGACAAGCATGATTTCTTTTTCGTTTCCGGAAAGGACAGGAGCGCATGCGGCTGCAAAAGCATCACGGAAATTTCCTTTGGAAGGAAATATAACCGAATAGCCGCCCTGGAGCTTGAATGCAAGTGTTGCCAGTGCAATCGGCGTATTGAACACTGAAAGCGAGAATGATGCAGGAAGCGTGATTTTTTCTTCTATCAGCATTTTGCTCACCGAAAATTCACGGGTAAGTTCGCCGCGGCATGAAATGAATACCTGCTTTATATTTCTACTGCATGCTGACTTCTCAAGTTCGTCGTGCACAACCTGAATTGTCATTTTGCTTATCTGGCTCAGCCGGCGTCTGAAGAGCGGATCTGTATATTCGAGTTTCGGTGTATTATTTGTAAGCCCTATCTGCTTTTCGTTATGAACCCATTGTTTCCAGTCGTCCGAAGTAACAAGACCTGGAGCCCATGCGGTTATATGTGAAATGGAAATACCGTTTGATGATTCTGACACGTTAAACCTTCTTGCGGAAAACGAGCAGTGAATAACTGTTTGAACCCAGGTTGTGATGCGCACATTTGAGTGCGAATCCGGCTTCACCGATTGCGTCAACTAATTCTTTGTAGCGGTACATTTTGCTGTTGCCGTTTGCCATGCAGGTAAAGTATAAAGACGTTGCCTGCAGAGAATATGAACTTGCTTCAAAGTGCTGCTCGTCCCAGAGAGGTTCAAGTACATAAACGTTTGTGTCAGGTGTTGCAGTTTCGTAAACTTTTCTGAGAATCTTTGTTATCTGATGAAGCGAGAAACAGTCAAGGAACTGACTCATCCATACGGCATCAGGTGCTTCCGGTAATTTAGTCGTTGTATCGAGAACGTTTCCGGCATGTGTGCTTATGCGGTCTGCAAAGCCGGCTTCTTCTGCATTTTTTTCAGCAACGGCAGTCTGTCCCGGCAGATCGACAATCGTCACCTTCACGGAAGAATTGTAACGGCAGCAGGTAATAGCCCACTTTGCCGTGTTTCCGCCGATGTCTACAAGACGTGCCGGTTTTTCCTGAAATACGATCGGGAGTGCTTCGGGGAATGCTATGTCGCTGTAAAAATGGTCGAAATCGAACCAGCTTTTTTTTGCCTGTTTCGGGAGCGTGGAAAGCGCCTCGTATATCGTTGTCCATTTTTCACCGAAATATTTAAGTCCGACCGGTTTACCTGTCTGCACCGACTTGTCAAGATCGTAGGCACCCATGTAACAGATGTCATTGGTAAAGTTGAAATTCGCTTTCGTAAGATCGTCTTCAAGCAGCATCCAGCCGATTTTTCCGATTATGAATTTCTCGCAGTTTTCGGCGCTGTCTTCCGAGAATTTAATAACGTTCATACCGAGCGCCATTTCGCAAAGGACACCTGTACCGTATTCGGTGATATGTGTTTTTTCTGCAAGCTCTTTACAGGTAATCCCTGTGTCGCCTGCCTCTTCTATGGTCTTAAGAATGTTCAGATTAAGCATGGCGCGTATAGCCTGAAAAGTAAGCGGTGCAAATGCGATTTTTTGTGCTTCAAATTTTGCGTCGACCGCTCTGATATTGTCAGTTTTGAATTTGTTTAAATTGTAAAAAGAACTATCCATAAAATACCTGCTAACTTACTAAATATAATCTTAGCATACTAAAGAAGCAGTAGTCAATGTAACTGCTGCGGAAAAATACAGGTGTATTGCCTTTTTTTACCTGTTTGTTTATAATTAAAAAATCTGCATTTAAGGAATATTTTATATGGACGATTTAAAACAGCAAATAAAGGAAGTAATAATTTCTTCCCTTCAGCTTGAGGATGTAAAACCTGAAGATATAGTGGATTCTGAACCGCTGTTTGGTACAGGTCTGGGGCTGGATTCAATTGATGCCCTTGAGCTTGGTGTTGCATTGAAAAAGAAATTCGGAATTAAATTTTCCTCAGAGAGTTCCGACAATAAGAAGCATTTTGCATCTGTTGATGCGTTAGCTGAATATATTACCGCCGAAAAGGCAAGTGAGATGAAGTAAGATGACAAAAGACGAAATTTTTGACAAATTGAAAGCGATTCTTTCCAAAGAATTTGAAATTGAAGAAGACAAAATTACCCCGACGGCTAAACTTGCTGATGACCTTGATCTTGATTCTATCGATTCTATCGATCTTATTGTAAAGATGAAGGATTTTATTCCCGGAAAAGTTGATCCTGCAATTTTTAAAACAGTAAAAACAATGCAGGATGTAGTTGATGCGCTGTATCCTTATACACAGCAGAAGTAGAATGACAGCGGATTCCGTAGGAGGAGTCCGCTTATTTTTTTAATAATGAAAAATTTTTTCAAAGTTCTTTTCTATATTATAGCTGCGTTATATCCTGTTCTTGTTTTTACATTCCTTGTAGTGTTGAAACTGCCGGTAAGGATTTTGTCATTATGTATTATGGCACTTGCTTTCGCTTTTTTTCTTAGCGCAACAGGCAGGAAAAAGAACAGTTCTGCCGGAGAGCAGAATGCGTTTGACTGGAAACCGCTTTTAAGTTCGGTCCTTTTTCTCGCTGCAGGACTTTTCTGTTTTTTTACAAATCAGACCATTTTTCTGAAATTATATTCGGTAGTAATCAGTGCGACGCTTCTTGTTGTATTCGGCAGTACGCTTTTTCTGCCGCCCAACATCATTTTCAGATTTGCAACTTTGCAGGATAAGTCAATTAAAGGTTCACTCGCAGAAAAGCCGGTTGAAGCATATTGCAGGAAAGTTAATATTGCCTGGTGTATATTTTTTATTTGTAACGGCGGTATTGCTGCTTTTACTGCATTCCGCTGTTCCGACGAAGTCTGGTCCATTTATAACGGAGGAATTTCCTACGTTCTGATGGGGTTGATGTTTGCCGTTGAATTTATTATTAGAAAGCAGGTGGATAAAAAAATGCCAAAGTCTTTTACAATTACAAAATTCAAAGCGGATTCCCGTTCTGATGACTATATACTCTCTTTCGAGGATACATGGTCGAAAGGCGGATTTAAAACATGGCACGACTTTCTTGTTGATACTGCGAAAATGCGTACTATAATCAATGCGGAGCAGTCGAAGGAATGGATTCTGCATTGTGAGGATTACTGGTATTTCCTTTGTACGTTCACCGCACTGCTTCAGTGTAAAAAAAGGATTCTGCTTACACAGAATGTTACAAGCGAATTTATTGCAGAAATAAAAAAGCCCGGCATTATATTCCTGACGGATCAGAATATTCCGGATACGGTTTTTCTTCCCCGGCTCATTGAAAACGCAGCAATTCCTGCCGAAAATGAAATCCGATGTGTGCCGGTTATTAATTCAGATGAAACTGAAATCCTGATGTATACGTCCGGCAGTACCGGCAGACCAAAGGCTGTTCCGCAGCGTATGACGGAGTTTGAGCAGGACAACGCATTTATTATTTCAAAATGGGGCGACGAGTTTGCAAAACGAAAACTTGTAACGACCGTGAGCCAGCATCATATTTACGGATTTTTATTCGGCATTTCGCTGCCGTTTACATGCGGCGTTCCTTTCAGAAGAAAACGTATTGAATTTCCGGAAGAATTTGAGAAGCTGGGCGATGAATCATATATGATTATTGCCGTACCGGCATTTTTAAAACGTACGGTAGAAGTGGAAGAGAAATTGAATATGAAAAATCCTTTCATATTTACGAGCGGTGGAGTTCTTCTCCCTGAAGTTGCAGAAAAGACGAACGACGTGTTCGGTTTCTGGCCGGTTGAAGTATACGGCAGTACGGAAACGAGCGGCATTGCATACCGCCAGTCAAAAGACGGGCTTGAGTGGACACCGTTCAGTAACGCAAAAATATGGAAAAATGATGACGGATGTCTTGTTATCATTTCGCCGTATATAAAAGATCCCGAAGGTTTTGCAACGGCAGATCTTGTCGATATTCTCCCGGACGGCAGATTTCTTATGAAGGGTCGTTCGGATTCTATTGTTAAAATAGAAGAAAAACGTATTTCGATGACAGAAGTTGAGAACAGGCTCCTTCAGAGTGGCCTTGTTGCGGATGTAAAGGTTATCGCGATGGAAGATATCCGCCAGTATCTTGTATCCGCCCTTGTATTGAATGAGGAAGGCAGAAAAAAATTTGAAGGTGCGCGGAAACTGACGATTAATAAATATTTTCATGATTACCTTTTGAATTTTTTTGAGAATGTTGTCATTCCCAAAAAATGGCGGTATCTTGATAGTATTCCCTGCGATGCGCAGGGGAAGAAACATAAGGAAGAGATAAAGGCTTTTTTTGAAAAGCAGGATGAGGAAGAAAATTGATGAAAGAGAATCTGCATAATATTGAAAATGAAGAAATTCTGTCCCGGACGGACAGTTCTATTGAACTTAAATTTTGTATTCCCTCAACAAGTGATTTTTTTGACGGACATTTTCCGGAATATAAACTGCTGCCGGCTGTTGCACAATTTGAAACTGTAACCCGTTTTGCGAAGAAATATCTGGGAACACAGCGCTATGTGCCCCGGATTCATCGTATTAAATTTTCTGCACCGATCAGGCCCGATACTCTTGTGCAGCTCAAACTTGAACTAAATAAAGAGAAAAATACTGTTTCGTATTCGCTGTGGGACGCAAAAAAAACGGATAAAGTGTATTCGTCAGGAACATTTACAGCTGCGATGCAGGAGATACAGGCGGTATGAATCCCGGTTTTGTAATCCCGGTTTATAATCATGGAAAAACTCTGGAGCTCGTCATTGGTCAGCTCCTTCCGTATGCTTTTCCTATTATTGTTGTTGATGACGGCAATGATGAGGAAAATAAAGCAGAAATAGAGGCTGTTGCCGCCGCCCATCATGAAGTTGTCCTCGTATCCCGTCCGAAAAACGGAGGCAAGGGAAAGGCTATGAACGATGGCGTGCATAAGGCCGCGGAACTGGGAATTACACATGTATTCCAGATTGATTCCGACGGTCAGCATGATGCAGCCCGCATTCCTTTTTTCCTTGCAGAGTCGGAAAAACATCCTGATGCAATCATCTGCGGTTATCCGGAGTATGACGAATCAGTGCCGGAGCAGCGTAGAAAGGGCAGGGAAATTTCCAATTACTGGGCAAGATTCGTTGCACTGAACCGGGAAATAAAGGACGTTCTATGCGGATTCAGAGTTTATCCTGTCGCTCCCTATATAAGAGTAATTGATCACCAGCTGCTTGACGGCCGCATGGGATACGACGTTGATATTATTGTCCGCATGTCATGGGCCGGTGTGCATATCTATTCATATAGTGTCCATGTTACGTATCCGAAAGACGGTGTTTCTAACTTTCACGTTATTCGTGATAATCTGCATATCGCGGGAACTTTCAGCAGGTTATGCATCGGTATGATACTCAGGCTGCCCGTGCTTATTTGCCGTGCTGTCAGAAGGAGCCGGAACAGTGAACGCTGAAACGCAGCTGCATTGGAAGCAGGAGAAAGAACAGGTACACAGCAGCCGTCCGATCCGTCTGCTGATTCTGCTTGTATCATCTCTTCCTCCGTGGATGGTAAATATACTTGTTTTCCCCGTTGCTTTTTTCTACTTTATTTGTTCTAAAAGAGGACGGACGGAAGCTGTTTTGTATCAGAAGCAGTTTATTGCATATACCAATGGTAAACGATTCAAATTGCCCCATCCGTATCTGCAGATACTGTCTTTTTCGCTGTGCATTCTTGAAAAGATAGAGGGGTGGAGCGGGAAAATAGCGCTTGATGAAATTTTGTTCCAGCATGATGATATCGATGAACTGAAAACACAACTTATGGAAGGAACAGGTGCTCTGCTGATTGGTTCTCATCTGGGAAATATTGAACTGTGCAGAAGTCTGGCAAGCTTTAATCGTACCGGAATTAACCGGGCAGTTCCGGTTATTGCAATAATGGACGTGGAAGCGACGGAACAGTTCAATAAAACAATTAATAATATGAATCCTGATGTTTCTGTCAATATTGTTAATCCTGCCGATATCGGCGTGGATACAATGTCCCGCCTTATAGAACATACGCAGAAAGGCGGGCTTGTTGTCATTGCAGCCGACAGAACATCTGCCAGCGTACCTGAGAGAAGCTTTGAAGAACCCTTCCTTGGACGTCCTGCCCTGTTTCCTTACGGTCCTTTTCTAATTGCAGCGCTTCTGAACGTTCCGACATATTTTGTTTTTGCCATGCGTAAAGGGAACGCGATGATTTTTCCGAAATATAATATGTACATAAAAAAAGCGGATGTTACATTTGATTGTTCCCGTCCGGAGCGTGAGAACCGCATCAGGATTCTGTGCAGGCTGTTTGTAAAAGAGCTGGAAAAGTATTGCATTAAATACCCGTTTCAGTGGTACAATTTTTATAATTTCTGGGCAATGCCCGAAACAGATTCCGGGAGATAATAAAAATATGGAAGAAAAAAATATTACAGAGGAACTGACGTTTCCGATCGAATTTTATGATGTCGATTCTATGCGTGTCGTGTGGCATGGAAATTATGTTAAATATATAGAAAAGGGACGGTGTGCCCTGCTTGATAAAATCGGCTACGGATATTTGCAGATGGTCGATGACGGATATTCGTTTCCTGTTACGGATATAAAAATAAAATATGTGCATTCCCTTATGTTCGGGGATACGGCACGGATTAAGGCGACTCTTGTGGAATATGAAAACCGCATAAAAATAAAATATGAGATTTACAATGCCAAAACCGGTATGCTTACAACGAAAGCTGAAAGCACCCAGATGGCAGTAAAAATTTCAACAGGAGAGACATGCTTCATATGTCCGGAGACGTTTACCAGAAAAGTTGAAAAATTAACAGGAAGTGTAAAATGAAAAAAAGAATTATTAATCCGGTTTTTATTCTGTTTATACTGATATCGTCGTCTGCGTTTGCTGCAGATATGACTTTTGATTCCGTCTGCGCGCAGCTTGCACAGCATCCGAATACGACAGGCAGTTTTACGCAGATAAAAAAAATCAGCGCGGTAAACCGCTCTCTAAAATCGAGCGGTACGTTTATTTTCAGCCTTGAAGGAATCATGTGGAAAACTGAAAAACCCTTTCCCTCATCGCTCGTCGTGGGCATGACTTCTGTAATTCAGACGACGCCTGATGGTAAAAAAACAGTCATCGATGCTTCGAATAACCAGATTTTCACAAGCATTTCAACAACACTTTCATCGATTTTTTCCGGTAATACCGAAAAATTGTATAGCAGTTTTAACGTTGTTTTCTCTTCTGACGGAAACAGATGGACCGCAGTGCTTACACCCAAAGATAAAACTGTTTCTGCCGTCATGAAAACACTTGAACTTGGCGGACTGAGCACAACAGGCGGTGCGGAATTTGATACTATTGTAATGACAGAGTCGAGTGGCGATACGATTACGTATGCGTTTACAGAGCAGAAATATCCCAAGGAGCTTTCAGATAATGAAAAAGCAAACTTTACCGCGAAATAGGACATTTGCCGCTATCTGGCTTGTTTTCCATTTGGCAATTATACTTCCCTGTCTTTTTGTTATTGTAAAAGATCGTTCTGTCAATTTTGACGCAGACCTTTTCAATATGCTGCCTAAACCCGATATCGGAAAGGCAATGGGCGTTGCAGATGAAAAGCTGACGGAAATGACAGGCGAAAACGTTTTTATCCTTGTCTCTCATGATGATTTTGCGGCTGCAAAATCAACCGCAGAAAAGGTATATGCACAAATTAAGGACAGTCCCCGGTTCAAATCCGTATCGTTATATTCCGATTCTGCGGCACTCGGACAGGTGACTGATTTTGTACATGAATACCGCTGGAATCTGCTTGACGACAATGCTGTTAATATGCTTTCGACGAAAGACGGCGCGCAGACATTTGCGCAGAATTCTCTTGCAAAAGCATACAGCGCATTTACATTTTCTTCGCTTGAAAATCTTGAGGAAGATCCCTTCATGCTCGGTGAATACAGTCTCCAGAAATATCTCACGTCGCTTCAGAATTCGGGGACGTCCATGTCGCCAAAGGACAGTGTTCTTGCTGCAAATTATGAAGGTAAGTGGTATGTCATGATCCGCGGAATTCTGAGCAAAGAAGGTTCCGCACTTGCAAGCAAGTCAAACGCTGTTGCACAGATTTACGAAGTCTGCAATCCGCTTGAAAAAGACGGTATTCGTTTTGTATATTCCGGAACTCCCTTTCACAGTTATAAAAGTTCTACATCGGCGAGCAATGAAATAACAATAATTTCAACAGTAACGCTTCTTGCACTTGTTATTCTGCTTTTCTTTGTATTCAGAAGTGCGCTTCCGATCATCATTTCTGTCGGTTCTATTCTGCTTTCCATTGCAACTTCGTTTTCTATCACTTATCTGCTGTTCGGACGTATTCATATTCTGACACTCGTTTTTGGTACGTCGCTGATCGGTTCGTGCATAGATTACAGTATTCATTATTTTATTAACTGGAAAGCCAATAAATCCCTTACCAAAGGTGCGGAAATCCGGCATCATCTTATGACAGGACTGCTTCTGTCGCTTATTTCAACGGAAATATGCTATCTTATTCTTGTATTTGCTCCGTTCGGACTGCTTAAGCAGATGGCTGTCTTTTCTCTGTTCGGCATATTCAGTTCATTCCTCACTGTCGTAAGCCTGTATCCGCTGCTTCCTCTTCCTCCTGAAGATAAACGTTCTATTCCTCTGCTTAAAAATTTCAACACACCGGCATGGTATAACAAAAAAATTGTAAGCCGTGTGACGACTGTCATATTTTTTGCTGCAACACTCACGACGCTGGGAATCTTTCATAAAAATGTTAAGATTAAAAATAATGTTAATGAACTGTACAAAGCTAAGGGACGCGTTCTTGACGATACGGTTCTTGCCTATAAGGTGCTTAACTATAATCCGAGCGGGTGGTTCATTATTGCAGGCGACAGCACGGAAGACGTGCTTGAACGCGAAGAATCCCTCTGCGAACGTCTTGAGAAGGTAAACGAAGGCAAGCCGCTCGGCGGTTATATAGCGACGTCCCAGTATATTCCGTCGATTGCAAAACAGAAGAAGTCCCGGGAAGCTGTTAAAAATCTTATGCCGCTCGCAGAAGATCAGCTTGCGGCTCTTGGTTATAGTTCATCTTCCGTATCTGCCCTGCAGTCTGCTTTTTCTGCAGATGCTGACAAATACATTACGCCGGATGGAAATATTCCCGACTATTTGAAAAGTGCAATCACATCTGAATGGCTCGGCGAAATAGATGGAAGATATTATTCGATTGTACTGCCCGTTTCAATTACGAACGAAACCGCGTACGAGCAGATTGCAGATCAGGATCCGAATGTGTACTTTGAAGACAAAATCAGGGATATAGGACGGGATCTTGACCGTTTGACAAAAACAATTCTGCTCCTTTTTGCGGCTGCATACGTCGTTATTGTTGTTGTGCTTAAATTTTTCTACAACTGGCGCCATACGTTAAAGACAGCCTCCATTCCGCTGCTTATCGTACTTGTCATAACTTCGATTTTTGCTGCAAGCGGCATAAATCTTGAATTTTTCTCCATTACCGGCATGATACTTGTTTTCGGGCTGGGACTTGATTACGTCATTTATATGATAGAGAATGAAAAACGGCACGACGACTCTCAAAACTCAAAACTGGAACCGTTTGCCATTCTGCTCTCGTTTCTTACGACGGCAGTTTCTTTCGGCGCTCTGGCGCTGAGTTCCTTTGTACCTGTACATATGCTTGGTTTATCTATATTTCTTGGACTTACCACTGCATTTCTTTGTACAATCTTGTAAGTTTCCGTGGGGCGTTTGAAAAATTAAATCACTATAAAAGAAAGGTTTAATTTTTCAAACCAGTCAGGCTGTCCTGAAAGTTTTACTTACGGGACGGTCTGCCCCTCACCCTTTGACAAAGTTCTCTATAAAATTTACAATTAAACACTTTCTATGAAAATGTCATTCAAATTATTTGCAGGAACTGTTTTAATCTCGTTATGTGCGTTTTGTTCGGTGTCGTGTGCAACAATAAGAGCAGGCGCAATGAAGTATCCTGTATATGTTACAAACACTAATGTAATCGATCTGCTGCCGCCGCAGGATATTGACGGTTCGCTTGATATGCTCAATATGCTTAATGGAAAATTCGGCGATACGAGTTTTTACATACAGGCGTACATTCAGGCAGATGAAAACGGACTTTTCATGAGCTTGATGAACGACTTCGGTACAGATATGGGAAGCCTGTCTTATACCGGAGACAAGCTTGCCTTTGATTCCTCCGTTTTTCCGCAGTCGCTGAAACCACAGTATATTGCGGCTGATATTCAGTTTACGTACTATAATGCTGATGCTGTGCGTTCCGTCCTGAATCAGGCAGGACTTGACTTCGATGTTGCAAAAAACGCTGACGGTACGGAAGTCCGTAAAGTTATGCACGGGAAGAAGTGCATTGAAGAAATTACTAAATCGCCCGGTGCCGTAAAGATTGTTAATTACCTCCGCGGTTATGAATACAATCTGACGGAGGGGGACCAGTGAAAGTACCGGTTTATTTTTCAAAACCCGGAGTCATCTGCGGTGCAGGGGCAAATTGTGAAGAATTGTGGAATACCTGTGTAAGCGGCAGTCAGGCCGGTATAAAAAAAATATCATCGCTTTCCGGAAAGGAATTTTACGTCGGACGTATTGATGACACAAAGCTTCAAAAAACGAATGCACGTTTTGATATGCGTATCATCAGAATAGAGGATGCAGCATTGCGTCAGATAGACGATGAAATTGATAAGGCTGCTGCAAAATACGGCAGGAACCGCATGGCAGTCTGCGTCGGTTCCTGTGATAACGGGACTCAGTTTTCGGTTGCCGCCCACAGCGAATATCTTGCCTCCGGAAAATTCCCGGACGGTTATTCGCTTGAAGTTCAGGGGGCGGATTATCCTGCAACATATGTATCGGAAAAATACGGTATTACCGGCCCGTCGGTTGCATTCAGTACGGCGTGTTCATCAAGTGCGGCTGCAATCATAAAGGCTTCAGAGCTGATCCGCAGTGGTCTTGCAGATGCCGTTGTTGCCGGTGGTGTCGATGTTACGTCGGATACTGTACTCCTTGGTTTTGATTGTCTGGAAGCCGTTTCTTCTGACGTAACGAATCCGTTCAGTGCCAACAGGCACGGTATTACACTCGGCGAGGGTGCTGCATTTTTCGTTATGACGAAGGATAAACTTGAAGGCTTTGAAGGGATTGGGTTGAGGGGATGCGGTGAATCTGCCGACGCATATCATATGACGTCGCCTGATCCGGACGGAACGGGCGCTGCAACGGCAATGGAGAAAGCGCTGGCGGGTGCAGGGGTGGAACCGGGCGATATCGATTATGTCAATCTGCACGGAACGGGCACAAAATTCAACGATTCAATGGAAGCAAAAGCCATCCGGCAGGTGTTCGGAGATCAGCTTACTCCTGTAAGTACGACAAAACCTCTTACAGGACATACACTTGGCGCTGCAGGCGCACTTGAAGCTGCAGTTTGTTATCTTGCAATAGAAAAAAACAGAAATAAATCAGGCAATGACATTGCCCTGCCGGTACAGGTATGGGACGGCGTCCAGGATTCTGAGATACCTTCCGTCAATATAGTAAGTAAGGGAAAACCGGCAGAACACAAAGGCCGCGTACAGTTGTGCATGTCGAATTCTTTTGCATTCGGCGGTTCAAACGCGTGCCTTATTTTAGGAGTAGTATAAAATGGAACCGGAAGTAAAACCTGAAAAAATGCCGCAGCTTATAGATCACGATCAGCTTATTGAGCTGTTGCCGCATAAAGGGAAAATGTTTCTTCTGAGCCGCGTAACGCAGCACGATGTGCATGAGCATACAATAACAAGCGAATACGACGTTACATCAGATTGTATTTTTTATGAAGAAGAGGCGGACGGCGTTCCCACATGGGTTGGATTTGAGTTTATGGCTCAGGGAATTTCAGCTATTACAGGCATTACGAATAAGGAACTGGGCAGACGTCCCCGTCCCGGTTTTATTTTAAGTGTCCGCGATTTCAGGGCTGCCGTTCCGTATCTGAAAAGCGGTACGACAATCATGATGAAAATAAAAGAAGATTTCCGGTCGGACAAGACATACAGCTACAATTGTGAACTGTATGCATCCCGCACAGATACGCTGCCTGCGGCAACCTCTACAATCACTGTTATGGAAACCGAAGATATCATGAATCTGTTTAAAGATGATTAATTTATAAAGGAAGGAAACTGAGTTATGTCGGACGAAACAACACAAAAAAAGGTCATTGTTACCGGTGCGAGCGGCGGAATCGGGCGTGCGATTGCCGTGAAAACTGCAGAAGCCGGGTATTATGTTATCTGCCATTACAATCACGGAAAGGAAAAAGCGGAGGAAACGCTTGCCCAGATTACCGCAGCCGGCGGTCAGGGTGAACTTATCCAGTTCAATATTGCCGACCGTGCGGATTGTAAGGCAAAA
>DCFX01000089.1:0-7045 GCA_002314445.1 Treponema sp. UBA1793
ACGGAAAAAGTACATACAGCGGCAGCACGACTCAGACAAGCGATGAAGCGATGACAATGATTCTCGACACGGATGCCGAATCGATAGACAGTTCCGGTTCTACTGCCGTAAAAGCAGTCATCCGGCAGGCGGAACTTGCAAGTTTAATCAGCAGTTCTTCACGGTCATATCACCTGCTTTCTGCCGATCTGATTGAGGGAACAATTTCGATCGACGGTTCGGAACTTCCTTCCGCTTCATACACGCTGTATGTAAATACCACAGTCGTGCCGTCACGCCTTAAAATCGTATTCGGTACGGCTGTAAACGGTACTGTATACAAAACTGGTGAATTTGCCGTAGATGAATTGTACTGCGATAACCTTTCACCTCACATACTGCTCGGGAACACAACGAAAGCGTCCTACAAAAAAGACGGTATCATTTTACAGAAAGGCGATTTCCCCATGCTTGAAAATGTATCGCTTTCATCATCCGCAACAGAATCAGCATCGTTTGGAACAAAGTCTTCTGTGAATAATACACAGACAGTTAAGGGGTCGGCAGCCGCCGCAGCAACAGTCGCAACCGTTGCGCTTTCTGCCGACGCATCTTTTTCAAGCGCAGAAACGGGAGGAGTCACAAATGCAGGATATACAACATCGACGACCCGCGCGATTCTTGGAATCATGTCTCTTTCAGGAACATACCGTTTTGATCACAGCAGCTCGTCGCTTGAACATTCGGATAAAGCAGCTCTGAATTTGAATCCGCTGTACCTGCCGCTTATAATTAACGCATATGCTTCGTCTTCAAGCAGTCTCTGGTCGCTCAACCAGAAGACAGGAGCAGATGCACAGGTTTCATTCGGTGGGCAGAACTGGAACATCGCACTCAGCGCAGTTTCGGCAGTTTCACAAAAAATACTTCCATCCGCATCGGGTGCACCCTCTTCAGATACCGATAATTTTTTCCAGGGCTGGACAGACAGTGCGGAACTTGCTTATTCTTCGGGCAGCAGCGCTGCATCGATGCGGAGCAACAGCAATACGCTCAAGCTGAGCACGCTCTTCCCTTTTGCATCTCTTGCACCTCAGTTTACGTTCCAAACTGAAGGAAAATATACGTCGTCATCGTCCGTCCTTTACACTGATACAACGACTTTTACGGCTCTTATACCTTTTAAAATTAATAAACAGACCATTTCGCTGGAATGGAAAAAGGAAGGTGGCGGCGTTTCCGTTTATAATCAGGGAGGAAATTATATTTCAGACTACGAGACACTCTTTTCCTCTTTCAATTCCCGGTCATGGTATTTTACATCGTGGCCGGTCTACGACATGTTCAGTCCCGGATTGGCACAGGACGTTCTTGCCAATACATCGATGACCACCACGTCGGCAGATTCGCTTTTTTATTCAACATGCTGGACACTCGCCTGGAGCCGTCCGCTGGCCGCAGCCTTTTCTGATTTTTATATTCCCTCATCAGCGTCTTTTGCCGCAGAACGCGACATACGGACATCGGAAAAAATAAGCGACCAGTATCAGTTAAAGTCCACTTTCGTCACGAGCGCATTTAATATTTTCGGTTCCGAAAGCAGTATAAAATTGTTAAAATGGTGCCGTCAGGATGAATATACAACGTCGTTTACAGGGGCGGTAAAAATACCAAGAGACGATGCGTGTAATATGACATTCCAGCTGTCAGCATACACGCAGGAAAATTTTTATATTAACGATTCCGATATTCTCAAAACGGGACTTCAGGCAACTGTCGAAACAGACGGTGACTGGAGTACGGAAGGAACTGTCGTCTGGAAACGAGCAGGTAAATTCAGTCCGCTGCTCGACGCAATAGCTCTTTTCTGGACGGGGTATGATAAATCAACTGCACAGCTCTCGAGGAACAGCGGAATTGACATCACGCTTTCGTCCGACGACGATGTATTCAAGCAGACATACATACTTACGAATTCACTCGATGTAAAACTGCTCAAATACCTTACGATTTCATGCGGATTGACAGGGACGTATACCTATACTCAGGACTCGTCAATGCTTATATCGCTGACGCTGCAGCTCGGCGGAAAGGTTCAGTTCTAACTATTGCAGCGGAGCAAAATATCCGCTTTCGTCGCGGCCGCTTCTGTTCATAAGATATATTTCCGCTTCAACAGGAAGATATGCTTCTCCCATGTTTGTATGAAGCGACGAAACATAGGTAAGCTGATACAATCCTACCGGAAGAGTGCGTAAATCGTTTATTACAGCGGAAAGGCCTTCCGGTCGGAATACATAATATTCCTTTCCTTCCGTATTCGTACACAAATAATTAATTTCATCATCGGCCGCCCCCTGAGTGAGCTGTACAACTGAAAAGGCTATCGAATTATTATTAAGATACGAGGCAAGCTCTGCAAGGCCGTAACGGGTGAATGCATTCTGAGTTACCTTTCCAGCCGTAACAAAAATAATGGCGCGTTTTTTCTCTGCATTGATAAGATCGTTCGCAGCGAGACGCACCGCCAGATCTATCGGAACGACATCAGATAAAGGGGTCTTTACCGCATTATTGCTGAACTGTTCGGCTGCACGCGGACTGCCTTTGTATTCTGTCACGGGAACGGCACCAGCCGACACAATACGGAGCGTACCTGTACCGTTCATATCAGCCGCAAGTTCACGGACGACGGACTGCATCTGCGCACCGTAAACGGAACCTTCTGCAGAACGGTCGAGAATAAGCGTAATATCTTCGACAGTATTATTTGAAGCTGAACCGACAAGTTTCTGTTCAGCTGCAGGCCGTTTATCTTCCGTTACGTAAAAATTTTCTTCGTGCAGCCCTACGACAGGCTGACGATGTCTGTTTTCAACGCGAAGTTCAAGCGTCACGTTTGGAAAGGAGGATGCATCAACACGTTCAATCTGAACGAAAAGCCCTCCGATAAGCTCCTGCATCTTCGCCATTACATACACTTCGTTTGTCTTAATATCCGTAACAAGCACGTTGCCATTCACATCGGGGACGGCACTCGTAAGTCGGGAAGGCGCATTTCCTGACCGCGCACATTCATATGTCGCACCCGTGCTGACATCGACTGAGATGACTTTATTGGAATCGCAGACGACAAGATAACCGCCCCACACTTTCATCGATTCGGGACGGCGGAATGTTTTTTCCTGTACGAGCACCCTTTCATAATTTCCTGAAAGATCAAACTGATATACTCCGCCGGTCACGCTGTCGGCAACATAGACACTGTTTTCCATGACGGCAATTCCCGTAGGCCCCTGAAATCCGTCGAAACCGTCCTGTCTGTTTCCGAATGAGAAAAGACCGCTGCCCTCGCTGTCGAATACATCGACTCTGCTGTTGCCGTAGTCAGTTACGTAAATATTTCCGTTTGCGTCTTCCGCCAGATACTGGGGTCCGATGCACTGGCCTGTGCCGCGGCCTTTCGTCCCGATATATTTTATGAAGCTTCCGTCAGGTTTTAACAGTGAGAGCCTGTCTCCCGCACTCTCGCTTACAAGGAGATTCCCGTTCCGCAGCCGTATGATGTCAAGAGGACGGTCAAATCCGTTGAGGGGACCTTCCATGCGTTTTATGACGGTTCCGTTTATATTTATCTTGAGCAGGTCGTTCGTCCCGTATGCAACAATCCATACGCTTCCATCGCTGTCCGGCAGTACGGACACCGGTTCGCTGAAAATCAGTGTATTTCCCCTTACACCGGAAAAACTGCCGGCTTCGGTATACCGCATTGAATTTTCATACGAAGAACCCGTTATACGGCGCTCACTTACAATTTCTATTCTGTTCTGCATAAGCAGACCGCCGTATCCGCTGTCATACGCTTTCTGCCATACGGAAAGCGCTTCTCCTTCCATACCGCTCCGGTAATACGCTTTGCCGAGCCAGTCAAGAATGAGATTATCATCGCTCTTGTATGAAAGGGATTTTTCCAGCTGCATCACAGCTTCGTTGAACGAGCCCCTGTAATAGGCCTGAACACCGCGGCGGAATTCCTGTGAAGCCAGCCCTTCATTTGCCGTACGGATTCTGTTCTGTGCTGTAAGCCCCGCAGTGTCGTTCTGTGCAGATACAACGTATGCCGAAAAGATCACCGCAGCAACAGCGCAGGCCTTTCTTATCACCGATACGATGCGACTTTTTTTCATTGTCCGGCCTCTGCTTTTGAAAGCTGTATCAAATGCTGCTGTATGATTTCGTTGTCTTTGTCTTTTTTTTCCGCGTCTTCAAGATACTTTTTTGATTCCTTCATGAGTCCGAGCTTGAAATACACCCAGCCGAGAGAATCAAGACAGGCAGCCGAATCGGGTTCCGCCGCCACGGCTTTCTTGCAGTATGAAAGGGCTTTCGTCAAATCTTTGTTTTCACAGGCAAGTACGTATCCCATACCGTTAAGGGATGTAAGGTTGCCGGGGTCGGACTCAAGCGACTTTTCATAATACTGGAGGCACTTTTCCGTATCGCTCTGTTCCCATGCAACATATGCAATAGCCGCATATACGGACGCTGTCTGATACCCTGTTTCCAGCAGTTTATTCAATTCAAAATCCGCAAGCCGCCTGCGTCCGGAAAGCGCGTAAATAACCGCAAGAAGAAAACGGCACTGAAGCACGCGGTCAAGATGAGTTCCCGACGTAACTACCTGCTCAAGATACAGCAGCGCATCGTCGTATCGCTGCAGTTTTGCGTAGCACAACCCTATATAATAAGCAAGTTCAATACTGTCAGCGCCCGTGTCAGACGGAAGCCCGATAAAAAATGTCAGGGCATCAGTATATCGTCTCTGTTTGTACAGCTGTACACCCTGTGTCAGTACATCATGTGTATTCTCTGATTTTTTCGATTTGTCTGCCATTGTTCCCGCCCGTCTTCTGTCATTTCCCTTTATTTATTCTACAGCGAAAACGTAATACCGTCCACATCGTTACACGGACGGGGCTCCGCACAGATACGGGATACAGAAACATATCCTTTTTTGCAAATACCGTAATCGCTCTTTATAACGGGAACGTGTATTCCTTCCGCTTCTACACCGTCATCATTTGTAAGGAACAGCTTCATATTATTTGACTAAACGGGCACCCGCGGAGGGCACGACTTCGTAACACGACGGATGAAATCCGAAAATACGCTCATATTCGGCAAGCTTGCTGCGGAAAGTTTCTTCATCACTTCCGCGGATAAAAGCATAAAGGCATCTTCCGAAACCTTTACCTGTTATACGGCCGCACGTCACGGGATTACGCAGCTGCTCAAGGTTTGGTTCAAGTTCACCAACCCTTTTTAAAATCCAGTCTATTTCCGGGCATGAAATTTCATACAGTTCCCGCATGCTTTCATGGCTGTGATTCACCGCGCGCGCAAACTTGCTGAAGTCGGCTTTTTCAAGCGCATCGCGCGCCTCAATCACATCGTTGTGTTCCCTCATAATGCACAAAAGTTTGCGCCTCGTATCTTCGCTTACGACAGAAAGCACTTCGTTCACATCAGTGACATTATTTTCGTACTGCCAGCCGCCGTACACATTTTCCTTGCGTTCCCTCAGCTCTCCAAGCAGAAGCGCATTTTCCGGCTCATGTATGGAATCCTCACTCCACACGGAAATCCGGGGAACCCTTGCATCGGTAAGCAGTATCTTTTTATCAAAAGGATATTTCACATAATCATATGTATTATGCGCATAATCAGTGATAATCAGTGTCCCTTCTTTCGCGTACAGCGCTGCAAAGTTGTCGGCACAATAATTTCCCGTACCTATGAACAATTTGTTGCCGCGCTCTATAGCCTGGAGCATTTCGACATCGGCGCAGGGAACCTGAAACAGTTTTTTCAGCGCAACGGCAGAGGCTGCTTTTATTGCAGTCGTAATGCCGAATCCGGCAGACGGAAGTATATCGCTGTATACAGTTACGTTCATGCCGCCCAAATCAAATCCGCCTGATGTATAGCCGTATATGATAGATTTTACTGCATTTGCCCAGCGGTCTTCCCGGCGGAATTTGAGCGAAGTAATATTAGCACGCTTACGTTCGTTCAGCTGGGGGAAATAAAATTTCAAAGTTGAATCATTGCGCCTGGAAACAGCTACATACACAGGAAGGTTTACGGCCATTGAAAGTGTCTTGTCTTTAAAAAACCATGAATGCTCGCCGATGAGATGGAAACGGCCGGGGGCTGTAGCCGTTACCTCCGGCAGAACATCGTACTCCATTTCATGCGCATCATTCACCTGTTTCATAGTATTGATAATTCCTTCCTGAAAAAATTTGATATGAACTTTACTTTATTGCCGTTTTTCAGTTATATCAGTAGAATAATAATATAATGAGTAATTTTTTACAAGTTTTTTACGTGCTTTTCTCAGCCGTGCTTGTCTCTCTTGCCATTCCGAACGAATTTCTGCTGTTCGGCTCACCTTATATAGCCCTTATTTCGCTTATACCGTTTTATATAGCCCTGTCACGGTGCCGTTCCTATACCAGAGCTGTATGGCTTACCGTTCTTCAGGTCACAACAGTGCATATTATTTCAAGCTTCTGGCTTGCCTATTTCAAGGATTTCGCAGCTTTTACACTCGGCGGATCGGCGGCAGGTACGGGAATTATCGGCGGCATATTCGGAATTCTGCTTTACGTACCATTTGCGCAGGAAACACCGCACAAGCAGCTGCGTGAATTATCAGGAGCCGATACACGGCGCATCCCGCTGCGCATATTCTGGTTTGCAGGAGCCTATACGCTCTACGAATGGGGGAAATCTACAGGATTCCTTGCCTATCCGTGGGGAACGCTTTCNNNNTTCTGGCTTGCCTATTTCAAAGATTTTGCAGTTTTTACGCTCGGAGGGTCAGCGGCAGGAACTGGGATCATCGGCGGAATATTCGGAATTCTGTTTTACGTACCGTTTGCGCAGGAAACACAGTACAAACAGCTGCGGGAAGTATCAGGGACAGATACCCGGCGCATTCCGCTTCGCATATTCTGGTTCGCAGGTGCTTATACGCTCTATGAATGGTGCAAATCTACAG
>DCFX01000089.1:7054-52207 GCA_002314445.1 Treponema sp. UBA1793
TTGCCTATCCGTGGGGAACGCTTTCGAGCACGGCTTTCCGCTGGAAACTTCTTATGCAGACTGCAGACCTCACCGGAACATACGGAATTACATTTCTTTTTGCACTCTTTTCTGCAGTATGCGCCGAAGGATGGCTGCTTGCAGGACGCCTGTCTGCCTCCCCTTCTCCAAAAGCAGCCTTTCTCGCGTTCCGCCGTACTGCAGAGACCTGCATCGTCCTGTTTGCCTGTGCTTTTATTTACGGAGCCGTCCAGTACGCCGTTCCCCGTCATGCCGAAAAGATACTCAATACAGTTATGGTTCAGCAGAATTACAATCCGTGGAATTCAGTAAACGATGATGATACGATACTGCTCTCGGAACATCTGACGGAAACAAAAATAAACGAACTGCACCTCGAGGGTAAGCATCCTGATGTCGTCGTATGGAGCGAAGGTGTCCTGCAGCATGCATTCCCGGGAGCAGGCGGTTATTATTCCCGCAATCCTCTGGAAGAGCCGCTTTCATCGTTCATCAGCCGTATGGATACGCCGTTCATCATCGGAGGTTCATATCTTGCCGATCCCGTGCACCGCGGCTACAACAACGCTGCACTGCTGTTCGACAAAACGGGCACGTTCCGCGGTTCCTACGGTAAAATACATCTGGTACCTTTTGCCGAAGTAATTCCCGGCATAGAATACAGATGGGTCGGACAGCTTATGCAGAAGGTCGTCGGAATTTCGGCAGGCTGGCTTGCAGGCGACCAGTACGTCTATTTCGATATTCCCGGGCAATGGTCCCCGGAACGACCGAAACCGGCCGTAAAAGTGATTCCGCTTGACGAATCGTACGCCCAGCAGCTTTCAGAAGAAAGCAAAAAACCGCTCGTACGCCTAAGCGCACCGATTTGTTTCGGCGACGCTTTTCCCGATGTATGCCGTCCGCTTTTCCTCAACGGCAGCGAAGTTTTCATGAACATGACCGACGATTCGTGGTCGCTTACAAATTCCGCAGAATACCAGCACTTCATCATCGCTTCCTACCGTGCAATCGAATACCGCACGACGCTTGTACGCTCGACAAATGCAGGCGTTTCCGTTGTGCTGGACCCTGCTGCACGGGAAATTGCATCAATGCCGCTGTTCGTACCAGATTCAATCTCTGTGCCGATTCCTGTTTACAAACGTGTCATGACGGTATACGCACTGTTGGGCAACTGGTTTCCGCGCATTCTTGCGGTTCTCGCGGCTGTCTATTGCATATACATCATTCTCACAAAGAACTCCCCTCCTGACGTTCCGGGAGAAAGGAATCTCTCATCAAAGAAAAAAAAACACGCTAAAAAGGGTGTTAAAAAATCAGGCTGAAAACAAACAGATGATGAAATGGAATACCGGCAGTATACCAATTGTCAACCAGTTGAATACATTTAATCCTGATTGTAAACTTATTTCATGAAAAATACATCGTTACGCTCAGTTTTCATTGTCCTGTTTGCAGCTCTTATCTGCGCGGGATGCTTTATAGCAATTCCCGCAGGTCCTGGTGGTATTCCAATCGTTATGCAGAATATGTTCATCGTGCTGTCGGCTCTCATTCTCGGAGGATTCGGCGGATTCTGGGCTGCGCTCATTTTTGTCGCAGCGGGAGCTCTCGGTCTCCCCGTCTACTCAGGCGGTTCGGGAGGCGCAGCGCACCTTATAGGCCCCACAGGCGGATTTCTTGCGGGATACGTACTGGCGGCACTTGTCGCAGGACTTTTGGCACGGCTTCCGTCGGTAAAAGAAAAACCATTCTCGCTGGCGCATATTCTTCGGATGGTTCTCGCAGCTGCTGCAGGATACATCATTGTATACATACCGGGAGTATTGTGGTTTATGCATCTGACAGGAAAGGGATTCTATCCTACGATGGCGGCCTGTGTCATTCCGTTTATTCCCGGGGATATTATAAAACTCGCAGTCACCGTTCCTGTTGCAGCAAAACTGCGTCCGGTCGCCGCCCGGTATCTTGCCTCATACAAATGAATATAAAAAACGCAGGTGCATCGGTCACGGTAAACAATGTTACAAAGACATTCCCTTCCCCTGATGGCAGTGAAACGCCATTCACAGCGCTCGACGGGGTGTCGTTTGACCTTGAATCAGGCTCCTGCACCCTCATTGCAGGAGCAAACGGTTCAGGAAAAAGCGTCCTCATGGGTATTATTGCGGGGCTGGACAAAGCCGATTCCGGTAGTGTTTCTGTTTCCAGCGGCGGTAAGCCTGCACATGCAGGACTTGTATTTCAGGAAGCAGAAACACAGCTGCTCGGTGAAACACCGATGGAGGATGTCATGTTCGGCCTCCGCAACACGGGTTTTACCCGTTCAGAAGCAGAACAGCGTGCCCGCAGTATGCTCGCACAGGCTGGCCTTGCCGGAAAAGAGCTGTCTCCTGCACGCTTTCTGTCAGGGGGCGAAAAAAGGCGGCTTGCAGTTGCAGGTATCCTTGCACTTGACGTAAAGCTCATTATCTTTGACGAACCGTATGCAAACCTTGACTATGCAGGTGTAAAACAGGTAAATGCACTCATCCACATGCTCAGGGAAAACGGCCGGACAGTCATCATACTTACGCACGAACTTGAAAAATCGCTTGCACTGTCCGACAGGTTTATCATACTGTACCACGGAAAAAAGGTTTTCGACGGTACCCCCGGAGCAGGTCTGCAGGAACCGCTTGAAAACTGGGATATACGGAACCCGCTCGTCTCATATGCCCAAAAGGATGATCTTGTATGGTGAACAGCATAACGCTCTTCAGTTATAAAAACGGAACGACGGTACTACACCGCCTTGATGCACGCATAAAGCTGCTGCTCATATTCGCCTGTGGATATATCGTCTTTTCCCTCCCTCCGGTACCATGCGCTGTATGCATCGCTGCCGTGTTCATAGTATCCTTTTCCGCAGGCTTTACGTTTGCCGAACAGCTTTCAGCGCTCAAACCTGCGGCCTATTATGCAGTCCTGCTTTATACAGTCTCGTTAATCACAGCCTGCGCCTCCCGTATCCCCCTTCCCTCCGTATTCATTCCACAGAAAAGCGATATGATTCTTTCCCTCCGCCTGATTCTTACCATTCAGTTCACAAGCATTTTGTACAGGACGACAAGCCCGCTCGCCCTGCGTACAGCGCTTGAACAGATAGAGACGTCGGCCAGGCAATTTTTCCGCCTTAAAAAGACCGGCAATCTGCCGGTTTCGGACACACTCTCCCTCCTGCTTGTCTTCATTCCCCGGGTTTTCGATGTATGGACCGAAATAAGCCGCGCATGGAAAGCAAGAAACGGCAGAGGAGGAATCCGCATGATATGTGTACTTTTCCCGGTACTGATCTCCGTCTGTATGAAACGTTCCTATTTAACAGCCCTCGCACTCCGCAACCGACGGCAATAGAATTCTCAAAATTCGGCGGAATTCCACTTTTTTTTCCTTGTAATATCAGATTTAGTGGTATATAGTGTTACTAATGCGTTTTAAACGCTATATGCAAACATAAAAAAGGTTGAAAGATATGCGCTGTCCCTACTGCGGAAGCCTTGATGACAAAGTAATTGAATCCCGGACCATGGCAAATGGTGAAAGCATACGCCGCAGACGAGAATGCATCAGCTGCGGCTATCGCTTCACAAGCTATGAACGCATTGAAGAAAAACCTTTCATGGTTGTAAAACGAGACGGAAGGCGGGAACCTTTTAACCGGATGAAATTGGAAAAAGGCATTGAGCGGGCCCTCGAAAAGCGACCTGTGTCCACGACTATGGTGGAACAGCTTGTAAATGAAATCGAGGACAAAGCTGTCATGCACGGAAAAGTCAGCCGGGAAATTTCAACTGCCGAACTGGGGGAACTCGTTCTGCAGCGTCTTAATGAAGTCGACAAAGTGGCATATATCCGCTTTGCGTCTGTGTACAAGCATTTTGAAAACCTCGATGAGTTTCTCACAGAGGTAAAGAAAGTGGAGGGGAACAAAAAGTGAGTGACCAGTCAGTATTCCCGGAATGGCGCAGCTTCCTGGGAAAAAGCAGCGATACAGAAGCAGCAGTTTTTATCAAATCGGTTGTAAAACGATCAGGAGAAGTAGCTCCGTACGACCGGAAAAAGATTGCAGCAGCAATCGGCAAGGCGATTCAGGCCGTCGAAAAAAGGGCCGATCCCGGCAGAGCGGAAAAACTTACGGATCTTGCAGAGGAAAAACTCCGGCTGCAGCTTGCGGGGAGCCGGGCTCATTCAATTCCTGCAATTGAAGAAATTCAGGATACCGTTGAAAACGTCCTTATTGAAAACAAGGAAGTCGATGTCGCAAAAGCATATATTCTATACCGCGCGCGTCACGAAGCAATGCGCGACGCAAAAAGCCTTATGGTCGACATCAACAAGACGATGGACGGCTATCTCGGCCAGAGCGACTGGCGTGTAAAGGAAAATGCAAACGTCAATTTCTCACTCGGAGGACTCATACTCCACAACTCAGGTACCATTACGGCCAATTACTGGCTTAACAATATATATTCAAAGGAAATAGCGGACGCGCACCGGACATGCGCATTCCATATACACGATCTTTCCATGTTCTCAGGTTACTGCGCAGGATGGTCCCTCCGGCAGCTTATTCAGGAAGGCCTGGGAGGCGTTCCCGACAAAATAACTTCAACGCCGGCGACTCATCTTTCCACGCTTGTAAACCAGATTGTGAACTTTCTGGGCATCATGCAGAACGAATGGGCCGGCGCACAGGCGTTCAGCTCATTCGACACGTACCTCGCCCCTTTCGTAAAAAAAGACAACCTTACCGAAAAAGAAGTCCGCCAGTGCATCCAGAGCTATATCTACGGCGTAAACACACCGAGCCGCTGGGGTTCTCAGGCCCCGTTTACAAACATCACGCTCGACTGGGTATGCCCCGACGACCTGAAAGATAAAAAGGCAATTGTCGGCGGAAAGGATCAGGATTTCACATACGGCGACTGCCAGAAAGAGATGGATGTCATCAACAAACAGTTTATTCTGCTCATGATAGAAGGTGATGCGGCCGGACGCGGATTCGGCTACCCCATCCCGACATACAACATCACGAAAAACTTCGACTGGGAAAGTGAAAATGCAAAACTGCTGTTTGAAATGGCTTCACAGTACGGAACGCCCTATTTCCAGAATTTCGTCAATTCCGACCTTGACCCCGGCGATGTCCGCTCAATGTGCTGCCGGCTGCGCCTCGACAAAAGGGAACTCCGCAAAAGAGGCGGCGGTCTTTTCGGCTCAGATGAATTCACCGGTTCCCTCGGTGTTGTAACAATAAATCTGCCTCAGATCGGTTTTATTGCAAAAACCGAAGAAGAGTTTTACAAGCGGCTCGATTACCTTATGGATCTCGCAAAAGCAAGTCTCTGTACAAAACGGAAGGTTCTCCAGAAACTGCTCGACGGCGGCCTGTATCCGTATACGCAGCGGTATCTCAAGACATTCAACAACCACTTCAATACAATCGGTTTGTGCGGCATGAACGAATGCTGTGAAAATTTCCTCGGTGTAAACATCGTTGAACCGAAAGGACATAAATTCGCCTGCGACGTCCTTGACCATATGAGAACCCGTCTTGCCGACTATCAGGAAAAGACCGGTGAACTTTTCAATCTTGAAGCAACCCCTGCTGAAAGCACGTCGTACCGGCTTGCGCGCCACGATGTTGAAAATTTCCCCGACATCATCACAAGCGGCACAAAAAGTGATCCGTTTTATACCAACTCCACGCAGCTTCCTGTCGATTATACTTCAGACATATTTGAAGCCCTTGACCATCAGGAAAACCTGCAGACACGGTACACGGGCGGTACGGTATTCCACACGTTTATGGGTGAACAGATAAAAGACTGGAGGGCATGCCGCGATCTGGTGCGCACCATCATGGCAAACTACCGCATTCCGTATCTTACAATTTCGCCAACTTATTCAATCTGCCGCGTCCACGGCTATCTGAACGGACAGCAGTTTGAATGCCCCAAGTGTAAAGCGGAAAAGGAGCAGGAACTGCGTCTCAAGCTGGAGAAACTTGAGGCGGAACGAGCGGAAATGGTTAATGAAACAAAGGCTTTACAGGACGTAAAACGCTAAGTATAGCGTCAAAACTATTGACATATACATATACCTACGCTATATTTAGTGTTAGTTTAATTCATAAGCGGTATTTTTTGATTCGGGAGGAATAAAAGTATGGAAGCTGAAGTTACAACAAAACGGACCCTTGCAGAAGTTGATGCGGAGATTGCCGCGGCAAAGGAAGCTCTGAAAAACGTACACGGATCCGAAACAGAAGTTTACGCACGTATCGTCGGTTATTACAGGGCTGTACGCAACTGGAATAAAGGTAAACGAGAAGAGTTCAACCACCGCAAAATGTTCAATCTCGCAGACAGCACTGAATATGCAGTTTCTGAAGCGGACAGCGCATGCGAATGCTCAAAAGCAGAGCGTATTGCACGTCCGGAAGAAAAAACAGAGACAACAGACGCGGTCACTGCTTCTGAAACGGGAAGATATGAATTCTTTGCACGCAGAACATGCCCGAATTGTCCCCCTGTAAAAGAATACATGGAAAACGTCCATCTGACAGGAAGAACTGTTGATGTTGATACAGAATCAGGTCTTGCTGAAGCTGCAAAAAAAGGTGTATTTGCGGCTCCTACTGTCATTGTATATAATGAAAACGGCACGGAGATTGCACGCGGACACAACGTTGATGAGCTTACCTCAATCTTCGAACCTGTCGCCGCAGAAGCATGACCGGCAGTTCTCACCTGCAACCGGATTCCTTATTGAATGTGCCCGCAGGCGCCCTTATAAAAACAACGCTTGTTGATTTTCCGGGGCGCGTTGCGAGCACGTTTTTTTTGAAAGGATGCAATCTTCGCTGCCCCTACTGCTACAACACAGGTCTTGTACTCGGCGGTAAAGCAGCTGAGGGTGACGTTCTGGCAACGGCAACTGAACTTTTTGCACATCTTGAGCTGCGGAAAAAAATGCTTACAGGACTCGTAATAAGCGGAGGTGAACCGCTCATCAATCCTCTTACGCCGTATATAATCGCAGAAGCAAAAAAACTCGGATACAAAGTAAAACTGGATACTAACGGCACTCTTCCCGACAGACTTGCAGAGCTTGTACACGATAGTGAAACATGCCCCGATTTTATAGCGATGGACATAAAGACAAATCCCTCAAGATATGCTGATGAAATCTGCATGAAAGAATCTCTTCTTGCACAGCAGGATATCCCTGCCCTGCTTACCCGCTCCACGGAATTAATAGCATCCTTTCCTGCGTACTGCAGGGAATGGCGCACAGTTCTTGTTCCGCCGCTCGTAAAAAAAAGCGACATTGCCGCAATGGCAGCACTGCTTCCCGATGATGCATCGTGGCAGTTTGCACAGTTCGACAATAAAAACTGCATAGAACCGTCATTCAACGACATTCCGCCCTATCTTGACGCAGAACTGAGGGAGCTTGTCGACTATGCAAAGAATTTCATCCCCGGAGCGGTACTCAGATAGTCCCGCCGCACGAATAAAATTGCTGTTTTCTGCACCGGGTAACTTGACAAGTTTATATGAAAAATGATATTGTACCAACCATCACGGCGGCATAGCTCAGTTGGTAGAGCACACGGCTCATATCCGTGGTGTCTGTGGTTCAATCCCACATGCCGCTAGAAAGACTTTCAGCTGAAGCCGAAAGTCTTTTTTTATGTCCTGACAACATTGCAGAGATTGCTGCAGGTTTGCAAGATGTATCAAATTTCTTGCTAAAAGCTTGCAGATTCTGCCAGGTTATGTTCTACGCCGGGTGCCGCATCTACTGTATATCATCATGATCCCATACATTCCGCCGCTTTACAACGCATTGGAAAAGATTTAATATAGTTCATTATGGAAAATTTTAAAGCACCTTTTAGAGGACGTTCACTTCTTAACTGGATAGACTGGACTCCTGCAGAAATCAATACTTTCCTTGATATTGCATTCCAGGTCAAAGCAGAATCACACAGAGGTGAAATACACCAGAGATTCGTCGGTAAAACGATTGCACTCATTTTTGAAAAACGCTCTACACGTACACGAAGTTCTTTTGAAACAGCATTCGGAGAAGAAGGCGGACATCCGGTGTTCATGTCGACTGCCGATATCCAGCTGGGAGGAAAAGAATCTGTACAGGATACGGCACGTGTACTGGGACGCATGTTCAGTGCCATTGAATTCCGCGGCTACAAACAGGAACATGTAGAGCAGCTTGCAAAGTATTCCGGCATTCCGGTCATTAACGGACTTACAGACTCATATCATCCGACGCAGGTGCTTGCCGATATCATGACGCTGAAAGAAAATTTTGAGACGGTAAAAGAACGGAAAATCTGCTTCTGCGGAGACGGCCGCAATAATGTTGCCCGCAGCCTCATGCTTATCTGTTCAAAGCTTGGAATTGACTTTTCAATTTACAGCCCTAAAGAACTGTTTCCGGGAAAAGACATACAGGAAATCTGCGCACCGTTTGCAGCTGCTTCTGGTGCAAAAATTACTATAAGCGATGAGAAATCAGTTGTAAAAGGCGCGGACTGCCTGTATACTGATGTGTGGGTCTCGATGGGCGAAGAGGCTCTTAAAGAAGAAAGGACGAGGCTGCTTTCACCATTTCAGGTGAATAGGGAACTTATGAATGCGACGGGCAAAAATACGACTATCTTCCTGCACTGCCTTCCTGCTGTAAAAGGCCAGGAAGTAACAGAAGATGTAATTGAAGGTTCTGCAAGCCGCGCATGGGATGAGGCTGAAAACCGTAAGCATACAATAAAAGCTGTTATGCTCGGTATTATCTGATAGCATAGGAATTCACGAATCATGGAGGAATGTTAATATGAAAAAAATTTTATGCGCACTTTTTACAGCTGTGCTGTTCTGTACTGTTTTAACAGCACAGGAGTCGGCAAAAAAGGAAGAGAAAGATGCAAGCAAATGGGCATCTATCTCTTATGTCAACGTTCCTATTTATAAGATCCTTGAATCACAGGATGCATATGTTATTATTTACGGAAAGAACCGTTCCGGTTCGGGTTCCGCAGTAATTCCAAAAAAATGGGCTGTCGGTGACACCGAAAATCCCCGTAAGCTCAAATTCCGCACGGTAGAAGGAAAATTGAAGCCCTTTATGACTGTTGTAAAAAAGGACAATACATTTATCCGTGTAATCCTCAGCGTTCCGACGTCAAAATCTGGCAATATATGGGGAATTGCAAATGCTTCAAAGGTGACAAATACCGATAAGGACACGCTTGAAGATCTCGCACTGTAGCACATAAAGTGAATTATATGAGCTGCCGCATTTTGCAACGGCAGCTTTTTTTGTTATATTTTTAAATGAGGTAAGATACAAATGAAACTTCTCAGTGGAGAACAGATTGAACAATTCAAAACATTCATAGACAGTCACGACTTCTTCTACATTGCCGGACATAAGGAGCCTGACGGGGATTGCATAAGTTCATGTATCGCACTCGGCATGCTTGTAAAATCAGCCGGCAAGCCGTATCAGCTTCTTTCTGCAGGGCCCTTCAAACGGAACGAGATCAGCAAGTATGAAAAGCTGTTCTCTTCAACGATGCAGTTCCTCAGCGAAGAAGAGAGGAATCATACCGGGCTCATCATTTCCGACTGTTCGGAATATGCGCGGCTCGGAGATATTGACGGCGACGTAAAAAATCTTGATACGCTCATAATAGACCACCATAAAACAGCATCGTGTCCCGCGGGAGCACTTTGCATTACCGATTCCTCAGCTCCGGCTGCATGCAGCCTTGTACAGATGCTTTATGAAGGAGTTGCAGGAAAACTGCCTAAAGAAGCCGCTGATATTCTTTTCTTCGGATTAAGCACGGATACTGGTTTTTTCCGTTTTCTTACAACAGATTCTGCAGAAGTATTCCGGGCTGCAGCACGACTCGTTGAATCAGGTGCAAACCCACGCCTTACATATGATCTTGTCACAAGCGGTAAACCGTATACCTCCAGAAAACTGCTCGGCGTTATGCTTGACCATGCAGAACGGTATCTCGACGGCAAACTGATTGTCACTTACGAAAAAATGGAAGATACGCAGAAATGGGGACAGGAAGGACGCGACTCCGATTCTTTGTACCAGATTCTTCTTTCCGTAAAAGATGCAGAAGCTGTCGTATTCCTGCGACAGGAAACAGAAAATTCCTGTACCGGCGGTTTCCGTTCAAAAGACGATGTTGACGTGAGTGCAATTGCTGCAAAGTTTGGCGGCGGCGGTCATAAAAACGCTGCAGGAATGAGTGTAGAAGGAAAGCTGAGTACGCTTATTCCTGCAATTGTGAAGGAATTCGCCCGCATTTTGTAACAGTCTTGGCACATATTCTGCTCAGAAAAAAATACCTTGTCTGAACAGGATGTGTGTATGAATACAAAAAAAGTTGAGGAAATTCCTGCGCTTGTTGCTGCGGGAGAAATTACAAAAACAGAAGCGGTGAATCTGATCGCGCAGGAAATATACTGCTGCCCTTTCCGCTTCGGTATGGCTGCATATGATGAAGATTTCCGCAGCGACGTTCTGCTTACCTTTCTTATGAAAGGAAGTCTTGTCATTGAACGGTATATACCTAGTTACGGCAGTTTCCGTTCGTATCTGTTTGCGTTTGTACAGGGACTTGTCCTTACGCAGAAACGGAACCAGATACGAAAAATGATTTCAGAAAACAGCGTAAAACAATGTATGAGCAGCGAAGCGCTTGAATTTCAGGAGGAAGAAACAAGTCCCTCTGTTGAAAAATTATCGGCATCGGAGAAGCCTGTTAAATACTCCATCTGCAGCAATGAATCTGTCTGGAAGGAGCTTTCCAAAAAATGCCGGACCGCCGGTATATCGAACGCAAAAACTGCACTTATTCTTGCATTGAAATCAAGTTATTACATTCCGGTCGATTACGTCGATGAAGTAAGTTCTTACTGCAGGCTTGAAAGCGCAGAAATTCACCGTATTATTGCTGAATTGAACTCGCTGCTGTATGCGAAAATAAAACGGAGGAATATTGTTTCGGACAGAAGGGACAATGCCTATTACTTTCACCGGAAATATTACATGCAGATGAAGTACTGCAACAGGGATAAGACTGATATGGTTGCTTTAAGCGAAAAATACGTAAAACAGACAAAAAACTGGAAAAACAAAAACGACCAGCTCCAGAAAAGCAGGTACCGGGTCTGCCCCACAAACAAGATGATAGCTAAAATGCTGGGTATCTGCGAACGACAGGTAAGTTACTATATCAACCGGGGAAAAAAGCTGTATGAAGAAAATAAAATAATTGTCTAAATCAGCTTATACAGATATTATAGTGGTATGAAAATTTATCTTGCCACTGGAAATAAAAACAAAAAGCGTGAAATGGCGCAGATATTGAGCGGCCACACTGTCGTCATTCCTTCCGATGAAGGTATCGACTTTAATCCTGTCGAAGACGGTGTGAGCTTCTATGAGAACAGCCTCATAAAAGCCCGTCTGTTGTACAAACTTGTACACGCCCCTGTTATTGCCGATGATTCCGGTATCTGCGTTGCCGCACTTGGGGGGGCCCCGGGCATTTACTCGGCCCGTTATGCAGGCCCGCCGTTCCCTCACGGAAAACCGGACGGCAGTAAAATTCCGCAGAATGAACAGAACAGACTCCTTGTTGCGCAGCTCGACGAAGCACTTGCAAAAGGTGCCGGCACAGCTTCTTTCCCCAACGGCCCCCGTTCCGCCCACTACACCTGTGCAATGGTGCTGTATCTCGGAGAAGACAGACTGTATGTAGCTGAAGAAACAATGGAAGGTTCCATTGTACCGACTCTTGCAGATGCTGCCGGAACGGGCGGATTCGGCTACGACCCGCTGTTTTTCCTGCCTCAATACGGAAAAACAGCGGCACAGCTTACAGCCGACGAAAAAAATGCCATTTCACACCGAGGAAAGGCTGCCCGCGTTATTCAGCAGATAATCGGGGGGCTTCTGTAAAGAGCGCTTCCCTGCCAGCAGAAAGCATGTGCAAAAACGGTGTTTTTGCACATGTACGTCAAAATTCCCGCTTGCTGAAAGGATTACGTACGGAAAACATTTTGAACCTGTTATCTATTTTCTGCCTTTTATACATAAACCGGAAAACGTACTGCTGACGGAAAAATCGGTAAAAGAGCTTTTTCCCGCAATTGCTTCAAGTTCCTGCACTGTATACGATGCGTTCAACGACGAAAGAAAGCCGGGATTTTCTCCTCATATAATTGATATCGTTTTCTCCACCCATGACTGTTCAGCTCTATAATGGGATAAATGATGATCAAAAATTATTTCAGCAGAGCTCCTATACTCCTCAGGTATAAACGCAAGGGATTCATCCCGGTGCTTTTCTATAGCCCGGATACTCGCTGCAAGTTTTTCTTCATATGCATGCAGTTTCTGCGTTATCTGCTCTGCATCAAGATATTCAGAAGAATAGAACACACCGTCCGCCTGGAACACAGGGTAAAACTAAATTCCTGCAGCTCTCCGAGCATCTGCAGGAATTTAGTTTTACCCTTTTCTGTTACGGAATAGACGGTTTTTTCAGGTCTTTTCCCGTTTTTCTCGCAGTCAGGTAAAAGCAATCCTTCTTCAGTCATTTTTTCAAGATGATAGTAAATCACCGGCAGTTTTATCTGAGTAAAGTCAGACAGTTGTTCCGAAATATTTTTTTAATCTGATATCCGTGCTGTGAGCCAAAACGCTGCAGCAGTCCCAGAATGTAGAACGGAATAAGCAACATAAACCTCCTTTATGTAAATAGTCAGTACTGACTATTTGCCAAGCACTATTTTCTTTCAAAAAAAACCGAAAAGACTAAAGTTTTGAGTACTATCTGCCGAAGTTATAGATGAGTTATCATGGGTGGTGCGACTTCGTTGAAGCAGCCTTCCGGATAATTCAATTGCAGAAAAGTGTAGATGTGGCCTTGTAAGCAGATGCACTTTTTTGCAAACCGGCAGAAAGGATTCTGTCGTATATCTATTCCACGGAGGAATAAACTATGGTTATCAACCACAACATGTCGGCAATGTATGCCAACCGCCAGCTGGGAGTTACAGGTCTTTCTATCAACAAAGACATGGAAAAACTTTCATCAGGCGAGAAGATTAATCGCGCAGGCGATGATGCATCAGGTCTTGCAGTATCTGAAAAGATGCGCGCACAGATCCGCGGATTGAACCAGGCTTCACAGAATGCACAGAACGGTATCAGCTTCATACAGACAACTGAAGGTTATCTGCAGGAAACAACTGATATCATGCAGCGCATCCGTGAACTTGCGGTTCAGTCTTCAAACGGAATCTACAGCGCAGAAGACCGCATGCAGATTCAGGTCGAAGTATCTTCCCTCGTTTCCGAGGTTGACCGCATTGCAAGTTCCGCTCAATTCAACGGAATGAATATGTTGACCGGACGTTTTGCCCGGCCGACTGGTGAAAATTCTGTCACAGGATCTATGTGGTTCCACATTGGTGCAAACATGGATCAGCGTATGCAGTTGTACATTGGAACAATGTCAGCAGCTGCACTCGGTGTACGTACAATCGGCACTGATGAGAAGATTTCACTTTCGACACCGGAAGATGCCAACCGCGCTATCGGTACCATCGATGAGTCTCTGAAGAAGATCAACAAACAGCGTGCAGATCTTGGTGCATACCAGAATCGTATGGAATATGCAGTTAAGGGATTGAACATCTCTTCTGAAAATCTGCAGGCTTCTGAATCACGTATCCGCGATACAGATATGGCTTCCCAGATGGTACAGTTCACAAAGAACTCTGTTCTGCAGCAGGCTGGTACTGCAATGCTGGCTCAGGCCAACACGCAGTCACAGAATGTCTTGTCATTACTGAGATAGTGTATTATACTTTGTAACAGGGAAAGCCGGGTTAAAAGCCCTCTTCTTCCCTGTTACATTGCGCGGTGTCTTCAGCTTTACATTCTCCTTTTCATCACACCCACAAAACAAACTGAATTATTGAGCATGTTTTCAGACATGCCGCGTTCTTTGAAAATGTGTCTTTCATTAGTTTATGGCGGCAGGAAAAATCGGCTTTTTGTAAGGTTGATTTTTCCTGCTGTAAGGGTCTGAAACTGATAACCGGGGGCGCAATAACCGGATATCGGCCCGCATAGACAGGACGCAGAACATGAAGTTCTGCGGTATGTAAACATGGAGGGCACAACTATGGTTATTAATCACAATATGAGCTCGCTCTATGCTGACCGCGTTCTCGGCATTTCAAATGCCAACATACAGGGCAACATTGAGAAACTCTCATCTGGTGAACGGATTAACAAAGCCGGCGACGATGCATCAGGACTTGCAGTATCTGAAAAGATGCGCGCACAGATCCGCGGTCTGAATCAGGCCAGCCGCAACGTTGAAAACGGCGTTTCGTTTCTTCAGACAACAGAAGGTTATCTGACAGAAACAACCGATATTCTTCAGCGTGTTCGCGAACTTGCTGTTCAGTCGTCAAACGGAATTTACAGCGATGAAGACCGCATGCAGATTCAGGTTGAAGTATCTCAGCTTGTTTCTGAAGTGGACCGCATCGCAAGTCAGGCACAATTCAACGGCATGAATCTTCTTACGGGAAGTTTCGGCCGCGGAGACAGCGCACGCGCAATGCAGTTCCAGGTCGGTGCAAACGTTGACCAGAATGTCCGTGTATATATCGGCACTATGACTGCACAGGCTCTCGGGCTTAAGGGCGCTCAGGGTGCTGATCAACAGATTTCCATTTCATCACCGGAAACAGCGAATGCTGCACTGGCGACTATAGATAACGCCCTGCAGTCGGTAACGAAACAGCGCGCGAATCTAGGTGCTTACCAGAACCGTTTTGAAATGGCTGCAAAAGGTATCAACATTGCTGCTGAAAACACTCAGGCAGCTGAATCACGTATCCGTGATACTGATATGGCTTCTGAGATGGTTAACTACACAAAGAACTCGATTCTCACACAAGCGGGTACTGCAATGCTGGCACAGGCAAACAACCAGTCACAGAATGTTCTGTCGTTGCTGAGATAAAATCGGACCGTTATTAAAGAGATAGCTGGATGTCATCTTTTTAGTGACAGACGTGGACGGAAGGGGTGCGCCCCCCTTCCCGTTCTTTTTCAGGAGGAGAATGCCCATGAATACAATTACAAGTACAACAGGGCAGAATTTGGCAATGGAAGGCCAGAATTACTTGAAAGTTGGTGCGAAAACTGTATCTGCAGGAGCGAATAATGTGCACACGCATACTGTTGCTCCTTCCGGAGCCGAAGTGGCTCAAAACATTGTCCAGAATCTTGCCGAAATAAAAGAAGATGCCCAGCAGCTTCAAAAGCTGTCTGATATGGTAATGGGACCTAAACTGCAGTTCAGTGTAAATCAGGAGCTTGGCAGTATTGTCATCAACGTTGTAGACCCAAACACCAACAAGGTGATAAAGGAGATACCGTCTGAAGATATACAGAAGTTAAAGGTCAGGATGAAAAAAGCAATTGGGATGCTTTTTGACGAAATGATTTAACTGTATCTGACAGAAAAAGCGGACTATGGCAGGAATAAATATACCAGGTGTTACCGATCAATACAATACTAATGATACGGTAGAAAAACTTATGAAAGTTGAGCGTATTCCCCTTACAAGAGAACAGGATACGCTTAAAACTTATAAAGCACAAAACGATGCATGGCGGAATGTCAATAAAAAAATGTCGGCTCTCCGCGACAGCGTAAAGACGCTTTATTCCTATGACAATCCGTTTAACAACAAGCTTACATCATCTACGGATGAATACGCTGTTACAGCAGATGCAAGCCGTGCAGCTTCATACCAGACATTTAAAATCGATATCATACAGCCTGCGACGGCAGACCGTTTTCTTTCATCGGAACTTCCCGGCGATCAGCAGATTCCCAAGGGAACGTATACATATAAAGTTGCAGACAAATCAATTTCACTTCACTGGAGCGGCGGAACGCTTTCCGATTTTTCAGCCGCAATAAATAAACGCGGCGGCGACATTATAAAATCGCTGGTTGTAGGCGCAGGTGAAGGAAAAAAAACGCTGCTTATTGAGTCTCTTAAAACCGGAGAAGCAAACAGACTGACTTTTGAGGACGACGCAAAATCTTTTGCAGTTTCCTCAGGAATGATTTCACCTGTTAAAAGCACTACGGCAGAATTCGGTACAATGCAGACGGAATTCAGGCCTGCATCTGTGCAAAGCTCCATAACGGAACAGACCGGTATGCCGAAAATTTCAAATACAGACATTACGGTTGCTTCCGGTACGGTTACGATTCCGCCCAGAAGCGGTTTTATGCTTAACATACCTTCAAATGTCGCATCAGGCCAGCATCTTGTTTTTACGCTTACAAAGCAGAGTACGGCTGATATTACTGACGTTCTCAATAAAACTCCGGCTGCTCCTCAGCTTCCTGATGCAGGTTCTGCTTCATTTAAAGATGTAACAATTAATAACAATCCTTCAGACACGCTTCTTCCTGATGCCACGGCACAGCAGAGGGAGCCTCTTAATCCTGTTTCTACAAGCAATGTTGTATACGCAGTCATGCAGGACGGCAGCGAAAAGGAGATATCCACTCCGCAGCTTCTTACAGACTCCGGCACGAAGGTCGATATTGATTTAAGCCAGTACAGCGGTATAAAGTCAATAGCAGTAAGAAACAGGAATACCGGCATCGCTTTTACAATGTCTTCAGTCACGGCGTATGATCCTAAAGCCGCTGCCGGCTATACTCCCAACAATCCTGCTTCCTCGGCCGGTGATGCGATCATAAAATATGAAGGAATTACTATAAAACGTCCCAACAACGACATCGACGACGTCGTTCCATCCGTAACGCTTCATGTACACGCTAAAACAGAGAAGACAGCGACAGTCACCGTAAAACCTGATACGGAAACGTCAAAACAGGCTCTTATTACATTCGTGGGAAAATATAACGACGCTCTTGCTGAAATTAATATTCTTTCGCAGAACAAACCGGAACTTATAGATGAACTTACGTATCTTTCCGATGATGAAAAGAAAAAGGAGACTGAAAAACTCGGAATGTTCCTCGGAGATTTTTCGCTTACAAACATAAAAAGCAGTCTGCAGTCAATCGAAAGCGCGAAATATGCAGCCGGTAATTCTGCAAAAATCACAATGCTGTCACAAATAGGCATTTCAACAAGCGCTTCCGGCAGTTATTCAGGATATTCACAAAGCCGTCTCAGAGGATATCTGGAGATCAACGAAAAAGAACTGGATTCTGCCCTTTCTTCCAATCTTGAGGATATAAAAAACATGTTCGGATTTGATTCAGACGGTGATCTCATAGTCGATTCCGGCATAGGATACCGACTGGACAAGGAACTTACAGCGTACGTGCAGACAGGCGGTATTATCGCGCTCAAGACAAGTAATATTGACACCAAAATAAAATCTTCGGAATCAAAAATTGCAAAGCTTGAAACACAGCTCGACGACAAAGAGCAGGAACTTAAACAGAAGTATGCGAGCATGGAAGGTTCACTTAACAGCCTTGAATCGCAGCAGTCGACAATTTCAAATTTTTCAAAACAGAATAGCGGAAATTAATAATATCATGTAAGGAAGGCAGCGGTATGGATTTATTTGTAAACGGTTCAAAAATTGATGCATCTCTTGAAGACGAAAAAACGATTGGCGATGTGCTGCGTTCATTCGAGTTAAACTGCGAAGAAACCGATGCAGCTGTTATAGGAATAAAAGTAAACGGGGAAAATATCAGCGCAGATTCTTTCGATTCATATGCGGAAAAAGCGCTTGAATCAAACACTGTTTTTGAATTCGACGTTGTTACACGGCAGGCTGTGGGAGAGTCATTTAAAAAGCTTTCTTCGCTTTTCAATACGCTCGCCGAACGGATGGAAAAGATTCCTGTCGAGCTGCAGAACGGAAAAGGCAGAGACGCATGTGCCTCAATAACCCAGCTTGCGGACGACATAGATTTATTCTGCCACACAGCTGCTCTTTCATCCCTTTTTCCCGAAACATACAAATCAATACGTATAGATGAAAAACCGTTTGCCGCATTTTTTGCTGATTTTACTCCGGTTCTTTCTCAGTTTGAAGAGGCTCTCCAGTCGAACGATACCGTTCTGGTCGGGGACCTTTCCGAATATGAAATCTGTCCCCGGCTCAAAGCCGTATCAAAGGCTCTGGAGGCGTTTTCATGACATTCAATACAGGTACGGGAACGACGCCGCTTTTAGCGAGACAGTCAAAGGGAATCTACAATTTTCTTATTATTCCTCTTATTTTTATTATTGTCTTTCTCGCAATATGGTTCTTACTTAAGTTCATAAAAAAGCGTCACGAAACCCGTGAATGGATTGAAGCTCAGAAAAAACGAACTACCAACAAAAAAGATATAAAAGAAGTTGCTCAAAAATATTCTCTTACGCATGCTGAATCCGAACTATTATGGGAAATTTGTAAAAAGGGAAAAACACCGAATATCTGCTATCTCATTCATGATTCAGATGCCATAGACGATCTGTTTAGATCTCACTACAGCAGGATGAAAAAGGAACATGAACCGGAAAAGAAAATAACTGATCTTTTCCGGCTGCGTTACAAGATGGAACTTGAGGAAGCATCTGCTGCTGTTATAACAACAACCACAACGCTCGCAGAAGGGACAAGGTTTACATATATGATTCCGAACGGGATGCAGATTCTATGCACACTTAAAAAAAATTCGTCCGACAACATGATTGTTTCTATTCCCCAGCAGCTGTATGATTCCGACAGCAAACCCCCGCCGCTTTCAAAAGCTGTTTTTTCATTCACAACTCATACAGGAATGTATTACATATTCTCAACACGAATTATCCGCTATTCCACAGGACTTGACAATCAGCCGGAGATGGTTCTTTCCCAGACAAACGATCTGCGCCCTCAGACAAAAAGACAGTCGAAACGAATGGCTATGGATATACCATGTCTTTTTTCAGCTGTACGGGAAGATGATACGCTCAAAAAGAACAATTTTGTGCCGCTTGAAAAACAGCATGAATGCGTGCTGCTGAATATATCTGCAGACGGATGCTGCATCACCACGCCACTTCCCATTAAAGAGCATCAGTATATCTGCGTCTCAATTCCGCTTGGCGACGAGACACATCAAATTATAGGCAGAATAGTTTCAACCCGCAGAAACCTTGTAAATAATCTATTCTTTCTTCATATCAATTTCCTGCAGATTGACGCAAAGACGCAAAACCGTATATTTGCCTCAATCTATGGTTATAAGCCGGGTGACGAAGAAACACTCTCCTCTTGAATAACAAGATATATTGAGGTATTCTATTTAGCTATGAAAGTGCTGGAAATTCGCAATGTCTACAGAGAAGACGGATGTATTTATTATTTCCGCAAATTCAAGGGAGAGGCTGTTGTACTGCTGCCGGTAGGTGCATTAGAAACACCGATCACGTTCAGTATAGAAGCAAGTCCTTTGGGAACAAAAAACATTGAAGTTAATATTCCACAGCCGATTGATTATCCTGTTATACCGGTAAAAAATGCATTGAGAGAATTTATCCGCACAGAAGATTCAGAAGGAAAACTGCCTTGATGACGTTCTATACAAAAAGTCCGGAAGAGACGATTGAGCTTGGCAAAAAAATAGGCGGAAAACTGCAGAAAGGCGATGTAATTGCAATGAGGGGAACGCTTGCAGCAGGTAAAACAACAATCACAAAAGGTATTGCAGCTGCACTGGATGTTAAAGATGTTATAACAAGTCCTACATTCTGTCTTATCAGCGAATACAGCGGTAAAATGCCGTTATATCACATGGATGTGTACCGCCTTGACAGCGCAGAGGATTTTGTAAATCTCGGTACCGACGATATGATTTACGGAGACGGAGTTTCCATCATTGAATGGAGCGAAAAAATCATGAGCGAACTTCCCAAAAAGACGATTGAACTTGTCATAACTCCGCAGGAAGACAATTCCAGGAAAATAACGCTCAACAACTGGCCGTATGGAGAAATATGATGAAAGCACTTGCAGTTGATTCAGCAGTAACACGACTTTCCATAGCCGCAAAAAATGACGATAAAACAGTATCTGCTGTATATGATATCGGGATGAAGCAGTCGGAAACACTGCTTCCCTCAATCAACTATATATTGAACAAAGCCGGATTAAAAACAACGGAACTGGATTATACCGTTCTGTGTGCAGGCCCCGGCTCATTTACAGGTCTCCGCCTGTCATTCGCAGCTCTGAAAGCTGTTGAACACGCCGGAAACGTTCCACTCTACGGTATTCCGACGCTTGAGGCATACGCGCAACCCTACAGACATCTGCCCTTTGCTGTAGTTTCCGTTGTTGATGCAAAAAAAGATAAATTTTATGCAGCTGTGTATGACGGTGAGAAAGAAACACTTACCGCCGGCGATTACGAAATAAAAACAGTTGCAGACTTGTTGAAAGAAAAGACAGAGCTGTTGATCTGTGGTCCCGATGCGAAGCTGTTTGCAGCAGAAGCCGCGGAATTCATAAAAGATAAGAAAGTATACGTAATGCCTTTTACGGAAGTAACGACAGATTCTCTTTTCATGCTTGCAGAGCAGCGTATTTCACAGAATATTCCGCCGCTCAAAGATTTTGACGGACCGCTTTACCTGCGTGCAAGTGAAGCGGAAGTGCATCTTACTGATTGATCAGCTTCGAAAGAGAATCGAGCGAAACAGCATCTCCGACTGCAGCCGCTTTATTCTCTTTCTGGATTGCATTAAAAACTTCTTCGCGGAATACTTTTACGCTTTTTGGCGCTTCCACTCCTATTTTCACCTGATCACCGCGGACTTCAATAATCGTTATGGTAATATTATCGCCGATTTTTATCTGTTCGTCGATTTTACGGGAAAGTATAAGCATATCACTTACCCTCCCTGTTGTTTTTAAGAGCTTCTATAATATCCTGCTTTGTCGTCCATCGGTTATCACTGAGAATAACCTGTTCGCACAAATTATTTTTTTTGTTAATGACAATCGGCCCCTGGAGATTTGCAGTTATATGAGAACCGTCAGACGGGACTGTAACGATTGCCATGACAATCACATCTTCCGGCGATTTTACGTTTATCTTTTTAAGGCTCTCATCATCTATATCCGCCTCATAATTATTGCAGATAATAAACGGGTCAACGATAAGGAAAGCAAGCTTTTCATCATCGACTGACTGCAGCCAGATAAACGGTTCGTATTCTGAATCTATGACTGCATACTTTTTAAAATCCTCAAATCCGAACAGACCGTCCTGAAAAGTGACAATCTGACTGGAATCAACTTCCTTCACGCCCATAGTTTTAGTTTTGACATCCATATACTTTTATCCTGCCTATTTTATATAATTGAGCAGCGTATTGCTGTACAGTTTCGCAGCCGTGCTCAGCGTTGCCTGATGAGTATAGTCCATCATCTTCATATCGGTAACAGCCTTGGAAAAATCAAGGTCCCCTTCGTTTGAAATCAGCTGGGTAACATTCAGCTCCGTACCTGAATTGCGGGTTACATTGAGCTGCGCCCGCTCATATTCCGAGCCGGACTTTGCAACGCGCGTCACAAGATTTTTCAGGCCCTCGTCAATAGAGCCGAGCACGCGCCCTCCGATTGATTCCTGATCTCCTGTAAGAAGCGAATTCCGGAGCGCAATAACAGTGTCGAACAGCGAACCTCCCGAAACCCGTACACTGTTTCCGAGATTATACGGAGGTTTCTGGCTTCTGTCTTTTATGATACCCAGCTCATTCAGGGAACTGCCTTTTACATCCTGAATCCAGAGCTGCCGCGCGTCAGTCGTCTGTAAATTCAAGCCTTTCGTAACAGGATCGACACTGGCCTTTACTGCTGCGCCGCTGTCGTTTATTTTTGAGACAAGCGAATACACATTGTCTCCTGCATTTATACGAACCTGCACACCGTCGACGGAAATTGCACCGTCGACGGACGCCTGCCACTGGCTTGCATCCCTGCCGCCGAAGAGCTGCTGCTGTTCCGCCCAGAACGTACGGTTGCCGGCATTATCGGTTGTAAGGTATTTATTTTCGTCAATTTCAATACCGGTAGCATCAATATTACCGTTGTACCGGACGTTTTCAATAAGAGGAATACCGGAACCTGAAACATTTCCCATATCGACATCAAACGGTTTGGCCTTTGTGTTCGTCCCCGCAAAAAGAGAATTGCCGTCTTCTCCCACTGCGTTCGCATTTTGAATAAGTTCCTTCAGCAGTTCATCCACTTCAGTCGCCATATTTTTCATGTCGTCTTTCGTATAAATTCCGTTTGCACCGGTGACAGCCAGTTCACGTATCCGCTGCATGACTTCGAGCGAATTGTTCATATACCCTTCGCGCTGTGCAAACTGATCGGTAAGCGTTTTCGCATTTTTTTCAAAATTCTGTACACGGGTAAGATATGACTGATAACGCACAAGATGTCCTGCCGCAATCGGATCGTCACGAAGTTCCTGAATACGTTTCTGGCTCCCGATCTGGTTGTTCTGCTTATTAAGGCGGGACTCCTGCAGCCGGAGATTTGACTGTGTGTCCATATTATTCATCTGAGAACTGACTCTTTGCATAACTTTCCTCCAAAAATGCTGCGGTCATGTATGACCGTTTGCGCCTGCAATCTTCAAGAATTGAGAATTGCAATATCAGAAAACCATACGTATGTATTTTTCTGATTAAACGCCCAGCCGGTTGATGATCGTATCAAGCATATCGTTCCATGTTTTTATAAAAGAAGCAGCCGCGTTGTAACCGTGCTGGAATTTAATAATATCGGCAAGCTCCTCGTCTATATTCACACCGCTTAAAGATTCACGAGTATTGCGTAAATCATCCATAATTGCTGTCTGATTTTTTGTCTGCGTTCCGGCCTGTTCACCTTTCAGGCCGACCTTAGTCACACTGTCCGCAAAGTAGTCGTCGAACGTACGTTTATTGCCGATCATTACCGGCGTATTGCGGATGGCGGCAATCTCAACCGCGGCCTTTCCGTCTCCGGCTGCAATCCCGCCTGTTGCATCAGGAAAACCCGCTGCAACGCTCATCACGTCGTTCCTGATTGCAGGATTTACGGTAATATATGCAGCCGGATCAACCATCGGGGTGACTGCAAACTGTGCGCCTGCAAGCTTTGCAACAGCATCAACCTGATTGTAATCGTAAGCGCCATCTGCACCGCTTCCCTTCAGTATGCCGGCATAACCGGTAAGGAACATTCCGCTGTCCTCCACATGCCTTATGACAAAGTCGGGATTTTCCTGCGCCTGAGCTGTCGTAGACTTCAGAACAAGATTATTATTTCTATCGAGATATGCTTTTACCTCTCCATTACTGTCGTTAATTCTGTTCACGACGTCTGCAACGGTATCTGTCGAATGATATGCAACATTTACGTTTCCCGAGGGAGCAGAAAATGTCATTGTTCCCTCAAGGCCTATCTGTTCCTGAGGGCTCAGTTTATTTGTACCGGTAAAGCGGAATACATACGAATGGTCCATCTGACCATCGCCGTTGACGTCGTAATTTCCGTTAACATTTTCCACAAACGGATGTTCCGTAAAAAAATCAAGACCCGTTGTACCGTTTGCGCCCATTGCGTTTCGGTGGACGTCATTTATAAGATCGGCGAAGTTCATTGTCATCGTATTCAGAGACTGCATCTCACCGCGCACATCGACATCCCGGAGTTCAACAAGCGCTCCGAGCTGCCCGCCTTTTATAACTGCGTTATTCCCCGTATCTTTCCAGATAAGCTGCGAATTACCATTGTTGTCTGTTACTGTTTTAAGGTCGAATCCGCGGGCAATACCGCCCTGAACAAGCACGTGTCCGTCAACATGAACCATAAATTCATCTGCATCGCGGTCGCTTCTTGTGATATTTACAAGTTTTGAAAGTTTATCCACAAGATTGTCACGCTGGTCAAGCAGATCGTTCGGATTGTCTCCCATTCCCTTTGAACGTACAATTTCACCGTTGACAGCCGCAATCTGATCCGCATAATTGTTTACCTGTTTTACAGTTGCTTCAATATCACCGTTGAGCAGCGTGTTTATTCCCTGAAGACTTTCATATCGCTGGTTAATTGAATCCGTAAGAGATTCTCCACGCGTAACGACAGCCTGACGTGATGCCTGATTTTCGGGATGAACTGAAAGTTCCTGCCAGGATTCCCAGAACTTATCCATATTGGAACGCACGGAAACATCATCCGGCTCGTTGTATATCTGTTCAATCATTGAATAATATTTACTGCGTGTACCCCAGTACGTTTCCTGATTCGCCTGCTCTGTAATACGCTGGTCAAGCAGCTGGTCGCGCACACGTGTTATGCTCTCCGCAACCATTCCCTGCCCGATCATGCCCGGTTCTTCGGGGCGTTCAAGTTCAGGACGATACAGCGGATCAAATTCCTTAAGCTCTACACGCTGGCGCGAGTATCCTTCTGTATTCGCATTTGAAATATTATGGCCTGCAGTAGTGATTGCCTGCGTGTGAGCCATAATACTGCGTTTACCAAGTTCGATTCCAGAAAATGTCGATCCCATATTGTACCTTCTATTTTTCCGATTTTAGTAAAGAGTATTCACCACAACACTTGACGGCCGGGAATGAACGATTTTTCCACAGCGTGAATAAACAGTATTACGTCCCTGCGGTACGACTTCGTCGAGTACACCCTGTATAAATCCGCGGACAATCGTAAGATAATCCTGCAGTACCTGATTCTCAATTTTTGATTTAACAAGTTTTCCCCGTACCTGGGCAAGAAGAGGCATGACAGTTTTCTTTTCTTCCGCACTTTCCCCGGCTTCCAGAAGTTCACGTTCCGATTCTGCTTTTTTGAAGTCATCGGCAAGCATATTGATGGAAGAAATAGTATCAATAAGATTATCCCATTTCTTATCATGCAACGCTTCTCTGAGAGCAGCCTGTTCTGTCAGCAGTTCGTCAAGCAATTCGTTTTCCCTCACGAGAATTTTTTCCAAAGAAGTTGTGCCTGTCATATAGTCTACCTCTTTTTTATTATCGGGATAAAAAAGACGCACCTTTACAAAAATATTCAAAAACAGTCTACTTGACGCTCTCCCCCTTAATTTGATATATTGACATACGTACTGAAAAAGTACCGCTTGGTGCCTGTAGTTCAGCGGTAGAATCCCAGATTGTGGATCTGGTTGTCGTGGGTTCGAAACCCACCAGGCACCCTTTTCTTATCTGCGTTTATAGCTTAACTGGATAGAGCAACGGACTTCGAATCCGTAGGTTGACGGTTCGACTCCGCCTAGACGCACTTTTTAAAAACCGTGTATTGCACACGGTTTTTTTATTTAACTGCACAGACTGTGTTTTTTTTTCCAAATGCAGAACGGCTTTTTTATAAAATCATGGTACAGGTACTTGATATTTTTTATTCACTCTGATATAGTTGTGAACATTCAGCAACTGCACTAGCGGGTACTGATAACGGGCCATTAGCTCAGCTGGTAGAGCAACAGACTCTTAATCTGTGGGTCGGCAGTTCGAAGCTGCCATGGCTCAACCTTTATAACAGTGTCAGCCGTAATAAAGGTGCACTTGAACGTTATGCGAGAGTGGTGAAATGGCAGACACGCCAGACTTAGGATCTGGTGCCTTAGGCGTGAGGGTTCAAGTCCCTTCTCTCGCAATTCCGTAAGGCACTGTTGTGTCATGCAAAATACAGATTTGCGGGAATAGCTCAGTGGTAGAGCGCCACCTTGCCAAGGTGGATGTCGCGGGTCCAATTCCCGTTTCCCGCTCTATTGCGGCAGTAATAAAGCGGCCGGAAAACGCAAAGACCATTTGCGGGAATAGCTCAGTGGTAGAGCGCCACCTTGCCAAGGTGGATGTCGCGGGTCCAATTCCCGTTTCCCGCTTAAAAAGCAAAGCGATTCGGAGCAATCTGAATCGTTTTTTTTTACTTTTTTCAGTATATATATCATCTTGATATTGATAAGGAGCCCAGCGTGAAACTCACAAAAGAATTCACCAGTCTTGAGAAGTCAGCAGTAAAACTGACTGTAACGATCGCACAGAAAGACGTAGCAGACGCTTACAATGAAACTATCGGCAAATACGTAAAGGACGCACAGATTCCGGGATTCCGCAAGGGACACGTTCCTGCTAATATTCTTGAACGCAAATTCGGAGACGGCATTAAAGCTGATACAGTAAGCAGTCTTATTGATAAATCGCTCAACGAAATTTTCAGCGATGATGCGGAAAAAGATAATCGTCCGCTCCCCTACGCACAGCCCGTCATGGATAAAATGCCGGAAATGGATATCGGTAAGGAGCTTTCTTTCTCCGTAACATACGATGTATTCCCGAGCGTAGAAGTAAAAAATTTCTCAGGAGTAACAGTTAAAGAACCTCAGGTAGAAATCGGAGATAAAGAACTCCAGGACGAACTTAAGGCTGTCCAGGAAAGAAACGCCGTCGTTATTGACAAGAAAGACGATGAAAAGGTCGAAAAAGACAATATCGTCACTATAAATTACAGTGAAACCGGCGACGACGGAAAAGAAATCGACGGCAGCAAGCGTCAGGATTTCGTGTTCACCGTTGGTACCGGCGATAACATCTACAAAATCGACGATGATGTCATCGGAATGAAAAAGGGCGAAACAAAAGAAATTACGAAGAAATATGCAAAGGATGACAAGGATGCGGAACTTGCAGGCAAAATAAAGAAAATCAGCGTAACTGTTACTGCCATCAAAGTTCGCAACCTGCCAGCCCTTGACGACGATCTTGCACAGGATGTAAGTGAAAAATATAAGACGCTTGATGATCTCAAAAAAGACATCATGAAGAATATGGAAGTTGCAAAAAACAAACGTGTAAACGAGCTAAAAAGCAATGATCTGCTTACACAGCTTGTAGAAAAAAATCCGTTTGAAATTCCTGCATCAATGCTTCAGGCAGAGCTTGACGGACGCTGGCAGATGATGGCACAGCAGTTCCAGACAACACCGGAACAGCTTGAACGTATGATTATTGCATCAGGCCAGAAAAAGGAAGATATGCTCAAACAATGGTCTGCTGAAAGCGAAAAAATGCTTAAAAGCCGTATCATTGTTGACAATCTTATCCGTGCACGAAATATTTCCGTCACACCGGAAGAAATTGAAGAAGAATACAAAAGGATTGCTGATGACGGCGGTATAACGGTAGAAGAAGTAAAAAAGCATTATGCTGATGCGCGTGCAAAAGAATATCTGATTGATGATACTAAGGAGCACAAACTGTATAATGAGCTTTATAAGGAAATAAAAGTTACAAAAGGTGCTAAAACAGCTTTTGCAGACCTCTTCAAACAGGCTGAATAAGGCATAACGTATTTTTTCATAACGCGGAATGCATCAAAATGGTGCATTCCCTTTTTTTTATTCTTTATATTTAGTATATTATATGTATAGGATGGATTGAACATGAATGAACAAATGAATACACTTGTTCCCTACGTTGTTGAACGCAGCGGTAACACGGAACGCACGTATGATATATTCTCTCGCCTGCTGAAAGACAGAATAGTATTTGTCGACGGTGAAATAAATGATTCTACGGCAGATTTAATTGTAGCTCAATTACTTTTCCTTGAGTCGGAAAACCCCGATAAAGATATAAGTATGTATATAAACAGCCCGGGGGGAGCCGTTACGGCAGGCCTTGCAGTGTATGACACAATGCAGTATGTAAAGTGTCAGGTACAGACAATCTGCATGGGACAGGCTGCAAGTATGGGAGCAATCCTTCTTGCAGGCGGAACAGAAGGTAAACGGTATGCCCTTCCCTCTTCACGTGTTATGATTCACCAGCCGTGGGGCGGTGTTGAAGGACAGGAAAGCGACATTTCCATTCAGGCGAAGGAAATAGTAAGGCTTAAAAACCTTACTATCGATTATTTTTCACATAATACGAAAAAAAGCAAAGATCAGGTTACTGCTGATATGGAACGCGATTTCTATATGTCCGCAGAAGACGCGCTTGCATACGGCATTGTCGACCATATCATGCCCGGGAGGAAAAAATAATGAAACGATTCGGAAATGATACAGAGTTCTGTTCGTTCTGCGGAAAGCCCGCAGATGCAACCCGGCATCTCGTGGCCGCACCGTCGGGAAACATCCATATATGCAATCAGTGTATAGCAGTGTGCCAGAGCATACTGGAACAGGAAGAGGGAGATCTTACTCCTATTGAAATGAGTGATGTCCCTACTCCGAGGGAATTCAAGGAATACCTTGATCAGTATATAATCGGACAGGACGAAGCTAAAAAAACGCTTTCTGTTGCCGTTTACAATCATTATAAACGTATGTCCGTTCCCAAGAACATGCGCACCGATGATGACATTCAGATTGAAAAATCAAATATTCTCCTTATGGGACCGACGGGCAGCGGAAAGACGCTTCTTGCAAAAACACTCGCGCAGAAACTAAAAGTTCCGTTTGCAATTGCAGACGCTACAACGCTCACGGAAGCAGGATATGTTGGTGAAGACGTTGAAAACGTACTGCTGAAACTTATAAACAACGCAAACGGAAATGTTTCAGCGGCAGAGCGCGGGATTGTCTTTATCGACGAAATAGACAAGATTTCCAGAAAGAGCGAAAATACATCAATTACGCGCGACGTTTCAGGTGAAGGCGTACAGCAGGCTCTTCTGAAAATTATTGAAGGAACACACGCAAGCGTTCCTCCCCAGGGAGGACGTAAACATCCGAATCAGGAAATGATAGATATAGATACGACAAATATTCTGTTTATTCTTGGCGGTGCGTTTGTCGGCCTTGAAAAGATCATTGAGCAGCGTACAGCGGAACGTGCCATGGGATTCGGAAGCAACGTTGGAATGATGAATGAAGAGCAGCGCATGAACCTGCTTAATCAGTGCACGCCTGACGATCTTGTTAAATTCGGTATCATCCCTGAACTTATCGGACGTATGCCTATTACTGTCGCACTCAAGGAACTTACACGCGATGACCTTGTATGCATTCTCACGGAACCTAAGAACTCTATTACCAAGCAGTTCAAGGCATCATTCGCACTCGACAATGTGGATCTTGAGTTTACATCTGATGCAATCGGTGAAATTGCAGATGAAGCCATACGTCAGAAGACAGGAGCCCGCGGACTGCGGAGTATTGTGGAAAAAATGCTTACGGATATCATGTATGAAGTGCCAAGCATAAAAAATCACGAGCGTAAAAAGCTTGTTATATCTGCCGACATTGTAAAAAATAAAATCCATCCTGATGTCAGTGCACTGCTGACTGCATAAAAAAAGGGGCTGTCTCTTACTTTTGAGGCAGCCTTTTTTATGCTTCTATACTTATTTTCCAGTATTATTCTTTACGACCCGCTTGATTACGTCAATTGTCATGGAAACGGTATTATTCCAGCTGAATCGTTTTGTCCATTCTATGCCGTTTGTTATCATTTTCTCTCTCTGGGCATAATCTGTAACTATTTTTTCCATAGCAGCGGCTATTTCCTCTATATTTTCCGAATCAAAATAAATTGCTGCCGGTCCGCCCATCTCAGGAAGCGCTCCGGCTCTTGCACATGCAACAGGTATTCCAGTTGCCATTGCTTCAAGAATCGGCAGCCCGACACCTTCGTTTACCGACGGAAAAATACATGCATCAGCTCCGGCATACAGCAGGGGAAAGCTTTCATGAGGAAAAAATCCTGTCAGAAAAATATCCGAAGATGCTTTTGACTGGAACGCTGCTTTGTGCACGGCCTCAGAATAAGGCCCCTCCGCACCGGCCAGAACGAGTCTGTGGGGAAGATGCGTACGCTCTTTAAACAGAGTAAATGCCTTTATAAGTTCTATGTGTTTTTTGTCGGGACCGGCAAGGCGGGAACCGTAGATAAAGTACGGACGTTTTATTGCAAACGGTTTTATGTTCACCGTTTCGGCATCTATCTGAAGCTGCGGAAAAAAGAGACGGTGATCTATACCGTTATGTACGACTTCAATTTTATCAGGATCTATTCCGTTGCGCACCAAATCTTTACGGACAAACTGGCTTGCTGCAATAACTTTCTGTGCTTTCGTCAGACCCTTCTTCATCTGCATGCGGAGGGCCCAGTCATGATCCTCTCTCAGTGTATTTGAAACGATACTGTTTACTACGGTGACTCCCGGTATTTTAAACGACAGCGGAAGAACCCGTTCGATTGCCGGGTACAAAACAACATCATAGCCGGAAGAAGAGACAAATTTATTCAACCTGAAAAAATGCCAGAACCGTTCAGCACCAAGACTATCCGGTACAGCAACAGCTTTGAACGGAATCTCACGGACAGAATTATATGTGTACCGATCGATTTCAGAACCAAAAAGTTCAAATTCAACATCCGGCAGTTGGGGAAGGTTTGCAGCTAGTGAATGGAGATAGGACCCTATGCCGGAACGGCCGTGGTCGCAGCCGAATGTGTCTATACCGACTTTCATAATTGATAATTATAGCAACTTTTCAGGAATTACGCTATAGTTTTTTTATGGACGAAAAAAACGTATTTTCAGAGCTCTCACCCGCAATAAAGGAAAGACTTTCATCTCTTTCCATCATAACTCCGACACCTGTACAGGCAAAAGTGATTCCTGAGCTGCTTGCCGGTAAAAGCATGCTTTTTCAGTCGGAAACAGGCACCGGAAAGACGTTCGCATACCTTCTTCCGCTTATTCAGAATAATGAAGAAAAAGAAAATATAGAACACGCTGTACGGATCCTCATCTGTGCACCAACCCTTGAACTTGCTTCCCAAATCAGAGACGCAGCAAAATCAGTTACGACGCTTAAGACTGCCCTTTTTCTGGGAGGGGCTCCTTTAAAACGCCAGACCGACATATTGAAGGAAAAACCGGAAATTGTCATAGGAAATCCGGCTCGCCTCCTTGAACTGATAAAATTGAAGAAGCTGAAAACAGCAGGACTTACTGCTGCCGTCTTCGATGAAGTTGACAGACTGGTAAAACGTGAATCAAAAGATGATACGGAAGAGCTGTTCAAAGCACTGCCGGAGCATATTCAGATAATCGGTGCTTCTGCTACTATAACAAACGCTGTCAGACAGTTCTTTACGGGACTTGATTCAATCGTCATGCCGCAGGAAAACGTGCTCAGGGAAAGAATTACACATTGGGCAGTCTATGCTGAACAGCGCGATAAAATAGACATGCTCAGGAGCCTTCTCGCTGCTGTTCAGCCTGAAAAGACGCTTATCTTTACAAGCAGGCCTGATCAGGTTGAAAATATCCTGTCGAAACTCAAGTATAAAGACATTGAATGTGAAGGATTATACGCGAAAGAAACAAAACAGGTCAGGAAGGCAGCGCTGGACAGATTCAGAAGCGGAAAGAACAGGATTCTGGTTACAAGCGATCTTGCTGCCCGCGGGCTTGATATTCCCAACATTTCACATATTATTCAGATGGATCTGCCGGAAGACGAGGATTTCTTCATTCACAGGGCAGGAAGGACCGCAAGAGCCGGAAAAACAGGCATAAATATCGTGATCGGCGGCGAATATGAAATGCGGAAATTCAGCATACTTGAAAAAAAACTTAAAATCACTGTATATCCGAAGATACTATATGGAGGAAAAGTCGTTGCACCGCAGGACATGCCATAATTATGTTGATTGCACTCCTTATAAACGTTATAATGGCTGGATAGTTTTATCTGCGAGGTTTATGTGTTTCTAAAAAGTCTTGACATTTTCGGTTTCAAATCTTTCGCTGACCGTACGCATATTGATTTTGCGGACGGCATTACGGCATTGCTCGGTCCAAACGGATGCGGAAAAAGCAATGTCGTGGATGCTATAAAATGGGTACTGGCTGAAAACAAGTCAAAAAATCTGCGCGCGGACAAAATGGAAGATGTTATTTTCAATGGAACTGAAAGACGTCCGCCGCTAAATGTTGCCGAAGTAACGCTTACTATTACGAATGAAAACGGGCTTCTTCCCCTTGAAGAGCCCGAAATAGCTATCAAGCGCAGGCTTTACCGCTCTGGAGAAAGCGAATATTTCATAAACAACAGGCCGGCCGGGCCGAAAGAAATCCGTTCGTTGTTCATGGACACGGGTGTCGGAAAGGCGGCCTACTCTGTCATGGAACAGGGAAAAATAGATCAGATACTTTCGAGTAAACCGGAAGACAGACGGTACCTTTTTGAAGAAGCGGCGGGAATAAGCAGAAGCAAAGCCGAATGTGCGGAAGCCGAACGGGAACTAGAACGGACCCGCGTAAATATGCAGCAGATTGAAGTTGCGCTTGCCGAAATAAAACGTTCATATGACACTCTGAAAGTTCAGGCCGACAAGACAACAAAATACCGCAATGTTAAAGACGAAATTTTTAACGAAGAACTTGATCTTACGCTGCTTAAACTAAAAAATTTCGTGCAGGACAAGGCGCACAACGAAGAAGAACTGAAACAGGTTGAAAAGAAACGGGACGACGTACGCAGGGAAATAGATGAAATAAACAATACGCTTTCGGAGAATATGGACAAGGTAAAAGCAATGCAGGAGCAGGTATATGCAAAGCAGGCTGACCTTATCGGTATTCAAAAAGAAAAAAGCGGCAAACAGGATCTTGTCAAACAGTTCAACGTACGATCCTCAGAAATAAAGGAAAAAGTCGGGCAGCTTGAAGCTCACAAAAAAACGATACAGGAACAGATAGACAGCCTTAACGAGGAAATCGATGACCAGGAAGCCCAGCTCCACGAAAAAACGAAGCAGCTTGCAGACATTCAGAAAAATATTTCTTCTTTCAGGGAGAGCATCGAAACTGCAGGAAGTCAGATCAGTGAAAACGACAAACTTGCGGCAGACGCAAAAAAGCAAATAGCGGAACTTGACGAAGGACGCGCATCGCTTCAGAAACAGCTTACGTCGATTACGGAAGATATTGTTACGATGCTCGACGCAAAACTCAAGGATGCAGGTTTTTCGGAAAGCGCAATGGCAAATGCAAAAGAGACACTTGATACGGTGCTCGGAAAACTGAAGGTGTTTACGGAAGGACGCAAAAATATATTTTCCGACTTTGCAGCAAACAATGCCCATTCCACAGACGACTGTGTAAAAACCGTACAGGAAGCAGCCGATGCATTCGGTGAAGCGGAAAATTTTGTCGCACAGCTTGAAAGCGCGCTCAATGATTACATGAAAGCATCACCTGCGTTTATTACGGAATTCCTTGCACCGGAAGGAATCATGACGAAAAAACGCGGTATTGATGCCCGGATTCAGGAAAACCTTACCCGTATAGCCGGTATCAATAAACATATCGACGAACTGCACGCAGCAAATACCGGCCTTGCGGAAAAAATAGACGAATACAGGGAAACGCTCGGCAAACTCAGAATAAACGAAGCTCAGATGAAAGAGCAGATTTCCGCAGCAGAACAGCAGGCTTCCATCCTCCGCCGTTCGCTCACTTCGCAGCAGAACACACTGCGCGACACGGACGACGAACTTGTCCGTGAAAACAAACATGCCGAAGATTTGAACGAACAGATTGAAGGCGTTCAGGAAGAACTTGCGGAAATAGAAGAAAAAGGACGTTCTCTTGCCGGCGAACTGAAAACACTGGATGAAGACATTGCAAAATGCAACAGCAGCGTTTCCGGAAAACAAAGCGCACTCCGTAAAAAACAGGAAGAGCAGAATAAATGCCAGGAACAGTATGAAAGACTGACGCTCTCGCTAGCCTCTTCCGACACGGAAATACGCAATGTCAAACAGAACTTTCAGGATACACATTCGCGCGATCTTATGGAATTTGAAGAGCGGATGTATAAAATTACGGCACAGTCTGTTGAAATCCGCGAAAAGCTTTCTGCTGCGAAGGATAAACTCAGGGAACTTGGCCAGGTAAACCTTATGGCTCCTGAAGAATTCACGGAAGTAAAGGAACGGTACGAACGGCAGCAGGTAAACTATGAAGATACAAAGAAGAGCCTCGAAAATCTGCAGCGGGTTTCGGAGGAAATAAAGTCAAAATCTTCCGAAATGTTCCTTGACACGTATAATAAGATTAAGAAAAATTTCCATAACATGTTCCGCAGGCTGTTCAACGGCGGACGGGGCGAACTCCGTCTTGAAGATCCTGAGAACGTACTTACAAGCGGTATTGATATTTTCGCACAGCCGCCGGGAAAAAAGCTTGAAAACATTGCACTCCTGTCGGGCGGAGAAAAAACGATGACTGCAGTTGCGCTTTTATTTGCAACATATCAGGTTCGTCCGTCTCCATTCTGTCTTCTTGACGAAATAGATGCTGCGCTCGACGACAAAAATGTCTCAAGTTTCGTGACGACATTACGCTCGTTTGCAAGCGTAAGCCAGTACATCGTCATTACGCATAACAAAAAGACTGTTATGGGTGCAAGTACGATGCTCGGCATTACAATGGAAGAATCGGGAGTTTCAAAGATTCTTGCACTCCGTCTGGACAAAGACATAAAACTCGGAGCTGCAATCCCTGAACCGGACAAAAACTTTGTCGAAGAGGATATTGAACCGGAAACAGCTGTCATTCCGCCCCGCCCCGCCAAGCGTATTCACAATCCGGACGGAACCATTACTGACCCGGAACGCGGAAAACAGATTGAAGCGGAAAAGAAACTGGAAAAAGAAGCTGCCGAAAAAACTAAAGCTGATAAAAAGAAAGAAGAAATAAAAGAAAATAAATCCGACACACCTCAGCCGGATTCCGGTGATGCCGGGACAGATACAGGAGAGGATGAATCAGGAAATGAAAGCAATGCTTGAGAAGGATGGTATCCTTGACACTATTAAGGAATTCTTTACAGGCGAAAAAAAGCATATCGCATGGATTTCGTGCGCGCTTATCTGCATGACTTGTGCGGCTCTTGTCATTTTTGTCGTACAAAAAGGTAAAAAGCCTGCTGCCGCACAGAACAGGGAAAGAGAGCTTATTGTCAATCAAAAGCTGCTCGTTCCTGACGGGCCTGAAGTACAAAAAGGATATATAACATCCCGTCAAAGTAAACCGGAATGGGACGACAGTGATACGGAACGATGGCTGACAGTTCCGTCCAAAAAGGAACTTACCGATCTTGGACGGACGAACGATCAGATTATTTCCGATTTAACAGGAGCTGCACCGTGAAAAGAATCAGTTTATTGCTTTTTGCAGCTGTCATGCTGATGTTTACTGTTTCATGTGCATCAACACCGAAAAAGAACACGGATAATGCTGCAACTTCAAATGACAAACCTCAGACAGAGATTCCTCAGGCAGCACCGGAAACTCAGCCTCCGGCAGCTGATTCAGCAGGAGCAGAACCTGTTTCTGCTGAAGATACGGCACAATCCGCAGACGACACTGATTACAGCGATCTGGCGGAAGCTGTTCCGTCGGACGATACGAAGGCTGCACTAGTACCGGAGCAGTCCAAAACGACTGACGCGGAAACAAATACAATTGCAGAACCTCTTGTTCATGATGAACCGTACCCAGAAACAACTCCGCCTTCACAGCCTCCGGTGAAGGAAGCGCCTCTGTCCGCAGCGTCCGGAGAAAATAATTCTGCTGAGCAAAAAAAAACTGCAAAAAACGCGGAAACGACACCGGTAAAAAGTCTTGCTGAAAAGCAGGTGCAGCCGGCGCAGACTGCTGTCTCACCGAAGACTTCACCTGAACAAAACTCTTCATCAGTACCTGCAAAACGCAGCAGCCCGGCTGTGACTAAGACGGCCGCAGAGAATCTGAATACAGCCGTACAAACGGAAAATACCGCTGACAACAAGGACAAAGCTGTACCGTCGCGTTCTATTACAATAGATAAAAATCAGTATCTCGATGTTACATATCCGGGAACAGGATGGATATACCTTGGTGAATCAGACGGTACAAAGCATATGATATTTTTCGGACGAAAACTCGGAGAAACTGATACATCATTTACGCTGCGTTCCCGTGATGCAGGAAAATCGCTGCTTCATTTTTACAAAAACGACGTGCTTACGGGGAAATATATCGATGACTATCTCGAGGTTAACGTGACCGATGCTGTTTCAGGTTCGCAGGAACATGCAACAGCCCCATCCTATGCGGATATTGTTCCCCCCCACCCTGCATCTGCAGTTGCACAGGAAGCAGGAAGTTCAAATATACAGCAGGCTGATATTGACGGAAAAAAAGACAATCCATCAGCTTCTACTGCCGCACAGGAAGAGCCGCAGAAAAACAGTACTGTGATTCCGGCTGCCGCGCAGGAACCTGATACACCCGTAAAAACCGTTATTCAGACAACGGAATCAGCTCCCAACGCGTCATCGCCGGCAGCTGCAGTTTCTGTATCTGCCGGAAATGTGACTGCAAACCAGCAGACGGCACCAAAGGCAGCACTGAGTTCTGATACGGTAACCGAAAGCGCAGACGATCTGCTCAGGGACGCTCAAACTGCATATGATGCAAAACAGTATGAAAAATCACAGGAACTGCTTACATTCTTTTTTGATAAAGCTGTATCGCGTATAGACGAAGGTCTGTATCTGCAGGGTGAGGTACTGGAAGCAAAATCTTCAATACAAAATATAAAAGGGGCGATAGATTCATATGGCATTCTTATGAAAAACTGGCCGGAAAGCATGCTCTGGAAAAATGCACAGCAGCGGAGCATTTATTTAAAACGTATGTATATTGATATCAGATAACCATTCATCAGACAACACGGAGGTCATATGAAAAAACTTATTGAATCTGCATTTATTCTTCTTGCAGTATATGCTTTTTTTTCCTGCGCAATTAATAAGCCTGCAGAAACACCGCGTACTATTACGGTTTCCGGAACGGGAACTGTAAACGCAGAACCAAATCAGGCTTCCATTGTAGTCTCTGTCGTAACACAGGAATGGGTTGCAAAAACAGCTGCAGATGAAAACGCAGCAGCAATGACAAAAGTCAGGGATGCGATTATTGCAGCAGGAATAAAAGCCGGCGACATAACAACGACGGATTACAACATATCCCGGCAGGACACATGGGCGAACGGCCGCAGCTGGCCGGGACGATACCAGGTGAGAAACAGCCTTACAATTGTAATACACGATACGTCTCTTGCAAGTACTGTCATCGATACTGCTGTAGCTGCCGGAGCAAACGAACTGACGTCTCTCACGTTCAGCGTTTCCGATTCCGCGGCTCTTGTCAGACAGGCACGAACGCTTGCTGTCCAGCAGGCTCAGGATGCCGCATCTCTGCTTGCAGGAGCAAGCGGCTGTAAAATAGGACAAGCCCTATCCATTCAGGAAAATAATAATTCAGGCGCCCGGACTATGAACAGAATGTACAAAACGGAAGCAGCGTTCGGGGCTGCAGATACGGCAACACCTGTATCCGAGGGAAAAATTGAAGTAAGTTCTACCGTAACAATCACGTACACCTTGCAATAAAGGGATATTATATTTATAGTATTATTAAATTTCATTACGTAAAGGAAGCAGACTATGCTGGAGTATAAATTTATAAAAGACAATATTGATGCAGTAAAACAGAATATCATAAACAGGAACATGGAAGCTGATGCAGACCTTGTGGTAAAACTGTATGATGAACGTACATCGCTCACCACAAAACTGCAGCTGCTGCAGCAGAAGCGGAATGAAAACGCTGCAGCCATGAAAACAAAGATGGACGATGCAAAGCGTCAGGAACTTATTTCGGCGGGAAAACAGCTTAAAGATGATATCGCAGAGGCAGAAAAGGAACTGACAGACATAGAGCCAAAACTTGAGGATGCAGCCCGCAGAATCCCGAATATGGCAAACCCGGAAGCTCCTGTCGGAAAAGTCGACACGGAAAACCTTGAAGTAAAAAAGGTCGGCACGCCGCGTAAATTCGGCTTCACTCCGAAGGATCACGTTGAACTCGGTGAATCGCTTGATATTATTGACTTTGACCGCGGGACAAAAGTATCCGGGCAGAAATTTTATTACCTTAAAAATGAAGCGGTTTTCCTTGAGCAGGCGCTTATCATGTATGCTCTTAACACGCTGCGCAGACACGGCTTTACTCCGTTCATCACTCCTGATATTGCAAAACAGGAAGTACTGCAGGGAATCGGATTCAACCCCCGCGGAAACGAGTCCAACGTATACTGCATAGAGGATGAAGGAACATGCCTTGTAGCTACGGCGGAAATAACGCTCGGCGGATATCATTCAGGAGAGATACTCGACAAGTCAAAACTTCCGCTTTTTTACTGCGGGCTTTCGCACTGCTTCCGCAGGGAGGCAGGCGCTGCGGGCCACTTCAGCAAAGGTCTCTACCGCGTGCACCAGTTCGACAAAGTTGAGATGTTCGTATACTGTCTGCCGGAACAGTCTGATCAGCTGCACGAAAAGCTCCGCCTTATCGAGGAGGAAATTTTCACCGGCCTCGGTCTTCCCTTCCGCGTTGTCGATACGTGCACAGGCGATCTGGGCGCTCCCGCATACCGGAAATGGGACCTTGAAGCATGGATGCCGGGACGTTCGGATAAAGATCACCCCGACGGAGATTACGGCGAAGTCACTTCAACATCAAACTGTACGGATTATCAGGCCCGCCGTCTCAACATAAAATACAAGGATGACGACGGTAAAAACAAATATGTCCATATGCTCAATGGAACTGCGATAGCGGTCGGACGTGCTATGCTGGCCATTCTGGAGAATTACCAGAATGAAGACGGTTCTGTCTCTATTCCGGAAGTACTGAGACCGATATGCGGATTCGATAAAATCGAACCGAAATCGAAGAGCTTAAACTGTGAGTGATACAGAACATACCAGGCAGATTACCTATCTGCTGGTCTTTATTGCGTCGATTATTTTTTTTGCAGTACTCAAAGCGACAGCATCGGTGGCAGTTCCTGTAATTCTTGCCATCATGCTTTCATTTGTCATGCTGCCCATCGTGCGGAATATGAATAAAATACATATTCCGTGGGTTATAAATGTTGCCATTGTGACTATTCTGCTTGTTGCCTGTATCGCAATTATCGGAACACTGGTGGCGGCAAGTCTAAAGACAATAGTTACACAGTATACAAAATACGAATCGAAATTTCTTTCAATCTATGAGTTTGTTGCCGGAAAATTCCACTTAAAATTTGATGCTGGAAAAAGCTTCTTCTACAATATTCAGAATGCCCTCCAGGGGCAGTTCGATGTAAGCGGCGCAATAAAAAAAGGTATTTTTTCGTTCTCTGAAAATATAGTTTCCCTTGTCAAAAATATACTTCTGATCATTCTTATGGTCATCTTCCTGCTTGTAGAAATGCATCTTACCGGTGAAAAACTCAACGAGGCTTTTGAGGGGAAAATGAAAGGACGCATGATGAACATTGTGCGGCGTACAATGACACAGGTAGTCCGCTTCCTTTTTATTAAATTTTTTATTTCACTTGCTACAGGCGTTCTCGTATATGCTACAGCAAAAATTGTCAGGCTTGATTTTGCAGTTGTCTGGGGATTCCTTGCGTTCGTGCTGAATTTCATTCCGACTTTCGGTTCAATTGTATCTGTCGTAGCAACGTCACTGTTCGCACTGCTTCAATTTTTTCCGCATCCCGGACCGATTATATTTGTCTTTGTGATGACAATCACCATAAATATGATTCTCGGTAACGTTATCGAACCGCGTATAGAAGGAGACAATCTCGGCATATCGCCTTTTGTTATCCTTGTAATGCTTTCCCTCTGGGGATGGATGTGGGGTTTTGTCGGAATGATTCTGGCGGTGCCGCTTACCGTTATTATGAAAATCGTATGCGAGAATGTATCGCTGCTTCATCCGATTGCGATTCTCATAGGCAATAAACCGCAGGATACAAAAGATGAATTTACTCCGGACTGAACATCAGACGAACATCTTCTTTGTCGCCTTTTCGTATATAAAACGTTTGTCCTCTTCCTGAAGCGACGTAAATACACAATCGGCACAAGACCGTTTGCCGTCCCCGCTGTTATAAATTCTTGCAGGCACGCATGTTGCAAATACTTCGCGGTTTACTACAGGCCCCTGCCTGAGTTTGAATGACATTTTGACCGCATATTCAGCTCCCTGGGAAAGAAAACCGTTTTCGTTATCGCTTCCGAATACAATACGTTCATGATCGACATACAGTATTCTGAATGGTTTTGCACGCCCCTGCACAGCTTCGATAGAAATTTCCTTTTCAACAAGATAACGGCAGACAGAAATAAGCTGCAACCCGTTCCCCGCTTTTTTTTCTTTTTTCGCTTCTGCAACAAATTGTTCAAGATATGTCTTTGCCTGTTTCTGATCTGTAAGCGGAATTGCACTCCATACCGGACGTGCAAACAGTTCATACCCTTCCCCGGGAATACCTTCGATATTCACTTCCGCCTTGTTGCTGCAGGAATAATAAATGGAAGCAGAAAAGTCATAATCGTGCTTTGCCTGTATATCTTCTATGCGGTGAATGTTTTCCGGAATTACAAGGGCAAGACCTGACTTTATAGATTTCATTTCGGTTATAAAAAAAAGGCCTACCCTGTTGAAATAAAATTCAACACGAACCTGCTTCCCCGCAAAACCGACAACAGACTGCGGGGGATTTGTCAATAAAATAATTCCCTTGTCCAGTACAGTTATCTGTTCAGCTTTCAGTGCAACTGGAAATACTGCAGACAGCAGCGGCCTTACTTTTTTATCATCGCCGGGTATTTTTTTTTCAAGAGGAGTAACTGTAACGGGAACATTTCCGTCGATCAGATACTGGAGTACAAGCTGCCGCTCTATACCTGTAAGATCCTTACTGTCCATTGGCCTTCCCCCATTTTTGAATTTCTATCTGATTGATTTTATATTCGCTGCCCGTTTTTTCAAAATAAAGAAGTATGTCGACATATCCTTTGCTGCATTCAAAACGGACAGGAATTTCGTAATCTGCATCATCAATAAACGGCGCACCGTATATCATCTTAGTAAAAAGCGGAGAGTTTTCCGAGCCTTCAGGGATATCTTCTCCGAACGAACTCTTCCAGCCGTTTTTCAGGTCGTCTGCAAAGAGAACATATGAATACAAACAGCCGTCTGCCATGCACGGATCGGCACTCAATCCTGTAGAAACGTTTTTGCAGAACGTATCAAGCACATTTCTGACATCCCGGGTAATAAGCGACGTGTCAAGACTGCCGAAACCGTCTATAAAAGGATATACAGGCTGCGCCTGCGCCGCAGAGACAACAACAGTCTGCGGAGTAAGTTTTACTGCTTTATCGACCGAATCTTCATGCGTAATGTCCTGCACGAGACGCATACTTTCGAGTTCCCTTGTCCACAGTATCTCTTTGTTTTTCCTGTCGGACTGAGAGCGAAGTGTTTCGCCTGCATTATCGCTCAAAATTACTGTGTGACTGTTTGCACATGAAACTGCAGTAAATAATAAAGAAAAAACTACGATGACTGATATACTTTTTATATTTATTCCTGCATATTCCATTTTCCCAGTATATCATATCTGACAAGAAAAATACAGTATTGCAAAGAGAGCTTAATCCCTGGCATGACACCAGTCATTGAAAGGCATTCTTTTTTCTGATAAGATAACAGGATAAAGTTACTTCATTACTATTATAATTATAACTATTCGAGGTACCAGCATGCCGCTAACATTAACTGAAAAAATTCTCCAGGCTCACATTGTTCCTGAAGCCTGTCCTGACACGAAATTTACCCCGGGCGAACGTATTGAACGCGGAGCCGACATTGCAATCCATATTGACCAGACACTCACGCAGGATGCGACGGGAACGATGACATATCTCCAGTTTGAAACAATCGGCATTCCACGCGTAAAGACCGAAGTCTCGGTCTCATACGTCGACCACAACACGCTCCAGACTGATTTTAAAAATATGGACGATCACCGCTATCTCCAGAGCGTTGCCGCAAAATACGGACTCTATTTTTCACGGCCGGGAAACGGCATCTGCCATCAGGTACATCTTGAACATTTCGGAAAACCGGGAAAAACACTGCTCGGCTCAGACAGCCATACTCCTACGGGCGGCGGCATCGGCATGATTGCAATAGGCGCCGGCGGACTCGACGTTGCTGTTGCAATGGGCGGCGGTGCATTTCATCTTGCAATGCCGAAAGTATTCGGCGTACAGCTTACCGGAAAACTAAGAAAAGGCGTAAGCGCGAAAGACATCATTCTCGAAGTGCTCCGCCGTGAAACAGTAAAGGGCGGTGTTGGTGCAGTATACGAATATTTCGGGCCGGGAGTAGCGACGCTGTCTGTTCCTCAGCGTGCAACAATCACAAACATGGGTGCAGAACTGGGCGCAACGTGCTCACTATTTCCGTCCGACCAGAAAACTAAAACGTTTCTCTCATCAATGGGACGTGCAAAAGACTGGACAAAACAGGAAGCAGACATCGGATCCGAATACGATAAAATAATCCAGATTGATTTGAATAAACTCGGCGCAATGGCAGCACAGCCCCATTCGCCCGACGCTGTTACTACTGTAAAAAAACTTGCAGGTACAAAAGTAACACAGGTCGTCATAGGTTCGTGTACAAACAGTTCTCTCGACGATCTTGAAACTGTCGCCGCAATTGTCCAGGGTAAACACATTGCACCCGGTGTCGAAGCGGGAATCGCTCCGGGCAGCCGTACAACACTCATGATGGCCGACAAAGCCGGAATTCTCGGCACGCTCATCGAAGCGGGCTTCCGCATTCTCGAAAGCGCATGCGGCCCGTGCATCGGCATGGGATTCGCTCCGAACAGCGAAGGCGTGTCACTGCGCACATTCAACAGAAACTTCAAGGGAAGAAGCGGAACGGCCGACGCGCAGGTATATCTTGTCTCTCCCGAAACGGCTGCGGCCTCGGCTGTAACAGGAACGTTCACCGAAGCGGAAAAACTTACATATACAGACCATGCATATGTCCGCGGAATCAGAACCAGTATGCTTGACGGAAAAGACAAACGGCTTGCTCCTGCGGCAATCAGAAAGGCAGGCAAAGATGAAGGTATGCTTATTCCGCCGCTTACACCAGCAGCCAGCGCAAAAATAGAAATAGTGCGCGGCCCGAACATAAAACCGTGCCCGCCCTGCCCGCCGTGCGCTTCATCGCTGAAGCTGCCCGTACTGCTTAAAACTGGTGATAATGTATCTACTGACGACATAATGCCGGCGGGAACGAAAGTCCTTCCGTTCCGTTCGAACATCCCTGAAATCAGCAAATTTACTTTTTCAAGACTTGACGAGACATTCTACACCAGAGCTGAAGCGACAAAATTCAGCGGATGCTTTGTCGTCGGAGGCGAGAATTACGGACAAGGCTCGTCACGGGAACATGCAGCACTCGGACCGATGTACCTCGGTGTACGCGCCGTCATTACAAAGAGTTTCGCGCGCATTCACAAGGCAAATCTTGTAAATTACGGAATTATTCCAATTACATTTGTAAATCCCGCCGATTATGATATAATTAAACAGGGAGATATACTGGAAATTACAAATACAGCAGAAGCTCTCAAAACGGGAACTGAGTTCAATATTGTGATAAACGGAACGACTGTAAAAGGTGTAAACGATTTAAGCAGAAGAAACCGTGCAATACTTATCTCAGGAGGTCTTGCAGCATATACCCGCAAAGGCGGAAATTGATATCGAAGAGGAAGAGTCAAGATGAACGTCCATAACATAATGGAAGAATATGTTGAATCACGAGTAAAGCTCATGTATGATCAGCTTGAAAAAGACAGACCTGCATGGCTTATTTGCGAAACGGAGGACAGCTGTCCGGATGTTGCGAGTTATGTACTTAACCGCATCCCGCCGCGATATATTGTATCCGGGAGAGGTATTGTCCATACCACAGACCTGCTTGACAATACCCAGCTGCGTGCTGATATTGATGCGCTCGCGCTTGAGGGCATACGCCTTATCAACACGGTGCGGCGTCCATATTATAAAAACACAAAACACACCGCAGACGTTCATCTGCCGCAGCCTTCCTTTAATTTTCCGGTTTTTATCGGTACGGTTTTCGACGGTTCAACGTTTGAACCGCTCCCTGAAGCAGCTATTACACTCAAATACGGTGATCTTGTAGTCGATATGATAGACAAGACATGGTCAAACCCCTGTAATACGTATAAATCAACAAAGGGGACATATTCTTTCTGGGTAAAACCTTTTAAGGCTGATAAATCCGATATAAGCAGACATTTCAATTTTACCGTCGAAGTCAGTGCACAGGGCTATTCCTCTGTAAGTTATGCGTTCAATATTCCCCTTGTCAGCGACAGTAACAGTAAGATTGAAATGAATACCTCTTATTCGCTCAAAGTTCAGGATTTATTTCTATTCCGAAGTGAGATAAATAATCCGATGGAAGACTGATTTTTCCGCCGGAGCAAACGCATTATAACGTTTGCAGCATAGTTCTCAGGTAATTGTCATCACATCATGCAGGTTATCTGTTTTATTACAGGCCGTGCATCTGTATACGACCTGCAAAAACACTGCTCAAAGCACATTCCCGCTATTTTCGGATAGAACAAAAACAAAAAGATGAAACCAGTCCGGTTTTAGGTTGAAACCAACCTGGTTTCACAATGAAATCAGGTTGGTTTCACAATGAAATCAGCCTGGTTTATTGAAAAATATCTGTGACATTCAAAATAAATCTCCTGTTGATAAAGAAAATACATCTGTACATCCTGAACAATTATTCCAGGCTTCCGGCGCTGCGCAGCTTCCTCACGCTGTCCCGGCAGGAAAATCAAGCAGGATATCTGCCAGTTAATACTTTTTACATCGGTTAATCTGTGTGACTTCAATTTCTTCGGCTCTACCGGCTTTCTTGTGGGTG
>DCFX01000085.1 GCA_002314445.1 Treponema sp. UBA1793
CTTAATCAGGCAAATCTGTCCGCACCACAGGGAACGATGCTGTATAAAACAGTCATAGCCTCAGTCGGGCAGTCTAAAGTCATCCGCGGAAAAGAAGACCTGTCGCTGCTGTCAAATGTCTGTCTTTCAGAACTTGATATAAAACGCCGATGGGATACTGTTTTTGTAATGAACAAAACTTCTGACAGTCTGGAATTCAATGCCGCAGCAGACTGGATTGCACAGGCATACCAGTACAGCAGGAGAACGGTTTCTGTCTGTGCGGGTGCGCTGATACTTGCACGGGCAGGTCTGCTTGCCGGCAGGAAGGCGACGACGCACTGGCGGTATTTTAATGCACTTTCGGAATTATCGCCGACAACGGAAATCGACAGAAATTCCATATTCGTACGGGACGGAAATATATGGACGTCTGCCGGAGCAAGTTCCGGTTTTGATCTTGCACTGGCACTTGTTGCGGACGATATGGGAAGCGATACGGCAAGAATTGTTGCAAAAGAACTTGTCATGTATCTGCGGAGGCCGGGCGGTCAGGCCCAGTTCAGCCGGTACCTTGCATCTCAGGCAGATCCTGATACGACAGTCGGAAGGGTTCAAAGCTGGGCGCTGGAACATCTGAACCAGGACTTGAGCGTTGAAGCGCTCGCTGACCATGCAGCCATGAGCCCCCGGAACTTTTTCAGAACCTTTTCCCGGGAAACGGGTACTACCCCTGCGAGATTTATCGAAGACATCCGCCTTGAAGCAGCGCGCATCCGTCTTGAACAGGGACATGAATCGCTTGATGAAATTGCTTCAGCCTGCGGGCTCGGTTCGGCACTGACGCTGAGAAGAATTTTTGAAAAACAGCTTGGTGTTTCTCCTTCCGACTACCGTCTTCGTTTTGGCATGATTTGATTCCTGATTGTCATTTATGCCATCACCTGTATTCTGTATATTTTGAATAGAAACAGGAGGATACTATGATTACAATAGGTATTAACGGATTCGGACGTATCGGCCGGAATTTTCTGCGTGCGGCATGGGGACGTCCTGATATCAAAATTGCAGCTGTCAACGATCTTACCGACAGCGCAACGCTTGCACATCTGCTTAAACACGATTCAATTCTCGGAACGTTCGGTTACGATGTAACGTCTGCCCCTGGAGAAATAAAAGTCGGGAACGAATCAATAAAAGTATTCGCCGAAAAAAATCCGGCGGCCATTCCATGGAAAAAATCCGGTGTCGACCTGGTTATTGAATCGACAGGACGTTTTACGGACAAAGAGTCCGCGGAACTGCATCTTGGCCCGGACGGCGCAAAACGGGTTATCATATCGGCACCGGCAAAGGGAGACGATCTTACCGTTGTCATGGGTGTGAACGATGCGGCATATGATCCTTCAAAGCACCGCATACTAAGCAACGGTTCCTGCACAACGAACGGACTTGCACCTGTCGCTTCCGTCCTGCACGAGACGTTCGGAATAGAATACGGCCTGATGAATACGACACACGCATATACAAACAGCCAGGTGCTTCACGACCAGCCTGAGAAAAATCTGCGCGGAGCACGGGCAGCGGCACTGTCAATAGTTCCCTACACAAGCGGTGCGGCAAAAGCGATAGGTAAAGTTATACCTGCCCTCGACGGAAAACTGACAGGATATTCTCTCCGGGTTCCTGTACCAGTTGTATCAATTGTGGATCTGACGGTAACACTTGAACGGGATGTAACCGCGGAAGAAGTAAACGCAGCGTTCCGCACAGCTTCTGAAGGACGGTTAAAAGGTATCCTCGGATACAGCGAAGAGCCGCTTGTTTCTTCCGATTATCAGGGTGATCCCAGGTCATCGATAGTTGATGCCCTTTCGACACTTGTTATAGGAAAGAGAATGGTAAAGGTTCTTGCATGGTACGACAATGAGTGGGGATTTTCTAACCGCCTTGTTGACCTTGCAGCGCTTGTAGACAAAAAAGGTATCTGATGGGAAGACTGAGCATTTCCTGCCAGGCAGGAAATGCTCAGTCTTCGTTATATAATAGAAGAATTCAACAACAACTGTGTGCCGGTTTTATTTCATGCAGTGACGGATTGCCTCTTCATAAATTGCAAATCCGGCTTCAAGCTGCGCATCGGTAATAACAAGCGGTGCAAGAAAACGGATGACATTGTTATACGTACCGGCATTTTCCATCAGCAGCCCGTGATATGCCGCATACTGAATGATATCAGTTACAAGCTGAGGTGCGGGTTCTTTCGTCGTTTTATTCTTAACAAATTCAACGCCGACCATGGCACCAAGTCCGCGTACGTCTCCGACGCATTCATATTTTTCCTTCCATGAGTTGAAACGCTCCATGCACTTTCTGCCCAGTTCGTTCGAACGCTCAATAAGATGTTCTTCATCAATCACTTCGAGCACTTTCAGACCTGCCGCACATGCAAGCGCATTGCCGCCGTAAGTTCCGCCTATAACGCCGCCCGGAACAGAATCCATAATTTCGTCGCGCGCTATGACCGCACTGAGGGGAACGCCGCCGGCAATTGATTTTGCTGTTGCAACGATGTCCGGTTCGCAGCCGGCATCTTTCCAGTATTCGGAAGCGAACAACTTTCCGGTACGTGCAAATCCTGACTGCACTTCATCGGCAATGAGCAGAATACCGTTTTCATCGCATATTTTCCGGATTGCCTTTACATATTCAACCGGAGCGGGAATAAATCCGCCTTCGCCCTGCAGCGGTTCCATAACAACTGCAGCGACATACTGTGCGGGTGAACACTCTTCAAACACACTGGTAAATTTTTTAACATAATAGGCAATCGCCTTATCGTCCGGCATTCCGTCAGGCTTCCGGTACAGATTCGGAAATTCGGCGCGGTAAATTCCGTCGGGGAACGGCCCCTGTCCGACTGCATACGCTTTTTTCGACGTCATTGTCATAGTAAGCAGCGTGCGGCCGTGAAAGGCTCCCGACATAACAATAATATTCGGACGCTTCGTATAGGAACGCGCGATTTTTACTGCATTTTCATCAGCTTCTGCACCGCTGTTTGCAAACATCACTTTATTATGTGTACCGCGGACAGGAACCCTTGCACCCAGTTTTTCTGCAAGTTCGACATATCCTTCATGCGTAACTACATTAAACATACCGTGGAAATACCGTTCTGCCTGGTGCTGAACAGCTTTCACCAGAGAGGGATGTGCATGGCCGACATTCAAAACACCCACACCTCCGACCCAGTCGAGAAAAATATTTCCGTCGACATCCTGTATGACTGCACCTGCAGCTTTATCTATGACACACGGGTAGACACAGCGTATTGCATTGGGGACAACGGCCTGCCGGCGTTTCAGTATTGCCCCGGCTTTTGGTCCCGGCAGTTTTTCAGTAATAATTTTCGGTAATTCATCTTTAAGCATTGCAACGCCTCCTGAAAAGTATGCAAAATTACAACACGATTGTATCTTAGCACATTCACAGCTATAATAGAGCACATATCTGCATAAATATTTGCCACTATTTTGTGCTTATAGCACAACAAAAAAGGAGACTGTACCATATGGCAATCACACTTCAATCGTTATTCAATTCGACCGCAGACCTGTACAGGCTCAGGCTGCTTGCAGGCAGAAAGGGAATGGCGCATCCCGTCAGCTGGATGTACTACACGGAAGATACAAGTACCATCAACTTTATCCGCGGCGGAGAACTTGCGCTTACGACAGGCATGAATATTGAACGGGCAAAGCTGAACGGTAAAACGAACGGGGACGAGGCGGAGTCAGGATACCTGGAGCAGCTTATTACCTGCCTGCATGATCTTGATGCGGCGGGACTTATTATAAACACGGGAAGATACATTATCGAAATACCTGAGGAAATAAAGCAGTTGTGCAACACGCTCAATTTCCCGCTCTTTTCAATGCCGTGGGAAATTCATCTGGTAGACATCATGGAGGATTACGGAAACCGCATAGTCGGAGAACGGCAAAAACGTAAAACGATTGCGGAATCGTTTTATAATGCGCTGTTCAATCCGCGGAAATTCGACGAGGCGGACCTTACCGACACGAATTTTGACAAGGCATATTCATATGGTATTGTACTGCTTGAACTTCCCGACGAGCTTTTCAGAAAAGATGATGAAGAACTGTCCCGATATATCGACTATTCTTTTAATGCCAGATTTGATTTCCCGCAGACGCAGTTCTGCTGGTTTGTTCATGATCATAAAATTGTATACGTTTTCCACGACAATCCTGAACCTCAGGGAGCGGCAATAAGCAGGGCGGCGGCAAACGACAGATACTTCAGCAGGATGAAGACCGGCGTTTCAGCCGCATGTTCCGCGGTCTCAGGCCTTCAGCACGAATATGATCATGCCGTTCTCGCGCTGCGCTTCTGCCCGCAGCATGCATTGCTGTCCAACTACCGGAATCTCGGCATATTCAAACTGCTTTCCGAAGTCGGCGACAGGAATATACTTGAGCAGTATTACGATGAGACACTTGGAAAACTTTCAGAACTGAGCATTGATAAACGTACAGATTATTTAAAAACACTGAAATTATACATCCAGAACGACGGCAGAGTAGCAGCTGCGGCTGCAGAAAATTCCACGCACAGAAACACGGTGAACTACAGAATCCGCAGAATAAGGGAAATACTCGGAACGGATTTAAATGACGCAGACAGCCGTTACCGTATGCAGACGGCGCTGTATATACGCGAACTGCTCGACAAAACAAAATAAATTTTTCAAAATACGGAAAGGATATATAAGTACATTAATTATTAAATGAGGCTGATTTCTGATAAATATTTTTACTGACGCTTGACACTTTAAAATTATTCCGCTATGGTGAGTCCATATTTCAGATTCAGCAAGACAAAGACGTCGTTCAAATGCCTGAGAAGGCTTTTGAACGACGTCTTTTTTTGTTTTTCAAAGGAAATGCAGGAGGTATCGTTATGAAAAAAAATTATGTAGTACTGTTTGTACTGTCCATCTGCGCCGCAGCTGTATTTACAATGTCATGCAGTAAAAAAACAGAAGCAAAACCGGCCGCCGCGGAAAGCGCGCCGGATGGTGCAAGCCTGTTCCTTCAGCAGCTGCGTAAAAACGGCGTGCTGAAGGTAGGCTCTTCAGGAGACTCTCCGTTTGCGTACATCGACCAGAAAACAGGAAGTTTCGACGGTGTTGATGCGGAAATCATTAAGGAAGTTGCCAAGCGACTCGGTATCGCCAAGGTAGATATGGCACTTATTCCGTTCAGCGAACTTATTCTGAATCTTAACAGCGGCAACATAGATATTATTGCCGATTGTATGTATACACGCGCCGACAGAGGCGAAAAAGTATACTTCGGCGATATCTGGTATACGCAGGGCGGCGGACTGCTTGCGAGTGAAAAGAGCCCTGTAAACGGCCAGACTACCTTTGATCCGAAAACAACCAGAGTCGGATATACAGAAGGTACGGCATGGCAGTATGTCGTGCAGGGATGGCAGAAAGACGGCCTTATCAAAGAGGCTGTGGGAACAGGAGACCAGAGTGAATCGATTGTTGCGCTCCAGTACGGCAAAATAGATGCATTCCTCACCGACAGCACCGTTATTGAAAGTCTCTTCGCCAATTCACCCGATACGCTCAAAGGCCTGAAACTCTGCACAGAATATAAAGATGTTCCGGAAACAATAGGACGTATCGCTCCTGCAGTTTCTTTCGATCACATTGCGTTCATGAAGGAAATAAACAATGTCATGATAACGCTCCGCGACGAAGGTTTCATCGACGAAGTATTCAAAAAATACGGGCTTGATCCGAAACTGCATACAATTACGAATGATCCGGCACAGCGTGTGTGTACAATAAACAGCCGTGATAACTAGTCTGTAAAATAAACAGCTGCATCCTCCGGCCGGATGATGCAGCAAGTGAGGTGTGCTATGGGGTTACTTGAAGTACGGAATCTTAAAAAAAATTTCGGCGAACTTAATGTACTTCAGAATATAAATATCGATATTTCAAAAGGTGAAGTTCTTGTCGTTATAGGACCGTCGGGGAGCGGAAAAAGCACATTGCTCCGCTGTATGAATCTGCTTGTCGAACCGAACAGCGGGACTATCACATATAAAGGCCAGAACATACTTGCAAAGAAATTTAATGTCCCTGAATACAGACAGCAGGTCGGTATGTGTTTCCAGCGCTTCAATTTATTTCCCTTCATGACGGTGCTCGATAATGTAACATTTGCCCCCCGCAGTCTTCTTCATCAGAAAAAGCAGGAAGCGGAAGAGAAAGGATACGAAATGCTCCGGAAAGTCGGGATGGAATCAAAAGCGTCGGTCTATCCGGGAACGTTAAGCGGCGGACAGCAGCAGCGTGTCGCTATTGCCCGCACGCTTGCGATGAATCCGGAAATAATACTCTTTGATGAACCGACGAGCGCCCTTGATCCCGAACTTGTCGGAGAAGTACTGAACGTCATGAAGGCACTGGCTACAGACGGCATGACGATGGCCGTCGTCACACATGAAATGCAGTTTGCCCGTGACGTAGCTGACCGGGTTGTCTTTATGGACGGCGGATATATCGTCGAAGACAGTTCTCCTGAAGAAATGTTTACAGCACCGAAAAACGAACGGACAAGGACTTTCCTTTCCCGCATTCTTAACAAATAGCAGGAGGTTGCTGCCATGAATGTACTGCAGAATTTAAATTGGTCGAAAGCGTTTACCGAACTCCTCCCGAAATTAGTCGGGAATGCGCTTTTTATTGTTGTTTTTGCAACTATTTTCGGTTTTATTATCGGAATCCTGTTCGGCTTTATGCTTGCAATAGCACGTGTTTCAAAAAATAAAATATTGACGCGGGTTGTCATTCTTTTTCAGGAACTTATACGCGGTACGCCGCTTCTTGTCCAGCTTGTCTATATGTATTATGTCGTACCGCTGCTCATAGAGCTTGTTGCAGAACTTCTCGGATTCCATGGATTCAAACTCAACATGACAAGCCTCATCGCAGGCACCCTCGGACTCGGCATAAATTACGGTACATATATTTCAGAAGTCATCAGAGGTGCGATTGTGGCGGTTGATTCAGGCCAGATGGAAGCAGCCCTCGCGCTCGGTTTTACTCCGCGCCAATCCCTTATGCGCGTCGTTGTACCGCAGGCATTAAGCAGTTCCATACCGGTCTTCGGAAATTACCTCGTCATGCTTGTAAAGGATACGTCTCTTATGGCCTACATTACGGTACCGGAATTTCTTCTTACGACAAAAGCATATTGCACTCAGACTTTTCTTACGATAGAATCATATACGATTCTTGCAATTGTCTATCTGGTTATCTGTATTCCCCTTGGTATTCTTACGAAATTTATCGAACGAAGATGCAACCAGAGTAAACGGTAGCAGCGCATATTTACAGGAGAATGACACATGAAAAAAATCGTAATTACACTCGGCCGTGAATTCGGCTGTAATGCACGTGAAATAGGCCGCCAACTCGCAGCCAAGCTCGGAGTAACATTCTACGACCATGAACTTGTAAACCGGGCTGCGCTTCGTGCCGGGATTTCAAACGAGATCGTCCAAACCGGGGACGATTTCGATTACGGTATGGACAAAAGTTTTTATACAGAAAAAGCAATTGAGGCGCAGGGATATGTTATCCGCGATATAGCAAATCATGAATCCTGCGTCATGCTCGGACGATGTTCCGATTTTTTCCTTTCGGAATTTCCTTCAGTCCTGAATATTTTCGTCTATGCACCGCTTTCATTCCGTATAAATCATATCGCAGAAGCATATAACCTTGACAAAAAAGCAGCCGAAAAACTTATTGCAAAAATAGACTCAAAACGGCACAGCTACTACAGATATGTCACGGGACGTGACCGCGGCGACCGCCACGGACGCAACCTCATGATAGATGTAGAAAAATTCGGAATTCCGGGAACGGTAGAACTCATTTACCAGGCATGTACCCAGCTTGGTTTTATTTCGGAATAAATTAACGGCTACCCGAAATTCCAGGTGCATTGATTTTTTTGCAGTACATCACATATTATGGTTACCTCTAAAAACTTCAGTTTTTAGAGGTGCCCTTATGTAATATTTATAAGTGTATGCTATTTACGCTTATAAATATCATTTGTTAATTTTACAAGCTGATCCTCGTTGAGGTTTTTACAGCTCGCAATATACTTATCCCAGTCTCCATTAATATCTTTCTGCCCGGTAATGAACTGAAGCGTCCATGCGTTTATATTATCGGTAAGAGGCGTACCCCAGAGATTCAGCTGTTCCTTTTCATCTTCTGTTGCGGCAACCTTGGGATTTACCGGTCGGATTTCGCGGCACTTTCCGAGACGGTCATAATAATCCTGAATCGCGGGAATGAAATTGTCACTCATTTCAGCAACAGTATGCCCGTAATAAAAATTACCGCACGCGTATCCCCACTTCAGGCGGATATCGGTATCAGTATCTGCTCCGCCAATACCAAGGCCGCTGCATTTAAATCCGGGAAGCAGTTTCTTTATTTTCTTACCGTCATCCATTGTCGTAAATTTGAATGTCTCTCCTTCTACGCCCCACTTTGTCAGCTGATACGCTTCCGGAGAATACCAGAGCCAGTCGACAAATCTGAGCATTTTAATAAAATCGTCTTTTCCAAGAGCTTTAAGTGCGTTTTTTGAAATCATAACGCCGTTTTCAAGTCTTGCGTTTTCCGCAGTATATTTATTTGTTCCCGTCGGATAGCAGGTGATATACAGACTGCTTTCGTCCTTACCGCATCCGGTCTTAAGACCCTGTACGAACGCAGCATACTGTCCTCTGTTTGTACTTGTAATAACAGTTTTACCGTTATAAAACTTATTCATGGCAGTCGTATCATCCTGTGTAAAAGTCTCAGGATCAAGTATGCCGCCCTTTACGAATTTATTAAGGACCGAAACCATTTTCTTAAAACTTTCACTTGTAGAGGCGCAATACCACTCATCTTTCTGCGCATCATAATCAAGTCCGTTTGTAATCCCCCACCCTGCAGGCACTCCATATGAAGCGCCTGCAAGTTTGAGCAGGTTTCCGCCTTTTCCCTGTCCTGACTGAGAACCGCACCAGAGATCGGACCAGATATAATCCTTTTCGGAGCACATACCGCTGCTTACCATATATTTTTTTACTTTAACAAGAGTGTCGTACAAATCATCCCATGTCCATGTTTTTTCCAGTCCGGCAATATTTATTCCGGCCGCATCGAAAATATCTTTCCGGATCATGAGCGTATAATCCTGAAGCGGTTTTTCCAGCATACCGGGCAGACGATAATATTTACCGTCCGCCTGTGTCAGCGTATCCAGTTCTTTCTGCATGTTGTATTTTTTATAAAATGCTTCGTAATTTGGCATATACTTAACATAATCGGAAACGGCAATAACCGCACCGCCGTCAACAAATGCCGTTTCATCGTAAATTTTCGGAATGATGTACGCAGCACTGCCCGCGTTAATAGCAAGCTTTACCTTATCAGTGTAATCTCCGCTGTCGAATGATGTAAGATCAAGAGTGACATTCGTTTTGTCCGTTATTTTTTTGAATACCCCTTCTGTTTTCCAGGAATCAGTTATAGGATACCAGCTTGCGTCGCTGAAATACATCGTGTACGTTACAGGCTTTTCCGAATGAAAGGTCTTCCCTTCACCGAACGTATAACCGGTTGAACTTCCTGACGCTTCCGTATTTTTCGTACATCCTGCAAAACATGACAGTATTACTCCCGCTGCCATGACCAATATAATTTTTTTCATATCTATTCCTCCTTAACGAAATAGTTACCAATAGTAATTATTCGGGTCGTTTACAAAAGTCCGACGAGCTTTGCAAGCAGCTCATTCTTTTATACCGCCGAGCATCATGCCCTGTACGTAATATTTTTGGATAAACGGATACACACATATAATGGGAAGGGTCATAAGCAGCATAGAACACGACTTTATATTAGCCGCTATCTGCATAGTATCCGCGGAAACAGCTCCCGGATCTGCGGAAGTTGAAGAACCTGCAATAATGGTGCGAAGATAGTATGCAACAGGCCACAAAGATTTTTTATCAAGATACAGATAGGCTGTAAACCAGTTGTTCCAATAGCCTACAGCATAAAATAAAACCATCGTAGCAATAATGGGAGTAGAAAGGGGGATAACAATCCTGAAAAAAATACCAATCTGACCAAGCCCGTCAAGCTCTGCCGCTTCTTCAAGCTCCTGAGGAACGTTTCTGAAAAACGAAATCATAAGAAGCACATAATACGTACTGATAAGACCCGGAATAATAAATCCCATTATATTGTTCTTCAGGCCGAGATTGAGCATAAGGACATAATTCGGTATTAGACCACCGCCGAAGTACATCGTAAAAATAATAAACGGTGCAAGGAATTTATTCAGTCTGAGCTGAGGTTTTGACATCGGATATGCCAGAAACATGCTCAGAAAAAGGGAAAAGAATGTGCCGACAATCGAATAAATTACTGTATTAAGATAATACCGCGCAAAATCCCCTTTTTTCAACACAGAAGCATATGTTGTGAGATTAAAATCAACAGGTATGATTGAAACCTTCCCCTGTATAATTGCCTGCTCTGAAGAAAATGACTGAGCAACGAGATATAAAAACGGATACAATGTAAAAACACATACAATTATCATAATAACTGCATTGAATATCTGGAATATCCTGTATCTGCTTGTTTCACGATAATAATAATTTTTTTTCTTTGCCATCCTGTACCTTCTTACCACAGCCCGCTGTCTGTTAATTTTTTTGATGTTGTATTAGCGACGGTAAGCAGTACAAGATTTATTAATCCTTCAAACAGGCTGACCGCCGTTGCATAACTGTAATTTCCGGAACCAAGTCCCATGCGGAACACATACGTCGAAATAATATCCGCAGTCTCGTATGTCATCGGATTGTATAAAAGGAATACTTTTTCAAAAGCAGCGCCGGAACCAACAAGACTGCCTATGTCAAGGATAAGAAGCGTTGCGATTGTCGGCATAATGCATGGAATGGTAATGTGTATAACGCGCTGGAAATGACCCGCACCGTCCACTTCCGCAGCTTCGTACAGTGCAGGATTTATATTTGCCATAGCAGCAAGATACAGAATGGTTCCCCATCCGAGACTCTGCCAGATTCCTGACGATACGAATATTGCCGGGAACCATTGCGGAAGTGCAATAAACGTCATCGCCGATCCTCCGAAATATTCGATCAGTCTGTTAACGGGTCCGGTTGTTGACACAAGTTCACGAATCATACCTGCAACAATAACCATTGAAATAAAATGAGGCAGATACGATACAGTCTGCACGAATTTCTTCCACTGCAGATTGCGGATCTCGTTAAGAAGCAGTGCAAAAATAAGTGTAAGGGGAAACCTGAACAGAAGGTACAGCAGATTAAGAAAGAGTGTATTGCGGAATGCGCGCCAGAAACTCAGATCACGGATAAACTGCTTAAAGTACCGCACTCCTGTCCAATAGTCACCGAATATACTGCTGCCGGCACGGTACTTTCTGAAAGCAATAATGTTGCCGGCCATCGGTACATATCTGAAAATAATATAGTAAATAACAGGAACAAGCATAAGCAGGTATAACTGCCAGTGATGCCGTATATGTTTTAAAACCGGTTCCTTTACATGCGGACTATTTCCCACGTTTATAACCCCCGTTTTTGGTATTAATTTGACAAATCGATAATCAGATTGTATGGTTATAGTGTAGGTACGGTTTTTTCTAAAAACCATAGTGAATATTGCTGTCTGCATTGCATAAATTGTTTTTCCGATAGTATAAATAAAAGAGTAAAGGGCACCTCTAAAAACTGAAGTTTTTAGAGGTTTCCTAAATAAAATAATGGCTGATATATGAAAGAAACAAATCTTATTACACCGTTTTCAACCCGGCAGTTTATGAAGTCGGATGACTTTGAGATTTACTATTATTACGATATCAATCCCACTGCGGTAAAGGCTCATACGCATACTTATTATGAATTTTACTTTTTCATTGAAGGGAATATTAAAATTCAGGTAAACAACAGTGTATATACGATGCGTCCCGGAGATTTTCTGCTTATACCTCCGGAAACGCCGCATAATCCCGTGTGGATAAACACCGACAAACCTTACAGGCGTTTCGTTTTCTGGATAAGTGAAGATTACTGTAAAAAACTTATGAATGTTTCAAATGACTATGTATGGCTTATGCAGTATGTTGAAACGACACATACGTATCATTTTGAAAACGATGTAATCACATTTAACAGAATACAGTCCATCATATTCCAGCTGATAGAAGAAGTTAAAACAGACCGTTTCGGAAAGAAAGCTCAAATCTCGCTGCTGGTGAACACGCTCATTCTGCATCTGAACAGACTTATAAATGCCCGGGTTCACGCGTCTGCGCAGACGGAACATACAAATGTATATGCTGCAATCTGCGATTATATAGCACGCAATCTTGATAAAGAACTCACACTTGCAGATCTGGAAGAAAAATTCTTCATCAGCAGATTCTACATTGCCCATTCATTTAAGGATCACATCGGCATCTCAATACACAGCTACATTACAAAAGCCAGACTCAAAGCATGCTGCGAAGCGCTGCAGGGGACGGAACCGATTTCGAATATCTACCAGCAGTACGGGTTTAATGATTATTCCAATTTTTACAGGGCGTTCAAACAGGAATACGGTATATCGCCCGCAGAATACAGAGCGCAGTGTACGAAACTCGCAACATAAAACAACAAACTTTGCAATATTGCGCGCAATAAATGCTATGGGACGGCATCAGAAAAAAACATATACTTCTTTTATATTGGATACACGACTGCCTTTTTTTGAGGCATTCACTGTGTGTATGGAGGCAGGTGATGATTCGTCCGGACGGTTATAATTTATGGCTTTCATATGAAGCACCGGGTACGTCTGATGCAGAAGACTATGCTGCACTGCTGAACACGATAGTTGTGGAACAGGGCTCAGACATATTAACTTCTGCAGCAGAAGAACTGGAGTGCGCATTACCACTGCTCTGCGGCAGTGCGTATACCGGAACAGTCAGACGCAGCAGAAAAACAGGCTCACCCGCAGGTCTTCTCATCTGCCCGTACGGACAGCTGCCGGAAAAAATCAAAGAATATACGGGTCTTGGAAACATTCCTTCAGGAGACGGATTCCGGATCATATCATTATCAGAAGAGGACTTCCCCCGTATTCTCATCACATCCCGCACTGATAAAGGCGTTCTGTACGGGACATTCGCATTCCTGCGCATACTGCAGCAGGGACTTCCCGTGACAACACTGTCTGTTACCGACAGCCCTAAAATCACATGGCGGATGCTGGACCACTGGGACAATCCCGACGGTTCCATTGAACGCGGATATGCGGGAAAATCGCTGTGGAAATGGGAAGACCTTCCGCGGACTGTCAGTCCGAGGTATACCGATTATGCGCGGGCATGCGCGGGTATCGGTTTAAACGGCACCGTCCTGAATAACGTAAATGCCGCCCCTGAAATTATTACTGCGCCGTATCTTGAAAAAATACAGGTACTGGCTGCCATATTCCGCAGATACGGTATTACCGTATTTCTTTCCGTCAATTTTGCTTCACCCATGCTGCTGGGAAATATTCCAACGGCGGATCCCCTTAATCCACAGGTGCGGCAGTGGTGGAAGGATAAAGCTGACGAAATATACCGGTATATTCCCGATTTCGGAGGTTTCCTTGTAAAAGCCGATTCCGAAGGGCAGGCAGGACCGTACGCATACGGCAGGAATCACGCCGACGGCGCAAATATGCTTGCAGCCGCACTCTCCCCGCACGGCGGTATCGTCATCTGGAGGGCTTTTGTCTACGGACAGGGAGAGAACGACCGCGCGAAAAAAGCGTATGCGGATTTTAAGCCCCTCGACGGAAAATTTGCGGCAAATGCGGCAGTACAGGTAAAAAACGGGCCGATAGATTTCCAGCCCCGCGAACCGGTACATCCTCTGTTCGGCGGTATGGAACATACAACACTGTTTATGGAACTGCAGGCCGCACAGGAATATCTGGGGCAGGAAAAACATATCGTCTATCTTGCTCCGATGTGGAAAGAGATTCTCGACTTCGACGTAAACGGCGGTACCGGAGAAATATGTACAGTCGGGCAGATTATATCGTCGGAAAACAATGCGGCGCAGAACGGTTTTTCAGGTATTGCAGCCGTGGCCAATACGGGCAGCGACAGCACCTGGTGCGGCTCGCTATTCCACCCTGCAAACTGGTATGCGTTCGGCAGGCTCGCATGGGATTACACGCTCGACAGCGAAGCGGTTGCCCGGGAATGGACGTCATGCACGTGGGGAACCGATCCTGAAATCACAAAACAGATACTCTTCATACTCATGCATTCATGGAATGCCTGCGTCGATTATATGACGCCGCTCGGCCTGCATCATATTATGAAATACGCCCATCATTACGGCCCCGATCCTGCATGCGATGAGAGAACAAGGGAAGACTGGAAACCGCGGTATTATCACAGGGCGGATAAAACGGGTCTGGGATTCGACAGAAGCAGAACGGGAAGCCGTGCCGCAGATCAGTACAGGAAGCACGTCGCCGATACATTTAACGATATCCGCACCTGCCCCGAAAAATACCTGCTGTGGTTCCACCACGTCCCGTGGCAGTACGTTCTGAAAAGCGGAAGGACGCTCAAAGATGAGCTTGCATTCAGATATGAACGGGGCGTACACGAAGCGGAAGAGCTTGAAGAATCATGGAAAAAGCTGGCCGGAAAAGTTCCCGGCAGCATACCGGCGGAAGCATACGAATCCGTCACCCGGAAACTTGCATGCCAGACGGAAAGCGCACGCGGATGGAGAGACGTGTGCGTACCATATTTTATGAAATTCGCGGAGGATAAAACACAATGATTTTACAACCTGTCATGAGAACGGATGAACATCATACGGGAAAACATGCGTACATACTGGAAAAGGTACAAAAAGAAGCTGCCAGCCTTGCAGCCGGCGGAAAGCCTTCAATAAAAACAGTATTCTTCGGCGACAGCCTCACAAGACGCTGGGAAGACAACCCTGCATTATGGGAAACGTATTTTTCTTCATTTTCACCAGTCAATTTCGGTGTCGGTGCGGATACGTTGAACAACATCAGATGGAGAGTCGAAAACGAACAGCTTGAACGTTTATCGCCGGAAAAACTGGTATTTCTCGGCGGGACGAACAGCCTGCACGATGCATCAGTGGGAGACATTATTGATACAATAGAATACCTGATCCGGCTGTTTTCCCAAAAGCTGCCTGAAACAAATTTTTATCTGCTCGGAATCTTTCCCCGCAACAACGATGAAGACGGAACAAACTACAATGCATCAATCGCACAGATAAATGCCGCGCTGAACGCGGCTGTCCGAGAAGGCGTATTTCCGCGGACAACATTTACAGATTTCGGAAATCTTCTTCTGGGAAAGGACGGACGGCTCAAACCGGAACTCACACCCGACGGCCTCCACATGAATGCGGAAGGTTACAATGTGCTTGGTCCTGAACTGGTAAAACTGCTTTCCCTCTGATTTTTACGACTTTTTCTTTTCAAAACGGAACCACTTGAAATCAAAACTGCTTCCCGGAAGGAACATAAACGATACAGTCCGCAGCCCGCAGACTGTATCGATTGCAAATTTTTTTTCTTCGTAACCGCTGCTGAACGGAAATTCAACAATCCGGTTTTCCGTTTCCGGGTCTCCTGCAAATTTCAGTGTTATCGTATTGTTTTCAAAGTGCGTTCTGCCGCATATCGTAACACAGTCCGTACCTGCTGTACCAAAATCCATACAGGTGTATACAAACGAAACATTGTTTCCGATTCCCGTCACCACCTCACTGGTCCGGGTAAAGGAATCTCCCGTTATAGTCTCACATGCTCCTGCCCACAGCTGCGCAAAAGCTTTCTCTGTTTTTTTAAAAAAGAATCCCTGCAGCGACAAACGGGTTTCCGTCTCAACGGCAATACTGTGTATGCCGTTGAGACGTTCCGGCAGGACAAATGTATTCGCAGTGTATGCGTTGTATATGCCCGGCGCCTTATACGTGCATGAGGCAATTTTTCTGCCACCCTCATCCGGGCAACCGTCCCATACTGCAAGCGGCAGTTCCGTGTCGAATGAAAACACCGGTATGGTGACAGTATCGGCTCCGTTACACCCGAAATCGACGTTGGTAAACAGGAACCAGTTTCTGCCTTCAAGCGTATATACACCGCCCAGAAAACTGAGCGCAGGTTTTACCAAACATGAATCGTACCGGCACGCTTCAATAAGGCGGTACGGATCAAGATTCCTGTTTCCCATGCCGGAAACTGTAAATTCAAGATCACTCATCACCTCCGGTTCCTGTCTGCCGTTGCTGCAGGTACAACGCAGTCTGAAATTTCCGTCGGCAGCAGCCGTAACAACGGCCGTGTCTCCCTGTACCGCAATTTCAGCGTACTCGCTGCGGATGCCTTCAATTCTTACCGCCCTCCATTCAAGCTGCATATATGATGCATCTGCCGGATATATACGTGCCTTTACCGTAACACTTTTCCGCTCTTTACTCAGCATGCAGCTTCCTGAAGTCGTAAGTTCTATCTTTCTCACAGGCGTTTCGCCGGAAGCCGGAATAGTTCCCTGTTCAGGCTGCACGGGTACGAGAGATGCCACCGTACCGGATAACTCCGCCGGTCTGAGATTCCTGCTTACGGCTGTAACGGAAAATTCAGATGAAGGTGTATCCGCTCTGACAACTGCAAGAAGCCTGTTTGAAAAAAGCCTCCTCGTATGCGTCCGCCCGTCTCCGGGCTGGTACCGGTCATAATCGGTACTGTCGCCGTTATCAAGTCCGCAGAGCGTGGCACCGCCACGTACTTCTACCGTTATGCAGTTCCTTGCATCAGGCACGGGATTGCCGCAGGTATCTGCCGTACTGATGTCGATGAAGCAGATATTTCCCGTCTCACCGCAGTGTTCCTGTTCAAGCACAATCGGGGAAGGTTCTCCTGGCGTCCGCACAATTTCTTCTGCAATGACATTCCCTTTTTCGTCATATGCGGCAGCCTTTATAACTCCGGGCATATACGGCAGCTGCCATGCTCCTGAAAGCTCTCTGCCGTTTTTGTGATCTATACAAAACTTCCCCTGCGGAATACCGTTAAAGAATAATTCCGCAACAGGTGCATTCGTATACATACGGATATCTATAAGCTGACCTTCATTAAAATCCCAGTACGGCAGCAGATGAACAAACGGATCTGTATGATAATCAGTCCATTCGGCCTTGAACAGCCAGTACGTGTCCTTTTCAAAGCCGGCTGTATCAATCTGTCCGAAATATGAGTTTTTCGTAAAATAGGGAGTAGGTTCGCCGATATAATCCCAGCCAGACCACACATACTGCCCCATACTCCACGGTGTATCCCGTTCGTTCAGAAGCGCCTGCGTTACGGATACTGCGCCCCAGTTGCTGGAACAGTTTCCCAGGCTGGAACACTGGCGGTCTTCACAGGTAAGGAGCCGGTATGACGCTGGAAAATGATAAATTCCCCTGCTTTGAACGGTCGACGACGTTTCGCTGCCGTACATGCAGCGGGACGGGTGTTTTTTGTGATGCTCCGCATACAATCTCTCGCCGTAGTTGTACCCTGCAAGATCAAGCTCATCGGCACAAATCTGCGCACCCTCCCCCGCCATATAATTTGAACCGATTGTAACAAGCCCGTTTTTTTCAGGATCATACAATCTCACAAGCACTTTAAGTTTTTTTGTCACCTCAAGTCCATTTCCGAAATGAGTATCGTAAATTTCGTTTCCGATACTCCACATAAAAAGGCACGGGTGATTCCTGTCCCTTTTTATCCATGATTCCGTATCGCGCTCATACCATGCATCAAAAAAAGTACTGTAATCATACGTTGTTTTCGGCTTCTGCCACATGTCGAACGCTTCATCGTCTATAAGAAAGCCCATCGTATCAGCAAGATCCATAAATTCCGGAGCAGGCGGATTGTGCGCAGTCCTGATAGAATTGACGCCCATTTTCTTCAGCTTAAAAAACTGACGTTCCAGCGCATGCACATTAAAAGCCGCCCCGAACAGCCCCAAGTCGTGATGCATGCACACGCCGTTAATTTTGATATGGCGTCCGTTCAGGAACAGCCCTTTATCAGGATCGGTCACTATGGTTCTGAACCCCGTATGCTGGCATACGGAATCAATGACATCCCCGTTGACGGAAACAAGTTCCGTCGTAAGACTGTACATGGCAGGATGAGCGGTATCCCATAATTCAGGCGAAAGAACAGTGAACGAGGCACTGTTTCTGAATACACCGCCGTCACCCGGCTGCCCTGCAAAATCCGGTTCCCCGGTTGCTTCCGCAATGACGTTCCCGGCCATATCGCAGAGCAGGTGACGCACGGAACAACCGTCAGTACAGCCTGCTATATCAGCAGAAACTGACAGGCGCCATGCGTCAGATGATTCTTTTTTGCTGACTATATATATACCGTTGTTTACAAAACGTGTTTTTCCTTTTACACAAAGGTGCACATTCCGGTAGATTCCCGCACCCGAATACCACCGGGAGTTGGGACTCTGATAAACTGCAATGACTAATATGGAATTCCGTCCGTCGTGCACGAACGGTGATAAATCAATTTCAAATGATGTATACCCGTACTTCCATATGCCGGCAGACCGGCCGTTTACGAAAACGGCACAATTCATATACACACCGTCGAATTTTACCGCGGTATATGTATCTGCCGTACAGCCCAGTTCAAATTCTTTCCGGTAAAATCCGATACTGTTCCTATACAGATTGTTCGTATCGGTAATAAGCCAGTCATGAGGAATAAGAACCGGAGAGTACCGGAGCACAGCGGCATCCTGCAGAAAACCTTCAGGTGATAAAATACGGGCATCCCCGTTTTCTTTTTTCATAAGGCTGTCGTCAATTTCTTTCTCCGCAAATTCCCATCCGTCATTAAACAGCACTTCCGCACTTTGAACAGCGCTCATATATTCTCCTGTAAAAACTCCGCTGTATCCGGCTCAACCGGCTTGTTCACTGAGCACCGGCTGAAAAACTCTTTTGCATTTGTAAACGATATACGTACTGCCATATTTCCCAGACAGGGAATGTCCGCCGGATATTCCCCGTTTTCAACCCAGGCTCCGAGCAGACTGCACAGAATGCGTCTGAAATATTCATGTCGCGGAAAAGATAAAAAACTCCGCGAATCGGTCGTCATGCCAATGCAGTTTGCAAGCGTACCGTACCGGGCAAACAGCGAAAGCTGCCTTTCAATTCCCGCTTTCGAATCATTAAACCACCATGCCGGCCCCGGCTGGATATTTCCCCGTGCGGAACTGTTCTGAAAATCGCCGCATAGGCCCGCAATCATCGGCGCGTCAGCAGGATTAAGTCCGTACACAACTGTTTTAGGCAGGTTACCGCCGCTGTCCATGTCGTCAAGCAGCGCCCCGAGCTGGACGGCATACTTTCCATCGTCCATGCTGTCGCATCCCGCATTGGCTCCAAGCAGTGCAAACAACCGTGAAGAAACATTGCGGACGGCACCTATATGCAGCTGCATGACAACGGCATTTTTCCGGTACAGACGAGCCAGATTTTCAAGCAGGAATCCTTTATATTCTGCAGTTTCTTTTTCAGACAGCCTGTCTCCCGCAAGCCGCTTTGAAAACAGTGATTCGACTTTCTCTTCCGTCGTGTCACTCTGGAATTCACCTTCAAGGCTGTGATCGCTCGCGGTGCATCCTCTTGCGCAGAAATAGGCAAGCCTCTTTTCCAGTACAGCAAGAAGCGTTCCCACATTCTTTATCTCCGTATCCTCTGTCATACCGAGCGTCTGCATATAATCAGGAAAAGAGTCTCTGTCAATATTAAGCGCGTTGTCCGGGCGGAATGCCGGATACACATGCGTTGTGCACGACTTGTCCTGAGCCAGCAGTTCGTGATACTTCAGATCCTCAGCGGGATCGTTTGTTGTAAAGATTGTATCGACATGCTGTTTTTCAAGCAGCTTCCGCACGGAATACGGTTCCGTTCCGAGCAGCTCATTGCATCTGCCGAAAATTTCCGGCGCAGACTCAACGGTAAGACATTCCGTTATGCCAAAATACCGGAGCAGTTCAAGATGGGTCCAGTGATACAGCGGGTTGCCGGGCGCATCCTGAACGGCCTGCGCATACCGCACAAATTTTGAATACGCATCAGCATCGCCGGTAATGTATTTTTCAGGTATACCGTCCGACCGCATCAGACGCCACTTATAGTGATCATTTGAAAACCATGCTTCGGAAATAGTTGCATAGACATGATTTTTATACATTTCTTCCGCACTCAGATGGCTGTGATAGTCATAAACAGGCAGTCTTTCCGCATACGAATGATACAATGTCTCCGCCGTTTTTGTTGTCAATAGAAAATTTTCATGTATAAACTGTAATTTTTTCACTTTATCCTTCTTAACCATCGGTCTTTCACATGCTTATGCAAGTATAAAAAGAATTAACCGTTCCGCACATAGCATTTGTTGCCGGCAAAATTGCAAATATTGTCTTTTTATCCGTAAAACGTAAACAATTTATGCAATGCGTACAGCAACAATTACTATGGATTCCGGATGGGGTTCCATTTATAGTTAAGTACGGAGCAGAAAAACTGCCTGCCTGATTCAGGAGGAAGACAATGAAAATGACTTTGCGGTGGTACGGCTCAAAATACGATTCCGTAACACTACGGCAGATACGGCAGATACCGGGCGTGCATGGTGTCATAACAACATTATACGGCGTTCCGGCCGGAGACGGCTGGAAACTGGAAGATATACAGGCTTTAAAAAGCGAAGTTGAATCGGAAGGTCTTGAAATCGCCGGGATAGAAAGCGTAAACGTACATGAATCAATAAAGCTCGGACTTCCGGAAAGAGACCGTTACATCGACAATTATATACGGACGCTGGAAAATCTCGGAAAAGCCGGCATTCATATGGTCTGCTATAATTTTATGCCGGTATTCGACTGGACACGCACCGAGCTCGCCAGGAAACGGGCCGACGGTTCCACCGTACTTGCATATTCACAGAAAGCCGTCGACGCGCTGAAACCCGAAGAAATGTTCGCTTCAATCGGTTCAGACACAAACGGATTCATCATGCCCGGATGGGAGCCGGAAAGGCTGGAACACGTACGGGAATTGTTTGAACTGTACAAAAACGTCGATGAAGCAAAACTTTTTTCAAATCTGAAATACTTTCTGGAAAGGATCATGCCTGTCTGCAATACATACGACATCAATATGGCAGTCCATCCCGACGATCCCGCCTGGCCTGTATTCGGACTGCCCCGTATCGTTACGAATAAAGAAAACGTGCTCCGCATCTTTAAAATGGTCGACGATCCGCATAACGGCATAACATTCTGTACCGGTTCGTACGGAACTAACATGGAAAACGATTTACCTGATTCAATCAGGACGTTCGGCAGCCGTATTCATTTTGCGCATATACGCAATCTCAAATTCAACAGCACGACCGATTTTGAAGAAGCGGCGCATCTGTCATCCGACGGCAGTTTCGATATGTACGAAATCGTAAAGGCACTGTATGAAACGGGATTCAACGGTCCGGTACGGCCCGACCACGGAAGAATGATATGGGGCGAAACGGCAATGCCCGGCTACGGACTGTACGACAGGGCATTGGGAGCGGCTTATTTGAACGGCTTATGGGAAGCTGTTGAAAAATCGGAACGGAAAAGATTTTAAGGACGGAAAGGATGCACCTGACTAAAGCTGACTTAAAAAATACAGAAGACTGGAAACGGAAAGGATTCCTTCTTCCGTCTTTTGATTATAAAAAGATGGAAGAATCCACACTGCAGAATCCCGTATGGATTCATTTCGGAGCAGGAAACATATTCAGAAGTTTCCCCGCCGTACTGATGCAGACGCTTCTTGAAAGGGGAATAACAGACAAAGGGATAATCGTCGGAGAGGGTTTCGACTTCGAAATAATCGACAGGATTTACAAGCCGCACGACAATCTCTCCCTGCTTGTAACACTCAAACCGGACGGTACCGTCGGCAGACAAGTCATTGCATCAGTTGCCGCTGCATGGAAATGCGGTGCAGAATATGAATCAGAATGGGCCGCATTTAAAACAGCATTTAAAAAACAGTCTCTGCAGCTGGTAACATGTACCATAACGGAAAAAGGGTACGCACTAGGCCGGACTGACGGCTCGTTCTTTCCATTTATAGAAGAAGACTTCAAATCCGGCCCGGAGGCACATCTTAACAGCATGATGAGTAAACTGACAGCACTCGTCTACCAGCGGTATCTGGGCGGAAAACAGAAACTGGCATTGTGCAGCATAGACAACTGTTCCCGGAATGGAGAAAAACTTGAGAAGGCGGTAACAACTGTTGCCGGAAAATGGGTGGGAAACGGATTCTGTGAACAGGAATTTCTTTCATATTTGAAAGACGACGTATCGTTCCCCTGGTCGATGATAGACAAAATAACACCGCGTCCCGCAGAAAGTGTACAGGAACTGCTTAAGAAAGATGATTTTGAAGATACCGCCATTACGGTAACGGGAAAAAATACGTATATCGCACCTTTCGTAAATGCGGAAAAACCGCAGTACCTTGTTATAGAAGATGCGTTTCCGAACGGGCGTCCGCCGCTGGAAAATGCAGGAGTCAGATTCACGGACAGGGAGAGTGTTACGAAAGTCGAACGCATGAAAGTATGCACCTGCCTGAACCCGCTGCACACATGCCTTGCGGTTTTCGGCTGCCTGCTCGGTTATACAAGCATATCGGAAGAAATGAAGAACCCGGTGCTGAACAAAATGGTGCACAAAATAGGATATGATGAAGGGCTGCCTGTCGTGACCGATCCCGGCATAATCAATCCGCGGGAATTCTTGAAGGAAGTACTGGAAGAACGCCTGCCCAATCCTTTTATCCCCGACACACCGCAGCGCATCGCAACCGATACAAGCCAGAAACTTGCAATCCGTTTCGGTGAAACAATAAAAGCATACATCGCAAATGCAGAACTCAAGCCCGAAAATCTGCGTCTCATTCCCCTTGTCTTTGCAGGCTGGCTGAGATACGTTCCGGGCATTGACGATGCGGGAAACAGATTTACACCAAGCAGCGACCCATTACTCGGTACAATACAGGCAGCTTTGTCCGGCATACATCCGGGAGATACAGGGCCGTTTACGGAAGTACTCAAACCCCTGCTCCAGGACGACTCTCTCTGGGGCGTCAATCTGTATACTGCGGGACTTGCAGATAAAGTCATCGGCTGTTTCACGGAACTTATGGCAGGTCCCGGAGCAGTACAAAAAACGCTCGCACGTTATGTACAATAATCTAAACAAAATCGATTCACGAGGTACCATATGAAGGATGATATAAAATCAACAATACTGTGGCTTAGTGCAGCTGTCCTGTTCTGCTCCTGTGCGGCAGTACCGAAAATGGACAGCAGAAAAACAGTACTTCAGGAGGAGCTTATGGAAAAATCACTGGTTTCGGTCGGAAATAATTACCGTTTTATGAAAGCCGTCCGTAAAGCCGGAAACGGTGAACAGGTAACGATTGCATATCTCGGCGGTTCAATTACGGAAGGAGCGCTGGCTCAACCGCAGGCCGAAAACTGCTATGCATATCTTTCGTACAGATACTTTGCGGAAAACTATGCAAAAGACAAAACAAAGATACAGTATATCAATGCAGGAATTTCAGGCACTCCCTCAATGCTCGGGATTGAACGCTGCAACAACGATATTCTTTCCGCAAATCCTGATATAGTATTTGTTGAGTTCGCAGTAAATGACGATGCCCGGATCTCCGACCTCCATGACACATACGAGAGCCTCGTCAGGAAACTGCTCAACAGTCCATCCCGGCCGGCCGTTATTCTTGTGTTTACCCTCGGCCACACAGGCGGTTTCTGGTCCGCACAGGATATTCAGGAACAAATCGGAAAACAGTATGATTTGGGAATGATAAGCGTACGCGATGCCATTCAGGAAAAAATAACGACGGGAAAAATGAGAAATGAGGATTATTTTTCCGGCGACGGCATTCATCCGGATAATGACGGTCACAAACTTATAGCATCGTTCATAGAAAATTATTTTAAAGCTGCAACAGCAAAAATACCTGATACTTCGTTCGCCGTGCCGGATACAGTAGTGTTCAGCAAAGCGTACGAAAATATTCAGAATGCAGAAATAAACAAAGCTGTCATCAGGAGTACCGGCAGTTTTTTACCGGCAGAAAAACCTGTATGGACATACAAAAACAACTGGACGCACAGTACATCGGGTAACGAACCTTTCGTACTTGAACTGACGTGCAGCAGAATTATTATTGCCTTCCAGCAGAAAAAAGAAACAACGTACGGCAATGCCAATGTTTTTGTCGACGGTGCAAAAGTTTCAACAATTGAGGGATACAGCCCGACCGCATGGGATAACTGTGCAGCGATGATTGCCTGGAAAAGCGACACCGCCGCTCCGCATAAAGTAGAAATCAAAATGGCAGCCGGCGATGAAAAAAAAGAACTTACAATACTCGGAATCGGATACATGTAAGATTTGCATCCATGCAAATCTTACATACCGGGAAAATCCTGGGGCAGAACACTTCTGCAATGATTTTCCCGCTTTGCAAAAGGCGCACGTCCTGTGCGCCATTGTTAGCAAAATTCGTAAGTAAAAATGCTCCGCATTTTCTTTTATTTACACGTAAATCCGGCCTGCCCGTTCCGTTGGGCAGGCCGGATTTACTCTTGACTTTCCACGATTTTGTATTATTATATAACTAGGTTTTAAGTGGAATTACCAAACACAATTCTGCTTCAATAGCAACGGTAGTAATGCAGAAACGCAGCTTTTTGCGATACGTGTTGTAGGAGGTTCTTCTATGGCAGTATTAGTTCTGTTATTAACAGTTGTTGCTCTTGGTATGTACCTGATAGAGCGTAATGCCGATTCAGGGATTTAGAAATGGCGGGACCGGACCGCAGAATCCGGGAAATGGGAAAGAGCAAGTAGGCACGGCATTGCCGAACATCTTTCCCCTTCTTTTTAAAACTTCAGAAGCCGGATTGTACGATAGTATAAGGCCGGCTTTTTTATTTCCTTCAAAAACAGAATTCCTCAGAGTAAAAACGCTTTCGGCTAAAAAACGGGGCAAAATTCGAATCCGGCTGTCCGCAGGTTGTCTTCCATGCTTTTATCGTTTTCGTCAATCACTACGATATAATATGTCGTACCGCTTGCTCTTGTTTCCGTCGTAATATACGGTTTGAAACCTTTAGAGACAAGCACAGAAACAAGGCTGTCTGCATTTGCTTTCTCACGGAACAATCCCATCTGCAGTTTCTTTGATTTTGGTGAATCGGAAGCCGTTCCCGTACTGACTGTCCCAGCCGGCACAACGGATGCAGAATCGGACTCGTCTGAAATATTTTCATCAGCAATTTCCGGCTGCGCTTCCGCCTGACGGGGAAGAAAATACCAGAACGGAGCCGGAAGCATTTGTACGGTCCCAGTCACGATACCTGTTTCAGGAGATGATGGAAACTCTTTTTTGAGAGTATCTGCATATGAATCGTCTCCGGTAATGTACCAGAGTGTGAGAAGCACGGATTGATTCACAGCCCTCATGGACGGCAGCGCAGCATACGCTTTGAGCATGACAACGGGTTCTGCAAGGTCTTCCGTTTTTTCAATTTTACAGAGAGAACTCCACAGGGCATACAATTTGATATATGCCTGAATAGTGCTGTCTTTTGAATTACGTACAGCGGAGTTAAGATAGGAATCCGCAGTAGCAGAATCTCCCGTACTGAGTGAACAGCGAACCGCATCAAGGACGAGCTGTTCGGAACTCTTTCTGGGCATATCGGCAGTATCTCCTGCTGCAATTGCCGCCGCCGCTGCATATGAATCACGGGCATCGTTAAAATTACCAAGCTGTTCCTGAAGGGAACCGAGGAACGCATACAGCGAGCGTTTTTCAGCAGAATCAGTCAGCTTTTCAAGATTTGACTGAATATAGGCAACGGATTCTTCCGCCGTTTCTTTTTTTGCAGCTTCGTTTGCAATTGAGCGCGCAGTAAGAGGTGCAGACTGTGCTGCCAGACACAGCAGGCAGGCACAAAAAACTACGACTGTTAAAAGTATTTTTTTCATTTCTTTTTCGTATCAGAATCAGCAGGATCAACGGCAGACTTTTTCTCTTCTGCATCCTTCTGAGTTTCGGTACTCTTATCCGCATGGATTTTATCCATTACGGCCTGTTCGGTTTTTGCTTTTATTTTTTCAATTTTTTTCGCAGCAACCTTCCTGCCTCTGCCGAACGAAAACGGAATGGCAACAATAATTCCGGCCGCGAACGAAACAAGAATGGTCACAAAAACAGGGACATTCTGAAATGTATGAAACAACAGATTGATGTTGCATCTGTTATCAAGATTAAATCCTGTAAAGAAAGCAATAATAACAACTATTATTATTGTAGTTATCAGACCAATCATACTATACCTCTCATCAACAGATATTTTACCTGAATCGGACGAACTCCGCAATATACTGCGCCTGTTCCAGGGCAATTTAAAAATGACCGTAACAGAGTCGGAGACTTGCATTTCATCATTTGCTTAACCTGTAATACCGGTTCTCAAAACGTGACAAGAAAATTATCAGGATCAATCAGTTGTCAGGTGCTCCGGATCCGCTTGTTTTAAAGACCTGTAACGTTCTGCAAGAAGGACATATAGTGTGACCCATTTATTCGGTTGTCCTGCAAAACCCACATTAAAATACGGTTCTTCAAATGATTCACTAAGTATATATTTGCCTTCACTATTCTTTTTACTGTCCAGTAATGCCCAGGCTTTACTGCAGGCAGGATGATCCGCTTCTCCAAGAATTGAAAGACCATACATAATCATTTGTAATCCAATGTGCACATGATCTATCGGATAGAATGTTTCTGCCATTTCTTTGATGATTATTTTTCCCGGTGATTCCGGATGAAATAAAACATCATGGTCTCTGTAAAATGTTTTTAGAAGATCAAACTGCGGTAGAACAATTCCCTTCTTCTTTAACTCTGCCCCGAGTAAAAGATATGTTGTTGTTTGTCTATAACATCCCATGTCTTTCAGCTTTGAATCATTTGTTCTCTTGGTCTTGTCCAGGCATCGAACTGAACCATCCTGCCGTATCGTAGGAAAAGCCAGGTCTATCTCCTCCCGTACCCACGGATGTTCATTATATCCGAGAGATACAAGATTTCTTAAAAATAATATTTTTGCACACTTCGTACTCATATTCATATTTCTTATACTACGTTCTAAATACTCATCAATCGGTACATCGTCGCGGGTTAATCCGAATTCGGCAAGCGCCAAATAAGCATTGATGTGCTCCCATTTGTTTTTAAGCGTGAACTTATCCATAACACCGCGCAGACTTTCAGAGTCCAGTACCTTGTCATAAGCTTTTTTTACACCCGGATCGTCCTTTGACATTCCCAGAAGTTCGGTCATTGTCCGGTACTTTACTTCCGGAGTTTCATCATCAAGAAGCCAGTCGATGACAGGATTCATTACTATTCTCCAAAACAACAAATCATAATTTCTGTAAACAAAATAAATACCGCAGCTGAAGCGGTTGTTAACCGGCACATCCTTTTACTCTACACTTTTTACAATCTCACTTGTATTCTTTACTTCAATTTTTCCCTTTGTCGGCGTCAAATTCGGCCATAACCAGTTATAAAAATTAATAATCTTATCTGCGGATAACAGCTCCCTGTCCGCTGTCGTATGTCCGTCGCCAGCAACAATTATTGTATAATCATAATTCAGCGCGTCAAGTACAGTTGCATTTACGCAGAATTCCGTTGCAAGTCCGGCTATATAAAGCGTATTTATTTTCAGTGAGTCCAACTGTTCTTTTAATGTCGTTTCATAAAAAGCATTATTCACTTTCTTTTCTATTCTAATATCAGTTTCCATCACATGCAGACTTTCTTCCAAATCAAAATCTTCTGTACCGGGAAGTAAATAATTTTCTTTTATTCCGTTATGCTGTATAAAAAAAACCGGTAATCCTTTCTCATGAAATGTATCCAGCAGCATATTCATTTTTTCTATTTTTGTTTTTATTTCAAATCTGGGTATTTTCAAGCACCCCTTCTGCACGTCTATAACAATTAATGCTTCCATTGTATTATTTTAGCATAAGTATCCCCTCCTGTTCCAGCCGCACAACGTTCATCATGTTTTGTGACAGGAATAATACAGACACAATGCAGTCCGGTTACTTTTCACTGCCTATAACAGTGGGGTACGCATCGGTCACAAGTATCATCCCGTCGTACAGTTCTGCAGGCGGCTGGAATATCCCTCACCGAGAGAGCCCATATAGGTGTATTTTAAAATCAGCTCCGCCATTTCCTTCGTACGATATATAGCAAAACCGATTGCAGCAGAGGGGCCCAGAGCTATTATCCTGGTATTTTCCGGCAAGGAAATATTTTCAACCGTTTCCGCACAGGCCTCGAATACCGCCGGGGCTGCACTCTCCACTGTGTCGAAGCCCCCGAAGTGCATATAAGCGCCGCCAAAACAGATATTGCAGACAGGCACAACACGATGCACCATAGTATCTTTTTCTTCTTCATTACCGGCCTCTTTTTATTTACAGCCGCTGCGGCGGTAATTGTTTTGAGATATTTAATAATTTTTTCGGATTCAATTCAAATTCCAAACCGGTTCCTACAGTACGACATGGTCATGGATTGAATTTCAGAACTATGTTTCGCTCATGCTTCCGATCTCAAGCAGATTACCTTCCGGGTCGGCGACATAAAAGTTGCGGATACCGAAGGGAAAGGTTTGGGGTTCTCCGGTTGGAAATCGTACATCCAGCTTTGACAGACGGTTATATTCCGTATCCACATCGGAAAAGCAGGGCAGCCAGAGGGCTATTTCAAACGTCTGATTAATTCCCTTTGGAGGAACATAGTTCTCCCCAATTGCCTGAACAAAAGCTTTCCTGCTGTACATGAACAAAGACAGAGTTCCGCTTCCCGTCTCAAACTCCGCAAAATCGCCGCCATCCCATTGTGTATGAAAACCAAGCGTATCCCGGTAGAATTTAACCATCCTGTCCATATCACCGGCGTACAGGCACGCGCCTATCTTTATATCGTGTCCAACCAATTTCAGCTCCTCCTTTTTGCACAAATTGTATAGCAATCAGGCTATTTTTCCTGAATATATTTCCGTGTTATAATTAAACGAAATAACTCCGTTTTCAGAATACCTGTTAAATGCCTTCACTATTAACTCTTTTAGTATTCCATACTCTTTTGTATTCTCATTTGGAGTATATGACGATGACTTTAATCTTCCCAATACGCCTTCAAGATTAAAAATCTGAGTATTCGGAAATACAGCTTTTGAATAATCTCTGATTAAAAATTTTTTAATAATATCTTCGGTAACATTGTTATGGCTAACAACAGTATATTCCGGTATTTTAGTTACTAATATGTTTTCATATTCTTTTAAAAAAGGTGTGTTTGTTATACGGTTATTCCAGATAAGAAATACAAAAGCATCCTTTTTCAATATCCTGATAAATTCCTCTTTTGTTCTCTCAATGTTAAACCAATGGAAAGCCTGGGCAACAGTAATGGCATCCTGCGACGCATCGTCCAGTGTTGTCTTTTCAGAAGTTCCAATAACAGACCTGTATGATTTATACGATGAAAGTTTTCTTTCAGCCGCAGCCCGCATTTCCAGGTTCGGTTCAACAGCATATACCAGCTTACACTCCGGCAATACTTTCTCAGTAAAGATGCCTGTCCCGGAACCAACATCGGCAATAACAGAATCTTTTGATAATCCGAAATTCCCGAATATATAATCTACAGCTTCATCCGTATAAGACGGGCGGAACTTTTCATAAGTATCCGCGCGATTACTAAAGCGTTTCGTATTATCCATTATATTTCTCCGCACACCGTACGTCATCCTGACATCCGCTTAACCCGTAATTCTTTTGGAGTAAAATTTATCAAGTCAAAACGGTTGCCGGTTCTTTGTCCCTGTATAATGGCTGTTAATTTCTCCACAAGCCGGACATTTATTCTTATGCATGCATAATAAACTTCCGCATTTACTGCATCTCCATTTCTTTTCTTCCTCTTCTATAAGTTTATCAATTCCTTTTTTCCGTATTGTTTCCAGATTTTCATAAATATTTACACCATATTTTTCATTATATCGTTTATAAAGTGTTTTCATCCTTTTACAAGGATAATTACCACAGCTGCCGCAAAATTCGTTTTCTGCAGTTTTTAAACTACAGAATCTGATTTGGCAGGTTCTGCAATATACCGGCTTTGTGCCGATTCCGTTGCATCCGGGACACGTATCCTTTTTCCTGCTAAATGCGGAGCATAAAGAACAATTGATACCGCACGGTGCAATATTTTGTGCATTCATAATCATATCCTTTGTACAAAATCAATAATATTTCCGTCGGGATCCTTAAAGTGAAAGGCTTTCGTTCCCCACGGATATTCCGCGGGAACCGTAAGAAAGTCAACATGTTCTTTTTTTAATTTTTCAAATTCGTAATCAACATCCTCTACAAGAAACAGCAACGTCGTATACCCGCAACCTGCATCTGCAGAATATGAAAACTTCATATCTTTAATTGAAGCACTTCTTGAATAGACGGATAAATCCAATCCATGAACATGCATACTGGCATGAATTTCATTTCCTTCTGCCTTTACGCCAAATATTCTTTCATAAAAAGAAACGAGTTTCTTTACATCTTCTGTTATTAAAGAAATTCCTATAAATTTCATATTTCCCCCTGAATTGAAGGCGTCTTTCTTACAATAGTTTAACCTGCTTTTGTGGTTTTTGCACACAAAAAGGTAATGACGGGTTGAAACATTTTGTCGGAGAATTATTTATTGTTCAGTATTTCGTCGATGCCGTTTCTTATGTTTCCCGAAAAGACGTTTCCGTGATAACAAATCAGCGTTTCAATTTCCAGATTCCTGATTTTTTCAAGGCTCTTTCGCGTTTCTTCCATATCCAGCGTGAACTGAGGATTTGCAATAACCAGTTTCCCCTTTTCTACAGCTAACGCATCGCCAGCAAGAAACACACTTTCCCTTTCCAGCAATAACGATATATGCCCCGGCGTGTGTCCGGGCGTATGTATCACTTTTACACCTTCACAAATATATTCGTTTTCTTTTACCGTTTTACTGACGTTACATGGTTCGATTGTTTTCAGGTACTGAACAAACTGCTCTCCAAATACCTTTTCTTTACCATCAAGTTTTTTATTATATTCTTCGGCTTGAATAAGGCGTACACTTTTCTGTTCTCCGGAAATATACTTTGCTTCAATTTCGTTTGCCACAACTTTTATTTTGGGATTTTCATTGACGAATGCTTTTAATGAGCCGATATGATCATGGTCGTGGTGCGATACTACAATCATTGTAATATCCGGCAGCGAGTATCCTGACTTTTTCATTGCAGCTTTAAAATCATCCAGCTGATTCGGATATCCGGCATCAAAAAGTATTACACCGCTGTCCGATTCTATAACGACAGGATTGATTACTGATTTTGTAAAGCCCAGATCCTTTGTTATTGATAATACAGTATATTTCAGCATTAAGTTTCTCTCCTGTTTTTTATCAGAATGGTCTGTCCGGCAAATTCTATTGCACCGCAACACCTTTGAACGTCTGTCCGTTCAATTCCGTAATATGAACAGTTACAAATGTACCTATAAGGGATTTACTGCCTGAAAATGCGACACGCTCATCCTGCGCTGTTTTGCCAAGCACTTCCGCTTTGTTGTCGCGGCTTATAGATTCGACGAGTACCTTTGCAGTGCTGCCCACGCGCTTCTGCATTTCTTCCGATGTAATCTTCAGCTGCAAATCTATAACACGCTGCAGACGTTCTTTTTTGACTTCAAGCGGAATCTGATCCGGCATGGTACAAGCCGGTGTTCCTTCCCGCGGATTATAATAGTACATGAATGCATTTTCATAACGGACCGTCTGCATCAGGCTTATGACCTCTGCAAAATCCTCTTCCGTTTCTCCGGGAAAACCGAGCATGATATCCGTCGTAAGCGACACGTCAGGTATCATCTTTCTGATTCTGTCGACAAGTGCAAGATATGTCTCCCTGTCGTACCGCCTGTTCATTGCTTTCAGAATGCGGCTTGAACCGTGCTGGACTGGCAGATGAATATGCCGGCAGAGTACTTCATTTTCCGCAATGACGCGGATAACGTCGTCGCTTAAATCTTTGGGATGACTCGACATAAAACGCACCCAGCCTGTCGGCGAATTCGTGCTGCGCAGATGTTCTGCAATAGCTTTTAATAATTCCGCAAAATCAGTTTCACCGTCCCGGTAAGAATTAACATTCTGGCCGAGCAGCGTAATTTCTTTTACGCCGTAGGAAGAAAGCGTGTCAAGTTCGGCAAATATTTCACTAACCGGGCGGGAAACTTCCCTGCCCCGCACGTAGGGAACAATACAGTATGTACAGAAATTATTGCAGCCGTGCATAATCGGCACGAATGTGGAAAATGCGCCGGGTTCGTACGAAAGCGGAGCAAACATGTATCCGGGAGTATCGTCAGGAGCTGCCGCATGTGTATGCTCTTCGACTGCCGTAATAATGTCACCGAAATGCTGCTTTGCGAACGTGCCTATGACATAGTCTATAAACGGATACTCTTTCTGCAGCGATGAGAGAAGCCGCTCTGCCATACATCCCGTCACGACAAGTGTAAGCGGTTTCGGCCCGTCCTTTACGTAATCCACTGCAGTTTCAAGAGATTTGTTCTTTGCCCCGGGCGTTCTGCTGCGTACCGCTTTTAATCCCGAATACCACCCGAGCCGGCCGAAAATGCGGTTCTCGGCGGTAGCGCGGACGGAACAGGTATTGATGATGGCCATGTCGGCGATCTGGGAATCAGCTGCTTTACTCCAGCCGCGGGCAATGAGCAGCTGCTCAAGAGAAGCGGATTCAGCAAGATTCATTTGGCATCCGTAAGTTTCAAAAAAATAGGTCATTCGTTATATCCTTTCTGGGAAAGCGGACGGTGGCCGTATTCCGTGTAAGCGTATGCATTGTGATTGTGGATGCTCTCAAAATTTTCTGCTTCCACACTGAACCAGGCAAACGGCTTTTCTACAGGGAAAGAACGCAGACCAAGGTATACTTCGCGCACGACATCTTCGACGAAGCGCGGATTTTCGTATGCGTGCTCTGTCACCCATTTTTCGTCTTTTCTTTTAAGGACGGAATATAATCCGCCCGATGCGCAGCTTTCAATCATCGAAATGATGTCTTCAATCCAGAAAAAATCAGAATATAATAATTTCACTTTCACAATTCCGCGCTGGTTATGCGCACCGTATCTGCTTATCGCTTTTGAACACGGACAGAGCGTCGTAACAGGAACGGCAATCGAAATGAAAAAATTATGCACATCGTCGCCGACGCTTCCTTCGTACGAGCATGTATAACTCATAATGCCGGCTTCACCTGATACCGGCGCTTTCTTTTCTACAAAGAACGGGAATGTTACAACGCCGTACGCATACTGAGCCGACAGACTTTCCCGTATCTCATTAAGCATCTCAAGAAAATGCTTCATCGTCAGATTGTCGTGATGTTTGTGAAAAATTTCGATAAAGCGGCTCATGTGCGTGCCTTTGTAATGATGCGGCAGATTGACGAACAGGTCTACAGTTGCAGTTGTATGCTGCGTTTTGTTTTTTTTATCAAGTACGAGTACAGGATACTCAAGTCCCCTTACCCCCACTTTCTGCAGCGGGATTTCGCGCGTATCTTCTTCATTCTGTATGTCGCGCAGGCTGCTGCTGTTTTCCCTGACGTCATTGGTCTGTTTTCCGGCTTTAGTTTCCAAGACATTTCTCCGCAGATTCGAGCGTATTTTCCATAAGCATTGCAATTGTCATCGGGCCTACGCCACCCGGCACAGGCGTAATATATGAAGCAATCTCTTTCACGGCATTGAAGTCTACATCTCCTGCAAGATGAAAGCCTCTCTTTTTCGCTGCATCGGGAATGCGGTTCACACCCACATCAATCACTACAGCCCCCGGTTTTACCATACCGGCAGTAACAGTATCAGGACGGCCGGCGGCGGCAATCAGAATGTCTGCCTGCCTTGTAATGTCCGTCAGGTTCTTTGTACCGGTGTGGCACACGGTAACGGTTGCGTTGCACTCCCTGCGGGCAAGCAGCAGCGCGACAGGTTTTCCGACTATATTTGACCTGCCGATTACTACTGCATGCGCTCCGTCAGTTTTTATATGCATCTTCTGGAGCAGGACGATAATACCGTGCGGAGTACACGGAAGGGGTGCCGGATGTCCGATTACAAGATTTCCGACATTCACCGGATGAAAGCCGTCGACGTCTTTTTCCGGGGCAATCGCCATAATCACTTTATTTTCATCAATATGATCAGGAAGCGGCAGCTGGACAAGAATACCGTGCACACTGTCGTCGTGATTCAAATCGAAAATCAGTTTTAATAAATCCGCCTCGCTTGTGTTTTCCGGGAGGTGAACGGAACGGTCGGCCATTCCGGCTTCTGCAAGCGCTTTCTGCTTGCCTGTAACGTATGAAACACTTGCCGGATTATCGCCTACAAGGATGACCGCAAGACAGGGGATAACGCCTTTGCCTTTTAACGCTGCAGTCCGATTCGCCACATCCGCGCGGACATCGGCCGCAATTTGCTTTCCGTCTATTATTACTGCACTCATATGTTTCTCCCGCAAAATTCAGACTGTTCCGGCACACCGCGGAGAGCGTGTAACTTGTACCGCCTGAAATAGTTATATAATTGATAAAAAACAGAAAAAAATGGTATATTGAATATATACTATTTTCTACAAATATTCTATCAGTGAGGAAAAATGAAACGGATTTTACCGCTGCTGTGCATATTTCTTTTATGCTTACCGGCAGCTTTTGCGGACGACTCAGACCAGGGTGATACATATGATGACGGTGTATTTGAATATAAAAGGAACAGTCCCGGCGATCAGTATATGCAGATATCACTTATGGCGAATATCCCGCTTAATTTTGAAGGCCAACTGTATACCGGCGGAGCTGCACAGCTTGGATACCGCCGGTTTCTGACAAGCTGGATGGCTGTCGGCGGAGACGTTATGGTCGGCTATAATCCGACTCTCGGCAGTAATATATTCAACTTCTGGCCGCTGACCGCGTGTGTTATGTTCCAACCGACACTCTGGCGCTTTGAATTTCCAATTTCGCTCGGAGCGGGTATTGCGTTTGAAACATATCAGAGCAGAAAGTATTTCCCGGGACTTGTAGTGAAACCGGAAATCGGCGTATTCTACAGGTTTTCCGACAGCTGGTCTTTCGGAATCGGTTCCGATTTCCTGTGGATGCCTGAATGGTATTCGGACAGTAAATATAATTATGACGGTCTGTTCATGACAGCATCAATCTCCGCCCGATACCATTTTTAGGACAATCTTATGAAAATTAATAAAACAGGCAAAACTGCCGTTCTTACTTCATTACTGATTTCCACAGCTGTATTTTTTACCGGCTGTCAGGATGTTATTTATGCAAAAATTATGAATGAAGTAACGCTTGACGATGCAACAATATCCGGTTCTGTCAATTCCATCGTACGGTATACATTAAACAGTACTGAGTGTATTTTTATTGAGAACGGAAACGTGTATTATAAAGCAGCGTTGTCATCATCCCACGAAACCTGGAACGAATGTATGAGCGGACTCTCGTCCGTTTCCTACGATTACTACGGCAAAGCGTTCAACGGTACTCAGATTATAAAACTTGCAGCGGATGATACGTATTTATATGCACTCGGCATAACATATACCGAAGATGAGGACGAAGGTGATAATGTCGCCGAAGCCGAATATCTGTATTATTACGATGGTTCGACATGGACTCAGGTTCAGAGTGTGACTGCTGGTGCTGCGACGATTTTCTGTACTAATACGCCTAATCCCGACTACAGGAAAGCGTATCTGAGGACAAGCAGCGGCGTATTCCTGCTTGACGGCAGCACGGTCGGCTCGACGGCTACAAATTCGAGCACATCCGCATGTTCTGCCATATATAACTACTCGGACAGCATCGTCTACTTCTTTGACGAATGGGCAACGGGCTGCAACGCAAAAGAAAGCACAACATCATCATCCGATGGCAATTCATCTTTAACGATCGACAATACATCAGGTGGAACTCCGATTTATTACTACTATGCATCAGGAGATAATCTGTACTATTCAACTGATGCGTCATCTTTCTCATCATCCTATGATCTGGACATGACAAGCATCATCTCCATGGCCGTAACGAGCAACGCAATTCTGCTGGGAACCAACGGGAGCGGACTGTACAAAGTAAGCAATTCGGACGGCATTCCCGGCAGTTCAACCGAAGATTTTGATACAAATGCAGATTCTGCGCTCGGCTCACCGTACCGCATTCTGGCCATGCTCTGCGTGGATCCGTCACAGACGGAAACCGGCGCCATTATGTACGCCTCTGCCGATTTCTCCGGTACGTCTTCTTCAACGACGGGCGACTATGACGACATTGGGCTCTGGTCTTATTATCCGGGAAGAGGAAACTGGAATAGAGAATAACGTAAGATTTGCATCCATGCAAATCTTACTTACCGGGAATTGGCCCGGCTCGCGCAACGAGCTCGCCGGGAATTCGTCGCAGCATTTGCATCCATGCAAATGCTGCTTCACGGGAATTGCCCCGGCTCGCACAACGAGCTCGCCGGGATTCCCGTCTTGCTAAACCCGCCATCCTTGGCGGGTATTCTTTTTGCCTTAATCAGAGCGCAGGAGGCGCGCAGCTGTCGCGAATGCGTCGCACGATTTGCTTCCCTGCAAATCGTGCTTACCGGGAATTGGCCCGGCTCGCGCAACGAGCTCGCCGGGATTCCCGTCTTGCTAAGCCCGCCATCCTTGGCGGGTATTTTTTTGCCTTAACAGGAGCACGGGAGGCGCGTAACTACTGCAATAATTGTTTCGGAAGTACATGATTAATTCCTGCGGAAGGCATGAGTATGATTCGGATATGTATTATAAAATTCTGCAGCAGGACTGTTTTCAGGGTGAAACGTGACTGGTTTCATCATGAAAACAGTCTCATTTCAATGTGAAAGCTGTCTTGTTTCACTTTTCTACTGCCGTTCTATCCGGATGCCGCAGGAGTACGGGGTGAACAGTGCTTTTGCAGGAGAAAGTTCCTCTATCTCACCGTAAGCACAACAACGGTTGCTCAAACATACGCCGTTTAGTAAAATAGAATCAACTTTCTGGTGCACGCCTTCTGCGGACAAAGAAGGAAAGAGCAAAGGGGGATCTCATAGTGCAAATACTATGGACATTTGAGGACAAAGATAAATTAAATCCTTTTCTGGAAGTACTCAGAGATACTAATATCTCATATGAATTGCTGTTAAAAGGTAAACAAATTGTATCTGATGAAGGCTTAATACTTGCAGTAGACGAAAGTGACTACAAAAGGGCGAAGAAAATTCTTTTGGGTTATCGTAAAAGGATCAGTAACAGGCACAATCAGTGACCCTTCAGGAGTGCATATACTCCTTCTTTTCCGGTCCGATACTAGTGGGTAAAAAAATAACATTCCACGACATAGAATTTAAAAAACACCGTCAGTAAATTTAAAATTCCTCGCTATGGAAATCTAAATTTCTTGCCATGGTACGTAACATTCCATGGCGTAGTACGTAACATTCCATGGCGTAGTACGTAACATTCCATGGCGTAGTACGTAACATTCCATGACGTAGTACGCAACATTCCATGACGTGCAATTTTACCATATTGCCTGCCTTATTTATTCCTTAAAATAATCACTGATACACACCTCACGGTAACAAAATCCGGCACTTTCCCAAAGAGTGCTCTTACTGGTCTCGATTTCATCTTTCTGCTATACTTTTATATATGTCCGACGATGATACTTCTCTTTTTGGAAACTCTGCACGGTACCTCCGAGAACCTCTGGCTGCGAGAATGCGGCCCCGGACGCTCGATGAATATATCGGGCAGGATCATATTGTCGGCAGAGGGCGTCTTCTGCGGCGGGCGATTGCGGCAGATCAGCTCTCATCGGTCATTTTTTACGGTCCTCCGGGTTCTGGCAAGACGACGCTTGCCAGAGTCATCGCAAATCATACAAAAAGCAATTTCATCACGCTCAATGCTGTTCTTACGGGCGTCGCGGACATACGCGCTTCCATAAAACAGGCAGAGGATTACTACAATCTCTACAGCAGGCGTACGATTCTGTTTGTTGACGAAGTGCACCGCTGGAACCGCGCGCAGCAGGATGCCCTTCTCCCCTGGGTTGAAAACGGTACAATCATTCTGATCGGTGCAACGACTGAAAATCCTTTTTTTGAAGTAAACAAGGCACTTGTCAGCAGAAGCCGTGTCTTTCAGCTGAAGCCGCTTACAAATGATGACCTTATGAAAGCCGCCCAGCAGGCACTTTCAGATACGGAACGCGGTTATGGTCACTGGAAAATCGAATTTGAAAAAGGCGCGCTCGAGCATCTTATAGAGACGGCAAACGGAGATGCAAGAAGCCTGCTGAATGCGCTTGAACTTGCAGTCGAAACGACTCCCGAAAAATGGGAACCTGAAGCAAATCCGCCAGTCCCCTCATGGGGCTCGACTATATATATCAGCAGGGAAACGGCCGAAGAATCGATACAGAAAAAAGTGGTGCTTTACGACCGTGACGGTGACTATCATTACGATATCATCAGTGCGTTCATAAAGAGCCTGCGGGGGCGTGATCCCGACGCGGCTGTGTACTGGCTTGCGCGGATGGTCGCAGCAGGAGAGGATCCCGATTTCATTTTCCGGCGCATGCTTATTTCGGCATGTGAAGATACCGGCCTTGCAGATCCGAATGCCATTACGATTATAGAAAGCTGCGCACAGGCGTTTGACCGCGTCGGCATGCCCGAGGGCCGCTACTTTCTTGCGCACGCCGCACTGTACTTGTCTACCGCACCAAAATCAAACAGCAGTATGGCGTTTTTCGACGCCCTCTCATCAGTCGAAAAAGAAGATGCGGAAGTGCCGAACCATCTGCGCGACGCAAGCCGGGATGCTGAAGGATTCGGACACGGTGCAGGCTACCTCTACCCGCATGCATACCGCGATCACTGGGTTGCACAGCAGTATCTGCCTGATACGCTGACGGGACGCGTGTTTTATACGCCGAGTACACAGGGCTATGAAAAGACAATACGAGAGGACATTCTTTCGAGGCGAGAACTGCAGATTGCTGCAATTCTCGAAAAACAGCAGCCCGAAACTTCCGAACCTGCACCGGGCGCGGTATGTAATGCAGATACCGCTGTGACGGGAAGTAAAAATAAAGTCCGGGACGGCGGCGGAGAAAATACCGCGTCTGAATTCGGGGCCAATCCGATAAGCGAATGGTGGATAAACGCACATTTCAAGGGCGGTGTTGTCAAAACCGATGAACAGCTTACGTTCAGCCCCGAAGACAAATCGAAGAAAACGGCTCTCGACAGGGCTGATAAATTGTGGCGTTCCCGCCTTGATTCAAATAGGGCGGAAATACTGCTCAGCGTACGGGATACAATGACGACGCTTGCAAAGCTTGCACGGCACCACCGCTGTCTTGTATGGAACGCTGATGACGGGCTGCTGCTCTGGGAAATAGCCCGGCGTACTCCCGAAGGTGTAACGTGCGGTGTGTGCCGTTCGCAGAAAGGTAAGGAAATACTTGAACAGTACGGACGCACGCTCGGCGATCTTGACAGGCCCATCCTTCAGTTCCGGCCCGAAACTGTGCAGCCAGATTTCCTTACGCCGGAAAACTTTGCCGATGTCCTCGCAAAATTTGAATACAACGGTGCTGTATTCGACCGCATCTTTTTTCACAATCCGTTTGTTTCAGACGTCTCAATAAAAGCTCTTGCCGATTCGTTTGATTCAGTCGCTCACAAAGTGAACAAAAAAGGATTTACATTCACCGACCGTACGGATGCAGATACTGACAATGAAACGGCATCTCCGGAACAACCGCTTGCTCCGGGCTGGAGCGCAGTCATTGCCCAGCGCATTCCCTCAAACGGTCAGCATATAGCGAAACTTGTGGAAAAACAGATACTGACTCCGGCAACAATCGGCCCGTATGCCGATACACTGCAGAAGCTGGAACAGGCAGAAACGGAATTTTTCGGGGACAGGGTAAACCCGCTTTTCAGCTGGAACACAATGTCAATCACCGATGCGTTCCGAAACAGGGGTTTTAAGGTAAATGCCGCATCGCAGCTGCTGTCTGAAAAACGCCGTATCACGGAAACGGAGCTGAAAAAGTGGTTCGACGTGAATACTTCCGCTTACGGTGCCAAAATGGCAGAAGCAGTCGGCATAAAAGAACTTGAAAAGTTCCTGCGGCTCCTTGAAAGCGCGTGCACGAATACGATTTTCAGCTGGGATACGGAAATCGCATTTTTTACGGTATCGGAAAACGAGGAAAAAGACACTATAGAGAACCTATAAAAACTCACGTTCAGTGAGTTTTCAGGAATGCCCTATATCCTGACAGTAAAATTATTAGGCGTCATTTCATTAAGCGAATATGTTGCATGCAGATTATATAAATCGATAATGCCGGTGGGTTTCATCCCCCGGTCATCCTGTAAATCTTCGGGTGTTGCAACGGCACAGAGCGCCAGAATCTCCGCATCGCTCACTGCATCGGGAAGAAACATCACAAGATTCTTGACAGGATCAGTATACATAGTGCACATCATAGGCGCCTCCCGTATTTCTTCATTAATAATATCGTATATTCCGCGTTTGTCAATCAACCTTATGGTTTATAAAAACCGTTTTCACTATTGCGGGTAACGGTTTTTAGGGATAAAATATAATGTATACACATTTTGAATAGGAGTTAACATGAATTTCATTTTTTTAGGCCCTCCCGGAGCCGGTAAAGGTTCACTCGCTGTAAAAGTAGCGGAAGATTACAAAATTCCGCACATTTCAACCGGAGATATTTTCCGTGCAGCAATAAAAAATCAGACAGAACTTGGAAAAAAAGTAAAAGGTATTATTGATGCCGGCGGACTCGTAAGCGATGACATCACATGTGCACTTGTAAAAGAACGGCTTGAACAGGACGATGTAAAAAACGGATTCATACTTGACGGTTTTCCCCGCACGATTCCCCAGGCAGAAGCTTTCACTGATATCTGCAGCAATGTAACAGTCGTAAATTTCGTCATAAAAGATGAAATCGTCATCAAACGGCTTTCGACACGCCGGGTCTGCAGAAAATGCGGCGAAAACTATAACGTACTTACAATGCCGCCGAAAAAGGAAGGCATCTGCGACAAGTGCGGCGGCGAACTCTATCAGCGCGACGACGACAAACAGGAAGCAATTCTTCACCGTATGGACGTATACCGCGAACAGAC
>DCFX01000047.1:0-10895 GCA_002314445.1 Treponema sp. UBA1793
CTGATGTTTCCGGCCTTTTGAAGAACCGGCTTGATGAAGGCAGAAAAAGATTTGAAGAATTACTCAGCGAACTTGAAACCCTTACAAACGACGTTGCCCATCCCCGTGACGATCTGGCCTTCAAACATTTTTTTTGCGGTGAAAGCGGAACGGTTGATCCTGAAGATGACTCGGAATATGTACGGCTTCGCAGCAGATTATACAAAACGGTATCAAGTCTCGTACGTGCGTACGCAGATATAAAGCCTGAAATGACGGAGGCCGGGTACTCACCTCAGCAGCAGGAGTCATTTGCACAGACCGTAAAGAACTATACTGACTTAAAAGCAGAGATAGGACTTTCGAGCGGTGACTTTATCGATTTGAAAAAGTATGACAGCGACATGCGGTTTCTTATCGATAATTTCATCAGAGCTGATGATTCGGAAAAGCTCGGCAATATGGAAGATTTTTCCCTGCTCGCCTATATTGAGCATAAAAAAGAGGAAGATGAAAAGCATGGTGCCGCTGTTTCTTCCGCGAATACGTTCGCTCATACTGCAGCGCAGAAAAATGTTGCAGAAACGATAGAAAACAACATTCGTAAGAAGATCATTGAAAAAAATCCGGTGAATCCGAAGTATTATGAAAAAATGTCGAAGCTGTTCCAGGCGCTGGTTGAAGAGAGAAAACAGGAAGTCGAATCATATCGGGAGATGCTTCAGAAATATGAAACTTTGACGAACGACGTTGACTATCCTGATAAAAATCCTGAGCATCCCGATTCCATACGGATAAGCCGTGCCCTTTGTGCTTTGTACGATAATTTCGGTCAGGATGAAAACTATGCGAAGGCTTTGCACAAGGCGGTAATGGAAAATAAAATGGACCATTTCCGCGGCGATATGATAAAGGAGCGTAAAATTAAGAACGGAATATATCAGGTTGTAGAGCAGTTTAATACCGGGATGGCCATGGACGAAATAAAGAAACGGGTAGAATCGATTTATGCCGTTGCCAAAGAGCAGGAAGAATATTAATGCAGATACAGATAAACGGCATTGATGTTCAGATTGATATAAAAAATATTAAGAACATGCATCTCTATGTAAAACCGCCGCTCGGCAAAGTCGTTGTTTCCGCACCGATACTGATGACAGAAAAGGCGATTGAAAACTTTGTCCGGGCGAATATGGGCTGGGTAAAAAAGCAGCAGGAGAAATTTGCATCGCAGCCGCGTCAGACAGCCCGGCAGTATGTAAGCGGTGAGACATATTATATCCGGGGTAAGCAGTATTTTCTTGTTTTTACAGAATCAGCAAAACGTTCTTTCAGGACAGACGGTAATACCATTGTGCTCGGAATGAAAGCGTCATGTACTGTTGAACAGAGGGAGCGGTATTTCAGAGTACAGAACAGAAAGATATTACAGCAGCATCTGGAACAGATTGTTCCAGCATGGGAACAGAAGACCAATCTGTACTGTGACAGTTATCGTATAAAATATATGACGACAAAATGGGGAACCTGTAATGCAAAAACCAGGCGGATCTGGATAAATCTGCAGATGGTCGAAAAGCCTCCGGAGTGTCTTGAATATGTTGTACTGCATGAACTGATACACCTGAAAGTTCGTAATCACGGGAACGATTTTGCGGCTCTGATGGATACGTACATGCCGATATGGAGAGATATTCAGAAAGAACTGAACGGAAGTATGCTGGACAGTCTTTGAATTTAAACAGCTGAACAGATCTGTAAATCAGGCCTGCCACGGTTTATTCGATTCCGATAAAGGCCGTCACGCTTTTTTCAGGTGCCATGATGAGCGTATCCATCAGCGTGAGCCCGATTCTGCTGCACGGAAGGTGCGAAAAAAACAGACGCTGTACGGAAAGCGGTACGTCTCCGTAACCGGGACTGTAACGGGGATGCGTTTTGTGTCCGGCTGCGGCCTCATCAGCTTTTAGTTTATCGTTCAACACATCAACGAACGACTCGATGAACATAGCACCGGCAGCCTGCATGACGGCAGATTCCGCTTTACCGCCGAGCTGCGTGCGGCGGATAAGCGCGTCGACCTGTGGTCCTATCGTCGCGGCAAAGAGCACGACACGGTTACAGCCCGCAAGGTTCCGCGACAGATCGACTGAATCAAGTTCCGTCCCCGCAAACAAAAGCATACTGCCTGCTCCGTGTGCGAGCGGAAAAATATCGTAAACGGACTGGGGCGCAAGAAGCACATGCATCTTAGCGCACGATGAGCTGATGAGTTCTGATACGGAATTATCGGGAGGCGTATTTTTTGCATACCCGAGATAACGGGCCGTCTCTGCCGTATCACAGGGAACGTCAGATGCAGACATACGGAAAAATGAAACAGGCATATATGAAGTATAACGGAACGGCAGCGGAAGAAAAAGCGGCTTCGGTCTGCACGTATGCAAGCCGGAGCCTTTAATGCACGTAAGTCTTTACCGCAAAGCAAAACTTACGAATAACGGTATTACCAGGTCAGACTTTCTTTTATAATATGCCCGTCTTCTTTCGTATGCTGGACGAGACTGTTACGTTCTGCCTGTATACAGATATACGTGAGATCCGTTGAATCGTCTGCTTTAAAACACCGCTTCCCTTCAGGATCTATGCGCATAAAGTCGCCTTCCGTTACCGGAATTTTTTCACCGTCAATATATGCCATACCCTTTCCCTTGATGAAAATATACACTTCTTCGTTCCGCTTATGAGAATGTATAAAAGGTATACTTTCTCCGGCTTTAAGTCTGTTAATTGATATTTCCGTCCCGGTCAGAGCAAGACTGTCATGGAAGACTGCTCTGGTCAAATCTGCGGAAAGTCCTGCATTTTCAACCGCAAAATGTGTTCCTGTTTTCATAAATACCACCTCTTTTTCCGGCACCTTACCGTGCATACAACCTTTGATACCAAAGATTTGTTGTCTGCAGGAGGCCGGTTGTATATACATACTTGCAAAATGCAAGTTACTACGCACATACTATAGCACAGTCACTTTTATTTTACAAGTAACTATGCTATAATATGTGCATGCCTAATGTAAAAAGACGGTCCGCATGCCCAATAGCAAGTACCCTTGATATCATCGGAGACAGATGGACACTGCTGGTCATTCGCGATTTACTGCGCGGATACAGCCGGTACAATGATTTTCTGGGTGCGGGCGAAAAAATAACGACAAATATACTTGCAGACCGCTTAAAAAAACTGGAACTGGAAAAAATAATAAGAAAAAAACCCTATCAGCAAAACCCTGTCCGGTATGAATATGCCCTGACAAAAAAGGGAAAAGATTTAACCCCTCTCTTCGAGGAAATCGTTACCTGGGCCACAAAATACAAATCGGAAGTGATTGATGGAAAGCTGTGATTTCCGTTCTATATATTCTCTGCCGCAGGCAGTCATAAATCTGCATATAGTCCTGTATATATTATAAATAATCTCCGATAGTATAACAGGTTCATTAAGGGAGTGCTTATGAAAAAGCCATTTTTACTCGGAGTACTTGCAGGATGCGTTTTATCAGCATTAATTTTCGCAGGTTATTACGCGGTAACAAAACGCTTTTCAAGAAAAACTATAGTTTCCACAGAAGTCCAGCAACAGATCATACAAAATATCCAGGACACAGAAAAGCTTTTAGCTTTTGCTGATGACATTCTTGCAGAATATGCGGATACCCTCATGGAAGTACGCGAGATATTAGTAAAGACTGATGCCGGAACATACATAAATCAGGAAGAAAAAAAGAAGATTGCCGGTTTATGTGAAAAAGGTCTTGAGATAATTGAAACGGCAATGTTTAATACCATTCCCGTATTTCTTACTAATTCCGATGGAGAATGCCGCAGAGCCATTCCGGTAACGCTCGATGCCGCACAACCGACATATAAACTTACCATATCCTGTGCAGGATTTGACAGAAAAGCAGTTAATTCATTCATTACTAATTTAACTCCCGAAACAGGACTGAAAAACAATATTGCGGAACTTGATAAAATAATATCCGCAGTCTCTTTAGAACGCGCACAGGCAGGTGCCTACCAAAACAGGCTTACCCACTCTCTTGAAACAGCAGAAGCTTTGTCAAAAAGCAATTTAAATGAGAGAAGGACTGCAATAAACAGAATTATTCAAAAGATAAAAACGGAACAGCTTGTTCTGAGCGTCCGGAGCGCTAACGGAATATATTGTCCTGAAGACAGGCAGCAGATTCAATTAAACTATGATGAGCTGAATAAGGAATTAAACAGAATCAGTGTATTATCACAAAAACCGACTGCAAAGAATAATGCGGTTTCATTGCTTTCTCAGTCCGATGCTGAAAACGCAATGCTGTATCTTGCAAAAAAACAATAATGAGCTTTTCTAATGGCAGCAACACTCCTGTTTCATTCTGTGACGTCCATGGCACTCTCTCAAGCACAAAATGCGCCAGTCACTACACAACAGGTGTTGCGGGTTAAGCGGATATCAGTAAACCAATCGCAAAGCGGCGCCTGAAAAAAAGGAAATATACAGTAATAAGAAGTACAAAGAAATCAGACTGGTTCATACAGTTTCACGACGAGAAAACAGGCATACACAGGACAGGTGATGCATGGTAAACCGGCAGGGAAGAATCAGGGTGCAGCCATGAATCAGTTTGCCATTGTGTTCAGAAAGCACTTCCCGCTTATATGACAAATACAATTTGCACAAAACTCGTTACACTGCTCGAACATTACATACATTTCGCCTTGTATTTCCTGTATGATTCAGGGTAATCGTATTGCAATGTCAACCAAAAGTAAACAGAAAGTTGTATAAGATATTTTTTCAATTCACACATCGCTTTTACAGGTTTTACCAATTCTTTATTATTGCTGTATCCAACAGAAAAACATTCTCCACCGCAGGCATACCGTGCCCAACATTTTTCACAGTAACTGATCTTATCGGCATAATAACTTTGGAATCTTTTTTTTGCCTCAAAATTTATACCATCATATATATTTCCGAGTATCTGCGAAGTACTATTTACAAATGCCGGACATATCAGTATATTCCCTGACGAATCTACAGCAATTGAGCTTAATCCGGAAGAACAGCGGTAAAACAAACGACTATGCCGTATAACAATTTTTAAAAATCTAACAAAATAGTCTTCCCCACTCAGTAATACAGAAACAAGTCTTTCGTCATCATGTACTATATGTTCAATTAACCAAAGGCAAAATTTATTATAAGATTGTTTAAGCACATCAATATTATCCATTGTAATTGCACCATTCTCATCAGGAAGAAGTCGTACCGGTTTCATACCGATAGCTTCCGGTCCTAATTTATATAATGTTTCAAAAATATTAATTAAATTATAATTATTTCCTGAATACGTAGCCGCCAGTCCAAAATACTGTTTATTCTCCATATCAACAATATTTTTAATAACAAGATCATAGTTCAGCCCCTTGCGTGCACGGCAGCTTTCTTCTCTGTCTCCATCAAGACTGACTCCGTATAAAATCATATTTTTCTTCAAGATGCTGCTCACCTCCGGAGTAAGCAGCATTCCGTTCGATGCAAACTGGGAAAAAATATTAATATGCTTTTTTTGCTTTATCAGCAGCACATATTCATTAACTTTCAGAATAAAATCCAGTCGCAATAAAGGTTCTCCCGCACCGGTAAAATCCACGATAATGCGACCGCCTGGAGCTGCAAATTTCATAATGAAAAAATCTATTGCAGTCTTTGCAGTTTCGACTGACATATCTGATTCCGTCGTCTTTGAAGTGCAAAAACAATAGGAACATTTCAGATTACATCTCAGCGTGGGAATTAATTTCAAATAAAAATCTCCAAACTGAATATTTGTCGATTCAAATTTATGATACGGTGCAATAATGCCGGCACTCCGGAATTCCCCTATTTTTTTCAACGTCAATTCTATTTCATTTTTTCTATATTTTTCTACAACAAAATTTGAACAATATCCTGTTTTTAAGTACATGCAGTCAATTAATATATCCCGCGCGCAATCTGTCAGGGGAAGATATGAAAGTGTAGAAGCACTATAGAGAAATGCATTGCCCATAATCGTAAAAACTGCACAATCAAAAGGTTCCAAAGTTGTACACAGGCTGTTCATTTTATCTGATTCCTCATCCAACAGTAATACCACAAGGCATCTTCCGCATTCTCTTCAATACACTTAGCAGTGAAATGCTGCGACTCTGCCTGCAAAACATCCATTCTTGTACAAGTCCCCTGCACAAGCCGTTTTTTTGCATCATTATAAAATGTTAATCTGTCAACTTCCATGTGACCAGCTTTTTCAATCTGCAATTTGCATACGCTTATCATTTTATCATAATATGCACACGATTTTTCATTCTCCTCGCATTCCTCTTGCAGCGCAAGCTCATACACCCGGCGGTTCAGTCTGTACTTTTCATCAAGTAATTTCTTCTTACTTGAAACCGAAGGTGAAAAATTAACAGACGCCGTTACAGACCACTCAAGTACACCTTTTTCTTTCAGTGCATCAATAAAATCATCGATTGAAACAGTTTCAGCTGTATCCGTAAAACTCCCTCCGAGGCTTACGGACGGTGCATTTGACTGCTTATCCAAGGCATGCTGTGCTTCAAGCTGTAAAATTTGTGCTTCTGTCATTTTTTCCTGCGGATCATAATCAAACAAAGATACATTGCAGGATGGCAGTTCTGAAAAATAATCTATACCCGAATTGTCTCCGCAGTATATACAAATATATTTTAATGCAGTCTCTCTTGAATCATAATACCCGTTAAGGTCATCAACATATTCCCACCTGCTGTTTTCCTGTTCCCATACCTTTGAAATTTCAATATTTCCCTGTTCATATGATTTTGTAAGAGAATCAATCAGCGTATCATATACACCAATTGTCTTCTCTGTCATGCGTATAAGACGTTCATACTTTCTCAACTGGATGTAATACATCGTTACTGCCATAATAATAGATTTTATCGTTTGATTATAATTTTGTTCCTTCTGCTCAAGCAAATACGCAAGCTGTGCTCTGTACGGATCTTTTGTGTATCCCTGTATCCAATACGGACAGAGTCCCTGTGATAACGTAAAAGAAAGAAAAGGTTTCTGACAGTATCCGGTATTTTCAGGAATGCCATCTTCGAAAATATTGAGCAGAGATCTGTTTAGCTCATATCCCATTTTTGTAGATAATGATAAACTGCCAGGTAATGTTTTTGACCATACAATTCCGCCATCCGCATATGACGGATACCATAATATAGATCCGTACGTATCGTTAAATGATGAAGAAAAAGAAGTTGACATTGTCGATGCATATTCATCATTTGTATGCTGCAAAGATGACTCTGATTCCCGCATATAAATGTCTGCGGTCTGAATATCCGTACTGCACAACCGGCTTTTTTTCCAGAGATCTTCAAGTACCGTTTCTGAATATATGCCAGACATGTTCTTTATTAAAAGGAAAACGCTGTATGTAATAATCTTATATACTTTTTTCATAATTACTCCATTATTTATTCAATACAGAAAATCCATCTTTTTCAAAAGAAAATAAATAATTGTATTAGTCGTGAGAACGATACGCGCATCTGTCTGAAGTCCGGCCCTAATCGGGAATGAATCTCCATGTCTGTTTGTAAATTCTACCCGGTCAATATCCGCATAGACACAATAATATAATGAATTCGAATTATCCATCCGTATATCAGGATCAATCGCGGTAATCCGTCCTTTTGCACCCTGATATTCAAAAAAAGGAAATGCTGTCAGACGATATTTTACTTCCAAATTTGTTTTTATTTTCCCTATATCTTTCGGCGAAATCTGCATTTCTACCCGAAAACTTTTTAAATCATTAGGTATTATATTCAAAACTGCTTTTTCAGACTCTACATAATCTCCTGCATTTAATGAAGAGACTTCCTGTACATAGCCGCTAACAGGAGCACAAATAGAAAGATAGCAAAACTGACCGTCCAGTTTTGCTATCTCCTGAATGTTCTTTTTATATGAAAGCTCAAGATCTTTCTTTTCAGCATACAGTTTTGCAATAAACTCTGCTTTGAAACTATTAAAATCAGCTTGTGTAAGTCGATATTCGATTTCCTTTGTTTTTATATCTTTTTTATTTTTCAACGAAACAGGCTGTTCAAGCGCTTCTCTATAAAGCAACAAAGCTTCTTCTTTTTTTACCGAAAGTTCTTTCAACTGCTGGAGATAATATTCGAATCGTGTATATGATGCTGCATTGTCTTTATCTACGGAGTTCTTATTTTTATTATAGCTACCGATAAGCTGCGTTACACCATTTAGTCGTGTTTCCATATCCGTTTTTTCGGAAGCAAGATTTTCACGCTGTGCTTCATATATTGTAGGATCAATTCTGTAAAGGACATCACCTTTAGACACCTTTACACCAGGCTTATAATCAAGTTCTGTTATTTTTCCTGAAATAACATTTTTTACAGTCGACGTATTTTCTTTTGTTTTGACTATTCCGCTTACTTTTACCACATCATCTATTTTTCCGAACAGCACAATGAAAACAGCAATAAAAACCAGTACACAAACCGTATAAAACAAAACAGACACTTCACGTGGAACTTTTAGAAGAAAAAATTCACGGGAATAAATCATACTATTCTGATGCTGCAATACCATTATTTTTTTCATACTGAGCACTCCATAATGTATAATATTTACCTTTTTTCTCGAGCAATTCATTGTGTGAACCTTGTTCCAATAATTTACCTTTATCAAAAACAAAAATTATGTCACAATCTCTGATTGTAGACAGCCTGTGCGCAACCATAATTACTGTACGACCATGTACTTTGCTAAAAATGGTGTTCATAATTGCACTTTCTGAAATACTGTCAAGGCTTGCAGTCGCCTCATCCAAAATCATAAACTGGGGGTTACGCATAAGAATACGGGCAAGTGCAATCCTCTGCCGTTCACCGCCGGAAAGAGTTGTCCCCTGTTCGCCTACAATGGTATTGAATTTGTCAGGAAGGCTATCAATAAACTCAAAAGCCTGTGCAGCTCTGGCAGCAGCGGCAATCATCCGGTTATCAGAAACAGATGTCCCCCATGCAATGTTCTCACTAATGGTACCGCTGAATAAAAGACTCTCCTGAGGGACATAGCCTATTTTTTCACGATAAGATTCTGTTTGATAATCATTTATGTCAGTTCCATTAATAAGTATTCTTCCTTCTTCGCAAGCATAAAATTTCATAAGCAGTTTAAGAAGAGTTGTTTTCCCCGAACCTGACATCCCGACAAATGCAACTTTTTTCCCTGCAGGAATAGTAACCGAAACACCTGCAACCGCTTTTCCCCTGGTACCATACGAAAAAGAAACATTTCGGAATTCTATATTGCCGGAAAGATTTACAGCTTCTTCTTTCTCTTCATCCCCTGATTCTTCAGGAGTATCAATAATATCCGAAAGTCGCTCAGCAGAAACAAACACTTCCTGCCAGTACGGCTGCATAGTAAGCAGTCTGCTTAATGGTCCAAGGAAAAAGCCGGACAACGTGATAAAAGAAATAAGCTGTCCGAGTGTTATAGAGCCGCCAAAAATCAGATAACTTCCGTACCAGTACAAAGCAAGTGTTCCGCACCCAGAAATAAAGGTCTGCAAGGCATTCTGACCATTTCCAAGTTTTCCAAGAGAGAGTGCCTTTTCAGCTGTCTCAACAATACGTATTTCCGCACGACTGAATGCACGTTCCTCTGTTGCCAGTCCTTTTATAGTTGCTATCCCATTTATACTTTCATACATTGATGCATTCTTTTCCGCTTCCAACACAGCCCGTTGCCTTATTAACCGCTTGAATGGTCCTGTATATAACCATACAACGATAGATGATATAATAATCGGAATAATCGCAACAGGAAGTAAAGATGATCCCATCTTGCATAAAAAAAATGCCCCTATTACAATCATAAAAGAATCTATTGCAATAGAAAGAGTTGTAGATGAAACCGCATTCCGGATTGTTTCCGTATCGCTGAGGCGGGAAAGTATTTCACCTGTTTTCCTTGACGTAAAAAAGGACAACGGAAGATGCAGCAAATGACAGAAAAAATCACACAGCAGCGTAACATCAACTTTTTCTCCTAAATACAGGATAATCTGATTCCGGCAGAATGTAATGACTGTCTGAAAAATAAGAACAAGCAGATAGCAGAGTGAACACAAATTAAGTGTCGACTTTATCTGAGAATATAAAACCTCGTCTATAAGAAAACGAAAATAAAAAGAAATAAATACCCCGAACAATGAAAGCAGTACGCTTGCTACAAGTACCTGTATTACAAGTTTTTTGTGAGGTTTCAATAATATCAGGAACCGAAACAGCAGACTTTCATCATCAGATCCTTTTTCAAAAGATGAATCAGGATGTACTATAAAAAATACTCCCGACCAGTCCGATAAAAAATCTGCCTTTGCAAATTTGCATAAGCCAATCGCCGGATCACTGACATATATAAAATTTTTCTTTATCTTATACACAACAACATAATGTTCAGCTTTTCTATGCAGATGAAAAATTGCAGGCAGAGGAATATCCACGATACGATTCTTATCAGTAGCCATAAGACCTTTGCAGCACAGTCCGTATTTCTCTGCTCCCTTTACAATACCATATCCAGAAGTTCCTGCGGTATCAGTTCCCGATGCTGTTCTTATTTTTCGCAGTGCAACTCTTTTTCCGTAATACTGGAGAAGTATTGACAAACATGCGGCGCCGCAGTCTGTCTCATCATGTTGTAATACCTGCTTTATTTTCATTTTAAAGTTTCACTTCTATATTTTGTTTTCATTGTTGTTTTTTCAGTAATCAATA
>DCFX01000047.1:11230-72430 GCA_002314445.1 Treponema sp. UBA1793
CAAGGGGCGGGGTATTAAACCCTCCTCACGAATAAAAAAACAACAACAGACTCATAAGCTTTCGTATACCCCATCCGGGACCGTCTTGAAAGCTTCACTTACCGAACGTCCTGCTAGGTTTTAAAAAGTACTGCCGCCATCCATCATCCGTATAAAAAACGCAGAACAAAAAACTCTGATTTAATAATTTTATATTTACTGATTCTTCATTTTCTTTCACTTATTTCAGCTGAAAATATTTCTGCAGAATTTCATCAGGTCCATCTATGATCTCCGCTTTTGAGATGCTGTAATCTCCCGGTGAACCGTCCTTCACCGGTCTGACAAGTTCATATTCAAGGAACCCTGCCGCATTCCTTCTTCGTTCCGTATATTGGTCTGGATATGCTTTCTTTTTCCCGCTTCTTGTTTCACTCGTCTGCCTGAGTCCGGTACCTTCCGCACTGGTAAATAATCTGACGAATTCTCCGTCAGGAATCGGCCGGTAATCTTTTATAAGAATACCGTACTGGTAATCCCGGACGGCCGATATTCTTTTATCCCACCAGTCCGTACATGTTGCAGAATCACCAGTACAGGCATATTCCTGCCGCTCCACCGAATTTCCGTGTTGCTGATACTGCACTATCCTGTTCTGGCTGAACTCATATGCCGGTTTTTCATTATTGAAAAGGATAACCGATTTACCGTCTTTTTTTATTACATAAGAAACATCTCCATCTGTATATGTTTTCCCATCACATTTATAAATCTTGTGTTTGTTGTTGAAGGTCAATCCATTATCCTCAACAACAATTATATATTTATCTGTTATTTGTCCACTTTTATCGAATATATAATATCGATAAGCAATCGTTCTGATGTCTGAATCATCATAAACTTTTGTACCATCCTTGAGAATTGAATATCCGTCCAGTGTAGTACGAAGTATTCTGTTTTCAAGAACGGAAATATCAGTGACATAGAGTTCATTTTTCAACAGAGGATTCCGGACATCAAACTGATATGTCGGAGAAGTCTCCGGAAAAACGTCTTTGAAAACCGTTTCTGTATAGTCCTCCGGAAAACAGAATGATACCAGAAAAATAAAGCATACATACAGCAGAAACTGTTTTTTTATCATAAAGAATCTCCTTTCGCTATCTGATTGTATATGTCTCAATTTTTGAAATACGGTATGTATTTGTCTGTCCGGACTGGGGAGTCCCTAAAATATAGATCCGCCCGGCATCATTAGAACTGGTACCGTCATAGGTAAACTGCACCTGCCCGCGGCTGTTTGTACTGTATCCCTCAAGGACTACCCAGTGCTGCCCTCCTTGTACGTCCTCCGCCCGTCCCAGCATATATGTTGTCCCGTCTGAAGAACCTGCTATAGAGTCCAGCGTCTGTTTCGTAAGGGTACTTTCAAAACAGTCCGACTGAACCTGCTTACCGCTGGTAAGATTTGCCCGGATTGCTGAGGTTATTTCATCCTCCGACATGAGACCGTCTGTATTGGTGTCATACGACTGGTTTACTTTTACCTCGTCAAAATCAATCCCTGTAATCTGTGTAAGCAGTTTGGCAGTTCCCGTCATTAAACAGCCGGACTTACTGTAGGTATTTCCCCCGTTCATTGAATTATCTGTTGGTGTATCTTTATATTCCTGCATCGTCAAATCGTCTGCATAGGTATTCGTAATCTGTCCCCATGAGCCGGAAGTTGTGTTTGAGCCGGTCGTTCCCGCACACGTACCAGCGGTGCTCTTTCCAGATGTTTTACCAGAAGGCACCCCTCCTGTTTTTTTATCGTTTATACCTCCACAACTGCCTGTTGTCCCTGTATATGTACCACCTCCACAGGAATCACCAGAACCATTACCGGTACTATATTCTTTACCTGCTGAAGTTCCCTTTCCTGTAGAACCTCCACTGCAACTACCACTCGAAGATGCAGAACCATTACAGGATGTTTTTGTATTTGATTCATTACCATTGCCGTATGTAATAACATGAAGTCCGGGGCAGCTGTCATCCCTTGTATAAGAATTTGAATTCCCGCTGCCGGTATTATCACCAGAACTGCCGGAACAGCTGCCTGAGCCTCCCCCGTTCACTGCTATAAGTTCATTTACATTAAGTTCAAGGAATTCTTTAAATCCTATTTTCATAGCATCCATCCTTTAAAATAAAACGTTTCAAATAAATATTTTTAATTATAATTCAAAGTATTTAATTGTCAAGAGATTATGTTATATTTAAACACCATTATTGATAATAATATACCATTTATTAATACTTTTGTTTTATTGTATATACCATCCATAATTTTTCTCTAGTATAAGCTGTAATCAGTCTGCGGTCCACAGGTTCAGGGTGAACCACCGGCGGGAACACGGGTTGCCCGCACAGCTGCGCGCATATTACTTTAGGAAACCCTAATCCAGAGATGTCATTTATGGTAGAAAATCCTGATTTCTGCTACTATATCCCGTATGGAACAGTATAAAAAAGATTTCATTGATTTTATGGTTGAATGTCAGGTGCTTAAGTTCGGGTCGTTCACGCTTAAAAGCGGACGGCACTCGCCGTTCTTCATGAATGCAGGCGCCTATGTTACCGGTTCGCAGCTCGGAAGGTTGGGAAAGTACTATGCGCAGGCTGTGCACGATAATTTCGGGGACGATTTTGACGTGTTGTTCGGACCGGCATACAAGGGCATTCCGCTTGCGGTTGCGACGGTTATTGCGTACCATGAGCTGTACGGAAAGGAAATACGATACTGCTCGAACAGGAAGGAAATCAAGGATCACGGTGATACGGGCATTCTGCTCGGCAGCAGAATCGGTGACGGTGACCGGGTTGTGATTATTGAAGACGTAACGACATCGGGTAAATCCATAGAAGAAACGTTCCCGATTATTAAAGCGCAGGGGAGCTCTCCTGCTGCGGTAAAAATTGTCGGACTGATAGTGTCGCTCAACCGCATGGAACGAGGGCTTGAGACGGAGAAATGTGCGCTCGACGAAATAACAGAGCGGTATGCCTTTCCCGCGCGCGCCATTGTTTCAATGCAGGATGTGGTGGATGCGCTCTATACAAACGGCGGAAAAAAAATAATAACTGACGAACTTAAAAAAGAAATAGACGCATACTACAGTGAATGGGGTGCACGCTGATGCGGAACGGGAAAATCTGCGGCAGGGAAAGTCTGTACAGGCTGCTGACAGTTATCTGCATTTTCACCTTTTTTCCGGTTCTTTCGCTGACTGCGGCGGATTCGTCCGTCGATGCCAAAGCTATTAACACGACGGCACTGCAGGCGTTTAAATCGAAACATGCAGAACGGATCGTATCGCTTTCTCCGGCTGCGACGGAAATACTCTGTGCCGTCGGCGCGTTCAGTCAGATTGCGGCGCGGACCGATTTCTGCGACTATCCTGCGGAAGTAAAAATGCTTTCCTCCGTCGGGGGATTCGACGGAAAAACGCTTTCCATTGAAAAAATCATTTCGTATAAACCCGACCTCGTGTATGCGACGCACGGCATGCACGATTATCTTGTTAATACGCTGCGATCCTACGGCATCCAGGTGTACATTTCCGATGCGTCGTTTGTAAAGGACGTCCTCACAGAAATCGCCGATATGGGCAGCATAACGGGACACGAAGCGGAAGCGGCTGCCGTGCGGAACCATATTACATCGGTGCTTGATGCGGTGAATGCGAAGATACAGGGGCTCGCTGCTCTCTCCGTATACTGGGAAGTGTGGAACTCGCCGTACATGAGTGCGGGAAAAGATTCGTTCTTGAACGACCTTGTAACGCGTGCCGGCGGCAGCAATATTTTTGCGGACATCAATCAGGCGTATCCTGTCGTAAGCGAAGAAACGATTATTGCACGGAAGCCGGACGTCATACTCATTCCCGACACGGAAAGCGTTACGCCTCAGTCGGTAAAAACAAGGGCAGGATGGAGCACCATTCCGGCAGTGCGCAGCGGACGCATAATTCGTATCAACTCAGACGTAACCGCGCGCCCGGGTCCGCGTATTTCGGATGCAGTACTCCTCCTTGCAAAAGCGGTTCATCCTGAAATTTCCTTTGACGGTATTAAATGAAAAACAGATACGGGCGTAAAAACGGCAGATATGTTTTCCCTGTCGTGGTGCTTGTCATGCTGCTTGCATTCTCGTTTGTCTTTGCCCTGCTCACCGGGGCGGAACGGATCAGCCTGCACGATGTTTTCAGCAGCGGCAGTGATACAGATTTTTCGCGCATCATACTTTTAAACCTGCGCCTTCCGCGGGCTGTTCTTGCCGCTCTTGCAGGCGTACTGCTTGCGGGGGCTGGCGCGGCATTCCAGCTTTTTTTCCGGAATCCGCTCGCGGAACCGGGAATTATGGGAATATCGTCGGGAGCGGCTCTCGGCGCTGTTGCCGCGGGGGTCTTCAGCATGACGCCGGTGCTTGGCGGAACTGTTTCGCCGGTAAATGCAGGGGCGTTCTGCGGTGCACTGGCAGCAGGCGTACTGGTATCCGCGCTGGGCGGAAGAAGATCGGGGCCGTCATCGACCGTTGCGCTGCTCCTGTGCGGAACGGCGCTCGGCACGCTGTATTCCGCGCTTACATCCATCATACTCCTGCTGCGTGAGAAGGAACTGCACGCGATGTACGTCTGGATGCTCGGCAGCTTCAACGGGCGCGGATGGGACGAACTCAGTTTCATCGCACTGCCGGCTGCCCTTGCAGTCATTCTGCTGCTGGTATGCGCGGTTCCGCTCGATTTGCTCGCAGGCGGAGAAAGGACTGCTGCCTCCCTTGGCGTTGAGGTGAACAGACTGCGGGTACTCGTCATGGCGGCAGGTGCACTGGCTGTATCGGCCGCAGTGTGCGCCGGCGGTACTATAGGGTTTGTGGGACTTATTGCGCCGCACATGGTACGTCGCATATACGGAGCTAAGAGCAGGGCACTCATTCCCCTTTCTATGGCTGCCGGTGCGGTGCTAATGCTCCTGTCCGACACGCTTGCACGGACGATTGCCGCCCCTGCAGAAATACCGGTCGGCGTCATAACGTCGCTGCTCGGTGCTCCGTTTTTTATTTCGCTCATTTTTTCCGACAGGGGACTGCGCAATGGATACTGAAAAACAGCTCCACACCCTTTCCGTGCAGAATGTGTGCGCATCATACGGAATGTCGGTCATTCTTAAGAATCTGACACTTTCAGTTCATTCGGGCGAAATCGTGTGCCTTACAGGGCCGAACGGGTCGGGTAAATCAACGCTGCTCTCGCTTCTGGCCGGCATAGTTCCCGGTACGCTGCACATCGATTCTGCCGACGGCATGCCGTCGTTCGACGATACGCCTGTCGGCTCTCTGGGCAGAAAGAAGGCAGCGCTTCATATTGCCTATATGATTCAGGAAGAAAAAAGCGCATGGAATTATACGTCACGCGACATCATCCTTACCGGCAGGTATGCGCACACCGTAAACGGCGTATACCAGCAGTCCGATTACGACGCTGTTGACAGCGTCATTGCAGCCATGGGGCTTGAATCACTCGCAGACCGCCGCATATTCAGCATGTCCGGCGGAGAAACGCAGAAGGTGAGGATTGCACGCGCGCTTGCGCAGGAGCCGGACATGCTGCTGCTTGACGAGCCTGTTGCAAACCTCGACTTCGGCTATCAGGCGGAGCTGCTCACGTTCATAAAAAAACTCGCACATGAAAAAAATTTCGGCGTACTTGCCTCTATCCACGATTTGAATACGGCATCCCGGTTTGCAGACAGAATCGCGCTTCTTCCCCGCGGAGGCCCGTGCATCACGGGACTGGCAGAACGTGTCCTGACGCCCGATAATCTGGCCGGAGTATACAGCACTTCGTTCGGCGTCTTTACGCACCCTGTCTACGGGTGTCCGCAGGTATACACAATTTAAAAACCATACGTCTGCGGAACGGCCGTTAACGGCAATACGGCCGTTAACGGCAATACGGCCGTCAACGGCAATACGGCCGTCAACGGCAATACGGCCGTCAACGGCAATACGGCCGCAGACGTATGGAACTTATCTCAGAAAGACGGCGTTACGGAAGTAGTCCCCGGATAACTTGCGTTACTGTTTGAAGACCACGTTAATCCGCTTGCTGACGTACTCACGGAACTGCCGAGGCTGTAGCTGCCCTTCATGACTTTCCACTCGAACGAACCGGCTGACGGAACTGTGACTGATGCAGTCCAGACATTGCCTGTCGACCAGGTACCGCGCACCGCCGTTGTCCAGGAGTTTCCTTCCGTGAACGAACCTGTGAAATACAGAGCATTACCGTATCCGGCGTCATACGTTGCGGAAAGCGTTACACTGGAACCTGATGAACCGGAACCTTCCCAGACAGCGAAGTTCGTGCCCGAATAAACGTTCGTGTAATCGCCGGACGGCGTGTAGCTGTCTCCGCCGATCTTCACGATGAGCGTTTTTGTTTCTCCCGTAATCTGTGCGACGTACAGCGTCGTTGTTGCAGCAAGTACGGAAATGGCACTGTCATAGCAGACACCTGCTTCCTGCCGGATACTGATAAGCTTGTTAATATGCTGCTGAAGCGTATACGAAGTGCCGCTGACCGACATACCGCCTTTATACTGAGAGGTACTGCCGGTAAAGTAATGCTGCCATGCCACGCACGGATAGCCGGGATGAGTCAGGATAAACGCGTATGCAGGGCCGAGGTCGCCGGGATCTATTGACCAGAGATTCTGGGTGCTTCCGGTGTCGTGGTTGTCTATGAACGTTACGGCATAAGACGGTGCCTGACGGAAAAGATTATTGGAATCGGCAAGAAGAGACATATTCCAGCAGGTAAGATTATCCTTGTAGCCGAACGCATAATTCAGGTTGCCCTTCAGGACAAAATCGAATGCGCGCGATTTGTATCCGCCGGTTTCCGTTGCGTTTATCCAGCTCATTATTTCGCTTTCCCAGTTTGAGGAATTAAAAGTGTCGGAAGGCCAGTATTCACCAACCGAAAATCCGGCAGATGTCGCCGCATCGTATTTCCCGACGTAATAACCGGCATATCCTTTTACAAAGTCGTATCTCCAGCCGACAAAACCGTCCGCTTTCAGAACGCCGGTCATCCATGTAATGATTCCGTTCTGTACGTCGGTATTTGTATGATCAAGATCGCGACCCGCGGAGTATCCGTCACCAGTATCCGCGTTTCCCCTTTTGCTTGAAGCCATCATTGCGGACGAACTGGAGAAACCTTCATCGTCGCTGCAGATTGAATAGAAATCGTCATTCCATTTCGGATTGGTAAAATCACCCCAGTCAGTCGAGCCGCAGCGGTGGTTTATAACAATGTCTGCAATCGCTTTGGCAGGAGATATCGCGCTGATCGCGGCCTTCAGCTGAGTCTCCGTCCCGTACTCTGAATTAAGGTCGTTCAGCTGCGTCGGAAGATATCCCTCGCTGGAAACTGCAAGGCTCGGCGGCGGAAACCAGACGTACGCGAATTCACTCTTGATGGCATCGGCATTGTTAATCATCGTCTGATACCATGACGTAGAACTGCTTTCCGTTGCACTGGCCCAGTTAAATCCCTGCAGCATAACGCCGCTTTTGTCCGAAGTCGTTGTCGATGATACCGACCTCGACACTGCCGTTACTGAGGCACTTTCACTGCTGCTTCCTGTTGTTCCTGAACAGCCGGTAAGGCTGACTGCAAGAACAAGCCCGAGAATGCACATGATGCCTTTACGGATCAATTTTTGTGCTTTCATTCCAGACCCCCTACAATATAACTTTATATATGCCTGTACAGCTCTTATTTGCGCAGTATCAGGCAGTTTTCAACCAACTGGGATTCTTTCGTGCGGCAGATATACTGTCATGCTGCATAAGGCAGGGATGTTGATCAGTTCGTTTAACAGAAGAAGAAAATGCAGATACGGTCATGTCGCTCTCCCAACGATTTCAAATTATCACGCACCTTTTTAAATCTGTCAACTTTTTAGTATTTTATTCTCTTTAATATATGTTAATTTGTATATTATTCACTATTTTTATAACTTTATTCACTTTTTGGTTATAACAGCCGGGGCAGTAAACCCTCTTACCAGTAAACAGCCTCCGTGCCCGAATAAAACGGTACAAGCACAAAACGGTAAAATCTGCTATGCTGTATGCATGAATGATCCGCGTATGACCTTTCTCCCCGTTTCGCGAGCCGACATGGATGCACGCGGCTGGAACGAGTGTGATTTTGTTTTTGTCTCCGGCGACGCATATGTCGACCACCCGTCTTTTGCAGCCGCCCTGCTCGGCAGGCTTCTTGAATCGCACGGCTATAAGGTGGGAATCATCGCTCAGCCTGATTTTTCGAAAGCAGCATCTTTTACCGTACTCGGACGCCCGCGGCTCGCATTTCTTGCCAGCGCAGGTGCCATGGATTCGATGGTCTCAAACTACACGGCGAACAATAAGCCCCGCTCGGAAGACGCATATGCACACGGAGGGGAAGCCGGACACAGGCCTGACCGTGCGCTCATCGCATATACCGCAAAAATACGTGAAGCGTATAAGGGTGCGGCCGTTATTATAGGCGGCATTGAAGCAAGCCTTCGGCGTATGACTCATTACGACTACTGGTCAAACAAGGTACGCCGTTCGATTCTCCTCGACAGCAAAGCCGACCTGCTCCTGTACGGCATGGGAGAACACAGCATTATTGAAGTTGCGGACAAACTGGCGGCAGGCGTTCCTGTCAGGCAGATACGGGACGTACGCGGCACCTGCTGGTATACGGGAAAAGCAGACGAAGTCCCGTCAGAGAGCGGGTGCATACAGCTGCCGCCGTACGCTGAAATATCAGGTGATGACGGTGACAGTAAACAGAGGTTCGCAGAATCTTTCGTCATTCAGGAACAGAATACGGATGCGATTAACGCATCCGTACTTGTTGAACAGTGCGATACACGGTACGTCGTGCAGGAAAAACCGGCTTTTCCGCTTACGACTGAGGAATTCGATGCGGTGATGGAACTGCCGTATACACGGCGGTGGCATCCTGATTACGATGTGCCGGCAGCAAACGGAAAGACCGGCATTCCCGCACTGAAGGAAGTGCTGTTTTCACTTACGAGCGTGCGCGGCTGTTTCGGCGCATGTTCATTCTGCGCAATCACGTTTCATCAGGGCAGAACCATTCAGTCACGGAGCCATGAATCGCTTATTAAAGAAGCGGAAATGCTTGCCTCCCGCCCTGATTTCAAGGGCTATATCCACGACGTAGGCGGGCCGACTGCAAATTTCCGGCAGCCTTCATGCGAAAAGCAGCGTACCGCGGGCGTATGCAAAAACCGCCAGTGCCTCGGCACCGACCCGTGCCCCAACCTCCGCGTAGACCACAGCGACTACGTAAAACTGCTGCAGGAGCTGCGGAACATTCCGGGGGTAAAAAAGGTGTTCATCCGCAGCGGCATCAGGTTCGACTATCTCATGATGGACAGCAGTGACGCATTTCTTGAAGAGCTGTGCAGATATCATATCTCAGGGCAGCTGAAAGTTGCACCCGAAAACGTCAGCGATACGATTCTGCACCTGATGCGGAAAAGCACGCACGCTGTCTATGAAAAATTTGCCGCGGAATATGCGGTTATGAACAAAAAAATTGACATGAAACAGTATCTTGTGCCGTACTATATTGCATCCCATCCGGGTTCCGGCCTGAACGAAGCGGTTGAAACGGCATTGTACCTGAAAAAAACGGGCTTCGTTCCCGACCAGATACAGGACTTTTATCCCACACCGGGCAGCCTTTCGACATGCATGTACTGGACAGGCCTTTCGCCGTACGACAAAAACGCGGACGGTTCCATGAAACAGATTCACGTCGCCCGCGGAGCGCATGAGAGGCGGCTCCAGAGGGCGCTCATGCAGTTCAACAAAAAAGAAAACAGGAACGACGTGCGCGAAGCGCTTGAAGAAGCGGGACGCACCGATTTACTGAACGTGCTCCGGTAACAGACAAAAATCAGCAGCCGTTCCCCCGTATGCCGGTAATGTCTTTTATAACCTCGCCGGCAATCATAAGCCCCGCAACAGACGGAACGAATGAAGTACTTCCCGGAATTGCACGCCGTTCCGTACACTTGTGCGCCGCCCCCGGAGGACACAAACAGTGCGTACGGCAGCTGGTTGACATATCATCCACAGGCTCGACAGGTTTTTCAACGGAGTACAACACTTTCACGTCCGTAATTCCACGTCTTTTCAGTTCCTGCCTCATTACGCGCGCAAGAGGGCAGACGCTTGTCTTTGCAATGTCGGCAACGCGGAACAGTGTGGGGTCAAGCTTGTTGCCCGCCCCCATACAGCTTATAACGGGAACACCCGCTTCCTTTGCTTTCTCTATAATGGAAATTTTCGCCGCGACAGTGTCGACAGCATCTATGACATATCCGTATTTTGTAAAATCAAACTGACCGGCTGTTTCGGGCAGGAAAAAGCACTGATGCTTCACCACTTCGCAGCACGGGTTTATGTCGTGAATGCGGTCGGCCATTACGTCAACCTTGTATTTTCCGATAGTGCTGTGAAGGGCAATAATCTGGCGGTTCAAATTCGTAAGGCAGACTTTGTCGTCGTCGACAATTTCTATGGCACCGACACCGGCACGGGCAAGCGCTTCGACTGTAAACCCACCCACCCCGCCTATTCCGAATACGATGACGCGCGCCCCGCTAAGCGTTTCAAGAGCGCACTTTCCCATAAGTAACTGTGTACGTGAAAACTGATCAGGCATGCAAATAGTCTACCACTTTTGTAGGAAAATTGCACGCCTGAAAATCAGCTTTGCAGGGCTGCTTACTCAGTTTCCGAAAACAGGTTCAATGTATTCTTTTATCAGTTTGAGCCGGTCTTTCGGTTCAGGAACTAACAGGGAAGCGATTGCTGTCACCATCTTTTTCTCAGGATTTACATAAATCACGTTGCCCCCGTCGCCCAGGGCGGCATAACAGCCTTTTCCGGTAAGCCACCACAGATAGCCGTATGACATACCCCATTCTGAACAATGGCTGTGTTCCCTGGTACTTTCTGCGATCCATTCTGCCGGTACCTGCTGCCTGCCGTTCCGTACGCCGCCGTTCAGATACAGCAGGCCAAGTTCCGCCATTTCGGACGGAGTAAGGAAAAGTCCCCAGCTTGCGGTGTTGAATCCCTGCGGATCGGCAATCCAGCCCCGGGAGTTTTTGTCATTCATGAACGCAAGGTGTTCCTCTTCAGAATGCAGTATGACACTGCGCGGCACAGTGATACCCAGCGGGGAAAACAGGTTTTCCGATGCAAAATCAAAAACGGACTGCCCGACAGCTTTTGCAAGAATACCTGACAGTATATGCGTTCCTCCGACTGCGGAATAATTGAACTTTCCGATGGGTCGTTCTCCTCCAAGCAGGTCGAGTGCGTCGTAAACCGGATTGGGGCTTTTGAAGAATTTCTCGTACGGCTCCGTTTCATATTTATACGGCGCCGTCATAGTAAGCAGATGCTCTATCGTAATGTTCTGTATAGTCCTTTCTCCGGGTTTTACTGTGTAATCCGGAAAAAAATCAAGAACATGCTGATTCACACCGGAAATATATCCCTTACCGGCGGCAATCCCGATTAAAGCGGAAAAAACGCTTTTTGTCACCGAACAGATATGAACGGCGTTTCCGGCGGTGTATCCGTTAAAATATTTTTCATACACGCTTACACCGTCTTTGTACACAACAATACCTGCGGTGTTGTTGTACTCACTGCGTATCTTTGCTTCAATTTCGTCTTTTTTTTTCTCAATCATATACAACTTCCTTCTGACAAGTGAGAACCTCTGAAAACTTCAGTTTTTAGAGGTTTCTAAGATATACCGGACGTCCTGAAAGAAAGGATATAGTGATTAAAAATGATTTACAAGCGGGTAATTAAAATAATTTTAAAAAAATAAATCAACATGACATACGTTCAACAGCTTTCTCCAGTTCAGCACTGGTGATACAGCCGCTTGAAACACATCGGGCCGCAATGGCAGAGGCATATATGACTGTATCAGATAACGATACTTCCGCAAAATGTTCCAGGGAATACCGTAAAAGCCTGCGGTCCCTGTATTGCAGTATCCCCATACTGCTTGTTTTCTCATAGTCCGCAGCCACATCAGGCCAGACTGCGCCGCACAGCAGTGCAAGCAGCGCGCTTACGACACCGGTACGGTCAGAGCCGAGCCTGCAGTGCACAAGATACGGCCCTGAATGAGCGGCAATAAAACGAAGGATACCGCAGAATAATGCAATAAACTTACTGTTTCCGGAATGATAATACGCAGTCTCATACGATGTATCAGTATAATATTCATTTCCGGCCGCAATCAGCTGCTGCTGATACACACAGATCGTTTCGCCTCTCAAAGAATCAGCCGGTTCATCTCCGCTCAGACAGATAATTGATGCAATCTTCTTTTCTTCAAGCAGCAGTTTTACTGTGAGGCTGCGGATCTCTTCTGTATCAAATCCGGGAAATGATTTTTTATACGGATGATAGGAACGGTATACGCACGACGAGCCGGGAATCTTCCTGAAATTTGCAACAATGGCTCTGTTTTCATCAGTCAGCGGCATAAAATCCGGAAGTGTCTTTATGCGCGAAGCTTTCTCTGCTTCGTGCATAAACAACGTAAGGTCGTCGCCCTGCTGTAAAAGTGCATAATTTCCCAGAAATTCATGCCGCCCGTCACTACCGCCGTCCAATGCAAGGGGCTGCACGTCTCCGGACTTGTCGATTGTAAAGAAAGTATACTCGGGATACCCGCAGTTTCCGGGAATCAGTACTTCGTCCAGGTTTCTGTCAAGTACAAGCCGTCCGCCGTTCTCTTCCGGAAGAAGCTGCCATTCGGAAACAGGCAGACGCTGCCAGTCAGTAAACGAACCTGCAATATATACCGGTAATAAGGGAATATCGGCAGGACGTATATGAAATCTGATTATCCCTTTTGCAGGGGAGATTGTATAAAGAGTACTCATGCGAACCGTTTCCCCAAAACCTGTATTGCGCTTTTACCGGTGCAGAAGCCTTTCTGCAATGCTGCTGCACGCATTTTCTCCGTCCATTGCAGAGGAAACAATGCCGCCGGAATATCCCGAACCTTCGCCGGCAGGATACAGCCCCTTCAGTTTCGTGCATTCATACGTATCTTTATCCCTCAGGATGCGGACAGGAGTGGAAGTCCTCGTTTCACCTGCTATCAGGAGAGCTTCGCCGCAGACATATCCTTTCATCTCTCTGTTAAAATCTGCAAATCCTGCAGCCAGCCGTGACACAATCTGCGGCGGAAGCCACTCATCGAGGCGGCTCGATACAGTACCGGGCGTATAGCTTGATACCGGAAGCGTTCCGCTTGCCCGGTGCGCCAGAAAATCGACCATGCGCTGGGCAGGAGCTGACTGCCCGACCCCGTGCTTTTTTGTCTCCCGTTCAAGCCATGTCCGCCAGTACAAACCTGCAAGCGCCGGGCAGTGAGCTTCATCCGCCTGCTTCCGGTATTCTCCGGGAATGTCCTCGGGCCGCGTCTCTACAACTATTGCAGCGTTGGACCACTGAGAATTGCGCGACGACGGTGACATACCGTTTACGACGATTTCGTCAGGGCCGGTGGCAGACGGAACGACAAATCCGCCGGGGCACATGCAGAACGAATACACACCGCGCCCGTCAACCTGAGTGACAAGGCGGTATTCGGCCGCCGGCAGAACGCTTCCGCGGGACTGACCGTGGTACTGAATGCTGTCTATAAGTTCACGGGGATGTTCCACCCGGACGCCGGCAGCGAACGTCTTTGCTTCAAGCGCATCGGGTGCCGTACGGGCTGCAAGTTCATATATATCCGATGCGGAGTGTCCCATTGCAAGCAGGACACAGTCACCTGAAAATTCTGCTGCCGCACCACTCACCGTATCTTCTGCCGTTATGCCGGTAACGCGCAAGCCTTCTCCGTTTTTCTCCGTCAAGAAACCGGTACACCTCATGCTGAAATGAAATTCGCCGCCGAGTTCGACGATTCTGGCTTTCACCGCATTTATAACCGCAGGAAGTTTATCCGTTCCGATGTGAGGATGCGCATCCGTTAATATGGATTTGTCTGCACCGAACATCGTAAAAATCTGCAGGATACGTTCAATATTTCCGCGCTTATTGCTCCGCGTATACAGTTTACCGTCGGAGAATGTACCGGCCCCTCCTTCACCGAAACAGTAGTTGCTGTCTTTCCCGACTATTCCCTTTGTGCTGATTTCCGCAATATCCTTTCTGCGGAGAGATGTTTCAACTCCTCTTTCTATAATGACAGGTTGAATACCTTCTTCAAGAAGACGAAGGGCTCCGAAAAGGCCAGCAGGACCTGAACCGACTATAATAACACGGTGTTCCGTCCCGGCATGTTTCCAGACAGGGCCGGATAATGATGATGCTTCAGGTTTTTCCCCGACATACGCTTTATACCGCAGGCACAGTTTGACCTGCCCGTGACGTGCATCTATAGATTTTTTCTGGAATACAAGAGTCAGCATACTTTCCGATACTTTGATGCCCTTTCTGGAAAGTTCCAGTACTGCTTCTTTCTGAATCAAAGAATCGTTGTGTTCGTCCTCAGGCCGGACGATGAGCGTAATTTCCGTTATCATGAATGGAGTATATCATTTTACAGGCCGAGTGGACACAGTATGACAAAAAGAATAAACTTGACAAGATGAAGCCGCTTATCATCTGTACAACAGTTCTTATAGAAAAATCCCCGCAGGCACTTCCGCTGGGAGCAGCGTGCATCGCATCAGCTCTGAAGCATGATGATGTGACGGCTGAAAATTATTCTGTCATGCTCACGAGCATTACGGCAGAAGACACCGGTTATGCCGATGCCTGTAATTCGGGGACAACAGGCAGTTTTATTGCGGCTGCCATACTTGCGTCCGGGAAACCGGCAATTGTCTGCTTTTCCGTATATGTCTGGAACAGAATCGTACTGGAACAGGCAGCCGGAGAGCTGAAAAGACGAATCCCCGGCCTTGTATGTATTGCAGGCGGCCCGGAAATTACAGCCGACCCGTTCAGCTCAGAAGCTTTCGATTATACAATTGCAGGGGAAGGAGAAGTTGCGGTACCGGGCCTTGTTGCCCGGCTTGCATCAGGCGCAGCCGGCTCCCTTCCTCCGGGAGTGTACATTCCCGGAAAAGAAAACGGTGTGGCCAGAACACTCACATTTGTCCACGCACCGGCACCCGACATCGGAAAGACCGCATCACCGTGGCTCGATGGTACGATTGATCCGTCCCGGTACGGCGGCGCATTGTGGGAACTCGCGCGGGGATGCCCGTTTAAATGTTCATACTGTTATGAATCGAAAGGTGAAAAAAAGGTACGCTATTTCCCCATGGAACGAATAGAACAGGAACTCGACTTTTTTGCGCAGAAAAAAGTCCCTCAGGTATTCGTTCTTGATCCGACATACAATGCTGACAAAAAACGGGCACTCCGCATACTGCGCCTCATCGCAGAGAAGACTCCTGATACATTTTTTTATTTTGAATGCCGTGCAGAATTTATCGATAAAGAAATGGCAAAGGCATTCACCGCCATCCCGTGCGCCCTGCAGATAGGTCTGCAAAGTGCACATGAAGACGTACTCGAAAAAGTTCACAGGACGCTCAATAAAAAATTATTCGTTAAAAACATCGGCATACTGAACGAAACGGGAGCTGTATTCGGTTTTGACCTTATATACGGACTGCCCGGCGACAGTCTTACGGGCTTCCGCGAAAGCATTGATTTTGCAGTATCGCTGTATCCGAATAATCTTGAAACATTCTGCCTTTCCGTACTTCCGGGAACGGATTTGTACGACAACGCTGAAAACCTGGGACTTGTATGGGATAAAAATCCTCCGTACCACGTCCTGCATACGGATAAATTCTCCGAAACCGATATTGCCCGTGCAGAAAAACTATCATGTTCATGCAGTTTTTTCTATAATCAGGGAAGAGCCGTTCCCTGGTTCAACAGCGTGTTATATCCGCTCCGCACAAGAGCTTCCGCATTTTTCGCCGATTTTGCCGCATGGTGGGACGTCACCGGACATGTCCGTACGCTTGAAGATGAAAACAGCAGGTGCCTTCCGCATGGGCAGATAGAACAAAGCCAGCTCGATTTCGTAAAAGCAAAATACATGGAAAAAAATCTGGCAGCCCTGCTTCCCGCAGCAGAAGATATCATCCGGCTTAACGGAGCCCTTTCCCGCACGCAGGCGGACGGTATAACGCAGACACTGCGGACGCGGTATCATCCCGACGACATCATGTCGGAATATGCCACAGATATCGGTTATTTCGCAAAGAATGCAAAAAAGCACCCGTATACCGTACAGACATTCATGTCAAACCATGGTGCCGACTGGAAAACAATATAAAACGTACGTTTATTATGCACTGGATTTCAGAAAAAAATTATTATTGTGCATTTGTAAAAGAGAATGCTCCCGCAGAAAACAATCCGCTTAAGCTCCAACTTCGCTTCGCTCAGGGTCGCCCGCGGCCTTGTTTTCTGCTCCGCATTCTCTTTTACACCAGGTATGCAATTTTTTTCCAGGAATGTCATGACTAATAAACGACGTTTACCAGGACAGAAAGACGGTGTCCAGGATGTTCTGTTATTTAGATTCGAAAAACGTCGTTTATTATTTCATATCCCGGCAGTAGTACAGGAAGGAATCAATTGACAGCAGTATATACAGAAGAACAGGGAGCGGAACCTGAAATAATTCCGCGTGCGACTCTCGCCTATTCTGGCGAGCCGGAGCATAGCGTAATTATTTCAGGTGGGAGCGGACTGTTTTTCTGTACAAAGGCAGTATAATCAGATTTTTTTTCAAGTCTGCAAGACATGTATAATAAACGTATGTTAAAAACAAAACTGCCCGCCATGGATGGCGGGTCTCAGCAAGGCGGGAATCCCGGCGAGCTCATTGTGCGAACCGGGGCAATTCCCGCAAAGCAGGATTTACGTAAAGTAAATCCTGCGATGAATCCCGGTGAGCTCGTTGTGCGAACCGGGGCAATTCCCGCAGAGCAGGATTTGCATGGATGCAAATCCTGCGTCTAGATCAATTTCCGCGATTTCCATTTTCCGCGGCGGAAGCGGTATACAAAACAGGTCGAACGCACAATCCAGTCGAGAATCATTGAAAACCACACACCGAGGGCGCCAAACGAAACCGGCCAGCTCAGAGCGTTCTCAATGCCGAGAATTCCTGTCCACTTGAAGACATAGCTCATGCCGACCCGGACCGTCCACATGGAAATCATGGAAACTATCATCGTAAAGGCTGCGTCGTTCGCCGCCCTCAGTACGTTAGGCAGCGTAAAGGACAACGGCCAGATAACCATCGAACATAAACCGTGCGTAAGCGTCATGTACCACGCGAGTTTCGTCGTTTCCGGAGATAAATTGTAAATTCCTAAAATTTTATACGAACAGGCAAGGAGCGGGATGTTGAGTATAACCATCGATATATATGCAACAACCATAAGACGCTTCGTATAGTAAACGGCCTGTTCTGATTCGCCGGCGCCCATGCACTGTCCCACGACAGTAAGCATTGCCAGTCCCACAGACGCTCCGGGAAGCACCTCAAAAGACGCAAGCGTATTGGCAGCAGCATTTGCAGCAATTGCGGTCGTCCCGTATGTTGCAATGAGTGAAAGCACAAGTATCTTTCCAATCTGAAACATACCGTTTTCAAGTCCGTTTGGTATGCCAATCGCAAGAATTCGTTTAACAAGTTTCCCGTCTAACGATATACGGGATATTCCTTTTATCGATATAGCCGGATGTCCGTTATAATCCCGCCCGCGGTACAGAAGGACCAGAAGGACAAGAGCCGCTACGGTTCGGGAAACAAGTGTCGGAACGGCCGCGCCTTCAACACCCCAGTGCATGCCATACAAAAGGAAAGCGTTGCCGCCTATATTCAGAACGTTTATCAGCAAAGACGTAAGCATGGAAACACGGGAATTCCCCTGCGCACGGAACAATGCCGCACACCCGTTATACACGGCGATTGACGGCAATGCAAGAATCGTAATAAGAAAATACGTACGGGCTGACTGCATAACGTTATCATCGATTCTACCGAATATGAACGACAGGATCTGCCTGTAAAACAAAAGGCAGCATACCATTATGGTAAAGGCAACAGTGACAATCGTGTACAGCAGTTGTTTCGCCGTCTTTGATGCCATAGCGTAGTCGCCGTGCCCTATATACTGGGCTGCAACGACAGCACCGCCCGTGCCAAGCGCTGCAAAAACTTCTACCAGAAGGACGTTAATTGAATCGACAAGCGAAACACCTGATACGGCAGCCTCTCCAAGTGAGGAAACCATTACAATATCAGCCATACCCAAAAGGATTGAAAGAAGCTGCTCAATTATGAGCGGCCAGATAAGCTGATACAATCCCCGTGTTGAAAAGAGTTTGTTAGACATTGAATAGTTACTATAAAGGAAAGTCTCTATAGTGTAAATAAACTAGAGTATGGATTTTAGGAACTGCTGAAGCCGCTCACTTTGAGGATGCTGAAAAATTTCATCCGGCACCCCCTGCTCTGTAATCTGTCCGTCGAACATAAAAACAGTTTTATCGGAAACTTCCCGTGCAAACCCCATTTCATGTGTCACGACAATCATGGTCATGCCGTCGAGAGCAAGCTGTTTCATAACAGCGAGAACTTCGCCGACAAGTTCCGGATCAAGGGCGGATGTAGGTTCATCGAAAAGCATTGTTTTCGGTTCCATAGCAAGGGCACGTGCTATTGCAACACGCTGCTGCTGTCCGCCGGAAAGTTTATTCGGATATACATCAATTTTATCTGCAAGCCCGACACGGAAAAGGAGGTCGGTTGCTCTGTCGCGGGCTTCCTTCTCGCTCAGCTTCCGGACATTCATCGGTGCAATCATGACGTTCTCAAGCACCGTTTTATGAGGAAACAGATTAAAACGCTGGAATACCATTCCGATTTCAAGCAGTTCTTCATGCATTTCTTTGGCGGGAAGCCGGAATTTACGCACACCGTTCTCATAATCGTCAAGAAGACGGTCTTCTATATATATTTTCCCGTTATCAATCGTTTCCAGATGATTTAATGTGCGCAGATATGTTGATTTACCTGCACCTGAAGGCCCTATAATGCAGACAACTTCCTGCGGCTTGACTGAAAGCGAAACATTCTTCAATACCTGCAGCTCTCCGAATTTCTTGCATATGTTCTCAGTTCTTATCATCGACATAAAAATACCTCATAATTAAAGGCCTCAGAAGGCCGGTTTGCCGCATTTCATTTTATCAGAATACGGATATCTCAAAATACAGATTATAACCTGCCGTATTATTCATACACTGCAAATTTTCTTTCAAGTCTGTTGAACACGAACGTGAACACCGCTGTAATAATGAGATAAAGAATCATAGCGGGAATATAAACGAGCGCAGATGCCGTGGACGATGAAATACTGCGCGTAACTTTCGTGATATCGGCAAGCGCTATGATTGAAACGAGGGAGGCATCCTTCAGCACCATAATAAATTCGTTTCCGACCGGCGGAATAAGGCGGCGTATCGACTGCGGTATAATAATAAGTGACATTGTCTGCCGGTATGTCATGCCAAGCGCGTGAGCTGCCTCTGTCTGCCCGTTGTCGATTGATTGTATTGCCGCGCGGATTACTTCTGCGGTATATGCCGCAGAGTTGAGCGAAAAAGCAATGAACGCTGCAAGAAAACGGCTGTTGATTGTAAAGGCAGTCGAAAGCTGTGGTAATCCGTAATACACAAAATACAACTGCATAAGAAGCGGAGTTCCGCGGAAAAAGAAAATATACGCATCGCAAAGCTTATTAATAAGTTTGGAATGCGACATCTTGCCGAGAGCAAGAAATAAAGCAAGCACTAATCCGGAACTAACAGAAGCAAGCGTAAGCAGTATTGTAACTCTTGCGCCTGCGAGCAGGCTTGGAATCCATCCTATTATCGTATGCAATGTATTCATAGTAAATCCTTACTGATTTTTTTTATATCGGGAATATGATTTCTCATATTCCGTGGCAGAGCAATATGTTCATTGCCCTGCCGGACAATTTATTGATTTTTTGCCCCGGATACCATATCGGAACCAAAGATTTCTTCGGACATCTTTACAAGGGTACCGTCTGCGTACATATCCGTAAGAGCTTTATTTACAGCTTCTGCAAGTTTCGTATTTCCTTTCTTCATGCAGACCCCGAAAAATTCCGTCGGATCTGCCTTCCAGGCCATGACAAAAGGGCTGTCCGGTTTGTTGACATAATCAACAGAAACGAGGGAATCAGCGACCACGGCGTCGACACGGCCAAGCTTCAGATCGTCAAAGCAGTTCAGCACTTTATCATATTCTTCCGCTTCAAATTTAAGTCCGTTTTCGGCAAGTTTTGTCATATATATGTCGGATGTCGTCTCTGCTTGATATGCGACCTTCAGGCCTCCCAGTTCTTCCGGAGTCTTTGCCGTAACTTTTGAATCCTTTGTAAGAACCATGGACTGACCGTTTCCAATATACGGACGCGAAAAATCATATTTTTCCTTGCGTTCGCTGGTAATCGTCACCGCAGACATAATGCAGTCATATTTATCAGTATCGATGCCGGCAAATATTCCGTCCCACGCTGTATCCACAATCTGCATCTCAAGTCCGAGGCGTTTTGAAATCTCCTTACCCAGCTGTACATCAAATCCTACCGGTGTCTTTCCGTCCGTATCAAAATATTCGAACGGAGGATATCCGATTTCCATGCCGACTTTGAGAACACCTTTTTCAAGTGTAAGACCGCCGGCTGTTCCGGTTTTCTTTGAACAACCCGAAAGGACGAGTCCTGCGGCAGCAGCAGCTGCAAGAACTGCGGTAATCATAATTTTCTTCATCTTTTTCATCCTCCAAATAAGCTTATTTGGACAAAGTACCTGTAAACAAAAAAGGGACAAAGGCCTTTTTGCAGACAGCTTTGTCCTTTTCGGGTAAGTATAGAAATTACGATTCAGATTGTCAATTGTGTTTACAGAATTTCTGTATATTTATGCACTATTTTTTCAAATCTGACACAATATCGATACCGAAATTCTTTTCTGACAATTCTTTGAGCGTACCGTCGGCGGCAAGCTCATCAAGAGCCTTGTCTGCTGCATCGCGGAGCGCTGTATTCCCTTTTTTATATGCAATACCGAAATATTCTTCTGCTGGTCCTTCCCAGACAAGGTCATATACGCTGTCCGGTTTATTTACATAATCGGTTGCAACAAGAGAATCGGAAATAACAGCATCGCATCGTCCCGTTTTCAGGTCGGCAAATGCGTTCATTTCATCGTCGTATTCTTCTGCCTCAAATTTCAGCCCCTCACCGGCAAGTTTCGTCATGTAAATATCGGAAGTCGATTCGCTGAGATAGCCGACCTTGAGTCCTGCGAGATCCTGCGGCGTTTTTGCCGTAATTTTAGACCCTTTCAGCAGAATCATCGACTGACCGTTTCCGATGTACGGCCGTGAGAATTCATATGAGGCCTTGCGTTCGTCGGTAATTGTAACGGCAGAGATAATGCAGTCGTACTTATCAGTATCAAGGCCTGCAAAGATTCCTTCCCATGCAACGTCGATGATGTCCGGCTCAAGTCCGAGTTTGCCCGCAATCGCCTTACCGAGTTCGACATCGAATCCGAGCGGAGTCTTTCCGTCTTTGTCATAATATTCAAACGGCGGATATGCAATGTTTACCCCGACTTTGAGAGTCTTTCCGTCAAGAGTCAACGCATTCTCTGCAGGTTGTTTTTTTGAACATCCTGCAAAACCAGTTACCAGCGCAGCTGCGGCAAGCACAACACCAAAAATTTTTTTCATTTTTTGTACCCCTTTATATGTATAAAATCAAATTTTGTTTCAGCCAGAATTACTGCAAAAAAAATAAGAACACAGCCGGCAATCATGCGCGGAGTAAGATGCTCGTGCAGAAGCAGCGTGCTGAAAAGAACGCCGAATACGGATTCAAACGACAGGAACAGTGCAGCGATTGACGACTGCACATATTTCAGCCCGACGTTCTGAAGGACGTAAGCGACCATTGTACTCAGCAAACCGAGATACAACATTGAAACGACGACATGCGGATTTTTCACAGCCGCAAAAGGAAAGGCTCCGTCGAAAACCGGAGATACAATCCACGCGAATACCGCTGTAAAAAAAAACTGCAGCACAGTGAGCAGAATAGGATCCTGGTCCCTGTTGCACTTTTCCATATACAGGATATGCAGCGCATAGAACAATCCGCAGATAAGTGTAAGGATATCTCCCGTGTTCATCTTCAGAACGGAACCGTCCTCATTTGACAATGCAAGCAGCCCTATCCCCGTTATGGATATAACTGCAGCAGCAAAGACATACCACCCCGGCCGCTTTTTGTACAGTGGCCAGCCGAAGAGCGGGACGAGCATTACGTAGATTGTCGTCAAAAAAGCATTTTTTCCCGCCGTTGTGTAACCGCATCCGATTGTCTGAAAAGCGTATGCGAGAAACAAAAAAGTGCCGAGAACGGCACCATTTTTCCAGTACGCTTTGGAAATCTTCCTGAGCCTGGGCGCAAAAAGAATTCCCAAAGCTATAGTTGCTGTGGAAAAACGGAATGCAATCATGTAAACAGGACCTATAAAATCCAGACTGTCTTTTACAACGACAAAAGCAAAACCCCAGATGCACGCTGCAAGAAGCAGGCCTGCACCTGAAAGAAGCGACACAGTTCTGTTGTTCATTTTGTAGTACTGCCGGATATCGGCGTCTTTTTCAGATGCCAGATATCTTTTACATACTCCTCGATTGTACGGTCGGAAGAGAACTTGCCGCTGTTTGCAATATTCATAAGTACCATGCGGGCCCATTTAGTACGGTCCTGATATGTTGTGCCGATAATTTCCTGTTCCCTGCAGTATGAATCGAAGTCTGCAAGAACATAGAATATGTCGGGCCGCTGCCCCTCAACGCCGTAAATCAGAGAATTATGAAGTTCTTTGAATTCCTGATGAGTCGGATCATACGTACCGTCTATAAGCTGATTCACAACGCGGGCAAGCTGCGGATTGCGGTCAAGGCATTCCTGAGGATTGTAGCTGTGCTCGTTTTCCTGCTTAATAATTTCCTGTGCAGAAAGTCCGAACACGAACGCGTTTTCCTTTCCGGCTTCCTGCACAATCTCAATATTCGCGCCGTCCATAGTTCCGAGCGTGAGCGCACCGTTCACCATGAATTTCATGTTGCTCGTACCGGACGCCTCCAGTCCCGCTGTCGAAATCTGTTCGGAAACATCAGATGCAGGGAAAATCTTTTCCGCAACGCTTACGCGGTAATTTTCGACGAATACTACGCGTATTTTGCCGCGAACCCGCCGGTCATTGTTGATGCGGTCGGCGACGGTATTAATAAGTTTGATAATCGCTTTCGCGCGGCGGTATCCTGACGCAGATTTTGCGCCGAAAATAAACGTCCGTGCAGGAGGATTGAAGTTCGGGTCGTCGACAAGACGGTTATACAGATACATAATATGCAGAATGTTAAGAAGCTGACGTTTGTATTCATGGAGGCGCTTTACCTGCACGTCGAAAATACTGTCAGGATCAAGGAATTCATTCTGCGTGTGCTTAAGGTAATTGGCAAGATTCTGCTTATTGGCCCGCTTGATTGCCATAAGCTCTTTAAGTGATTCTTCATCGTCCGCGAATTTTTCAAGCCCCTTGAGTTTACCGAGATTCTTTTCCCATCCTTCTCCGATACGTTTCGTAATAAAGGCGGAAAGCAGCGGATTTGCATTCAGCAGCCAGCGGCGCTGGGTGATTCCGTTTGTCTTATTATTAAATTTCTGGGGATATAAGTCGTACCAGTCTTTGAGCTCGCGGGTCTTAAGCAGTTCCGTATGAAGTTCCGCTACACCGTTTACGCTGAAACATGCATGAATCGCAAGCCATGCCATGTAAATTTTCCCATTGTTAATAATGGACATTTTCTGCTGTTTTTCGTAATCGCTCGGATATTTCTGGCGGAGTTCTATAAGCAGACGTCTGTTGATTTCTTCAACTATCTGATAGATGCGGGGCAGCAGTCCCTGGAAAATATCAATCGGCCATTTTTCAAGCGCCTCTGCAAGAATCGTGTGATTCGTATATGCAAACGTATGAGTAACAACGTACCAGGCATCATCCCATCCGACACTGTATTCGTCAACAAGAATACGCATAAGTTCAGGAATTGCGACGACAGGATGAGTATCATTGAGCTGGATGACATGGAGATCGGGAAATTTGTGAAAATCAGTACCGTAGTCGGAAACATAATGGCGCACAAGATCCTGAAGGCTGGCAGACGAGAAAAAGTACTGCTGCTTGAGGCGGAGCGCCTTTCCGCTCGGGCCGCTGTCGTTCGGATACAGCACCCTGCTGATATTCTCCGCACTGTTCTGTTTTTCAACTGCACGGTTGTACTGCATGTCGTTAAACAGCTGTAAATCGAATCCGTTCGGAGACGTTGCAGACCAGAGGCGGAGCGTATTTACCGTGTTTGTGTCATAACCGACAATCGGCATATCATACGGAGTAGCGGTTATTTCTTCCGCGTTCTCAAGATAAAATCTCGGACGCCCGTCGGGAGTTTTGCCGTACGCAATATCGCCGCCGAATTTTACGGTAACGGCAAGATCGCTGCGTTTGATTTCCCACGGATCGCGGTGACGGAGCCAGCGGTCAGGATATTCAATCTGATATCCGTTTTCAATTTTCTGCTCGAACATACCGTATTCGTAACGGATGCCGTATCCGTGCCCGGGATAGTCAAGCGACGCAAGGCTGTCAAGGAAGCATGCTGCAAGCCGCCCCAAACCGCCGTTCCCAAGCCCGGCATCGGGTTCTTCATCTTCAACCATGTCATAATCGATGTTCATATCCTTCAGAACAGCCTTTACTTCATTTTTTATACCGGCATTAATCAAATTGTTGCTGAGTGCACGCCCCATAAGAAATTCCGCAGACAGATAATACAGCTGCTTAACTGGTTTCATTTCATATTCATGACGTGTTGCCATCCAGTTATCAATAATCAGCTCAAGAGCTGATGCGGATACAGCATCGAAAAGGTCATGCTTGTTAGCTTGAGAAATATCTTTACCATACTGTCTGCGCAGACGTCCGGAAAGATTTTCTTTAAATTTCTCAGCATCAAATTTCATACACACCTCCAAGGTTTAATAACTTTTCAAATATAGTTTTATATACTCAAATTTTATTTGCTCATTAATAAAACAAGACTGTCCGAAAGCAGAACATACCGCTGCTGCTCTCCGAGCAGTTCTTCCTTACCGTTTTCGCATATATCGCCGGGACTTTCCATCGAGGTATCCACAATACGATACCATTTTTTATCGCCGGGCGGGGTCGGCAGTAAAAGGGTTAAATCATAAATATCGGTATTGAAAGCTGCATAAAAATCATTGTCAGGATTTTTATTAATCATGCTGCTGCCCCCGTAAAGCCTGAACGCAAGGAATCTGTTATTCTTAGACCAGTCGGGGACTTTTCCTTCCCTGTCATACCACGTAATTTCGGATGCATCTGTAAAAAAATCAGTGCGGCGGAACACAGGATGCTGCAGGCGCAGCTGTATTATTGTTCTTGTAAAACGCAGGATATCCTTATGTTTGTCGCAGTCGTGCCAGTCTATCCAGGAAACAGCGTTATCCTGACAGTAAGCATTGTTATTCCCGTGCTGCGTGTGCATCATTTCGTCGCCGGCAAGCATCATCGGAGTCCCCTGCGCGACCATAAGGCAGGTAATAAAATTTTTCACCTTCCGCTTACGGACTGCGACGATGCGCGGATTAATAGAATCGCCTTCGTATCCGTTATTATAGCTCAGATTAGCGTCGCTTCCGTCGCGTCCGTTCTCTCCGTTTTCGTCATTGTGTTTTGAGTTGTAGCTCACAAGATCATTAAGTGTAAAACCATCGTGAGCCGTTATGAAATTGATAGAATTGACAGGCCGGCGGTGGCTGCCTTTATACAAATCGGAACTTCCTGCTATGCGGGTTGCCGCTTCTGTCGCCGTATGTTCATCGCCGCGGATAAAACGCCGTATGTCGTCGCGGAACCGCCCGTTCCACTCGCACCATCTGCTTCCGCCCGGAAAACCGCCGAGCTGATACCCGCCGCCTGCATCCCACGGTTCGGCAATGATTTTCGTTTTTGAAAGAATCGGATCTTCTGCAATCGCATTCGGAAGAGGGGGAAATGTAAGCAGCAGTCCCGTCTGTGCGCGGCTTAACACGGACGCAAGATCGAACCTGAATCCGTCGACGTGCATATCGAGCACCCAGTGACGCAGGCTCTGAATAATGAAACTGCGGACGACAGGATGATTGCAGTTTACCGTATTTCCGCAGCCCGAATAATCGGCGTAATTCTGTTTCTGCTCTTTTGCCAGCAGATAATACACATCGTTCTCGATTCCGCGGAAACAGAACGTCCTGCCATGCTCGTTTCCTTCTGCGGTATGGTTATATACAACGTCAAGCAGAACTTCAATGCCTGCCTTGTGCAGCTCCCTCACCATTTCCTTGAATTCGCGGACGGCGCCTCCCGGAGTTTTATCCGCGGCGTATGATGCCTTCGGAGCATAAAACCCTATGGTGCTGTATCCCCAGTAATTAACAAGTTTTTCGCCTGTCCGTGGATTAATATTATTATTTTCATTCTCGTCGAATTCAAAAACAGGCATAAACTCAACTGCGGTGATACCCAGATATTTCAAATATGGAATTTTTCCGATAAAAGCTTTATACGTTCCGCAGTCCGCCACTCCTGACGTAGGTGATTTTGTATAGCCTTTCAGATGCGTCTCGTAAATAATCGTTTCATTGAGAGGACGGTTTATAGGTCTGTCGCCCTGCCAGTCGAAGTCGGAATCATCGACAACAACGCATTTAGGATAATCCGAAAGATCGGAAAGTTTATCGTCTTCTCCGGCAGACAGGCTGCGGCTTTTCAGCTTATCGTACAGGCGGAAAAGTGATCCTGTCGTAAACGCTTTAGCACACGGATCAAAAAGGTACTTGTTAAAATCATACCGATAGCCTTCTGCCGGATTTTGAGGACCGTCAACCTGATATAAATACAGAGTTCCCGCTTTCAACCCTTTGACGAATACATGCCACATATCGCCGGTCTTATTTTCCTGCGGATCAAGTTCTATACTGCTGGACGGTGATTTTGCGGACGAAGAGTCAAAAAGATGCAGAACAACTCGTGTTGCACTTCTGCTGAACAGCGTAAAATAAACTCCCCCGTCTGCGGTTACCGCTCCCGGTTCCATAGGTTTACCTGATAGTATCTGAGAGACATCCATACTTATTATTTTAGCACATAAATGGGAAAAATAGCAACGCAGACACCATTATGATAGCAATTCATACTGAATATCGTTATACTTTGAGCTAATGGAAACTGAAAAAAATGCAGAAAATACGCAATTAAAGACTGCGCTTGTCGCAATTATAGGCCGGCCGTCTGCCGGTAAATCAACATTCCTGAATACGGTGTGCGGAGAACCTGTTTCAATCGTATCTGAAATTCCGCAGACGACACGCGATGCAATCCGCGGAATCGTGAACACATCGTTCGGACAGCTTGTTTTTATAGATACCCCAGGCTATCACAACAGCGAAAAGAAACTCAATCTCAAACTGCGCTCCGTAACAGAGAATCAGATTAAAGACGCAGACGCGATATTATATATAGTGGACAGCACCCGCACTCCAGGTGAGGAAGAAGAACTTACAGCCGGATTCATCAAATCATACGCGAACCGTACCGTAATTGCAATTAACAAAATAGATTCACACAGCGCACAGGTGATCGACGCGGTTGATTTTATCAAAAAAAATCTGCCGGCAGTCCCTGCAGAACGGATCATCAACATATCCGCAAAAACAGATGAAAACGTAAACGATGTATTGAAAGCGCTCTATGATCTTGCTCCTGTCGGGCCGCAGATGTATCCTGAGGAATATTACACTGATCAGGAAGTGGGATTCAGAATCGCGGAAGTCATCAGAGGTGAAGCGATCAACAGGCTGGAACAGGAAATACCGCACTGCCTTTATATCGATATCGCGGATATGGAGATGAAAAAAGAAGGCAAACTGTTATGGGTCCGCGCCTTTCTCTGCGTAGAGCGGGAGAGCCAGAAAGGAATTGTAATAGGCAAAGGTGCGTCCATGATTAAGACTATCAGAATCGAATCGCTCAAGAAACTCCGGAAACTTTTTGATTACAAAATTGATCTTGATCTGCAGGTCAAAGTAGACAAAAACTGGCGGCAGAAAGACACAGTATTAACAAAGCTGATAAAATGACAGCCGTTTTAAAAAGGTGCGGGACAGGTAAATTCCATTCTTTCCCCTGTCGCCGGATGAACGAACGATAAATACCGGGCGTGGAGCATAAGGCGTTCGCCGGGTTCGCACGAACCGTACAGAGAATCGCCGACAATCGGCAGTCCGAAGCCGTGCATATCGGCAGAGGCAAGACGCAGCTGGTGTGTGCGGCCGGTATGAGGCGTGAACAGCATGCGTGTCACTTTTCTGTTTTTCCCGTCAACGCCGCGGTACCAGTTATAACCGCTTTTTTCCCAGTCAGTAATTTCAAGTTTACCGTTTACCTCGTCATACATCTGATGGGGACGGTTCGGCCAGTCAAGAGAGAACCTGAGCTCAATGTGCCCCTCCGTTACACCGTGAGGAGGGACACATAATCCTTTCCCGTTTTCAAGCGTTCCGTCAAGCAGAGCCACATACTGTTTCCGCACCAGTCCTTTTTCAAACTGCATCGAGAGCGTCCGCTGCGCTTCTGCCGTAAAAGCCAGCACCATAAGCCCCGACGTTTCCATGTCGAGCCGGTGCACAGAAGGCTGTTCTATGGTATACGGAAACAGCCGTTTCATGCGGTTTACGATGCAATCCTGTTTTTCAGGGCCCCGTCCCGGCACGGACAACAGCCCGGACTGTTTATTAACGACGAGAATGTTCTCGTCACGGTACACGACAGCGAGGCCGAGCATTGCAGGAAGGATAATTCCGCAGCGTTCATCGCACGGAGGATACGACACGCCGCTTACCTTATTAAGCGATGGCCGTCCGTAATACATTTCATCCATGCTCACAGGATGAAGGTTCCGGGCAAACGCATAGTCAAGCAGCTTCGGAGCACAGCAGTCGCCTGTACCGGTAGGAGGGAGTTTTGCCCCGCAGATATCACCAAGGGAGCGTACGCTGCCGTCAAGACAGTGGAAACGGTACAAAGAGTGAACAGCACGAAGCGATTCCGTTGTCAGCTGCGCGCGTTCTGCGGAAATATGACGTCTTTCGCACTCAGGTGATTTTTTTAACTGTGCGGTAAGTTCGTGTATCATCTTATCATTCGGAGCAAGAGCCTTTTCTATAGCTTCAGGAGCAACAACAGGCGGTACAAGCACACAGTCTCCTGTATTACCGGACAAAACAAGACTGTTACCGGAGACAGCACACAGTACAACTTCGCGCCCGCCGCTGTCAGTACATACAAGCACGCCTATCATAACTCCGTGACCGTCACGCTCCCCGCTGGGAGCTGATATGCGAGTCAGAGAAAGAGAACCTGCTTGTAATTGTGAAACTATTTTTTTGCAGTATGCGTGTGCCTGCTCTGTCGGAAAAGGCGGAAACATGATTACTGCGGCTTACGCACTTCTACAGAACCGTCTTCCTTTGCAATGAAGACAACCGGCTTGTTTTTAGTAAAGAAACCGTCTTCCACAACGCCCACTATATCGTCTATTCTGTCTTCCATTTCTGCAGGGTCTACCGGTTTTTCCCAGGTACAGTCAAGAATCTGGTTGCCGTTGTCTGTTATGACAGGGCCGCATTTACGCACACCTTCACGCAGTATGCATTTTGCGCCGAGCTTTTCAAGTGCGATAGTCACGGGGATACGGGCATCTCCGATTATTTCAACAGGCAGCGCAAATTTCGTTCCCATATGCAGGACTGATTTCGTAGAATCTGCGACAATAACAAGACGGACAGCATTATATTCGACAATTTTTTCACGAAGGAGTGCAGCTCCGCCGCCTTTTATAAGATTACAATACGGATCAATCTCGTCCGCACCGTCTATTGCCAGATCAAGCTTTCCGCCGATAATGCGGTCGTTCAGCGAATACACAGGGATTCCGAATTCCTGGCATGCGTTTGCAGTCTGAAAGCTCGTTACAACCGCTTTTATGCCTGTAAGTGCACCCTGCTTTATATATCCGGCAACACATTCAACAGCAGGCATTGCTGTTGAACCTGTCCCAAGCCCTATTTTCATACCGCTGAAAATTTTCCCGTCCTTTATAAGCGCATCTACAGCAAAACGCGCTGCAAGTATTTTCTGCTCATTCTGCGTCAGAGTTTTCATAATCTACTCCCGTAAAAATCTTAAACTGCTTGTAACCCTGATATTTCAGCATTTTCATGCCGTTGCAGACCTTGCATCCGGCTTCTGCAGCTCTCATCATGACAGGTGTTATTTCCGGTACATAAATAATATCAAAAAGTTTTTCAGTACCGTTGAAATGATAAAAATAAATCGGATCATTATCCTCATTTGAACTTGTCGATGCATTCATTCCTTTCGTCGTTGTCTGAATAATGATGTCGGAATAGTGCTCAAGTTTGTCGGCAGCCTCAGAATCAAGCGATGAATACGCGAAGCCATATCTTTCTGCAAGTGTTTTTGCATGTGCTATCGTTCTGTTAAAAACACAGGCATGTGCACCCAGCTGTTTTATGACATATGCTATTGCTTTTGCAGCGCCGCCTGCGCCGATTATAGCAACTTTCCGGTGGCGGAGTTTGTCTGTTCCCAGAAATTCTATGAACGCCCTTCTGAATCCGTATGCGTCTGTATTGTACCCTGCCCATCCGCTGTTTTTCCGTATAATTGTATTGCTTGCACCTATCTCACCTGCTTCCAGATCAAGTTCGGCAAGCTCCTCAAGCACTGTTTCCTTATGAGGAACCGTAACGGCAAGCCCTTTCATCCCGATCTGCCGTGCGAGGTCAAGTACTTCTGTTATTGAAGGAGAACGGACAGGAACCATAACTGCATTCAGATTATGTTCTTTATATCCCGCATTATGAATTTCAGGATTTGAGGTTTTGACAAGCGGCCATCCCGTTATTCCATACAGAGCTGTATGACTATTTAAATCACGGAAATTATATACCGTATTCAACGTGACAGGATCAAGATGCCCGACAGCGGGAATACCGTTCATTTCTTCGGGCGATACATAGGTAAAATAGGAATTGAGTTTGTATGAAAGGATACGGGATATCTGCCCCATCGGCCCCATTGCACAGAAAATATGCTCGTATTCCGTCATGTTTTCCGCTTCTTTAAATAAATTAGTCACATCAGCAAGCGTACTTGGCATAAAGGCGATTTTTGGAATTTCATAACCAGTCTTACGCATCTCGTCGCAGCGCGCCCTGAGATTTGTAACGGGTTTTTCCATATCATGGCAGCTTCTGATGATTTTTATTCCGAATGCGAGAGCCGCATCCTGAAGGCTCGGAACATGAAAATCATCTTCAAAATCGACATACGCAAAATTCCGTGCAGGATTCTGGGCTGCAAACGCAAGCCCCCGTCCGAACAGCATTGTCCGGGAAATTTCCCCGCTCGTAAAAATACCGCCGTCAATCTTGCGCCTGATTGTAAGCACACACGGAATGTTTACCATGGAAGGAAAACGGCGTACATAGAGCTGCTCGTCTTCTGTAAGGAAATCAACGCGGAGCTCTGCTATGTCAATATACTGATTGTACTTCCTGACAAGGGCAGCGTCTTCTTCAAGCGTATCTGCTGTTAATGTCATACAAATCAGCGGCTGTTTCATCTTTCACTTCCTTAATTATCAGCGTACCGTAATTCTTTTGTGTTCTTTTTCAACAACGGAAAGAATAAGCACCGTCCCTGCCGGAACAGCATACGGGATTGTTATTTCCCCGCCGGGATGCGAGAAACTTATGATTGTGTACGGATCGCCCTCTTCGGGAACCGCAGTCAGCTTTACGGAAACGGCATACGGATAGTCTGTAAGCGTATCTTCAAAAACACCGTAAACATCACCGTTTACGGGTTTCGACGGCATTGCAAAATCCGCAGTTACACGGGTATAGTTCTGCACAACGTCCTGCGTAAATGTCTGTTCACTTACAACAGTACCCTCTTTTTCATTTCCCGAAGCTTCATGCCATGTAAAATCAAATGTAAGTTTTGTCCTTGCCATAAGCTGGAGTACATCGTTCACTGAACTGCCAACGATATTCGGAACGCGCGTATTTTCAAAATTCGGTCCGCGGCTTACGATAAAATGAACAGTCACAGGATCGGATATATTTGTACCTTCCGGCGGGTCCTGTTCAATAATCGTACCGGCTTCTGAAACGTCGGCTTTATACTGCGGAGCGGCAATAATAATAAGAGGCCGGCCGGAACCGGCAAAAAGCGTCTGCAGCTTAAGCTTTACTTCATCAATATTCTGCCCGACATAATTTTCCACATGATCAATAACGACACCGCGGCTCACGACAAGCGATACGCGGCTGTATCCCTTTCTGATCGCGCCGCCGGATGGTGACTGTTCCAGGATTTCGCCTTCATCGCCGGGTTTATCAGAATAACGAAGCTGTATTTTAGGATATAATTCCTTAGCCTGCATCTCCAGAAGCGCTGTCGTGAGCTTTTTCCCCACAACATCAGGAACCATGACTTCCTCCGGCCCTTTTACATTTATGGAAAACACAACGACACATGCAAGCATCATGACAATTACTGCTGCAATCACGGTAAACAGCAGCATTCTGCCGTTAGACTGCATATTTGAAAACATATCATGAAAACTGATTTTCGGAATTCTGTAATTTCGTATGTTTTTTATTTTATCCTTCAATTGTGAAAATTTCATACATTCCTCAAAAACTGGCAATTTTGCCGCTATAGTATCATTTTACGGCGATATAATCCAGTAAGTCCATTTACTGCTGGAATCTCGGCTCCAGTTCAAGTATTTTTTCTATTACCCTGCGGAATTCTTTTTCCGTACTGTATATAATCTGCAGATTCGTCTTCCTCTTTGTAACAAGGTCAAGTACGCCCGTATCGTGAAGCTCCTGCTGTTCGTCTGTCAATGAGAAAAACGGAATACCGAATATTTCCGAGAATGCAATAAAATGTCCGTCGGAAATCAAGCCGTTTGTATAAACGCCGGAACATTTCGCCGTCAGAACTTCGCGCACAGCCATTTCTGTTCCAAGCAGACTGACGGCACACATGATGCAGTTTGTCATAACTCCCATATCCCTGAGAAGAATAAGAAGAATGAGCAGAGGGCAGCATACAAGGACGACTATGGCGAATTTGAGCAGACGCGGTTTTACGGGCAGTTCATAGTTGCCTGCTTTTTTGAGCATACGTGCTTTCCGCAGCGGCAGAAATGCAATAAGGGCTGCATATGCACTAAGAGAAACAATAACGATAATCAAAGTCATGACATTCATTTGATACTCCTGTTATATAAATTTTTTAACCAAACCTGAAGTGTTTTTCCCGCGCTGCCGAATGCCAGCGGAGTTTCTTCAATATCTTCCACGCTGCGGATTCTCACCGATGCAAAACCAAGTACTTCCGACTCCTCTCCATGCAGTTTCTGTATAAGCGCATCGATATCAGGGACATCCGGCGGAAGTGATGCTGTAAAGAAGAAATCACATGTTTTATATACAATGTTTTTATATTCGTACGTATTCGGAAAACTGCATAAATAAGAAACAGATGACGGCTCCACACCTGTCTCTTCCCTGCATTCCCGTACTGCTGCTTCTTCCACGCTTTCATCAGGATCAACGAATCCGCCGGGAAAAGCCAGGAATCCTTTCCTTGGTTCTTTTGCCCGTTTTTCAAATAAAACGTTTCCATTACTGTCTGCAATGACAACGCCGACTGCCGCAGCAACATTGTTGTACAAATCAAAACCGCAGTCCGCACACAGCCATTTCCGGTTGTGTACATTGGCAATTTTTCTGCTGCCGCACATGGGACATAATTTAAAATCATTCTGTGAACTCATGAAAAATACCTCTCTGTCATAGCGTCTGCAAGTGCTTCCGCCCGTTTCATCGTCTGTATGACAAGCGGAACAAAAAGCGGAATTATAGCCTTAATTCTGCCCGCAGCACCTTTTGCCCTGCCCAGACCGCCACGTATAAGCTGCGTCTTTATAATTGACGACGACTCGTCTATAAGAAGCGGAATAAACCTGAATATTATTTCGACGACGACAACGACATACCGGACAGGCACATGAAAAAACGCAAGCGGTTTAAGCAGCGACGACAATCCGTCAACGACATCGTACTCAGGCGTTGTATAAGTAAACGAAACGATACAGACAAGAGCCGCTTCCGTATGGATAAGTGTCGTAAGGCAGAGCATCAGTTTTGAAGGCGTCACCATAAAATATTTATACGGTACAAAGACACGCTCCCCCGGCACTGCCGGATAAAAAATCATCTGAAAAATACAGAAAAAGAAGAGGAGCGGTATTACTTTCAGAAGGGATAAAAACAAGCGCTTTGCAGGATAACGTGCAAGCGCGGCATATACAAGAGACAGTCCGAACAGCAGGGCACAAAGATACAGAGGGCGTACGGCCAGAGAAAGTGCAAAGAGCCCGAAGAATACGATGAATTTCAAAAGCGGATTCATGCATGCGATAAGGCCAGCATTTTTTTCCGTACCTGCTGTATTTACAGCGGCAGCCCGCAATGAAGTCAACAGCTTTACACTTCCAAGCGGCGGCTGGACAACAGCCGGAACAGGCTGCGGCCGGGCTGCGGCATCCGTATCGCGTACGACCGTTCCCTCAATAAGGGAAATTTCCCTGTCGGCAAAATCAGCTTCGTCGCGGCGGTGCGTACTGAACAGAATTGTATGGCCGCCGTCTGCAAGCGCTCTGAGAAGGCGCATCACTCTGCCTCTGGATACACCGTCAAGGCCTGCGGTCGGCTCGTCAAAAAAGAGCACGGGCGTATCGAGCACTATAATCCCTGCAACGGAAAGGCGTTTTTTCTCACCGCCTGAGAGGCCGAAAGTCTGCCTCTCTCCATATGTATCAAACGGGATGCCGCAGGCGTCCATAGCGCTTTTTACCCGCGATACAAGTTCCTTACCTGAAATACCGCGGTTACGGAGGCCGAAAGCAACGTCGTCCGCTGCAAAACGCTCAAACAAAGCAGCTTCATTGTTCTGCTGGCAGAGAGCCGGACGTACATCACAATGTACTGCGCCTTCCTCAGGCACCAGCAGCCCGGCCGCAATTTCAAGCAGCGTTGACTTGCCGCTTCCCGAAACGCCGGTCAGGGCTGTAACAGTCCCTTTTCTGAGCGAAAAAGTAACATCGCGGAGAACGGGCCCGCTGCCGTATGAAAAGGAAATTTTTTCAAAAGCAAAGGAAACTGCATCGTTTTTTACGAGACTCCTGTCAGCCTTTTCAATTTTTCCTCCGGTTATCAATGTACATAACGCCGTGTCGGCAAAAAAAGAATCTTTTGACCCGTCAAAAACGACAGAGCCTTCGTTCATCACGATGACATTCTGCACCTGACGGATTGCGTCGATGTCGTGTGTAATGTGGATAACAGTATGATTTTTACTTACCCAGTAAGAAAGGAAACGGAATATATCGCTGCGCGACTGAGGATCGAGCATTGAAACAGCTTCGTCAAGAACAAGCACGTCAGGCTGCAGCGCAAGAATTCCTGACAGAGCCTCTTTCTGAGTCTGCCCGAGCGACAGTGACATTGAAGGAGATGATGCTTTACTGAGCAGTCCGGTAATATTGAGACATTCTATCGTGCGCAACTCCACTTCACCGGCATCAAGCCCAAGATTCTGCGGACCGAATGCAGTATCACGGGAAACGACACTGCAGATAATCTGATCTTTCGGAGATTGAAAAACAAGCGCCGGACGCACATTTTCCGCATAGGTAATACTGCCCTCATCTGCATCGAGCAGGCCGCAAAGCATCCTCGCAAGAGTGCTTTTTCCGCTTCCGTTAAGACCGACGATTGCAGTATACGCCCCTTCCGCAAGAAAAAAACTCACGTCCTTTACAGCCGGGACACTGCGCTGCGGATATGTGTATGTGGCATGACTTACGGCAAGAATACTCATTCACATCATCATAGCGGAAACAACGGCAAAAGCCAACAATACATTTTTCCGGCAGGATCAAAGGAAACCTGCGGACAACATATCCGCAGTAAAAAAATCAGCAGTTGCCGGGAAACACATTCGGCAGATACCTGCGTGCAGTATCGGCAAGCTCATATATAGTATGCACCGGAGTCGGGTTTACGTGAGTCATGTGGTAACGCGGAAAAAAACGCGTTATATGCAGAGCGATATTCCTGTCAACCGATGCAACCCATCCGGCCAGCAGCCTCATTTCGTCTTCGCTGTCATTCCACCCCGGAACAATAAGCGTCGTAAGCTCCACATGGCAGCGTTCTGCACACATGACGATTGCATCCTTTACTGTCTCAAGGTCGCCTTTAAGTTCCCGGTACCATTCTTTAGTAAAGCCCTTCAAATCAATATTCATTGCATCTGCGTACGGCAGAACATCTTCCAGAACAGAGGAAGATACACAGCCGTTCGTAACAATAACATTTTTCATGCCCCTCTCATGCACGAGATTTGACGTATCGCGGACATATTCCCAGCACACGAGCGGCTCATTATACGTGTACGCCACACCGATATTTCCCCGGTCTTTAAGCTGTTCCGCCTTTCCGGCCAGTTCTTCAGGAGATACGTATTCAGTCACACACCCGGAATCGGTCTGGGAAATATCAGCGTTCTGGCAGAACGGGCAATGCAGATTGCAGCCGTAACTCCCGGCAGAAAGAATCATCTTTCCCGGATAAAACAGTTTCAGCGGCTTCTTTTCAACGGGATCAAGAGCAAGCGCGGTAAGCTGTCCGTAATTCAAAGGCTGTATCTTCCCGTCATGGTTATACCGCGCATTGCACTGCCCGATCTGTCCGCGGGCAAGCCTGCAGTGATAAAAGCATGTACCGCAGATTGCAGTACATGAATCACCATGCACTGCTGTTACGTCCGTCCCGCTCATTTATCTTTCTGATCTTTTAATTTTGCATCTTTCAGATTATACAGTTCATCGTCGCTCATTTTCTGCCGCCGCTCCTTCTGCTCCTTAATTGCCTCCACAGAAAGCAGGCCTCCGAGCGTCGCAAGCACACCAACAATAAAACCTTTTCCGAATCCCATAGTGCACCTCCTGAATTATTTTTTCCCCTGCTCCTGTCCGGTATTGCGTTCCCAGAACACACCGCCGGTATATCCCTGTATTGATGCATCACGTTCTGCGTTCATAAGACGCTTTTCCGTAAGGAGACAGTATTCTCTGCATATTTCAATGCCGCAATACCTGCGGCCGAGTTTTTTTGCAACAACAGAAGTCGTCCCAGAGCCGAGGAACGGATCAAATACAAGATCATCCGGTTTTGAACTTGCAAGAATCAGTTTTGCCACCAGTTTTTCAGGTTTCTGAGTCGGATGCTCTGTATTCTCGCTCATCGACCAGTACGGCACCGTAATATCGTCCCAGAAATTCGATGCACAGGTAAGCCTGAACCTGCCGTCGTCCGATTCTTCCCAGTCCTTAGGTTTGCCGTCTTCATGGTACGGAGCTATGACACGGCGCTTCTGTTTTACGGCATCTGCGTTAAAATAATAATCATTGCTTACCGTCGCAAACCAGATATCCTCGCAGCAGTTCTTCCAGTTCGATACAGCTCCCCGTCCCTTTTCACGCTGCCACGTTATACGGTTGCGGATTGTTAAATATTTATTAACAACTGTATACAGCGCAGCTGTACATTTCCAGTCACCGCAGATATACAGGCTTGCGTTTTTTTTAAGCAGCCGCACAACTCGCGGGAACCATGACTCAAGATACTGTACATACGAGGCGTCGTCGCGTGCCGAAAATTTTCTGTCGCCGAAATTCTTCGTCAGGTTATACGGCGGATCCAGTATCATAAGATCGACACACGATTCCGGGAAAAAATCAATTATGCCGGGCAGATCGCCGTTGTATGTTTTATTGACTATATCTGCCGGCGACAAGGCTGCTGACGCAGAATACAGCCGCGGAGAGAGAAATGCGCAGTCTTCGTCAGAAAGCTGCATCGTATGATTTCTGGGAGAACGTTCTTTTTCCATGAGTATCTCAGAAATGACGGATAACTTCAAAACGTTCAAGTTCAGGATTTTCGGAGCGCTCTATGCCGCCCTTCCTGCATGCAATATCCAGCTGTTCCTCAACTGTATTAACCGTCTCAAGATTCGGCAGAAGGAGTCCCCGCCTGTACCCCTTTGTCACGATAACCCCGTATTTTTTAACGTCGAGCTGATCAGGAGAGCTGATTTTTTCAGCCGGGCTGAGTACATCAACGCTGTATACGAGGAAATCAAGTTCTCTGCTTTCCACTTCAGGGAAACGGGGATCCTGCGTCGACGCACTTATCGCATTGTGAATTATTTCCTCCGCAAGCGTATCGCGCGTCGCAGAAATTGTACCGATACAGCCGCGTAAAGTACCATCCTCTTTGAGCGACACGAATGTACCGGCACGCCCGTTCAATAATTCCGGTGAAAGGTGCCAGCCGTGAAAACTGTCGTCGTCGCAGATAACGCACCCACCTGCGACCTTCGGGACTTTCCTCGTCCGCACATATATTTCAACAGTTGCACGTGCAAGCCCGACGTATTCATCTTCTGTATGTTTTCGTTCAGACATTTTTTTTCTCCAATAATTCGTACTGCTCAAGAAAATTACGATTCCGGTCGGCACCTTCGGGCGTATATGCACATATCCCGTATCCGACTCCGAATGGTCCTTCGTGGGACAGACATTCAGCTTTTACTGCGGTACTGTCGAGTGCACCGGCCATAATAATAAACGAACGGTGTCCGCATTCGGCAGCATTTTCACAAAAATCAGGATCAAATGAAAGCAGCCTGCCGAAATCAGCGCTGCCCATAACATCCATAATACGCTCGTCATAGACAGGCCCTTCCTCACGGAATCCGTACGGACCGTCCTGTTTTAGCACATGGGACAAATCCCCGCTTGCGACAAAAACAACGCGCCGGCCGGTCTTCCCGACAGCGCGGGCGATGCATTCTCCAAGCATATAATGCTTCTTGTACGATAATCCCGAAAGGCCGACACGCACAAGCTTGTAATCATTTTTAATGAACTGATTAATAAAATAAAGCGGAACCATTGTCGCGTGATCAAGCGCCGGATTTTTTTCGCCGCCGGTACCGGCCGGCAGTCCCGCCGTTTGTGCCTCGCCGCAGACTGCTTTCACAAGCTGCTCGTCGTATGCGACATGAAACTGCACCTGAGGCGCACCAAACTGTCCGAAGTTTCCGTACGCTTCTGCTCCCGGTGATATATGAAAATAATCGGAATACATTACCGCATGCGGCGATGTCACAACAATCGTTTCCGGCTTCAGCGCTGCAATTCTCTGTGCTGCATTTTTATATGCAGCAACAGTTGCCGCAATCCCGTCTTCTTCTCCGTGCCCCACCTCATGTATAATGAGAGGCGGATGAGGAACCATGAATGCACCTATAACTGCCATCACATGCCCCCGAATTAATTATTTCCCCTTGCGTTTCTGCTCAAGAGCGGCTTTTTTCTCATAAATACTGTCAGTCACCCGCTGTTTGATAAGCGCGAGCGATTCCTTGTAGTTGCTGCTTGAAAGCTTCGGGAAACGAATGACAAACAGCTCATCATCAGGATGATGCTCGTAGAACGATTCTATTCTTCCAAGCAGCCCTTTGCTGAACCTGTTCTTTTCAACAGCTGCATATTCTTTTATAGAAGAGAACATTTCCGTCAGATTAGAACTGCGGAACCACGATTCTTCTGAATACTGCTCTTTGAGCGACTCGCCGAATTCCTTCAGTTTTGCCATTGTCGTACTGAAGTCAACAAGTTTATGAACAGTCACAATATAATCAACAATGAAAATGAGTGCAAGTCCGCCTGCAAGATACTGGGTTACAGTATCGTTCAATTTGAATACAAAGTGATTCACGACAGGCTGGACAAAATGAACCACGACAAGTCCCATTACGCCGAATAATGTAGAATTCAACAGACAGACACGTCCTTTGATATTGAATTTTTTATCGGAATAATCCCACCATTTCATTTTAAACACTCTTTCCATCTGCCAGCTTGTGATATATTCGACGACAGAGCACAATACCATGGAACTCACGAAAAGCGTCAGCCAGGACGACTTCACTTCCTGCGGCAGCATCATAACGACAAGTCCGCCGCACCCGTAAATCGGGCAAACGGGCCCGTGAAGAAAACCCCTGTTTACGAACTTATGTTCAAAAAATATACCGACGTACAATACTTCGCAGCACCAGCCGATAAAACTATATAGAAGAAAGATAAGAAAAAGCCGGCTCAGCGGTAAGATTTGAATTGATGAACTTGTATCTGCAAAAAAGTTTACCATACAGGTAATTTACTTCATTTTCCGCAGGTTTGCAATAAATGTTTTTTTAATACTACAAAATATGAAATTATGCTATACTCCCATATATGCCGTATAATATTGAATTTCAGATTTCGGGACTTGTTGTTGTTATCGTGTTGTGCATCATTTTTTTCTCAAAACCAAGGTGGAAATCACTTCAAAATTCAATATTCAGAGTACTGCTGCCTTTCACTGCAGTCGAACTGCTTATGGACATCATAAGCGTCATTACGATTGCCAACAGGGACTCTATTCCCGTCTGGGTTAATACGTTTTTCTCAAAAGGGTATATCGTCACAATGCTTCTCTGGATTACCGGCAGTGTTTTGTATATTTTTTCCAATTTTATATACAAAGATATCTCAAAAGGTAATTTAAGGCTGATAAAAATTTCCGGCTTTTTTGTCGCTGTTCCGGCAGTCGTTTTCTGCGTTATTGCATGCACGACACCGCTGTATTATGCGAATTACGGAAGGGAAATATACTCGTACGGGCTGTCTTCATCATGCACCTACTTTTTTTCCGTTTACTGCGTCATAATATCCGTTATCGGCTGGCTGAGAAATTTCCGGCATATTTCATTCAAGCGGAAAGTTCCCATGTTTGCATTCACTATTATGGAAGGGTGCGTCGCCCTGATACAGATGCGCCTGCCGAATCTGCTTGTCATCGGATTCGGTACATCCATCTGTATTCTGATTATGTACATGACGATGGAAAACCCCGATATGGATTTAATTGCGAAGCTCAACGAAGCGAACAGGCGGGCGAATAATCTTCTGCTGAATATTCTGCCGGCATCCATTGCTGCTGAACTCAAGGAAAATCCCGGCACGTTTACAGAAAAATACGATAACGTTACGGTTGCGTTTATGGATATCGTCGATTTTACAAAGATGTCTTCCATCATCGGAGCTGAAAAACTCGTAAACATGCTTAATTCGCTTTTTTCAGAGTTTGACATACTTCTTGACGATTATAAAATTGAGAAAATTAAAACAATCGGGGATGCATACATGATAGCTTCCGGACTCCCGGAACGGTATGAAACGAATTGTGAAGAAATGTTAAAATTTCTTATCCGCACCGAGCAGATAGTAGCTGTCTTCAACGAAAGCCATAATACTAATCTGCAGCTTCGTATCGGTGTAAACAGCGGTCCTGTTGTGGCGGGAATTATAGGAAAGAAAAAATTTATTTACGATTTATGGGGAAGCACCGTAAATTTTGCAGCCAGAATGGAAAGTTCCGGCATTCCTGATAGAATTCAGGTTTCGCAGGCTGTCTACGATCTTATGAGGGATAAATACAAATTTGAGTGCCGGCAGCCTCTGGAAATCAAAAGCTTCGGCGTATGCCCCTGCTTTCTGCTCGACACGGCAAAAAAATAGCGGAACCGCTTGAACATCGGCACTTAATTACACACAATGGTACCATGTCATTCAGTGTGCTTATAGTGCGGCTCTCTCAGTTCCGCGATGTTGTAAAATCGACAACCCATCAGTTCCTGTACGGAGAATGTGCACGCTTTTTAAGCGACGACAGCATAGATTTTGCCTTTCTGCCGCCGGAAAACGCGCGCCGGCATCATTACGCACTTACCGGTACTCGTACGCATATGCCGGCTGCGGAATTCGACTTGATTCTTGTCACGAACAGTTACGCAGTTGAACTTATTAACCTTCCGTACATGCTCAAGACAGCAGGCATTCCGTACAGCAGCAGCGAACGGCGCGAAAAAAATGTTAAACCGCTTATCATCCTGGGCGGTTCAAACGCACTGGCAAGCCAGGCCATGCTCTTCAGCGAAGACAACGCGCTCGCTGATGCCGTGTACTTCGGTGAAGGCGAGGAAAATGTGACGGCAATCGTAAAGGCGATCGCGGAAGCACCTGCCAAAGAAAGGCGGAATACCCTTATTTCTCTGCAGGACACAATCACAGGACTCCGCGTTTTCGGCGCTCCGCACAAAATTATTAAAAAGGCAATATACTCAGGAACGAACGTTGAACTGCTTGCAAATGCAAAGCAGGCGCTGTTTGATTCCGCAGAAGCCGGTACAGTCCGGCTGATGATTTCGTACGACTGCCCGTCGTTCTGCACATTCTGTTTTGAAGGATGGGAACGTAAACCGTACAGGGAAGTGCCGTTCAGCGAACTGTTCAAAGCTGCAAAACACCTGAAGCGCGAAACAGGCGCTTCTACGCTTGAAATTACCGCGTTCAATTTTAACACACACACAGACGTGACAAAAATCATCACGGAAATGAATAAAATATTTGCGCAGGTGAATTTCATGAGCCAGCGTGCGGACATACTCGCCTCAAACAGCGCGTTTGCATCATATGAAATTGCAGCGGGAAAGCGGCAGTACACGCTTGGTGCGGAGGGAATCAGCGAAAGGATGCGCTCATACTTTAACAAAAATCTTGACGAAGAAACGCTGTTAAAATCGATGACACTGCTGATGTCCCAGAAGGCGGTAAAGGAAATAAAACTTTTTTATATTATCGCGGGAATCGAAACGGAGGAGGACTTTGCGGACTTCAGGAATTTCCTTGCAAAGGCGACGGAACTCAAAACGCAGTACAGCTCTCCCGCACGCATTCTCTGTTCGTTCGGGCTTCTTGTCCGCATGCCGTTCACCCCTCTCAGATATGAAAAACTTATCCTGACGAAAGAAGAATGGCAGCCTGTTGCAGACAGTATAAAACAGACAGTAGAAAGTGCAGGATACGAATTCCGGCTCACGTACCCCTATGAAGAATATTTTCTCTCTCAAACGCTCGTTCTTACAAATAATTATGCCGCACCCGCTCTTGTTGATTTTGCCGTACAGGATATAGTCTACGACCAGACGCTGCCCGACGGTACATGGGATCTATTCACAAAACATTTTCCGGTTACACCGGAATTCACCGCAGAGAAAAACGCGGATTATAAATTTGCGTACAGCGGTATTGACACGAGCACACCGGCAGATTTTCTCTACGCCCGTTTTCTCGATGCAAAAAACGGAAGGGAAATGAAATCGTGCATGAGCGGCGAATGCCGCGGATGCGGCAGCTGCACGCCTGATGAACGAAGGTTTCTCCTCGAGCATAAAATCAATATGCCGGCAGAAACGGACAAAGCAGACGTTGCGTCGATTCTTCTCGAAAAGCAGCGGGCAAAACCAGTGTTCATTGCAATCGATATACCGGAAAATATGGCGTACAGCCGTACGGAAACACAAGCTGCTTTCGTCATGCGGAAACTTATGGATGCAGTAGAAAAGACGGGTACTGAACCTTCTTCCCTGATTATGACTGCAGAAGATGTGCTTTTCGGCAGCGGCAGATATGCATGCCGGCCTCCGCACTGGTACGGAGCAACGGTATATGCGGTTTATCCACTTTCAGGCAAAACCCGCCCGGCCCTTTCTGCTGCGCTTAACAGCGCGGGAATAAAAACAACTGATGCAGCATCTGCTCCCGCAGAATGCAGGATCACTCTCATTCCCGACAGGCAGACGGAAACTGCTGAACTTGAAAAGACGGCGCAGAAGCTGCTTGATTCGATGCATCTGCCGTATATTCTTTCACGTAAAGCTGATTACACCAATCTGATGATTGCTCCCAAAGCGCTGAAAAAGCATATTGTCGATACATGTTTCGTGCACGACGGAAAAATTTTCATTACATGCTCAATGAAGGCAAATTTCAACATACTCGAAAAAGAACGACTGAGCGCACTGACGGAAATTGTGTAATCGCTTTCCGTCAGCGTAATAGGAAAGCTTAAGAGCAAAAGCCTGCTCTGATAATACGGTAAAAAGAACAGACAAAGATATCACTGCCGGCTTTATTATTTATTTTCTGATTTAACAAAAATAGTTCTGAGCAGTTTTAAAAATATTTTATGTCCCGCACCAGTATCTGTTCCATCCGTAACGGACTGTTGTATATCCTTTTCGGCTGCACGTTCGGCAGCCTTTTCCGCGACTTTGTTAGCTGCAATCGTAAAGAAGCTGTTTTTCCCGAACACTGCAAGATATCCGTCGGGAGACTGATTCGTCGTAAAAACAGGAAAGAGCCGGGCACTGAACCTGTCGGTCGCTACATTTACGGCTGTGTGGCTCTTTATCATCTTCTGGCTCTGTGCAGGAAAATCAATTTCGGAATGGACTTTACCTATATTCGCCCCGTATACCTCCGCACTGTGTCCCGGCTCCGTATAATTTTCAAGATATGCCGGAGATGCCTGTATAATGGCTCCGCCGGCGTCAAGCAGGAGCACCGGTTCGCCGGCAACGGACATCAGCGCAGCAACCGCATTGTTAAGGTAACGTATCCGCTGTGCCCGTTTGCTGCTGATATCTTCCGTTTCGCGGAACAGAACTTTGATTCCCTGCCCCAGAGAGCCGAACTTCAAAAAACGTTCGTCGTCAATCTTTCCTCCCGCACGGGCCATATCGAGCAGGTGCCGGAATTCGCCGGTACGTTTTTTTGCACGCACCAGCATAATAATGTACAAAAGTACAAGAAATATCACGGCGACGAGTACACAGTAAAAAACGAGTTCCGCATGCTGCTTCTGGCCTGCGGCAAGAAGATACCGGTATGAAACAAATCCGCCCGTTCCCGCAAAGACGACAGCGAGTGCACAGAAAATTGTTAATACAGCACCACTCACAAAAAGCATATATACCTCACATCTTATTATAAAGAAATCTTGAACTGATCAAGATCGTAATTTGTCCCGACAAGTATGAGAATATCGCCCTGCATAAGCAGATCGCCCGGTGCGGGAAAGAGCAGTTGTTCCGTACGAACCGGATTGCCCTCGGAATCAAGGTTTACTTTTGTTCGTTTTACACCTGAAAGGTGCAGATTAAATTTCTTCTCAAGCGCAAGTTCGGAAACGGGTTTATCTATAAACATATCGGGTGCATAAAACTCTGCAAGGCTGCACTCACCAGTAATCGGAATAGTATCGAGAATTTCAGGTGCTATAAGCCGGGCGCCTATGCGGGTTCCCTCATCTTCCTGGAGATTCACCACTTCGTTTGCGCCGATCTGCCGGAGTACCTGCGCATGAATCGGAGAAACAGCCCGGCACAGGATATACGGAATCCCCCTCTTTTTCAGAAGTGCCGTTGTAATAATACTTGTTTCCATATTATCGATTGCAATAACAGCTGTATCGACATCTTCAAGCGGCGCTTTCGCCATTGCAAGTTCGTCGGTTGAATCAATCAGAATTGCGGCTGATACTTTATTTTTAAAGTCATCTATTACTTCCGGTTTATTATCGACAGCGATTACAGTTCCGCCTCGTTTTGCGAGCACCGACGCAACAGTCTTCCCGAAATTGCCAAGTCCGAACACCGCAAACACTTTTTCCTTTATCTTCGCCATATCCCCTCCTGATAAAATCCATTTCCTGCATAGTGTTAACCTATCGCAATTTCCGCCTGCGGCCATCTGATTTTTGCACGGTCAGTTCCCGGCGTTGCAGACGAAAGAATCGTCAATGCGCCCACACGGCCCCAGTACATGAGCAGGATGAGCAAAAATTTTACAAATGCCGGCAGTCCCGGCGTGAGCCCCGACGTAACGCCGACAGTACCGATTGCAGAACATACTTCAAATAAAATTTTTTCAACCGGTGCGGTATCTGCTGCCGATATCACGACAGATGCAAGAACGATGCACAGAATGTCTGCTACAAAAATGATGCTTGCCTGGAATACTTTTGAGTCCGCAATTTCCGCTTTTCCGATTCGATGGTGTTTTTCCCCTTTCAGATACGAGTAAAGCGCCGAGCCAAGCACGGCAACGGTGTTTATCTTCATACCGCCTGCGGTACTTCCCGATGCCGCACCAATAACCATGAATATGCAGAACAACAGATATGTTGCAGGACGAAGAGCCCCCATTGGAACGGAATTGAACCCGGCCGTACGGAACGTTACGGACTGGAAAAAAGACGCAAGATACTGCCCGCCGAGAGAATAATCCTTCATCGTATTGTCATATTCCAGGATATAAAAAAGCAGCGTGCCGGCAAGAAGCAGGACGGCCGTTCCTGTGAGAACGATCTTTGTATTAAGTGTGAGAGCAGACCTTTCTCTGCCGCGTTTGCCATGCAGCGTCGAATCGAGAACAGCACGTATGTTCGTCATACAGGAGAAACCGATGCCGCCTGAAATAATGAGAAAGGCAAATACAAACATGATATAAGGATTGTGCCTGAATCCCTCAAGGCTGTTTGGAAAGAGCGAAAAACCGGCATTGCAGAAAGCAGAGACAGAATGAAATACAGCGTACCATACCGTTCTGCGCGTAAATCCCATAGACGGAACAAAGCCGCAGAACAGGAGGACGGCTCCTGCGCCTTCAATAATAATCGTCGGCAGTACAATACTCAGCATCGACCTGTATATACCGGCAGTATCGTCGTCGCTGAGCATGTAGCTGAGCATCAGCTTGTCTGCAAGCGACATACGGCGGCGGATAACATAAATAGTAAAATACGACAACAGCATAATGCCGAGTCCGCCGATCTGAATAAGCACGAGAAGAACAAGCTGTCCCCGGAAAGTGAAGTATACGGCCGTGTCGACAACGGTCAGCCCTGTGACGCATACGCATGATGCCGAAGTAAACAACGCGTTCAAAAAAGAAAGTCCTCTGCCGTCAACAGCAGTAAATCCCATCATAAGAAGAAGTGTGCCCGCAAGAATAACAGCAGCGAAACTAATCAGTATCGTCTGCGCCGGATTCGTCGTCAGTTTTTCAACATAGCCGCGGAGCCGTTTCATCCGGCTGTAAATGCGCAGCGCAAGAAACAGATTGCGGATCATGGCAGCGAAAACGGCTATACTGGAAAGGGCGGCCGCTTTGTATATAAACTTTGAATAGCAGAAAAGAAGCGTAAAAAAAATGGTAAATGAAAACGACATCCAGTTTTCACGAAAATACCGTCTGCGGTACTTCTCCGAGGCGATATCATATATTGTTTCACCGATGACGCACGCCATAAGAACATAATCGATTATATCTCCGGAAGCCTGCAATATGACGGAAGAAAAATCTGCCTGCTCAAAAAAAAGCGATGCAACGCTCAGCAGTACCGTTGCAACAATAAACCTCTCGTATCCCTTCATGAAATAAACTATAAAGTCAAACTCAGGCACGGTCAAGCACGGCATATTTATTGCATTTTTATATCGTTTGAATCATACTGCGACTATATGCTCAGCGATAAAATATCCGAAAATATCTTCGTTACGCAGAATGCAGCTCAGTCTATTCTTGATATACTGCACAAAGGCCTTTCTATGGATAATGCACGCGCTATTGCAGGTTCCATTCATAGTATGAACGAGTCTCTTACAGTTCTTGCTTCGCTGGAAGGCGAAAAAGTCTTTCCCGTGCTGCTGGACAGCCCGGAACGCGATGTAAAACTGTACAGTGAAAAATACGCCAGAGAAATTTCCCAGCTCACGTCAAAAATAAATGCGTATGCTGCAACGTATGCAGATGCGGAAACAATCTATGCGGCGCAGCACAATTTTCCGCCTGTAACGGATTTTCTGATCGAATCGCTGTTGAATCATCTTGACCGGCAGAAAAATGAGTTTTTGTCAATTCTCAATAAAACGGACGCACAATTTATTTTGTAATATCCTGAGTATCGGAAGACTGTCTGTACTCAAGCGGGCTTTTTCCCGTATATTCTTTAAATTTTGCGGAGAAATAGCTTTGGGAGCTGAAAGCAAGGATAGTACTTATATCCAGAAGATTTTTTTCAGTATATTCAAGCAGCCTGCAGGCTTCACTGATACGCTGCCGGGTACAAAAATCAACAAATGATTCACCTGTCTCTTTTTTAAATTTACGCGATATATGAGAAACACATAAATGCAGTTCTTCCGACATATCATTCAGCGTAAATTTGGAATGAAGATTCTGGTCAATATAATTCATGCATTTTTTTATATCAGGTGAATATTTCTCATTCTGTTTACGTTTATATTCAGACACCGCTTTCGTAAATTCAATTATGATGTCGTTGTTCAATTGTACTACATCAGCAGTATAGTTAATATTTTCTATTTTAAGAATAAAACTGTCGCTCATTGCATAGGCTATATCGTCGGGAAGACCACCGAGAATTGCGGCGCGGGTTGCAAGCGCGGTGGTACAAATATCAAGATTTTTTTCGTGTCTGATACGTGTTTTTGCAAGGATTCCGGGGGTTTTGAAAATCTCAACCTGCAGCGCTTTTGAAACAGAATCTACATCGCCCTCTCGCACTATATTCCAGATTTTCTGTTCTTCCGAATACGGTGTATGAAAGGTATACTGTTCCCTGCGCTCAAACAATTCAGCGGTTGTCATTGCGGTAAATTCCGTATCTTTATGCACCATTCCCACATTCATAATTTCCGATACGCTGATCTGCTGATTAAAAAGCATAACGTAAAATATCCGTATTACTGCACAAAGATGCGGCAGATTCCAGTACGGTATATGCCTGCTGGCCGTCTGTATCTGCTCATCGGTGCAGGAACGGAAACAGCCCCTGTTCCTATCCTTCCAGTAATACACGGAATTACTGCAGCGGATTTTATTATCATCTTTCTGCACCGGTTCCTGGAAACAGGGACCGACGGTAAGCAGCATTTTCCGCGGCAGCTGCCCCGGTTTTCTTATTAACATAAAGGGAATGCAGAAAAACATATAAACATCTTTCTCTGTATACATATACGGGGGAACCAGATCTTTTGATAAATTCATAACAATTTCTGAAAATTTCTCCTCTATGTTTTCAGGAATATTCAGATTCTGTATTTCTATAATATCCGGATATAAAAAAATCCTGTGATACCGCTTAACATTGTCTGTCATTACATATAATGACATTGGTATCTTCGTTAACTGAAAGAGGAGACGAACATAATTCTGTACCTGCCCGACTTCTGTAAAACAAATCATAATTAATATCAGTATAGCATAGGTAAAAAAAAAAGGAAGAAAATTACCAAAAAAGTCAAAATTTTAATAGCTCGTTTATATTTTCCCAGTCTACACTCTCATGTAGATTCAGATATGGAGGTGTCTATGAGAAAAGATCTGAAAATCTGCGGTATGTGTGCTGCCGCACTTATTTTTACCAGTGTTCTCTTTGCAAAAACCAATTCCGTGAGTGAGCTTCCCCGCAATGAAACACTGTATTTTAACGGTCAGCAATGGGGTGCGGTCGTAAACACGAATCCGTTATCGACAAACTCAAACTGCTGGTACCAGACGCAGAATACGATGTCGCGTGAAATTGTCTGGGAAACGCTCTATATGTTCAATCCGAACGATGGAAAACTGTATCCGCTTCTTGCTGACGGCGACTATAAAGTCAACGGCAAGATATACACGATTAAAATCAAAAAAGCCGCACACTGGAGCGACGGGGTCAAACTCACGGCTCACGATGTCGAATATACTTTTGCAGTGCACAAAAAATACCAGACACCAATAGGGCTTGATGCATGGCTGTATATCGATTCCGTAAAGGCTGTCGACGATTATACTGTTCAGATTGTTGCGAGCTCCAAAAATTACAACCCGCTTAAAATCCTCGATTCGTTTACACGGTTTTTTATAATACCGGAACATGCATACAAACTCGTGGAACAGAGGAACAAGAACGATCCTGCAGCAATAAAAGCAGACAAGTGGGATGAATGCGTTGGTTCCGGCCCGTACAAACGGTATATCGAAAACGCTCAGAAATCAGTCCTCATCCGCGACGACAACTACTGGGGAAAAGACAAATCAATGTGGGGCAAACTCCCTGCACCGAAATATCTGGCCCATAACCTTTTCAGCGACAATAATGCAGGTGCCGTCGCGTTCCAAGCCGGCGAAGTTGACGTAGCACAGCAGTTTATGTCAGAAATATGGAAGATGTGGGAATCGGGACTGCCTGTATCCACGTATCTTGATAAGCCGCCGTATTATCAGGATGTGAGTATGCCGACCGCATGGTTCAACGTCACACGCCCGGGACTGGATCAGGTTGCAATACGAAAAGCCATTGCAATGGCAGTTGATTACGACCAGATAAAAACGACAGCCATGAGCAACTATACCTATTCTATGAAGGATGTTCCTCCCTGCCTTATGAACCCGACAAACCCCGAAAGGGCTCTTATTGATCCGGCAGCCCTCAAACCGTACCAGTGGGCGGGAAAGCAGATTGCTGAAGCAAAAAAACTGCTCGATGATGCCGGAATCAAGGACACGGACGGAGACGGATTCCGCGAGTACAAGGGAAAGAAGATTTCCCTGAAAGTTGAATGTCCGACAGGATGGACTGACTGGGAAGCATCTCTCCAGATTGTTGCACAGGCCGGGCAGTCAATCGGAATCGACATTACGACATATTATCCGCAGTTCTCTGTTATGTATGAAGATATGCAGACCGGAAACTTTGACATCATCATGTGGACGAATGACGGAACGGGCATTGCCAATCCGTGGACGCGCTGCTATCAGTCAATGTACAGCAACCGCGGGCAGTACGTAAAAGCGGAACGTGTACCAAGCGACTGGTCCCGCTATTCGAATGCGCGCGCCGATGAAATCCTTGAGCAGATACCTGTCACAACCGATCAGGCCCAGCTCAAAAAGCTGTATACAGAACTTAATATCATATGGCTTAAGGATGTTCCGGGATTTGCGCTTATGTATCGTCCGCAGGTGTTCTACACGGTCAATGAATCAGTCTGGACAAATTTCCCGGCTGCTGACGACAACACCAATATACCCCCGACGGACTGCACGGACGGTTACGGCATTGCAGCTCTTTATCGTCTTGCACTTGTAAAATAACTGTTCTGCTTTGTACAGTCATTCCGCAGGACAGCCTTACCAATACACAACAGTATGGCTGTCCTGCAAACTCCCGCACGGAGTTTTATAGGAGTATATATGAACGGATATATGAAATATTTTGGCAAAAAAATTGTATGGTATTTAATAACATTTTTTTTCGCCATTGCGCTCAACTTTCTGCTTCCGCGTCTCATACCGGGCAACCCTCTGGCAAGCCTTATAAGCAGCGCGACGGCAGGTATGACAGATTCTGCGGCAATACAAAAAATAAAGGAAGAATACTTCCATCTATACGGACTTGATAAATCGATTCCGGAACAGTTTATTATTTTTATTAAAAATCTTTTTCACGGTGATTTCGGCCGCTCCACGCAGACGGGCGAAAGTGTTTCAAAATTAATAAGTGATTCGGTATGGTGGACGCTTGCACTCCAGCTGCCTGCAATTATGATAGGATGGACACTTGGCAATATTCTCGGAGCGCTCGCCGCATATATTAAGGGAGCATTCGACAAAGGAATATTTCCGTTTTTTCTTTTCCTCAGCAATATTCCCGCATTCGGACTGGCAATTATCATGTTGTATATATTCGGCATAAAACTAAAAATTGCACCGATAGGAGGCTCGTATGCCGCAAACCTTATTCCCTCATTCAGCTGGAAATTTATCGCTTCGGTCATCCAGTATTATCAGATGCCGTTCTGGTCAATTGTCATCGTAGCTATCGGCGGACAGGCAATCGGAATGCGCTCAATGTCGATTTATGAACTTAATGCTGATTATGTAAAATACAGCCGCTTTCTCGGAATAAAAGACAGGGTTATCGTAAAATACGTCTTCCGGAACGCGATGCTGCCGCAGATTACAGGCCTTGCACTTTCACTTGGCACAATGATCGGAGGTGCACTCGTTGCAGAAACAATCTTCAGCTACAACGGACTTGGCATGAAAATGATGAACGCAATCACCGCACAGGATTATCCTATGATATCCGCCTGCACACTGCTCATTACTATAGGTGTTCTCATTGCAAATTTTGCAGTGGATATTATTTACGGTTTTGTTGATCCGCGTGTAAAAGCGGCACAGGACTAAGGGGAAAAGCATATGAAAACAAATTATTTTAGAATGCTTTTCCATTCCGGTAAATTCGTGGCTGGATTTGTCATTTTTGCAATCATGCTGTTTATACCGATTATCGTACCGCTGTTCAACAGAACTCCGCCGCTCAAAATGACGGGAGGATTATTTTACGCGCCTGGCACGTATGTATCTGTTTCCGATGCGGTAAACAGCGACTCAAAAGTAATCTCTCTCGATACACTTGCAAACAAACTTGCTGCAAAAGTGTCCGATAAAGATATTGTATTGATGAACGAATGGCTTACAAATTATTCATCGATGAAAAAAGCTGAAGTCGCAAAGGCTGCCAAAGACAAAGGCGCGCTCACTTCAATGTGGCTGTCCGCATATGACCCTGAAATCCGCGTTGAAGGTACATCTGCCCACCGGAAGGAATTCTCACGTCTGTTCAACTCTCTCAACACGATGCTTTCCAATGCGGATTATCAGGTTGTGACAGCGGACAGCGACGGCTCGTATACAGTTGTCAAAGACCTTACTACAAAAGATTTCGTCCGTGTCCAGGATATGCCGAATCACATCACATACGTACTCGGCACCGACAACTTCGGCCGAGACGTCTTTATAGAGCTCATGTCCGCAATCAAGACATCACTCAAGATAGGACTCGTCGCAGGAACAATAGCGATGCTTATTGGTCTGACACTCGGGCTGCTCTCCGGTTATCTCGGAGGATGGGCGGATAACATTATCTCATTCTTCACAAACATGTTCATCGTCATTCCGTCCTTTATTATTCTTGTCCTTATATCCGTGAGCGTGGGAAGCGCAGGCCGCAACATAACGACAGTCGCATTCGTTATCGGTCTTACGTCATGGCCGTGGACAGCGCGGGCAGTCCGGGCACAGACACTTTCCCTCAAAAACAGAGATCATGTTAATCTGTCAAAACTGTCGGGACACAGCCTGGGAACCATCATAGTCTCCGACATACTGCCGTATGTTGCATCATATGTCGTCATGGCATATATACTGCAGATATCGTCAGGCATACTTTCTGAAGCCCAGCTTTCAATGCTCGGACTCGGTCCTTCTTCCACGAAAGTGACTACACTTGGAGTAATGATGAACTGGGCAATCAGGTTTCAGGCTCCGCTTAGTGACGCATGGTGGGCGTTCGTACCCGTAATCCTGTCGATCACGCTCGTATCATTCTCGCTGAACCTTATGAACACCGGACTTGATCAGGTATTCAATCCGCAGCTGCGCGACTAGGCGTAACTTTTACAGGAGTACAATGATGGGAAAAATAATGCTAGAGGTACAGGACCTCAAAACAAAATATGTTACAAAATACGGTGAAGCCCTTCATGCCGTCGACGGAGTCTCGCTTACTATTGAAGAAGGAAAATCACTTGGAATTGCAGGCGAATCGGGATGCGGCAAATCGACACTCGCGCTCAGCCTGATGGGATATTATTTCGGCCAGCTCAGATACGAAGGCGGACGAATTATTATCGACGGGAATGAAATTACGGGACGCAGACCCGACGATGTCAGGAAAAATATTCTGGGCAGCGATCTGGCATACATCCCCCAGGCGGCTATGAATGCGCTCAATCCGACTATGAAAATCATACGTTTTATCGAAGACGTCATTCATGCACACGATCCGAAAATGCCGAAAGCGGACATTTATGAAATGGCAAAAAAACGATTTGCCATTCTGGGGCTGCCGGAGGAAGTTCTCCAGAAACATGCGGTAGAGTTATCGGGAGGTATGAAACAGCGCACTGTCATTGCAATCTCAACAATACTTTCCCCGAAAGTGCTCATAGCAGACGAACCGTCGTCCGCGCTTGACGTCACGTCGCAGAAGATGGTTATTAAAATGCTGCACGATCTGCTCGACAAGGGATTCATCAAATCGATGCTGTTCATTACGCATGAACTGCCGCTGCTCTACAATGTAACGGACGACATCATGGTTATGTACGCAGGGCAGATTGTTGAGCGTGGTTCTGCAAAGGAAATGGTCTTTGAACCGATCCATCCGTATTCCAAAGGCCTGATGGGTTCAATCATAGTACCTGAAGCGGGAACCAGGGGAACGGTACTCACATCCATTCCCGGAACGCCTCCTGATTTGAAACATCCTCCGGCAGGATGCAGGTTTGCGGACCGCTGCAGGTGGGCAGAACCGCAGTGTAAAGCAGCTCCGGTATCTCTCGTGACCTTTGACAACAGCCGGCAATACCGCTGTCGCCTTGATTTTGAGACGCTGAAGGAGATAAAATTTAAATGAGTGAAGAAATAATCTTACAGGGTAAAAACATAACCAAAATATTCGGCTTCGGAAAAAAGCAGACACTTGCCGTTGATAACGTCGATTTTGAATTTCATAAAGCTGAAATAATTTCCATTGTCGGTGAAAGCGGCAGCGGTAAAACGACGCTCGCCAAAATGATTCTCGGACTGCTGCCGATAACTACAGGCGAACTGTATTATCACGGCTCACTGCGCGATATTTCTTCACATAAGAAAAAAGAAGAATACTGGAAAGGCATTCAGGCAGTCTTTCAGGATCCGTTCTCATCATTCAACGTTTTTAATAAAATCGATCATCTGCTGCTCGACTGCATCAATATGAAGGGCGGAAAAAAGTTACCGAAGGAAGAAAAAAATGCAATGATGACGGAAGCATGCAGTTTCGTAAACCTGAAGTATGAAGAGCTGGCGGGTAAATATCCGTTTGAACTTTCAGGGGGACAAATGCAGCGCATGATGATTGCACGCGTTTTTCTTCTGCATCCGAACATACTCATCGCTGATGAACCGACATCGATGGTGGACGCATGCTCGCGAGCGACAATTCTGGATATGCTTTTGAAACTGCGGAGTGAGACGGGTATGACTGTCATATTCATTACGCACGACATCGGGCTGGCGTATTATGTTTCGGACAGCGTATATATAATGGAGCACGGGAAATTTGTCGAACACGGTACGGCAGACGAAGTAATACTTCATTCAAAAGCACCGTATACAAAACATCTTATCAGTGATGTCCCGAAAATATATGAAAAATGGGATATGAGCGACGTAAAAACAAGTCTATAAAAAATACAGGAGATACAAATGAAACACAACATTGCAGAAATCGTCAGCAAAATGACTCTTGAAGAAAAAGCCGGTATGTGTTCCGGAGCGGATTTCTGGCACACAAAAGCAGTGGAACGGCTCGGCATTCCCGCCGTTATGGTAAGCGACGGTCCTTACGGACTCCGGAAACAGGATATGCAAGCAGATCACCTGGGCGTAAACGAAAGTATCAAAGCCGTCTGTTTTCCGGCAGGAAGCCTTACTACCTGCTCCTTTGACAGAAATCTTCTCAAAAAAGAGGGCGAAACGCTCGGCGATGAATGTCAGGCGGAAGATGTATCCATAATTCTGGGCCCTGCAGTCAATATGAAACGTTCCCCCCTGTGCGGACGGAATTTTGAATACCTTTCGGAAGATCCGTATCTTGCAGGCCAGCTGGCTGCAGCTTATACAAAGGGCGTTGAATCAAAAAACGTTGGTGTTTCAGTAAAGCATTTCGCGGCCAACGACCAGGAATACAGGCGCATGTCCGTATCGGCAGAAGCAGATGAGCGTACTCTTCGCGAAATATACCTTCCCGCATTTGAAACTGTCGTGCGGGAGGCAAAACCTGATACGCTCATGTGTTCTTACAATAAAATCAACGGAGTCTACTCGTGCGAAAACAAATGGCTGCTCACCGATGTGCTCAGAAAGGACTGGGGATTCGAAGGCTATGTGATGACGGACTGGGGCGCCATGGACAACCGGATAGAAGCTCTCAAGGCCGGGCTTGAACTTGAGATGCCTTCATCAAACGGAGTTACTGACGAACAGATAGTTGAAGCTGTAAAAAACGGCAGTCTCGATGAAAAGATTCTCGATACGGCCGTCCGGCGTATTCTGGCTATCGTCTTTAAATTTACAGAAGGCAGGCAGCAGGGAAACTTCGACAAGGAAAAACATCATGAGCTTGTTGCAGAAATTGCAGAGAATTCAATGGTGCTGCTCAAAAACGATGAGGGCATTCTGCCGCTCGCAGAAAAAGAGGCGGAAAACATCCTGTTCATCGGTGTGTTTGCAAAAGAGCCTCGTTTTGAAGGAGGCGGAAGCTCTCATATCAACTGCACGAAAATCACGAGCGCGCTCGATGCGGCAAAAACACTGGGGCTTAACATAAAATATGTTCAGGGTTACGACCTGAAAGAAAAGGACGATGAAAAATTACTGGCGGAAGCCGTTGCTGAAGCAAAAAAAGCAGAAAAAGTCGTCATATTCGCAGGTCTTCCCGATGCGTATGAATCGGAAGGCTACGACCGCACCGACATGAAAATGCCGGAAAACCAGAACAGGCTCATACAGGCTGTTGCGGAAGTACAGCCCCGGACAGCCGTCGTTCTCCACAACGGTTCTCCCGTAGAAATGCCGTGGATTTCTAACGTGCAGGGCATTCTCGAAAGCTATCTCGGAGGAGAGGCGGTTGGAATTGCACAGATAAACCTGCTGTTCGGAAAGGCAAATCCGAGCGGAAAACTTGCAGAGACATTCCCGCTCCGCCTCGAAGATACGCCGTGCTACATCAACTTCCCCGGAAACGGCCGGACAGTCGAGTATAAGGAAGGCGTGTTCATCGGCTACCGCTATTACGACAAAAAACACATGGACGTCCTCTTCCCGTTCGGGTTCGGCCTGAGCTACACGACGTTCGCATACAGCAATCTCAGAATTTCAAAAAAAGACATAACGGATGCAGAAACAGTCGATGTAACATTCACTGTAAAAAATACCGGTAAAACGGCGGGAGCGGAAGTCGCCGAAGTATATGTAGCAGACAGAACAAAATCCGCTATCCGTCCGGAAAAGGAATTGAAAAATTTCGGCAAAGTTTACCTTGAACCCGGCGAGTCAAAAGACATGACGCTTACGCTCGACAAACGTTCGTTTGCATGGTACAACACCGACATTCACGGCTGGTACGCAGCAACGGGAGACTACGGTATTCTCATCGGAAGTTCGTCCCGGGACATCAGGCTTATCGGAACGGTACACGTAACATCGACTGCAAAATATGCAGTCAAAATAACGCGGAATACAGTCCTTGCGGAAATTATGAATAATCCCGTCACTGCAGAAATATGCGGACCGCTGCTCGAAAAAGTCAGGAAATCGTTCGGTGCCGGCGATACACAGAGCGAAACGGTAAACAATGCTATAAGCAACGACATGATGCAGGCTATGCTTGACAATCTGCCGCTCCGTTCAATCAGAAGTTTCGGGGGAATGGCTGAAGAAGAGCTGGAAAATCTGATTACTGAAATGAATGAATCATTGGGAATCAACGAGTAAAGATGAATGATTTACGGCTGCTTTCCTGAAAGGCAGCCGTAAAATACAGAATTCTGAAATCCGGATATCTGTGACATTTATTCTGAATATCTGTGATATTTAACCTGAATGTCTGTGATATCCGGCTTGGATGTCTGTAACATTTAACTTGAATCTCCGTGATATTTAACCTGAATGTCCCGGATATCCGGAAAAAACAGCAAATCTGTTCAGTCAGGATATCAAAGTGTCTTTTGAGAACCTCTAAAAACTTCAGTTTTCAGAGATGGTCTTTTTACAGTCCCAGTTTTTGTATCCAGCCTGCCCTTTCAGGATACAAAGGAAGAAGTTCTTCCTTTGTACCAATTTCAAAACAGGCAGGAGTAAAGGCTGGTACTGTCGTACATCCGTAAAGCGCATACGAACTGTTTTCTTCAAGGCTCGCGCCCTGCCATACTCCGGCCGGAATACGGAACTGGCGCAGCTGACCAGCTTCATAATCAGCTCCCATCACAACCGATCCGGCCGTATTGTCCGGGTACAGCAGATACAGGCGGAGCGGGTCGCCTTCGTAAAAACTCCATATTTCATCGACGGTAAGGCGGTGAAAACGCGAAAAGCTGTCGGGGTTGCGGCAGTATAAGCCGTACATCATGCCCCATGCCGACAGGCCGCCGTCCGACTGTTCTTTGCGGCCCGCTTCGCTGAAGTATGTATGTTCCGGTTCTGCCAACTGCATATTGTAAAAGTGTAAAATCGATTCAGCTTTCGTATTCATGAGCAACCTCTCTCACATCAATCCATGCGCCGTCATTCTGTGCGCTGCGGCCTATGCTTTCGCAGACCATTACGACATGCTCTGCCTGCGAAAACGAGGCAAGCACACTGCTCTTCCGTTTCTGAATCATGCATTCATACGCTTCCCGGAAGCAGTCGGTAAAAGTCGTGCTGAAACCGCCGGCGAAATCATTCTGCTTCACCGACAACCCTGCTCCCTTTTTTCCCGTGCACACGTCATACGGCCTGTCGCTGCACCAGGAAAAAGAAGCAGCGTCGTACACAAGTTCGATTGAAACGTCATTGCTCCGTCCCGGCGAAATTTCCGAAAGCATACAATCCGCAACTGCCCCGTCCGACAACCGGAACATGATGGCTGCGGCATCCTCGTTATTAACAGTTATTTTTTCAGACGGGAGCCCCTCTGCGTACATAATACCCTCCCGGAGAAAACGTTCCTGATGCGGTTTTACAAACACGGTACACACCTTTTCAACAGTCTGTCCCGTCATAAATTCCAGCAGATCTATGAAATGCGAACCGATTTCCGTAACTGCACGGAAACGGCTGTCGGGTCCATCGGCGGCACAACGCCAGGAATAGGCAGCAGGAAGAACATCATATTCCTGAAAATAATGACCGCTGGAAAAAAGCAGACGGCCTGCACCGCCTTTTATAACCGCACTGCGGATAGTAGTCACCGCAGGATAAAATCTGTTGTTGAACACGACAGCGGAAAGCACATCACCGTGTGATTCTGCAAGTTTTTTCAATTCTGCAGCTTCGAGGGGATCAAGAGTCAGCGGCTTTTCGCAGATAACGTTTTTCCCCGACTCCAGGCACAGCTTCACGTCCGCATAATGGGACGACGGCGGCGTACAAATATGGACGCAGTCTGTCTCACTGATATTTTCCTGCGTCAGCTTCGTATTATGGTGCGGTATACCGTATTCAAGGGAAAATGCTTCCGCCCCTTTTTCGGTATGACCTGTTACAAAACAAATTTCTTCTCCGCATTCACGAAGCGCCTTTGCATGCGTGTGTGCAATAAGTCCGGTTCCGATAATGGCTGATTTCATACCGCAAGTATACAACAAACAGGTCAAGTATGCATCTTACCTGCCGGAAAATGCAGCTTACCTTTTTTTGTATTCCCGTGAAAAAGAATTTCCGGTAGCGTAGAAAAAAAGGGAGAGACACAATCGATGAAACGTTTTGTCTGTATTGTTTTATTCATTTTCATGTACTCATTTGCATCCGCAGAAGTACGGACAATGGAAATTTCAACTATTAAAATCTTTATCGACGATACGGAATTTTCATGGAAAAGACAAAGTGAAAAACCGCAGCTCGTTGCAGGAGATGAACCTTCCATAACAGCTGAAACAGTCATTTCATTCACCTCCCTCCGTCCTGAAAAAAAGATGTCTCTGTCTGCACTTGAGCGAGAAGTGAATCAGACAAAACTCCGGCTCGACGACAGCGGATATTTCTACTCTGCGAAGGCGGTCTGTATTCAGTCCCGGAAAGAACCGGAAAAGGAGATTGTCATCATCACGGTAAAAAGCGGATTTTTCTGGAGGTTCGGAGGCGGAAACGCATACGGCGTTTTTGGCAAATCATGCATCGGAGGCAGACGGCTGCAGGTACTCGGATATGCCGGATGGAATAAAAACGGCGCATCCGTATTGTATGAGCACGCATTTGATTCACCTGCCATTCTTGGCAGCAGTCTCTTCTGGGACGGACCTGCATCATTATTTTCATCAGACAGTACGCTTTCCGGCACGTCCGGCATAACGGGAATCTGTACGCAGGGCTTGTTTATCACCCCTGATATGCGCTTCTGCACCGACATCATCGGCCGGGTTGATTTTTCATCAGGGTTTGCAGAAGACTCTTTCTGCATTTCACCTTTTATACAGTGGAGCAAGTCTTTCAGCAGGACGCTGACAGCAGCATCCGTAGTACAGTCATATTTTTATCCCTGCACCGGACAAAATCCTTTTTCCGGTGCGGAAATCATTGCTTCTATAAATTGGACACCGGTACCGTACGTCACGTTTGCATTCTGCACGGCAGGCGGTCTTTCGCCGGAAAATAATGCAACTCCTTTCAATCTGAGTGGAAATAGTGCCGGGACAACTTCGACCACCGCAGTCGAAAACAGAATCATCCGTTCGGG
>DCFX01000046.1 GCA_002314445.1 Treponema sp. UBA1793
ATATACGGCTGCTATTCCTGAAATAGGTAAGCGTCAAATCTTGCACACGGAGCAGAATTTATTATTCCATGGAAGTAATGAAGCCCATTGTTCAGGAGTAGAAAAAAGAGGAACTGCGGAAAAGATTTCCCTCAGATATTCATAGGGTTTCAGCCCGTTAATTTTTGCAGTTTCAATAAGAGAAAAAAGAGCACAGGAACTTTCAGCACCTTCAGAACTACCGGAAAAAAGCCAGTTCTTTCTGCCTATTACAAAAGGCCGGATGGCATTCTCACATTCGTTATTATCAGGAGTTAAATCAGAACATTCAAGATAAACGGTAAGGCCGTCCCAGTTATTTTTCATATATGAGACCGCATCATGTATGGCAGGTGAGTACAATTGTTCCGACGGCACTGAGTCGAGCAGTTCTTTGAGAAAATTGAAAAACGGCACACACAAATTCTTCCGTGTCTTTATGAAAACAGCAGGTTCAAGATCCTGTTTCCGCAGTGTTTTTTCAGTTCCATATATTTTTTCAAGTATTCTGAGTACCTGTGATAAAAAAACATTTTTATGATTTGCTTTCAGCGCATCTACAAAACGCCGTCTGGCATGTGCCAGACACAGCGCATGGTGTATTCCCGGATGTTTTTCTTCAACACATGCATACCCTTTATAGCCGTCCGTCTGAAGCCAGCCTGCATACCCTTCAAGATAACTGTCTGCATATGATCCGCTGCGGCCGGGATGGTATTCATACATACAGACCTTTTTTCCCTGCCGCCCTCCGGTCGCTGCCCACATATAGCCTTTACATTTCTCTCCGCCTTTCACATCTTCATGAAGAACTGTGACACCTGTTTCATCCATGTGCATTACCGGTCCGCTCTTTAACTCTTTTTTCAGCAGATCAAGCAGCGGTGCCACCGCTTTTCCTGCTTTCATCTGCCAGAAGCTCATGTCCTGTCGTGAAACTGCTGCTCCGATTTCTGAAAAATGTATTTCCTGCCGGTAATACGGCTGATGCCGGGAAAATTTGTTTGTAAAGATAAAAGCAAGCAGTTCCGGCCCTGCTATACTTCCCCTGATGAGCGTCTTCGGCGCAGGGGAAATACGGACAGCTTTGTGCTCTTCGTCTCCTGCACCTTCGCAGTAATGACATGCATATTTCGGCCGTACAATACGCTCCACATAGACCTGCTCCGGAATGACCACCAGATGTTCTGAAGTTTCTTCTCCGATCTTTTCAAGTGTATGGCCGCATGCACACTGTTTCTCTTCTTCGCTGATGTCTATTACTTTCTCAACTCTCGGCAGGTTGTCCGCCAGTGCTTTTCGTCCTGCTTTTATACCACGCCTTTTATATGATCTTACCGTCTGTACTTCGGCTTCTTGCCACTTTATTTCTTCCGGATCATCGCTCAACCCTTCTGGTGCAAACAGCGACTGCTGTCCTTTGTCTTGCTCTGACGATTTACAGTATTTCCGGTACAGGGCCAGTTTCAGCTTTTCATTCAGAATAAAATTTTGTGATTCGAGTGTCTGTATCTTTTTGTCTTTCTGTTCCAGTTGTTTTTCCAGCCGCGCTATATACAGCTGTGCACTTTTCGGATAAGGCGTCTCCTGTTTCATGCCCGCCAGTATAACCGGTTTTTGCAGATTTAAAAAGTACTTCTTCTGTTTATCTCATACTTTCCCCGTCATATACGGGAAACTGTTTCCATAGATTTATTCCTTTCAGCATCAAATGGAGTTCCATTCCCGTTATCTTTACATAGTTTTCTTTATTTTCCTCCGGTACATAGTACTTCCTGTAATCTTTCTTCTTTTTCTTCCAGATGCACCATCCGTCTCCTGCCCACCGGTATACATGTATTTCCTGTTTGCTGTATGTCCTGAATATGTACATATCTCCGCTGTACGGATTCTTTTTCATGCCGTATTCTATCATCCCGATTATCCCGTCCAGTGTTCCCGGTACGTGTTTATCTCCCGTCCACAGATACAACCCTACTTTGTTCGGATCCGGCAGCAGGCAGTCCGCTGCTCCCTCAAGTATACTTTCGCTGTTTCCTTCCATCTTTTTCCTCTTCTGTATACTTTATTACTTTTTCTTTTTATTTTTTAGGTGGGACTGATTTGACGCTTATGCAGTTTGAATATCACAGAGATCCAGGCTAAATATCACAGAGATTCAGATTGGATATCACAGACATTCAGGTTAAATGTCACAGATATTCAGATTACACAGCTCAGATATCCTGAGTCAAATGCCCAATATGCTGTTAAAGAACGATGCCCTTTACATACAAAAAGCCCGGTTCCTGTATTCCGGGGAACCGGGCAATCAATATTTTATATCAGTTTGTTTTGAACAGCTATTCCGTTATAACGACCGGTTTTCTATAGTACACTTCCATACTGGTGGCAGACGGTTTGTTCCGTACAATAACAGTATATTCACCTGCTGCTGTTCCGGACGGAATGCGCACTTCAAGTTTTCCGTCTGTATTGTGCGGGCAGTACGTAAGATGCACTTCGCTTCCATCCTTTGAAAGAAATACGCCCTGTTTTTCGTCCGATTCATCATACTTCAAGTAATCTCCCAGTATGATGATGGAATCGTTCGGTTTTATTTCCGCCGTATTTGCTCCAACTGCGTTTTTAACAATGGTTATCTCAGGGGTCATGATAAGTCGGCCGCTTACACGCTCTATTTTAATATCATCCTGCACCTGAGAATTAACTTCCGTAGAAGGACAGTACAAAAGACTCACCTCGTGATTATTCGTAAGATTTTTATGTGCAAAATCCTCTTCGGCATTATCCGTTGAACCTGATGCAGATGCATGAAAATATCCCAGCGGTGTATGGACTGTATACCCAAGATTCACGTACTTAACCATAAGCCGTTTCATAACATTCAGTACGCCCAGTGTATCAGCTTCCGTTATGGTCGTATTGAATGAGTACATCTCCTTTACCAGTTCATCGATAGTAAGGCTGCCGTTGTTTGAACTTCTGAAAAAGAACTGCTTCTTTGCATTGATTGTTTTATTATCGCGTAATGAAACCTGTAACATACTTAAAATCCTCCTGTACATCAGAAACGGTCCCGCGGCGTTCCGTCCCTGATGCACATCATTTTCCGGCTCCCGTACCGCAACGCAGCACGACACTGTACAACAGTGCTGCAGGAACCTTATGACGTAAAGATAGCACAGTGAAAAGCAGCCGGGAGATGAGGTTTCCCCCCTGAAAACAGGGGGGAAACCTCATCTCCCGGGCAAAACGGTTGCTTATATTGACAAAAACTAACCAGCATAATTACAATGTTGAAATCACCACCCCCGACGCAAACACCGTTTCACATTCCGGCAAAAAATGGACCACGCAATGCAAGTCAAATAAATGTTAAAACAATACGCCAGCACCTTTAGAGGAACAAGTATAAACAAAAAAAAAAAGAAGTTATAAAAGAAAATGAAGTTTCTGATATATATACATTTAATCTTAACGGATATCCTCAAAAAGTTTTGATTGAAGGCAAAAACAACAGCCTTCCGGTTTTGATTACTCTTCGCGGCGGACCGGGAACTCCGATTCCTTTTTCTGTTGGCTGCCGCGGCCTGTTTCGGATTTTACAAATAATTTTTTAATGGTCTACTGGGATCAGTTAGGATGCGGAATCAATAATTATGAAATAGATGACAGTTTTTCAATTACTCATTTTGTAAAAATGACTTGTGATTTGATTGATGAAGTAAAAAAACTGTTTCCGGATAATAAGGTATTCATTTTTGGTACTTCCTGGGGAAGTATATTAAGTTTATTGGTTTCAGAAATCAAGGGGCAGGAAATAGCAGGAGTGACAGTCTCCGGACAGATACTGAAAAATGCATTATTTTGCGGCGAAGTGTATAAAACACTTGAAAAGAATAACGTTCCACAAAAAATAGTTACCAGAATAAAAAATGTTGATATTGAGAAAATAACCGTAAAAGATTTGCAATTCGTTTCATCATGTTTGAGAAAATATACTGATGCGTATATCAATAAAAAATCAAAAAACGAAGGAATCGGCAAAATAATATCAGGTTTGTTAACATCGCCCGATTACAGTCTTAGAGATTTTAAAGCGATAATAGTAAACGGATATAAAAAAAATGTTTCTTTGTGGAAGGAAATACTGCATCTTGATTTATCTGCAGAACTGGCAAACGTAAAAATACCGTACAGTATCATTCAAGGTGAAACAGATGTAGTTGCATCAACAACACTGGTACGGAATATTGTTTCAGCCTCCGAAAATAATAATCTAACATTGGATATAATAAAAAATAACGGGCACATTCCGGGAAAAGAAATGATGGATGTTGTTTTTAACAGGTTGCTGGAATTAAGAAATACATCATGTTAAATTCTTTTTTTAAGTATCCGGCAATAACCGGGTTCATCCTCCGGTGCAGATGAAACGACTTCCAGTTTTTCTGCATGAATCATTTCTTCGATACGCAGCGCAAGACAGCTGCCACTGATGCCAGGTTGATATTTTGCAATAATTCTGCCAATCAAATTTGCTTCACGGAATTCATTTTTTTCTAAAGCTATCTCACGCAGAATAAAGTCATCATAAAAGTTCCCGGGAACGCTCTGCAATTTCCCATTTATAACGGCACGCAGCGGTGCATTTTCTTTTTGAAGTTCCGACCATCGAGAAGCGGTGTCATTTATAAATGCTTCTGGTACAGCCTTTTGCAAATCAGGATAATTGTGCCACTTTCCCGGTTCAACCTCGCCCCAGCAGCTATGCCTGACAATTACTGTATCTTCAACTTCCCATTCTGAGAGTTTGACGAGAACGACTTTAATAGAAGGCTGTTTCCAACTTTCCAACAGGTGTATAAGCCAGAACATTCCACACATCTCGTCTGGCTGATTACTATACCACATGCGCAGAGTCTCGCCATGCTCAGCTCTGCTGCGTATAACATCCAGATTTTTTATGGCTGATTGATACAGATCTTCTGCAGCCTTCCTTCCAACGTTCTCCGGATAGGTGCTGAAAAGCTGCTCCAACGCGGAAAGACGTTCCATGCCGATACCGCAGTCTCTGATGCTTCCAACACTCCATGCAAGATTAAAACCGAACACATCCGACGGGGTTCCTCCAAAAGGGACAGCTTTTTCCCAGTCTCAGCGTTCCTTTTCCTCAAATTCGCGCCGTGCGTCCTTAATCTCCGCTTTTGTCGGTTTGTCACCATCTGTACGGCTTATGATAATTCCGGCTGCTCCACTACAGTATTTTCCCCGGCCATACTGCTGTGCCATCTTTAAGCTTCCGCATGCACTGTCGCTGAACACAATTTCCATCACGGTGCTGTCCCCCTTCGCCGGTTGTGTATTTAACTACCATAAAGCATTTTTAGTAATTTCACAATCGTAACTCACTTTCGTCAGTATTGCCGTTCAAACAGTCTTTGTTAGAAATGCTGCAGTCCAAGAACGATTAAACACCAACTAAATATGGAGGTGATTATGGACAAATTAGTATTATGTATTCTTTCTATGTTAATTGCGGGTGCTTTTGGTGGTTTTGTATCCGGCAATACCCCGGTCTATTCCTCCATCTGTGTATCCGTTCAAGACGATGTTTTTTACCAGTTCTGCCAAATACGTTGTCAGCAGGACACCACATAAAGGTACAAAGTGGTTTAAAATTTAACAAACTACTATTTTCATGTATACTATTTAAATAAAACTGGTATCGATAATACTATGAAACTTCTAAAAAAAACTTATATGCTGAAAAAAGATGATGTTGTAGCAACGATATCATTGTCGGGTGGACGTGCAGGCGATAATGACCATGTTATATTGACTCCGCTGCAGCGGAGCAAAAAATACAATTCAAAATGAAGAGGTACTAGAATGACACTTGAAGGAAAGGTAGCACTTGTAACCGGTGCCAGCAGAGGAATTGGGAGAGGAACAGCAATAGCATTAGCAAAAGAAGGAGCTAAGGTCTATATAACCGGTAGAACAATCAAAGAGAATACAAGTTCAACAAATCTTACTGGCTCAATATACACAACAGAAGCAGAGATAAATCAAATGCATGGTAATTGCATTGCTATACAATGCGATCATACATATGATGATCAAACGGAGGAAGTCTTTAAGCGAATACAATCCGAGAACAATAAACTCGATATTCTTGTTAACGCAGTATGGGGTGGATATGAGCACTTCACTGATGGAACTGAGTTCTGGAAAGAAGAAGGTTTCTGGGATATGCCCTTACAACGATGGGATAAAATGTTTGATGCAGGAATTCGAGCACATTTTGTTGCGAGTAGTTTTGCAAGTAAATTAATGATACCCTGTAAACAGGGACTTATTATAAATTACTCGTTTTGGGCAGCGGAACGAAATGATAAAGGTGTAGCATATTCTGTAGCTAAGGCAGCAACAAATAAAATGACAGAATGCATGGCATATGAATTGAATAAGCATAATATTTCTGTAATAACTCTATATCCCGGATTGGTAAGGACAGAAGCTGTAATGAAAAACGGGGATTATCTTGATATAAGTAATTCAGAGTCAAATGAATTCAGCGGGAGAGTAATTGCAAAAATCTACAATGATAGTAATAGAATGCGCTTAAGTGGAAACCGATATATCAGTGCTGAACTTGCACTTAAATATCATGTACAAGATATTGACGGGAAACAACCTGTCCCACTAACCGTTGATAAATGTTAGTCAGATACATATTTCCCAAACAACAACTTACACGTTGACAACGTTGGTTTGACACTGCTTGAGCTGTGCGAGAATAAGAGAACAGGAGTTACTGATGAAAAAAATAAAAATTGCATTATTACAAATTATGCATGGTAAGACGATTAGCGAGAATTTAGATATTGGGATGGAAAACTGCAGGAAGGCAAAAGCATTAGGTGCAGATATTGTATTGTTTCCGGAAATGTGGAGTGCCGGATATAACATACCAGAGAATGTTGAAGAACTAAAGAAAACAGCCATAAGTATCGATGATAACTTTGTTAATTCTTTCAAACGATTAACAGAAGAATTGAATATAGCAATAGGAATAACCTTGTTAGAGAGTCATGACCCGCTACCGAGAAACACCATGTGTTTGTTCGACCGCTTTGGTAATAGAATAATTACCTATGCAAAAGTACACACATGTGATTTCGGAGATGAAAAAAGGCTTACCCCCGGAGATGATTTTTACGTATCAGATTTAAATACTGAAAGTGGAAAGGTAAAAATAGGTGCAATGATTTGTTATGACAGAGAATTTCCGGAGAGTGCAAGAATATTAATGTTAAAAGGTGCAGAAATAATTCTTGTCCCAAATGCGTGTCCTATGGAAATAAACAGATTGTCACAATTGCGGGCAAGGGCTTTTGAAAATATGGTGGGAATTGCAACGGCAAATTATCCGAAGGAACAGCCTGACTGTAATGGGCATTCTTCTGCATATGATGGAATAGCATATAAACAAAATGAAAGTGGTTCAAGGGATACTCTTATAATAGAAGCAGGTGAAGAGTCAGGAATCTATATTGCAACATTTGATATTGATGAATTAAGAGATTATAGAAATAGAGAAGTTCACGGAAATGCATATAGACATCCGGAAAAATATAAAATGCTTATTTCTGAGGAAAAAACAGAGCCCTTTATTAGAAGTGATTATAGAAAGTAACGGCAACTGACACACATAGAAGGTCAGGCGGGTGCAGCCTGCTGTTACTTATCAGGTCATAAATAAAAATCAGGACAAGGACCATATATCATTTCGCTCATTTTCTTATAATCTCTTTTAGGAATTTTTAAGCTATGGTCAGGAGGCATTAAACAAAACGTGCCCGGTGTTGCTTCACAGATCATAATAATGACATGAATAACGCGCAGGTATAATGGATGTTTCCGGACGGTGTGCTTCATGATGAAGGATAGTAGCCTTTTCCCAGAATGTCCGTTCGGGCAATACTGTAAGAATCTGTGTTGATTTTTGTACGAATACGTCAGGATATAGTTCTGCACTATATGGTACCACTCTCTGCAAGGCGCTTGAGATTCTGCCGGATAGTCGCATTATCAGTAATATCACTGAAATCCCGTGCTGTAAAAACAGTCCCGGGGCTTTTATGAGCAATTCGGTTTTGAATCTTTATTTTTTTGCACCATTTTAATACACTATTTTGTCACAAAAAATATATACTCTTTGTGACAAAATAAACAAGACGAACCTTACTCAAATGAAACCACTTGCTGATAGTTTACATACGGAAGAGGTGTATTTCTTCTGTCCGGATCATTATTTTTCATTTTTCCATTCACTCTCCAGTTCCTCAGCAACAGTCGTATCTTTGAGGCGTTTCTGATACTTCCTGCTTTTCAGATAACTCTTCTCTTGCTTTCTTCTATATGTTACCAAGTCTATTACAGTACATTCATATTATGCCTTCTACAAATCACTAAATCAGCAGGAATCATTCGACATTGAACACCTATAGATAAAATTTTTATTGAAGTAAAGTTGATATAGAAATAATAACAACTTGTGGTTTCATAACATAGGTGATAAGATTTGTATACCTATGGAAGTGAGTAAGAGTTTAGTAAAAAATCCTTATAAATCAACAAAATCAGGGAAAAAATATCTTATTACAAACTGCAGCGGAGAATATTGTTTTCTTACTGAAAATGATATGGCTGCGTTTACGACGGGGAATTATTCTGAAATCTCCTGTATAAACGAACTTCAATCACGATTTTTCATTTGTCCTGAAAATGAGCAGAAATGGGTAACGGAACATCTTAATCAGAGAAGAAAGATAAAACAAAGTTATCTATGCGATACAGAATTGCTTTTGATGGTTGTTCCGACGTTATTCTGTAACAGTACCTGTATTTACTGTCAGGTAAGCAGTATAAATACCGACCGGAAAAACAAATCCATGAGTTTTAAAACCCTGTCGGAATTCTGCTTCTTTGTCTCAAGACTGTCATATAAAAGAATAAAAATAGAATTCCAGGGAGGAGAACCGACGCTGGAATTGACCTCGGTACAATTAATCGTCAAAACGCTTCTGCGAATTCGTACTATTGATTTTTCGTTTGTTATTTGTACTAACCTGCTCGATATCGATGCTGATTTTATCAAATTTGTTAAAAAATATAATGTCTGCATTTCGACATCGATTGATGGTTCTCAGTCGATCCACGATTTTCACCGTCCCGCACTGCGGCAGGCATCAAGTTTTATTTCGGTAACAAAAAATATCGAAAAATTGCGGGATGCGGGAATATATCCTGCTGCTTTAATGACGCTGACGAGTTATTCAATCGACCATATTATCGATATAATTAATCAATATGTACAGCTCGGTTTTGAAAGTATTTTTATCCGGCCACTGAATATTTTCGGAAGGGCTGCTGAGAATAATAAATTATACATACCTGATCAGACTTTTTTAGATGCTTATAAAAAAGCATTGGATTATCTGATTACATTGAATTTAGAGTCTACCAATATAAAAGACGAGCTTACTTCTATCTTATTACGAAAGATATTGACACCGTTCGATGATGGTTTTACTGATCTTCAGGATCCCTGTGCCTATGGTTCTATGAGCCTTCTGGTCAATTACAACGGGAACGTATATCCATGTGATGAAGCACGGATGCTTGCAGAAATGGGAAATGACTCATGGCGGATTGGCAACATTTTCGACAAAGAAATTCTTCAAGAAATTCATACGTTTCAAAACGTTATTGAAGAATGTGAACTTTCGAAAATTCCGATGTGTAAAGACTGCGTTTTTAAATATTACTGCGGAGCTGATCCTATCAGACTTTCTCTTCGGAATGAGTCGGATTACTGTGGAATACGGAAAGGAGTTTTTAAAATTATATTCGACAGAATAGACTCAAACGATCCCAGAGTTATTAATCTGTTTAACAGATGGGCACGGTATTAATGAAATCACTTCTTATTGAAAAAGAAATAGCAACACTTTTTATTACGAGCAAGTGTAATCAGAATTGCATTATGTGCCCGCAGGAACTCGGTAGTTTTACACTGGCGTTGTCTGATTTTCTAGTCGAATGTAATGAAGTCTCATGGAATACCATAAAGGCGCTGTACATTACCGGAGGCGAACCTTTATTAGAGCAAAATCTTATTACTGAAATTTTACATACAATTCCGGAACATCTGGAAGTATATATTCTAACAAACGGCCTTATTCCTGTAGAAGATGCTCTCTTGAAGGATAAAAGAATAAAATTTTGTATTCCTCTATACGGTTCCTGCAGTACTGTCCATAATCAGGTTACTCAACACGACTCTTTTATACCGTTACTGACGAACTTGTATTACCTTGGTTCTAATAATTGCAGAATCGAAATCAGAACAGTTCTTGCATCTTTTAATATTCATAAGCTTATGGAATTTTCTCGTTTTATTGCAATGAACTTACCTTTTGCAGAAAACATAGCCTTTATGGGTATGGAACTGGTAGAAGCTGCACGGAGAAACATAGACAATATTTTCGTAAATCAAACATTGTTCGTTCCTGAACTTATTGAATCGATTCAGTTTCTGAATTCCTGTCAGATAGATGCCTTTATCTATAATTTTCCGCTTTGTTATTTCCCAGGCAGTATGCATAAATATCTTATCGATTCAATATCGCCAAGAAAAAAGTATTTTCCGCCATTCTGCAACGGCTGTCTGAACAAAGATCTCTGTCCCGGTTTTTTCCGGACAAATAAAAATTATATTGAATCTAAAGGAGGATTTTATCATGCATAGAAAATGGTGGTCATTGTTAATCCCTGCACTTTGTCTTGTGATTCCACTTGATAAAGTACAGGCAAATACTTCTACTCCTGACAACGATCTGAATGACAAACTGCTGAAGGGAAAAGTAAATACAAAATATTTCTATTCGTTCAATGCTTTAAAAACAGGAAGTCATTTTTTCTATGCTATTCATTCATCTCATGCTTCTCATAGTTCGCATCAGTCGCATTCTTCTCATATAAGCGGCAGTAATTCGTATTCCACTCAAGACTATTCTTCCCCATCGGCAGTACAAAATAATCAGAAACGAATCCCTCTTTCCATCGACGAACCGGCCGTTATTCTCGAAGATGTAAATGTCCGAAGTCTTGCATCGGTTCAATCTGAAGCTCTTTGTGTTGCAAAAAAGAATCAGATTGTAAAAGTCATGGATTACAATACCGAATGGGCCAAAATATCGTTTATGAACGGAAATAATGTAGTTACCGGATGGATAAAAACCAACTACCTTTCAAAATTCTGATTAAAGGAAATACCGGCAGGAAACAGGATTTTAGCCTATTCTTCTGAAAGGACTTTATGTGAAATAATGACCGTAAAGGCTGCAACCGATATTCAGGTTACCACCTATGCAATTAAAAGCGTTAATAAAAAATAAAGCGATAGCAGCAAAAATCGCTCCATAAGCAGCATTACAAATTTACTGCCTTGAACGATTTTTTGAAAGAATATCAATTTCAGATATGCATGATTGTTTTATTATCAAAGGAGGATTTCTTATTTCCTCTTTAATCGGAATTGAACATCGTTCTACATATGGATATTAATACAAAAATAAAGGGGTTTACTGTTACAAAAGAAAATCTTTCTAAGATTTTCACGCAAATTTGTAATATTAAAATTGAGAATCAACTGAATTTTGTATTTGAAAGAGTTGAAAATATTCGGGAAACAGACAATTATCCGGGAATATTACTCAGCCATACGTAGGGATGTTTATTCGTGAGTAAAAATGAAACTGACATCAGCATAAATAAAACATTACTTAGGGAAGCAAAAAAAGTAACAAATACCTATTTTGCTATTCAGAATGTATGATCCTTCACCTATTTAAGCAGCAGCAGTGTGCCTGCTGTAATTGCAGTAAGTCCCATTACTGATTTTTTCTGCAGTCTTTCGCCAAACACGAAATACGCAAACACGACTGTAACCAGAATGCTGAGCTTGTCGATTGGAACGACTACGCTTGCCGGCCCCGTTTGCAGTGCACGGTAATAGCACAACCACGCGCTACCCGTTGCAAATCCTGACAGAACAATGAATAACAGACTTTTCCTGTCGATCGTTTTTATTTCATGCTGCTTCTTCGTGACAAAGACAACAATCCATGCCATGATAAGAACAACAATAGTACGTACTGCCGTTCCGAGTGTTGAGTTGATACCCTCTATACCGACTTTACCGAGAATTGAAGTAAGTGCGGCAAATACACTTGAACCGACAGCATACATGAACCACGACGCGTTCTTCTCTGCCGGCACAGCAACTGACTGCCTAACATTCTTTTTCTGTATCATCAGCCATGTACCGATACCGATTAACAACATTGCCGCTGCTTTCCATACCGTCAGTTTTTCTCCGAGGAATACAAATGCAAGCAGCATAGTGAGTATGGTGCTTGTCTTGTCCACCGGCGTAACTTTGTTTACGTCTCCGGTCTGTAATGCTTTGAAATAACACAGCCACGAGGCTCCTGTTGCGATACCGGAAAGAATAAGAAATACAAAAGTTTTTGTGCTTACACCGGTAAGTGTTGAAAACGATCCGGTGATCCAGACCATGAGCCACGAAAAAAGCAGTACTACAACTGTTCGAAGCGCGGTGACGACATTCGAGTCGGTATTCCTGATGCCGCACTTTGCGAGAATAGCAGTCGCGCCTGAAAACAGTGCCGAACCGAATGCAAAAAGAATCCACATGGAAATATCTCCTTAGTATTCCTTGTCAAGCAGGCTGTGGTACCATGTATTCAGAGCATCAACCCGACGGCTGAAGGAATCTGCAATATCAACCTTCATGAAAAGAATCTGTACGTTGCGGTCATGATTGCGTACAGTGGCTGCTGATGTCAATACGATATGCCGTGATACCTGCTATAATAATTTTTATTTTCATACGACAGCTCCTTCTGTTTTTCCTGCAGATATTAATAAAACAAGCCAATGCCCGCCGAAATTTCAAACAGAGGACCAGTCCGCCATGATGTGTTGAACATACTTGCAGCCATACTGCTGTTTACCTTTTCAAGAAGCTTCTCCGCATCTACGCCGAAACTTCCGTGTATCTGCAGACTGCGCCACCGGACGGGAAATACGTTCACATCCATGCCGAACGTATACCATCCGTCCTTCGGATTTAAATAAGAACCGGCGGCTGTATTATGTCCAAGGGCAGCGTCGACGAATGGAGAGCACTGTACTTCACAGTTCAACAGAGACAACCCAGATGTGTCCGGAAACTGTACTGTAAAAAGAGTAAACGGCATATCCATGTTAAGTGAAACAAACAGGTCCGTTCTGATGTCGCGGTCGCGTATGCCGCGGAGATATGAACCTGCGTTTCTCATTAATTCGCTGCCTGATTCATACATAAAAAACTCACGGGCGGCAAAACCGATATGGGTGGAAGATTTGTATTGTTCTGCATCTGCTGTAAATGCGAAAAATGGTTTTGCGCGGATAAAATCGTAATTGAATGTCTGTATGAGTGAGACTGCATATCCGCTGCGGAAATTTCCGTTCCAGAAAACATTCTGTGCAATCAGTTTCTGTCCTGCTGCAGTCGCCACCTCGTACCCACCGGCTTCATATGCATCATTTCTTCCGCCGGTTACGGATGCATACGGTCCCCAGTTCAGCGCTCCGAATGTCACCGGATAGTATTCAAACTGCGTACCGGTGCTGAATAACACGTTGTTTCTATTTAAAGCATATGCCGCATCAGCGCTTGTCGTAATGAACGCGTCTTTTGTACCGAGTGAAAACGGCATGACGAGCGACACATCACCGCCGATACGTTTATCCGGCACTGCATCGAACGTGTCGTCGTCGGGTGCATAATAGAGCGACGCGCTCAGAGGAGCAAGTGACCCGACAAAATTATAATCCTTGAGTTTAAGCTTTACCGAGAGTCCCGTATTTGAACTGAACGACGGATATGGTACGATTATCGTATTCTTTGTATCGTGTACGCTTATTACCAATTTATCCGTGACGGTACCGTTCCCGTCGGGAGATGACAATGTCCCGGCAATCTCTGTTTCATCGAAAGCGCGGCAGCTGGATAACTGTCCGCGGAGCAGCTGCACGTATGAAGCAAGTTCCTCCGGAGAAGTAAACTCACGGGTTGTGTCAATTTTAAGCGTCCGCGAAAGCGCCTGCTCCGTTGTCCTGCCGTCGATACGATACTGTACGTCTCCGATCCGCCACGTTTCCGCAGATGCAGCCACGAGCAGAAGGAACGATGCTGTGACCATAAAAAAAAGCTGTTTCATACAATATAGGATAACGTCATCTTTTAAACGAAAGATAAACTGAGGAGTTTATACCTGTTTTCGTATTCTCTGCCGTACTTTTTGCCATACTGGTAACTTTGAAAGTGCGATGTTCTAAGTCGGGATATTACAGCGACTTAGAACTCGACGGCATCTCTAAAAAGTCACTGAAAGTGGGTTTTTAGAGATATCCCTAATCTATATCCTGCCCATCCGCAGATAAAACCAAGTGCACATCCTGCCAATACGTCAGTCGGAAAGTGTACGTACAGGTACAGCCGGGAAAATGCCATAATGACGGCAAAAAGCATAAGAAACGGCCACAGTCTGCTTCTGCAGAAAAACAGACATGCCGCTGCTGCAAAAGCTGCTGTCGTGTGTCCGGACGGAAATGAATAGTCGTGAGGACGTGCTATAAGCAGCTGTACCGCAGAGTTCACATCACAGGGGCGGAGCCGTGCTGCAAGAGGTTTTATAACAATACTGCAGAGAACTACCCCGATAACGACAGCAAGACTCATGCTTATTGAATCAATTCGTGTTTTTTTAGGGATGAACAGAAGTACGGCGATCAGAATCCAGATAAAACCTGCCGTTCCTGCGAGAGAAACAGCCTTCATAATGCCATCCATAATACTGCTACGCAAGTGATACTGAATAAAATCAAGTATCTGTAATTCAAACACCGTCATACGTTCCCAACCTCCGTTCTGCATAGTCGATAACTGTCATTTCTACTTCTCAAGAGAAAGCTGACTACGGTACCACGCAAATACTGCATCGGTTTTCCGGCTGAATATATCTGCAAGGTTCAAATTCCAAAAAAGAATTTTTTTGTTTTTATTGTGATTATTTACTGTTGTTACAGATGTAACCACAATTCCCGCATCTGACTGCATCACGGACATATACATGATATACTCATTCTTTTCTGCGCAGACAGATCCGAGATATTTCAGCTTTGAAAGGTTTGTTGTTGTAAGAAGTGTTTCATTATCTGTACTGGTAAAGATATGATTATATCTGACATCGCCGAACAACGTCTCATCCTGTTCAGCAATCCGTTCTACATGCAAAGGCAATACCTGACAGACAGGATCAGTCAGTGCATGTTCTTCTTCTCCTTCGTGTTCAGATTCATGTTCTGAGGCTTCTCTTTCCTGTTTTTTTCCCTGTTCTTTCTTGTGTTCGTTTTCCTCTGATTCAGCCTGTCTGCTGCTGTCGCCGGCTTCATCGGTTTCTGATGCGTTCATGTAGTACGAATCGCTTATTGTATTTTTCTTAACAGGACCTGCGTTTTGAAGTGGATAAGAAATACCGGATTGTGCAGATAATCTGCTTAATATATTAAAAAGCCTTAGTTGTTTTTCAACGGGTGTAAGCGCAGTCCAGGAATCGGGATATGGAATGACGTCTCTTTTTACAATCATGAAACTTTTCGTGCTGAGAATGGCCTTCGAAACAGCTTTTGATATCATGCTTTCAACAGGTAGTTGATTAAGTATTTCTGTTTTGTTCTGCTGTGCGTGCAGCATACCAAGTACCAGCGTGCAGGTACATATAATCATTACCGATTTTTTCATATAACACTCCTTACTGGTTTAAGCTGTTCATCGCAGCAAGTGATTTTTCGATTGCAGTATCGCATGATGCGGCATCTGCTTTGCTTTTGCGGACGGAAGAAAGAACGTTGTCGATTGTGTTGTCTGCGGTCTTCCAGCCGGTTTTATCAACAGCTTTCAACTGTGCGGCTTCACTGTCCCATGCCGTTTCCAGCTCCGCTGCCTTTAATTTTGCGGAAACAAAATCACTGCCGTCTACATATTTCCGAATGTCTGATTCTAAAATTATGAAAGTACCGAGCTGTCCCTGCAGTGTTACACCTGATGCCTTTGCTTTTTCTGCAACATTGTGCGAACACCATACGTAACTCCCTGCTCCGATAACGATGAATGCGCACAGTACGCCGATTGTCTGATGAAACACGCGCTGTTTTGAATTGTCCGACTGTTCGGAATCAACTACCGCAGTTTTTGTTTTTGTGTCAATTTTCGTGACGGAAAGAATAATGATGACCGCAACAATTGCAGCAAGGAATATAAAACTTGTCACGGTTGTTCCAAGTCCGAGCCCTCCGTTTTCGTACGGCTGAGAAAGGTAATCCCCAAGTGAAGCACCGAGCGGACGGGTGAAAACGTACGCGACCCAGAACGAGAGGACGGAATCGATTTTGAAGCTCTTCCAGATGACGAAAACGGAAAGGATTATCGCGGCAACGATGATGCCAGTGCGTAGATAACCGAGACCGAGCGTTTCAGAATACAGATCTCCGACCGCCGTTCCCAGTGCAAACGTGAACAGAATGGTGAGCCAGTAGAATATTTCGCGTTTCATTGTGTAGATTGAATGGACTGAAAGTGTTTTTTCGCTCCGGTACCACATGAAAAACGTCAACAATAGCAGGATACTGAAGAGCAGCGTACTGAATTGCAGCGGTACGCCGATTCCGTCGGTAAGGTTGTCAGTTACCAGTGTACCGAACACGCTTATGAGCACAACCGTAAGCCAATACAGAAGAGGAATATATCTTTTTGCCTGCAACTGAAAAAAAAGCACTGCAGCAAATGCCGCACCCATTACGACCGTAGTAGGCACAAGCCCCAGACCTAGATTCACGTTGATAAAATCGGAGAACGTCTCCCCAACTGTCGTGCATAAAATCTTAATAATCCAGAAGAATATGGTTACTTCGGGAACCTTGCTGAATAGATATTCAGTCTTTGATTTCTCATCATTCATAGTCATTCTCCTTGCGGCAAAAAAACCGCCTGCATCATTACAAAAATGATACAGGCGGTTTTTAAACAGAGAATAAACTGGAATAAAAAAAATTAAGCTCTGATTCGGTATCCCGCACCCCAGACAGTCTCGATATACTCCGGATGTGACGGGTCTGTTTCAAGTTTTTCCCTCAGCCGGTTTATGTGCACAGGAACAGTTGCGCTGTCGCCGGAAGCGTCACTTCCCCAGATGCGGTCATACAGCTGCTCTCTGTCAAAAATGATGTCCGCATTCATCATGAGAAATAACAACAGTTCATATTCTTTGTTCTTGAGTTCGACTTCCTTACCGGAACAGAAAACGCGATGCGTCTCTGTATCTACGGACAGTCCGCGGATGTGCAGTTCTTTATGTTTGGGAGTTGTTCCCCTGAGACGATCATACTGTGCAAGATGCGCTTTTATCCGCGCTATGAGTACGCCCGGCGAGAAAGGTTTTTCAATGTAATCATCGGCGCCTCTTCCCAGTCCCCGGATTTTATCAATGTCTTCATGTCGTGCCGTCACCATAAGTATCGGTACATCCGTTTTTTCCCGAAGTTTCCGGCAGACTGTAAATCCGTCCATACCGGGAAGCATGACATCGAGCAAAATCAGGTTGTAGCTGCCTTCCTGTCCTTTTGCAAGTCCCTCCGGACCGTCAGCGGCAATATCCGAAGAAAAGCCCGACGCAGCGAGATAGTCGTGCTCAATTTCCGCAATTGATAAATCATCTTCGATAATAAGTATTTTTTCATTCATACTGATTTCTCAGGGGAACTGAAAACAGCGGTAAGCGGCAGCCGGATGATAATGGAAAGTCCTCCGGATTTATTATTTTCAGCCATGATTGTTCCTCTCATGCGCTGGACTGCTTTTGCTGCAATCGCAAGACCGAGCCCACTGCTGTCAGCCGTATTTCTTCGTGCAGTATCGCACCGATAGAATACAGTGAACAGATTTGCAAGAGATTCTGACGGTACTCCCGGACCGTCGTCCGTAAAAACAAGCATTGCGTTTTCCTTTTCTGCAGTGACGGAAATATGTACGTGAACAACAGGTTTTTTTTTATATTTCACACTGTTTCCGATTATATTCTGACAGATCCGCATAAGCAGATCCCGGTCGACAGGCACGCGGACTTCATCAAACTGTCCGGTGATAATACAGGTATCCGTATCATATTCATCCCGGCATGCCTGCTCTATGACGTGCATCTCTTCCGCAAGATTACAGACTGCTGTATGAACGGGAAAATCAGCAAATTCCATTTTTGAAAACAGAAACAGCTGAGAAATAAGATACTCAAGTTCCTGTGCCTTCTGTCTGATGGTTATCAGATATTTCTGCTGCATATCGGGGGTTGTGGCTATTCCGTCAAGTAGCCCCTCCACATAGGCAAGTATCGATGTAATAGGTGTCCGGAGATCATGCGAAATACCTGCAATGAGTTCCGTGCGGTCCGCTTCGTGCTGTTTTACCGATTCAACCGATTTCTTCAGATGTTCTGCCATGTCGTTGAAGCCGGCACACACCGGTGCAAATTCATCGTTGCTTACATATAAAATTCTGTACGAAAGATTTCCATCTCGCAGGTCGTGCACACCCTTTGAAAGAATATCCAGCGGCTCTTCAATCCGTCTGAATACGAATGAAATAAGGAAACGGTTGGTTCCCCATACGGAAAGAATTATAGTAATTATGAGTACTGCCGCACAGCAAATAATGAGTGTCTTAAGTGCATGATATGATGTTTTTCCTTCAATACCGTATATTTCAAGCCTGAACGATCCGTTTGTATTTATAATTTTTTTTGTATACAGAGAACTGATTCCATCCGAAACGAGCGCTTCCTCTCCGAGCAGATCTGCAGCAGTTAACAGTTTCTGATATCCTGCCGGAAGTATGCCTTCCTGCGAAACAATGGTTTCCTGTAAAAAAATCCGGTAAGAAATTTTGTCTTCCTGAAAAATATCATTCATTATGCTGATTTTTTTCTGCCAGCCTTTCTGCGGTTCCCGTAATATATGTTCAATGGTAAGTGAAAGTTTTTTACTCGTTTCCGGAAAATCCTCGTCTGTATACAGTCCCGGACGAATGCCATGTTCGATGGAGAAACGGACAGCCTGCAGACATATAAGTCCGATAGCTGCAGAAACAAATACAGGAACCGCGATCATGAGGACATTTGATATAAAAAGGCGTCTTTTAATTGTCACTTGATAAAATCCTGCATCATAATTATAAACAGGAAATAAACATTGTGTCCATTTACGGCAGTGTGTCATTACAAAACAAATTAATTCAGACAGATTTTTATTGATATAACCCAAGTTTTTGCCATGTCATCAATATTTCTCTTGCTGGAATGCCTCTTTTATAGTACAGTTTTTTAAGGTTCTGTATTGCCAATAAAATTTTTTAAAATATTTATCACAGAAAAATCCGATTTACTCAGTGCTAAAATTGGAATTATTGAATAAATATTATTATAACACACAATCTCCCAGTAACCATTTTTAAACTATATTTTTCATTAATTTTTTGATTATTTGCCATACTACAGAAAACGGCTGGCACACAATATGTACCAGCCGTTTTTTATCTAGTATTTAAATATATGGACAGTTCTACCCCGTGGAAAAGCATATTTCTGTCTTATGGGATGACCTTTGCTGTCTTGAGGGTCGCCGTTTTCTCATCTGTTCATTAAAGCGAAAGCAGGAAAGATATCCATTCCCAGTATCTTTATACTGTCGTTCAAAAATAGCTGCATCACAGTATTTCTTCATTTTCCTTGCAACACTCCGCATACTTTTCAGATACAGTGTTGGCAGCTCCTGCAGTACATATGCATAGCTGATCCAGTAATAGTACTCTTCTGAAATATTTTTCCGTCTGTTGAAAAAGGAAACTGCGCGTAATAAAACCCGTTACTGCGCTTAAAAAAAAATAAGGCTTGGTCATGGACTACCTCTTTTTTCAGAAGAAAATTGTTACTGACAATTTTCACTGACATTTGAAAGATATTTCACGCCAAGCCCTACTTGTATTGGGATCGATAGTGTGTTAATTACTTGCACCGCTAGCAATTACCTATTTAGCGGGGGCAGGACTTGGCTTCCTCTCGCACACTTCCTGTGTGCTCTCTCCTGCCCGACTGCACTCGCTGACGGCACCGTCCCTAACGCCTTTCCGCCTGTCGGCGCGCTCGTTCCGTTTCAAGTCCTGCCATACTACTGCATGTGCACACAGCATGTTAAATAAAAAAGGCTGGTATCGTTAGACATCAGCCTTTGTATAGCGGGGGCAGGACTTGAACCTGCGGCCTCCGGGTTATGAGGGGATTTTAAAGCCCTTCGGATAACTTCACACAACTTCATTTAATGCTGTTTCATGTAATATAGCACGGTTTGGTACGTTTTACAACACCCTTTTTTTCAAGTCGCTTCAGTAAAAATACAATTCTGCATAGATTTTCTGCATAGATTCGTGACCGGAAGTATCTTTAACCCGGAGGCCGCACCTAATACGTACGTGATTATTTTTTCCGTCATCACTCAAGAAACAGAAAGACAGGCCGTAAGATACATGATACAGTATATGTACGAACGATTTGATAAAATAAATGCATTACAGATTATCTATTCCGTCATCTTCCCGAGCCATGAATACAACCATATGTACAGTCTGATGCATTCAAGCGATGCATACCGTATCTTTTCCTGTGAAAGAACCGCATCGTAGTCAAGCTGAGATACTGCCCCCTCTTCCAGCTGCTGCTTCATATCGGACACAAGACTGTCCGCATCTGCACACAATTTTTCCGCTTCTGTAAGTTGCTCTTCAAATGATGTACGGAGCATCTCATATTGCTCCCTCACGGCATCTTTCTGTTCCAGATATGCACGGTATGCATCCTGCGCAGTCCGCATCTCAATCTCCTCGGACTCACCTGTCTTCGACACAAGAGCCGATATGAGCGGCGTCATATTAAGCGATACACCAGCCGCCCATGTACAGGCAGAATCGGCGTCACGCTTCCATGCCGACTGCCAGTCGGATGCTTTCACGGTTTCCAGTGTCCATGCCGGTTTAAGCGACAACGTAAGTACCGGTGCTCCGCTCTGTTTTGCAAGCACCGCTGCCGCCTTCAGTATGCTGATTTTGAGCAGCAGTTCCTGCGCACAGGGATCATGTACGCCGCCTGTCAATGCAAGCGCCGGAGCAAGTCCGTTCTGCGGCAGATCTGTTCCTTCCGGTTCACCGCTGAACGATCCGCATGCCTCCTTCAGATACAGCACATACTGCCGGTACGTAATGCGTACGTCTGTAAGGTTCTGCTCGTTGCCCATACGGGAACTTTCCAGCTCGGCTATTTTTGTCATATTTGCACCGCCGGTCTTTCTCAGTTCGTTAAGCGCATCTATCTGTTCCTGAGCATAGGCAATCGATGCTTCGTACATTTCCATTTTCCTTCTATAAATAAGACTCAGTATATAGTACTGGGCAATGGTCTCAAGTTTCTGTTGTTTCGTATACTGCAGGACATTGTAATAGTATTCTTTTTTCTGTTGCAGGGACATCCTCTCAGGATTCCTGACCTTCCCCTGCGCATAGAACGGATACAGACTCTGCGACAGTGTAAAAGTCACGTCCGGTATCTGGCTGACATACCGCGTACCAGCTGCCGCAGCAGAGCTTAATGCATACGAGCCCGTCACGCCGATACTCGTTCCTCCGGGAAGCGGCTGTGTAACACTCATCGACGCGGAAAGGTTGTCGGGACATTCGTCCCACCCGTATCCGTCGGGAACGGTAGATGATGCACTGGTCGTAACAGACGGAGCGTATGCGCCGTCAAACGTACTGAATGACAGGCAGGCCGACTCATACGCATGCTGCGCGGAAAGAATGTCGCCGTTTGTTGATACGGCAAGATGCCACAGACGTTCGAGTTCAGTCATTTCTGCGGGTGATTGTAGATCCTGCGGCACGGAATGGACTGCTGCATTCTGTGCAGAAACGGGGAAACCACATTCAGTTTGAACACCTGATACACTCGGAGATGGAAGTATACCTGTCAGAATACATAACAATGCTATACCTGTTAATAATTTCTTCATTGCACACTCAGTTAATAAAATCGAGCTTACGGAGCACCATGCGCAGTGCAGTACTCCGTTCGGTGATGATACGCCCCTCTGCCGTAATCCCCGGGAGCAGCTGTGCACGTTTTCCGTTTTTTGAAACAAGATACGGCTCAGGCACCTGCGCCTCTGCAACAAATACCGGAGAACCGGTGGAAAGCAGCGTACAGTCGGGAGGAATAAGAGAGACTGTTGTTTCAACCTGTCCGTACCGTGACGGCGGCAGGCCGGGAAAACGGATCTTCACGGGATTGCCTACGGCAACACGTGCAATGTAGGAGGGATCTACATACAGTTCAGCTTTGAGTGCGCTGCTCCCTTCCGGCACAATCCGCAATACCTCTTCTCCCTGCATGACATAATCTCCGCAGTTCATCTTTCTCACTTCCGTAATTCTACCGGAAATCGGGGCGTACATTGTTGAATTCTTTATAACGCGCTCCAGTTCCGAGATACGGCTCTCTGCATTGCTCCGGTCTGTCTGCAGTTTCCGGAACGTTTCAAGAATCTGTGCCAGCTGAGTGTTTTTCCATGTATTGTACTGGAGCACGTTCTGCTCGTACTGTGCCTGCATATCCTGTACGTTCTGGGGAACAGACAGCGACGCAGGCTTGTTTTTCTCACGCTCAAGCTTCGTCTTGACATCCGCAATGATCGTCTCGTACCGTTTCTTCTCGTACAGGTAGGCCGCAGATCGCACGTATGCATCGCTCTGCACTGGGAGCGCAGGAAATTTTTCTGTTCTGATAGTCTCAAGCAGTGTCTCGGCCGTCTGCATGTCGCCCTTGAGCTTTGTAAGATATGCACGTTCCGCTGCAAGTTCTTTTCCCGGGGCAGACGTATCAAGTGTAAAAAGCAGATATCCTTCCCGTACCTGCCCGTCGTTCACATATCGTTTTTCAGTCACTTCGCCGCCCGACACACAACGTACAGAAGATACAGCTTCTACCGGACGAAGAGCGACAGATACTTTCACCATATCGTCCATAGGTGCAACCGAAGCCCATACGAGCAACGCAGCACAGGTAATAAACATGGTTAGGATAAAACCGTACATTGCCCGGCACGGCTGAAGCATGAAGAATGCAGTTGTTTTTTTAAACGTGTTGTAATCGGTCAGATGCATCATACACTCATCCCCTGCCACATTTCCTTGTACAGCCCGTCACGGGCAAGAAGTTCGCAATGCGTGCCGTGCTGCACTACTTTACCCTGCTCCATAACAAATATACTGTCGCAGTTCATCACAGTCGTGAGCCGGTGCGCTATGATGACGACAGTCATATGTTCGCTGCGCAGCTGCTTTATGACATTGTGGATTGCCATCTCGCTCACCGTGTCGAGGCTGCTTGTCGCTTCATCAAGGATCAGGAACCCCGGGTTGCCGAGCAGTGCACGTGCAAGCGCAATGCGTTGTTTTTCTCCACCCGAAAGTCCGCCCCCGTGTTCACCGAGAACCGTCTCATACCGTCTCGGCAGCTTGTCTATGAACTCGTGAGCCCCCGCCTTTTTTGCAGCAGCCATGATCTCTTCGAGTGTCGCACTAGGATGGTGAAGCGAAATATTTTCCGCAACAGTGCCGGAGAACAGGAAAATGTCCTGCGGCACGTAACCGATTTTTGAGCGCAGGTACCGCGTATCTATGTCCTGTACGTCTTTTCCATCAAGCCTGATGCTGCCAAGCTCCGGCGTATAGAACTTGAGCAGCAGCTTCACGAACGTTGTCTTGCCGCAGCCCGACGGCCCGACTACTGCAGTCCACGAGCCTGGCTGTATTTCAAGCGACAGATGCTCATACACCGGAAGACGCGAGCCGTAGCGGAATGTCACATCAGTAAGTTCGATATGACCGGCAATAGTTTCAGGTTTTAGGTATTTTCCCTTTTCGTCCTGCTCCCCCTCAAGTTCCAGTATCTCCCCCACACGTTCTGCTGCAATAAGCGATTCCTGCACGTCGTTCTGCATGTTCACCAGCCGGAAGAGTGGTTCTGTGAAGTATCCAAGCAACGCATTGAACGTAAGAAGCGTACCAAAGCTCAGCGTACCCTGAATGATGAACGAACTCCCGAGCCAAAACACAAGAATACCGCTCACACCGTTTATGATTCCCCCCACAAGCCCCTGTATGATACCATACGTATTTACCTGCCAGCCGGAAGCGACAGCCTTCATCTTTCGCTTTTCATACTCATCGTGTACAATGTCCTCCGCATTCAGCGCCTTTACTGTCGCAACTCCATTCAGCGACTCAAACAGGTACGACTGGACATCGGCATTCTCGGACATAATTTTGCTGTAATACCGGCGATATATCCGTGAAAAAACAGCTGCAAATCCGCTTACAACAAGAACTGTTATGATTGAGATTGAAAACATCGTACTGCTGATTTTCCAGAGAATGGGTCCGCTTACAAGCAGCATGACAAGATCCATCACCCCCGAGAGAGCCGCATTCGACAGGGTCTGCTTGATGTGCCCCAGGTCGTCGAGGCGTGAAAGGATTTCACCCGATTTGCGCGATTCAAAAAAAGAAAGCGGCAGCCGGAATATATGTGCAATATATGAAAAGTTCAGCTGAAGGTCGGTCTTGTATGAGAAATGAGAAAGAAGAATACTGCGTATTGTCCCGACGACCGACTGTACAACGGTTACCGCAAGGATACCGATGGAAAGTGTCGCAAGAGAGAACGATGCCTTTGCGAATATCACCTCGTCAAAAACGTACTTGTAATAGAACGACGACACAATACCGAATACCATGAGCATGACGGAGGCAAGAAACGAATACACCAGCAGTTTCTTATGCGGCAGAAACACAGGAAGAAACTTGAGCAGCAGGTTCTCCTTCTTTGTTCCTATTTTAAAGCATTCGTCCGGTTCAAGGAAGAGTGCATAACCAGTCCAGTATTTGAAAAATCCATCATATGTAACCCGTTTCTTTTTTTCAAGTGGATCAGGATCCCACAGTTCAATGCAATTTTTTCCGATACGCTTCACGACAACATAATGGTCTGCCCAGTCACCTTCCTCCCTTTCCAGATGCATGTGTGCAATAAACGGCACCGGAGTTTTCGGTGTAACCGCTTCTTTCGTGCCTTTTACCGCCCGTGCCTTGAGCCCGTAAAGCGAAGCGGCCGTTATCAAACCTTTTATGTTCGTGCCGATAATATCGGTACCGGCAATACTGCGGACTTCCGCAATGCTGAGACTTTTTCCAAAATAAGATGCTATCATGGCAAGGCAGGCTGCTCCGCAGTCCGTCATATCTAACTGCTGTATGTAGCGCATGACTACTTGATTCTGAACTGCATGTGTTCAAAATCAAGCTGGATACAATGATTAAGCCATAAAGGACAACCAAGATCATTCTTGAAACTCATACTTTTTTGAACGTATCCGGATGAATCTGAAAAAGACAAACGTGAATCCGAAGCATAGAACGCGTTAATATTTTTATACAGTACGTTACCTATATACATTTTAGCTATTTTCACATCTTCCGGCGTACTCTTTTTATTCATTTCTTCTTTTACATATTTCAATATTTTATTAGTATCTTTTTCATTTTCTTTTTTTAATAGTATTACTTCAGCACCGGTATCAATTAGCCCGGTATCTGCTTTTCCATTGATATTTACTTCGATTTCCGGAATATTCCAAAGAGGTGCTATATTCATTTCAACACTTGTATTTGAAACAGGGGGCATATTAAATACCATTTTATTATTTTTAAAATCAAACACTACATTTTTATATTCTTTCAGAGTTTTTATTCCGATTATTCCATCTACTCCCATACTGGTCATATCCGGATAATAGTTAAAATCCACATTATAAAACTCATGTTTTCCAACATTCAGGACTGGTACGTTTATTACAGTCTGAGTATCAGTTGTACTGTAATGGTCTATCATATCGCGTATTTCTTTGTCAGTTTTACCAATTTTTTTTAACTCGGGATATATATTTTCTTCTTCATATTTTGCAGCAGAGCCGTATAATCTGTCTGCTCCGGAACGAAACAGGATATTACCCTCAGACCCTGTGTCTATTCTGAACAGTAATATTGCATCTCCCATATCTGCTTTTACGATCGGGGTTACGCTGATTCCTTGAACGAAAGGAATTTCATCATACGTCTTTTTCATTCTGCAACCTGTACAAATAAATTCTGCAAAAACAAATATCGACAATATCTGTGCAATTTTTCTATTCATATCATATATCCTTTTCCTGACATAAGCCAGCCAAATGCATTTATTTGGCTGGCACGGTCCATTTAACCTTTAGTTATGAGTCGTCGTGGTTGTAGTAGTTGTACTTTTCGAACCCCAACCTGATACTGTAACAGACACATGACCGACTGAAACAGTTACAGACCCTCCTCCAGTAGTAGTTGTTGTTGTTGTTGTAGAACTAGAAGAAGAACCTCCAGAACCTGAGCTGGAAGAAGGACTTGAACCGCTACCTCCATTTACGTAATACAGTTCATCCGTGCTCATAACTGCAAATTCATTTGACAGTTCGTAACTTTTTGTTGCTAATGCCATAAAAACTCCTCCGTTTCCTGATGTATGGAAACCTTTCACATTTTATGATAACTTTCTATTCAGGTGTCAGCTGTTTAGTCAGCTATCCTGTCTGGTACAATTTTGACGAATTGTATCAGACTCTCTACTTTCAACGAAAGTAGTATTTTTCCAGATGTGCACTATCCGGTTTTTTCCCATTCCGTATAATATTTTAAAATTATACTCCTCCATTTTTCAACGCACCATAGCATTTTATGGAAATTTCACATTCTTTGTATTTTTCTATATATCTCTTATTAGTTGTTCAGTAAAACAGGCATGAAGATTCCGCTACATAGTGTTCCTATGACGGAAGCCGATTGAAAGTGATGAAATCTGTAATAACAGATTCTGTCGCCAACTGCAATTATGAAACAAAACCTGCTTGGGGAGTATGATGCATATAGGTCTGGATTAAATACACAGAAACAGTAGTTTAAAATCTTCCAAAAAGCTGTTTATAACCAGCAATATAACGGAACAGACGTCTGAACACGTAAAAATTTCCGTAAAATGCTATGGTGTTTCCCTCTATTGAGCTTTACTATGAATTTTATTGGAGGATATCTACGAAAAAAATCATTAAATGATATATTATAACCACATTTCTTGCAGTATCTCTGTTCGCAGTCTCAAGGCGCAGTCAGATTAGTGCAGATGAATCGGAAACACAAGCTAAAGAATAGACATTTCCCATTTCTGAAGAAATTATACTGTCCAAATGTATATTCTGTGTAACAAATGACGGTACGTTTTACAAGCCCGTCATCATATTTATATGGTAATCGCTCGGAGATACAATTTTGTGTATTAAACGCAACCGAAAAGACGGGGTGTCGGTAATAATTCCGACATTTAACAGGTCGTCATATCTCTATTCCACACTGCTTCTACTGTTCAAGCAGCAGACAGACGGAATTTTGCAATATGAGATATTGATCATTGACTCAGGTTCTGATGACACTGATAAAATTGTGAACTTTTTCAATTCTCAGAGGCGGGGAATCATCACGTACCGACGTATAAAAAACAGCAGAAACAGATCTCTGCTTAGAAACGCTGGAGCCGCATTGTCACAGTACAATGTACTTATTTTTCTCGACAATGATATACTCGTTCCTCCTAACTTTATAAGGAGCCACTACAACAGGCAGAAAGAAACAGAGCATCTCATACTGCTCGGACGCCGACGTTCGCTCACCAGTTTTTCGATACGAGACATAAGTGAAGAAGCACTTTGTACCGATTTCAGTCTGCTGGAAAAGCTACCGTGGTATGAAGACGAACGCATGTATAAATCGTTCAATGAACAGTTGTGGCGCTATACATTTTCTCACAGTATATCGCTTCATGCGGATGATTTCTTTAGTGCGGGCAAGTTCAACATCCGTTTTGGTGAACATTGGGGGTTCGAGGATCTGGAACTCGGATTCAATCTTATGAATGCCGGATGCAATTTTGAATTCCTTAAAGAACCGTGTACGTATCATCAACCGCATTTCAACCAGAGTAACATCGAGCAGCATGAACAGAGGCCGAATCAGCAGTTGTTTGTCCGCTTGCACAACTGTTTTGCAGCAGAGTTGTATATCAGTCTGTATTCTCAGTTTGACACTTTGTATCCTGTACTGAAAAATATACCATTCGTTCTGCCGGACAGACGCGTAACCGGAAAATATGATCTTGTCCTCGGCTGTCTTTTCAGTTCCGCTTGTCGGTATAAAACAGATAAGATGTTCCTTGGAACATACATCCCGAAACACAACGGCAGTTCCAGAAACACACTTATCCTTAAAACATTCTACGCACTGCCACATGAAGTTCAGACCGCAATTATTGCAGAAGCATTCAGAGTATCCATACATGTATGTTTCGAGGAATACAGTGAAGTACACAAACAGTCGGTTCTTTCTGTATGCAGTGAGGCGGGATTTTCTGTGACCACATGCAATGCAAAAGGCATACTTTCAACGGTACGACAGAAAGAGATACCTTCCCTTCTTTATTCAATTATTCTTCCAGATATTCTTGCGCCGGAGAAACGGTACGTATATGTGTGGATTGCATACAAACTTTCAAAAGCAGGATATATGGTGACGGTGCAGGACACGAAAAACGTCAAAACATTCGATGACAACGATTTTTCACTCTCGAAAAGTATGACATCTGTTGTTTTTTCTCTTACCAACAGATGCTATGGTTTCATGCACGGTCATTGCATACATTCATTCTCAATGTTACTGTCGGAAAAAATGGGTACCATCAATAATTCCCCGGACAATTACATTATCCACGACGAGGATTTTATTCTCAATTACAAAAATCTAGAAAAACAGGGACATGAGCATTGTTGGCATCTGGACGATAGTTGCTATGAACTTATATCGTTTACAAGTGTATACGACGCATTTTGCACATATGAGAATAAAATTAAGAAAGAGCAACAGGACAACGATTCATTTTGCAGCTTTATGGAAAACGGTTATCTAGAAGACGGAACAGACATACTGCTTCAAGCATTCAGTTCATATAAAAGAGGACATCCGAAAGCACGACTGTCAATAAAAATACCTGACTATGGGCAGCTCTTTGACTGCTGCTATCCCTTCCACAATAATGCTTCCAGAAAAGCAAAAACGTTTGGTATACAACAGAAAATCATTTCTGATTTGAACAGGCTGAACAGCGCTGTTGCAGAATATAATATTGAAGGAAGTGTTGCAATTATCAGGCAGAATATGAACATTAACGGAATTTTTGAATTCATCGATTCCCATGCAGCCGTCGTAAATGCTTCACGAGGATGCTGCACACCACCACAGATATATGCGGCAATCCTCCTTCAGAAAAAAACAATTGTCGCACAGCATCAGCATCTTATGCAGCCATTTTCAGATTATTGCATTACTGTTAATTCAGAATTACATTCGCTTGCAGAAGAACTTGAAGTACCGCTCATATGCTCAAATGCCGCATATTCCGCAGGAAGAATAAATGAGAAAGATCTCTGTAGTGCTTTTGCTGAAAATAAGGAAAAAAAACTGACACCTGAAAAGGCAGAAGAAACAGCATGTTTGTTTACTCCTGAAAATTTTTTTAGACAGCCTGGTTGACTCTTTCAAAATTGATATGTACGCCAAACTCTGTATTTTGTAAAAAGAACCTGTTTTCGGAGTGTGTTAAAAAAGATGACATTCGCCGTCTATTTTATAAGCTCACCTTTGTACAGCCTTCCAGGTATATTCATCATTCAAGAAACAGAAAGACAGGCCGTAAGATACATGATAAACTATATATAAAAATAATTATTAAGACGGAATCATGAGTATAATACACGTTATTGATATTGATAATTTTACAGCTGTAAAAGACGAAATCTATGAACTTCAACGGTACTGGGATTACCGGTTCATGTCTACCCTACTCTGTGATATTCTGCTCGAAGTAAAATGGTACCGGATTCATCTATATTCATCCCGGGAAACAGAACTGATAGAATACCGGAATACGTATGCAGCTGATTCACTCCGTAATTGCAGCAGCTCTCTCCGGGATGTAGTCAATGAAGAAAATGCAGTATTGGAAAACCGCAGTACCGGACTCATGAAGAAAAAGATTCCGAAATGTCTTCGGAGATATGCCGTTATGCGATTGGTAAACAGAACGTATACCGATTTTTATTTCAGTTTTTTTACTGAGAAAGATGATAATCAGCACACGAATATACTGACGGAATTATTCGCTCTTGCTGCATCTGTCATCGACCCGGTATTTTTCATACAAGCCGACTGCAGGGACATATATTCGTATTGCTGTACACTTGCAAAGAAAGCTGATGACATCGGAGAGGCGCTCATAAAACGGGGAATAGATGTTTGCGCCGGTGTTATACAAAAACAGAGTACTGCTGACCGGGTTATCTGTCTCGATGAAAGTGTGCAGAACCTGAACGCCAGACTGGAAGCTGCAGAACAGCAATCTCAGAATGCTTTAGAAAGAGCTGCAGATATAAACGAAATGGTAGATGAACTGGTAAAAAAAAGTATCGTTTATTCAACCACTGAGAAAAAGAAGATGTTCCGGGCTTTATCTGAAAATGAATGCTTCAAAGATGTCTGCAGAAACCTTCCCCGTTTTGAAGATGATATGAAACTGCTAATCATGGACAATTATATTTACTACGAAGACGGATTATTGAAAAGCAGAGATACGTCAAAATTTCCGGTATACTGTTTTGATTCCTATTTTAGAGACACTCAGATAAATACGACAGACTGCTATAAAGCCGTAACAGACACAATGGGCAAACTGATTGGCAAAAAAAAGCTGTATGAAGTAAATAATCACACTAATACGGGTACGATTTTGTGGGATAAAAAGATACGGAAACTTTTTTTTGAAAAAAACACGCATTCGAAAAAAGTCGAGTAGCTTCGGATTTTTCTATGCCTCATACTCCACGCAGAGCTGCAGCCGAAGTCGTTGACTTCATCAAGTATCTGTTAAATCTTTCCGGACCGGCCGTCCGGGAAGAAAGGAGTGTATTATGGCCACTGATAAAGAAACAATTATAGTAGAACTTCCAAATAAACCGATGTTCTCAAGAAAAGAGGTTTCGACACTGTTGTCGATTGGTCTTTCAACGCTGGATTCATGTATACCGGATTCCGAGCTTCCCCGCATACGTCTTTCAAAACATGTTTTTGTCCTTCGTGAAGATCTGCAGGCGTATATTCTGCAGCACCGTTCAACAGGAGGAAAATAATATGACAGAGGATATTGTACGGCAGATATACCGTGATATAGAACAGCTGCATATTATGCACGGCTCCTGTGATGTGGAAATGACATTTCATGACGGCAGGATGCAATTCTACGTGCTTCATTCTTCCGTAAGGCATAATGTAAGCAGCATATCCGGCAGCACAAACAGGACTGACACAATCGAAACAAACGGAGGCAGACTATGAGAATGTATGTAGACGGTATATTTCAGGATTTTCTTTTTGAGTATGGGCTTGGACCTGTTGATGCACTCATCATAAGATGGATCACGGATTTCATGAATTCCGGTAACCAGCGTGCCGTAAAATTCGTGAACAAAAAAACAGGGAAAATAGAGTACTATTACTGGGTCAGCTATGCATATGTACTGCAGGAACTGCCGACACTGTATCTGAAAAGTAC
>DCFX01000034.1 GCA_002314445.1 Treponema sp. UBA1793
CGCTCGACTTCATTGGTCAGCTGCTCTCACAGGAAAGAATTCATGCTTGAAAAACTGACTAACACATTCAGCTCTATTATGCAGACGGTAAGCGGAAAATCGACGATTACCGAAAAGAATATCGAAGACACTGTTGAACAGATAAAAATGGCTCTGCTTGAAGCGGATGTCAATCTTCGTGTCGTACGCCGTTTTGTGAACAGTACGATAGAAGAAGCGAAAGGTGAAAAGGTCCTTCGTGCCGTAGATCCGGGGCAGCAGTTTGTAAAAATTATATACGATAAGCTTGTTGCCATGCTCGGCGATGAGAAAACCGATCTGCACCTGAAAGGTCCCGACACGCAGTCTGTGATTCTCATGCTCGGTCTTCAGGGTGCGGGTAAAACGACTGCCGCCCACAAACTTGCCTACAGGCTTTTGAAGGACGGCCGCAAGCCGCTGCTTGCCGCCTGCGACCTTGTGCGTCCTGCTGCAGTTGAACAGCTTGTCCAGCTCGGTGCGAAGATAAACGTACCTGTTTATAAAGAAGAAACGAAAAATGCCGTTCATGTTGCCGAAAGTGCAATGAAATACGCGGCGAAAAACGGTTTTGATACAGTCATCATCGATACTGCCGGACGTCTGCAGATTGACGAAGTGATGATGACGGAACTCGTAAACATCAAAAAGGCTGTAAAACCCGATGAAGTAATTCTTGTTGCCGATGCAATGACCGGCCAGAACGCGGTGGACATTGCAAAGACGTTCGATGAAAAACTCGGACTGTCGGGCGTCATTCTTACAAAGTTCGATTCCGACACGCGCGGCGGTGCAGCCCTCTCCCTGAAATCTATGACCGGCAAGCCGATTCTCTTTATCGGTACCGGCGAAAAGACTGAAGACCTTGATGTGTTTCATCCTGACCGCATTGCAAGCCGTATTCTCGGAATGGGCGATATCGTGTCGCTCGTCGAAAAAGCGCAGGAGACTGTCGATAAAGAAGAAGCCGAAAAGCTTCAGAAGAAGATGGCCCGCAACGAGTTCACGCTCGACGATATGCTCATGCAGTTCCAGCAGGTAAAGAAAATGGGCAATATGCAGCAGCTTGTGGAAATGATGCCCGGACTTGCCCAGCAGATGCAGGGACGCGACGTCGATATGAGCGGTATGAAGAAGCAGGAAGCGATTATACAGTCGATGACGAAAAAAGAAAGGGCAAATCACCTGATTATCGGCCCGAGCCGTCGCAAACGCATTGCAAAAGGTTCCGGTTCGTCAGTTGCCGATGTGAATAAACTGCTGAAGCAGTTTGAAAAGACAAAGCTCACCATGAAAAAGCTGAGCCGCAACCGTGGCATGCAGGCCCAGCTTATGAATCAGCTGGGCGGCGGGTCTGAATTGGATATGGAAGCTTTGGCCAAAAAGTTCGGCGGAAAGATTCCGAAATTTTAGTTTTTAATTCACGGTAATTACCGAAGCAACCCGTCCATCGGCGGTATACGCCTTTTTCGGATTTGTTCTGTCGGTAACGGCCTTCATGCCCAGATAGTACGTGTAATAATACGTTCCTGCGGGAAGAGGAAGATTGATTTCGTAGAAACCCGGTGCTGTTTCCTGCAGTTCATAAATCCACGGATCCCAGTTTGTAAATGTTCCTGCAAGATATATCTTTTGTCCCGAGCTTCCCTTATAAATGAAATGTACAGAATCATTTTTTGTCACGGCAGTTTCAGGCGGCGTTGCCGAACTGAACGCGAACCGTGAGAGCTGAATGCCTGTATTTTCGTCGTAATACGTATCAGGATTGAGCGGATCGGTTGTCCATAAACCGTCGACGATAAGGCGGTACGATACAGATTGTATGTATTTCGGACGGTCGAGTATGTAGAACATGAGTGATTCCGTCTTTTTTCCGTCGATATCGTGAGTGCTCCGGATACGGAAGGAATGTATTGTCCTGTATCCTTCAAAATCGAATGCAATACCTATGAACCGGGAATCAGCCTTTGCCGTAAAAACGACAGCATTATCCGTTTCATACGGAGCCCCGATTCCCGGAATTTCCAGAACAGTATTGTTATATATATAGCGTTCATCAGTATCGTTTGGATCTGGTAACGCTCCTGAACCTGCCGCACAAAGGGGTATCGGTATGAGTATTGCACATAACAGGAAAAGAAAACGTTTCATGTATTCTTTATCGGCCGCTTTTTATTGTAGATTTACATAAATCTCTGCATTAAAGTCGGGAATAAAACAGGCCGTTATTATAGGTACGAAGGGCACTCTTGTAACAATCAGTATTTTGAGAGTAAAATAACTAAGGTGGGTAAAAGTAATACGGTATGCCGGGTCTAAGTCAGCTTAAAAAATTCAACTCTGATATTCTTGCTCTTGGGAAAGAAGCCGAACTTCGTGCCTCACGGGGCGAAAAAACCTCTGTAATTCCCATTCCAAAGTTAATAAAAGATACAGATGATTCGGAAGATTTTGTGCTCGGTATGCCCGAAGTTGCAGAGGATCTCTCCTCTGCAGAAGATGAGGAAGAACCTGATGATTTTTCGGATATTACCGGCAGAGGGAAATCATCTTTACAGGAAGGAACTGCTCCGGCTGGTTCCAAAAAGGCTGAGGTTCCCGATGTAGCTGAACTGCTCAATCCTATTGATATGAACGACAGTGGTGCCGGCAGCAGTGATATTCCCGATCTTTCTCAGTTCATGGAACCGCCACAGGAGCCCGAACCGGAACCGGAACCGGAACCGGAACCGCCTTCAATTGCCGATTTGAGCCTTGACGACCTTTTGAGCAGTTCCGGATTTGACGACACCACCGCAGAAGAAGAACCTCCGGCTGCGGTGGAAACTGAAAAAGAACCCGTTCCCCCCGAATCAGGTTCTGCTCCTCAAAAGGACGAACCGGTGGAAAGCAGTTCGTTTTTTACAGAACCGGATGTGTCTGCAGATGCTTTCAATGAGCCGGAAACACTGGAATCTGCAGAACAAAAACCTGAATCAGCTTCCCTTGAAGATATCGGGCCGGAAGAACCGGCAGATATCTCCCCGGAAGAAATACCTGCAGATGAATTTCAGGGAGAAAATAAACGTACTCCCCGTGATGATTTTGATTATGCCGGACAGACTCTTGACATGAACACCGGCCTTCCCGATGAAGTTAATGAAACTGATGCAGGAAAGGCTGCCCCTGAACCGGAAGAACCGGAACTTGTTGAACCGCTTGCAGATGATTTTGGAATTGAATCTGTTCCTGAACCGGAAGAGGGGCCTCCTGCGGAAAGTGAAGGCAGTGAACAGGAAACGCCTTCCGAAGAGAAATTCGATCTGCCTGATTTTGATGAGGATGCTGTACAAGAAGCTTCTTCTGCAGAAGGAGAACCGGCAGAAAGTGAAACCGCTCCTGCTCAGCCGGAAGAACAGGCTGAAGAAACATCTCCTGAAGGAGAATCCGTACCGTCCGCAGATTCCGGAGATTTGAATCTGCCGGATATGGGAATGGAAGGGTTTAACCCCGATACTTTTGATTTTAACCTTGACGATACGAACCTCGGGAAAGATTCTGCTGCGGAAGAAACTCCTTCAGAAGAAAGTGCACCACCCGAAAAATTCGATACGTCCGATATTGCCGGGCTCGATTTCAGCATAAAGGATACAGACACAAAGCTTGCCGACGATGAAAAAGGCGATTTTGAACTGGGGAAGGGCAGCGACTTTAAAGAAGAAAATGCTGATTTTGAAATACCTGGATTTTCGGATACTGATACAATAAAGGAAGATAAAAACGGCCGCATCAAACTGCCGACTCCTGATTTTACAGGCGCAGCGGAAGGTGATAAGCCCGGAAAAAATACACTTACCGATAAGCAGTATAAACAGTTCCTCGTCAATCTTTCAGACTATCCGCTTAATGTGCGGATTGCAGTGGAAAATCTTCTTGTTAAGAATGAGTTTACAGATGATGCCCAGTTTGAAGTCATCGGAAAGGTTCTTAATAAGACACCAGCGAGGCAGGTTGCATCGCATCTGGAAAAGATGCTTGATATTTCCATTCCCGTTCCCCGTGACTTTGAGCGGCGTACAGCGTCGGAATATGAAGTATACAAATCCTCCCTGCAGTATCAGCTGAAGAACCGGATTATCCCGGGATTTGTTTTCGGGCTGCTGGCGCTGCTTCTGGTGTTCGGTTTGTTTCAGGCCGGGAAAAACTTTATTTACAAGCCGCTGAAAGCAAATAAATTGTATAAAGAGGGATATGCGCTTCTGCAGAGCGATGAATATCCTCAGTCCGAGATGAAATTCAACGATGCCGTAAAATATGAACTGCAGAAGAAGTGGTTTTACAGATATGCCCGCGGTTACCGCAGCCATAAACAGTATCAGCGGGCGGAGAAAATGTACCGGAATATCCTGTATTGTTTTAATCACGATAAACCGGCAGGAATTGAATACGCACAGATGGAGTGCGATGATCTTGAGAATTATGAAAAAGCCGAGGAAATTGCAAAACGGGAAGTTCTCGATTATCACATAAACGATCCCGATGGCATTCTCCTGCTTGGTGATATCGATCTTGAGTGGGGAACCGAAAAAGATCCATTAAAGCTGGAAGACGCCCGCAAACAGTATTCGTCACTTGTGCAGTTGTACGGGCAGACAGATTTATATATGTCGCGCATGATGCGTTATTTTATCCGCACGGACAATCTTCGCGAAGTGCTGCAGTTGAAAGAACGTTTTTATCCGAAAAAAAAATCGCTCAGTGCACAGGACTGGACAGAATTGAGCGGATATCTGCTTGACAAATTGTACGGGCAGCTTGCACCTGCGGATGAGTATCTTCGCACCCATATTGAGGACGTAAAGGAAATGCTTGTACGCGCGGTAGAGGCAGATCCGTCAAATCCTGTAGCGTATTACAATTTGTCGCGCTATTTTGTGCAGATGAACAACGGTAGTTCTGCAATACAGACGCTTGAGCAGGCAATTGATACATTCAAAAAAGCTCCGTCGCTCCACCGCCGCGATACATACAAGGCGATAGATTCTTATCGTCTGCTCGGAGAGCAGTACACGAAGCAGAAAGAGTACCTTAAAGCACAGGAAAAATACACAGACGGTATTACTTTATTTACCGATGAGCATGACAGCAGCGGACTGGAGGGAAACGGGCATATCGGCAGGCTGTATGCGGATGCGGGGGATATTGATTATTTCATCCACGGCAATCTGGACAGTGCGTACGATGAATATACGACTGCTGTTAATACAGACTATGCAACTCCGTCGCTTTATTACCGTATAGGATATATTGATTACGGCAGAGGTGATTACGATAAAGCAGTCGGCTCTTTTATAAAAGTCGGAACGGACAACCCTCTGGACAATCATCTGCTTCTGGCGATGGGAAATACTCTTTCGCTCCGCAACGACAATTATGCAGCGCAGGGATATTACGAACGTCTTATGAGCAATCTTGATGCAGAGAGAGACCAGAAAGGTTTACTGCTGCCGCAGGTACGTGCGGATCAGGCGGAACTCGTCGATTTGTATCTGAAGGCATCGAACAATCTCGGCGTTACGCTGTACCGTCTTGCGCGCCGTACAGGGAGCAGTTCCCTGAATGCGGAAGCAATGGTGCAGCTGACTACGTCTATGAGGGCATGGGATGCAATGACCCGCAATCAGACGACTATGGTACGCCTTGGAGGAAGCAATCTTGCTGAGCAGAATATGAAATATATGAGCCACTCGGTACCGGACTATGAACCGGCAATATACACAGACATTCCGCGTATATTAGGCGGAGAAGAGGAATTGTCTGAATGATTTCCGACGAAACGAACCGCGGAATAATACGGACTCAATACCGGAACAGTATCGTAAAAGAACTGTTCCGGAAATCAATTCATATATGCAGTGCGCTCGTCCCGACGCTGCTTGCAGTTGCATACAGACCTGTAATCGGCTTCCTTTTCGCAGCTCTTGGAATGTATGTTGTGTCGGAGCTGCTGCGCATGCACAATATTGAAGTTCCTGTTATTGCCCGCATAACGGAAGTTGCAGCTCGTAAACGTGATGAAAATAAATTTGTACTCGGCCCAGTGACGCTCGTTCTCGGTATTATTACAAGTGCGCTTTTATTGAAGCCTGATGCAGCCCGTATCGGCATTTATGCGCTGGCATTCGGTGACGGACTTGCAAGTTTGGGCGGTAAATTATTCGGACGTGTGCATATACCGTTTACGCATGGAAAAACGGCAGCAGGCAGTCTTACCTGCTTTACGGCTGTATTCTGCTCGGCTTTCGGCGTGTGCGGAGATGTCCGTTCATCACTTATTCTTGCATGTACTGCGATGCTTGTCGAGGTAATCCCCCTCGGTGATTTTGATAATATTGTTATTCCTGTTCTTATTGGTGCGCTGGCACAGTATTTACTTCCATAGATACTGTCTGTGAAGGTTTTCCAGGTATACGGCGGTTCCGGAAAAAAGCAGTACAGCTCCAATGCCTGCCGCAACAAACGACGATGCATAGCAGCACACTTCGTATCCGGCTGCAAGTACGAGAAATCCGTAGGGCGCTTTTTCTTTATTGCCCATTGTAAAAGAATTGACGAAAAGTGAGACCGCTGTAGTTATGAGAATGAGTATTCTTATTATGAGAAATGCCTTTCCTTCGCCCCATCTTACACAGAAGTTTGGAAGTACAATTGCCGTATCAAGGGGAATGAGCATCGCTATCATAATTGAAACTACCGCCAGGATAACAAGATTGCGTTCGACGTACTGGCGCTGCTCCGTACCGCTGAAAACAGCGTCGAACAGCAGTGCAAGAGGTGCAAGAGTACGCCCGAACAGCACGACCCGGCCTGTGAATATCAGAAATGTCGATAGTGAATGCCAGAGGTTGAACAGAGGGATGCAGAGCCGTATTGATTCTGCAAGGCACCCGCAGAGAAAGGCAGAAAAAAAGATGATTTCAGTTGACTGCGTTTTTTCAAATTGGATGTAAATATAGTATGAAGCTGCCGAAACGAATATAAGGAAAATGAACAAAGACACGATGACAGCCTTAAAATTATATCCCCTTACAAAGAAACCCGGCAGCCGTTCTTCCGGAAATGTGTCCGGTCCAATCAATGTGCCTTTATAAAGATTATAGAAGAGAAACGTCGCGTTCGTAAGAAGCATTACAAGTGAAAATATAAGCAGAAAAAGAATGAGTATGTTTCTCGTCTTAATTGTCATAAAGTGATGATAACTGCAACTCAAATAATAGTAAAGAGTCGTATTTTAGATTCCGAAAATAAGAGCGTACAGTAAATCTTTTCGGATTTGATTTTGATTTGGGAGGAATTATGAAAAAGATTATTATATGCGGCCTTCTTTTTGCAGCATGCATTTTTTCAGTGTCTGCAGGCGATGCCGCAGTTTTTGTTGATACAGGGTTTTCTTCTGACGGGAATGTCTATGTTTTTGGCGAGTACGGAAAAACAGATAAATCGTTTCAGGGCTGGGCTGAAATTTATACAATAGATATCGAAAAAAATGATTTTGTCCCCAATGAAGTATTCAGGACAAAACCTTCCGCTGTTACGGCCGGTAAATCAGGACGCGAAGTATATGATGCACTTGCAGGCAGAAGCTATTTCAGCACGAGAAAGTATAACTGTGAAAAACCAGGTCCGGATCAGACTCTTTACATCTGCGGCGACGACGAAAAGGCGGGAACTGACGAAATCGTTTTTAAAGATTTTGCGGGAGCTATCGGAGAATCGGCAACGTACCATATCCGCCTGATCCCAACAGTGGAAGGTAGCGGGGCGGCTGCAAAGTCGTCTTTTTACATCATGATGGAAAAGCAGGACGGGAACGGACAGGTTCTCAGCCGCCAGAAAATCGGTTCCCCTGATGTCGTGCGCAGGGGGGTCACGGGATACAGAATTGAACGCATCAGCTGCGACAAATCCGGTACAAATCTTGTTTTTATAGTGGAAAAAACAGTGGAAGACAAGACCGGAACTCTGATCCGTTATATGGTGGAATCCGCTAAGATCGTTAAATAAAAAAGAAGACAGGACTTTTCCATTTGTGGCCGATCTTCCTGTCTTGCTTTCCTGTCATTTTAATATCCGGAATGTCTGTCCCCGATTAATTTTTTGAATGGTTTTTCCATTTATTATTCTGGTTTATTTCCGACCGCACAATTTCTTCTTCAATCATTTCTTCAGGTGTGTCAACATCTGATTCCTTGAGACCGAACTGCTCCCTGTCATGATGCCCTCCGTGGCCGGCCGGTTCTACGTGAATTACGATATCGTATACATCAGGAATGACGCGCCGCACGGCTTTTTCGACAGTATTTGCAATTTCATGCGCATCATGCACAGTCATCCTGGCATCGACTTCAATATCAAGATCTATATCCCAGTGGGATGCAAGTTTTCTGATTCTTGCCCTGTGCGGATTGGAAACACCTTTAACCGACATGACGGCGTCGAACATCATTTTGTAAACATCTTTATCCAGGTTGCCGTCCATGAGTTCGGTATTCATTTCCGCAAAAATGGTTACTGCATTTTTAATAACCCACGCGCTTACAAGAAGAGCAGTCACGGGATCGAGCAGCGGGCAGTTGAAAATCCGTGCACCGCCGATGCCTGTAAGTACGCCTGCGGACATGATGATATCGCTTTTCATATTAAGCGCGTTTGCCTTAACCATTGTGCTGTTGCTTTTTTTACCGAGCACGTACTGGCTTAACGTCAGCAGTGACTTTCCGCATATCGAAATAAGTGCCGCAAGAATAGCATAGAAACTTACTTCGCTTTTATATGAATGGTCAATAAGTTCATGTATTGAAGACATTGCAAGCTGTGTACCGGCGAAGAAGATGATGAATGAAAGCGCCATCGTCGCCGTCGTCTCTGCCCGTCCGTGTCCCCACGGATGTTCTTTGTCGCCTGGTCTGTTTATGATGCGGCTTACGATAAGCGTCATAAGGGCGATAATTACGTCAGTCATGGAATCTATACCGTCGCCCATGACCGCAAGACTTCCCGAGACTTTTGCAAGGATAAGCTTCGTAAGGGCAAGAATGAGATTTCCCAGCAGCGAAATGATTCCCGCTGTTCTGATAAGGCGGATCCTTTCGGATTCTGCAGTTATTTTAGAATCTTTGCACATATGCGGAATGCTAGCAGAATGATGCAGGTTAGACAAGATCCTGACACTTTATTGGTCAAAAAAAATGAACGGATATTGACTCATTTGAAAAATCAGCTATAATTAATCTTATTACAATTAAGCGGATACTTAATCGTAAATAGATGGGGCATTTTCAAAAATCAGACAAGCTTTGAAAGTGGCTCAGTCCTGTATTTTTAAATATGTTGAGGTGTTTTATGAAGATTCCGTACGCATTACAAAAACTTGGCGTGAACCAGGTAATCAATTACATTGAAAAGGATCCTGAAGAAAATCTTCCGAAGCTTCTCCTCTGGGTGGACAAAATTACAAAGCCGGGAACATTCGTGCCGCAGCGTAAAATGTTCCACTATGCGCTCGACAATAAAGACAACAACTGGCATCACCTTCTTATGAATGTAATGGAAACTGTTGATCCTGAAGTTCTTAAAAAAATGCTTGTTACGTTTTTTTTGAATGCCTCTATTCTTGGCGAGTCAAAAAAGAAGGAATATCGGGATAAATACGGCTGCGGCATTCCGTGGGCTGTAGTCATCGACATGACCTCCGCATGCAATCTCAAGTGTACCGGCTGCTGGGCTGCAGAATACGGCAACAAGATGAATATGAGTTATGAGACGCTCTGCAATATTATTGATCAGGGACGTGAGTTCGGCATGTACATGTATATCTTTACAGGCGGTGAACCTCTCGTCCGCAAGGCCGATATTATCCGTCTCTGCGAAAAGTATGACGACTGCGAATTCCTTGCGTTTACAAACGGAACGCTTATTGACCAGAAATTTGCCGACGACATGCTCCGTGTAAAGAATTTTATTCCCGCAATCAGCATTGAAGGAACGGAAGAGTCGACTGATGACCGCCGCGGCGATGGGACGTATCAGCGTGTTATGAAAGCTATGGCGATTCTGAGCGAACATAAACTGCCGTTCGGAATTTCGTGCTGTTACACAAGCCGCAATGTCGATTATGTTGCAACGAAAGAATTCTTTCAGGATATGGTAAAGATGGGCGCGAAATTTGCATGGTTCTTTACGTATATGCCGATTGGTAAGGCCGCCGTGCCGGAACTCATGTGCGATGCGGCTCAACGAGAAAAAATGTATCATCATGTCCGCCAGATGCGCCGTGAAGTACCGCTGTTTACAATGGACTTCTGGAATGACGGTGCTGCATGCAACGGCTGTATCGCCGGCGGACGGTATTACTTCCATATTAACGGAAACGGCGATATTGAGCCGTGCGTATTCGCACACTATTCGAACTGCAATCTCAAGGATACAAAACTGATTGATGCATTCCGCAGTCCTATTTTTATGGAGTATCACAAACGTCAGCCGTTCAGCTCAAATCTGCTTCGTCCGTGCCCGGTGCTCGACAATCCTGATGTTCTTGCCGATATGGTGAATAAGACCGGTGCACACAGTACCGATATCGCTGATCCTGAATCCGCGGAAGAGTACTGCAGAAAATGCGACGGCAAAGCAGCTGCGTGGGAACCTGTAGCTGATAAGCTGTGGTCGGAATGCGAGACTGAACGGATGCAGTCAAAAGCTGATAACAACCGGATTGCAGCGGAAGAAATTGCAGCTGCGGATGCCCGGAAGAACAAAGCTAAGGTCATTCCCGAAATCCATTGGAATATTCAGTAGCGGTAGTCAGTCTTTTATTGTAATATGCTGAAACGGGCAGTCCCGCAGGTTTGCTCTCACGGGACTGCCTGAAAGGAAGTTTTTAGACAGCTTTTTAACACAGCGGGATTCGACTGGCACAGCTTTTGGCAGGATCAGAAAGGATGGTGTTTTAATGAAAACGAAGATTGCGGTTATAACCGGGGCATCAAGCGGGCTTGGAACAGTTTACACGAAAGCCATAGATAAATCTGACACTGTTGATGAGATATGGCTTATTGCACGGCGGGAGGAAAGGCTCCGCGAGCTTGCAAAGACGCTGAAACATCAGGTGAAGATTCTTCCGCTTGATTTAACAAAAACAGCAAGTATCGATCGTTTTAAGTCTCTTCTTGCAGAAAGAATGAAATTATCGCCGTTTGAACAGCTGTCGCTGGAATCGCCGGAACATGCGGCGGCGTACGGCGCAGAAGTTGCGCTGCTGGTAAATTGTGCAGGTTTTGGAAAAATCGGAAATTATGAAAAAATCATGCAGGAAGATACGGACAATATGATAGAGCTTAACTGCCGTGCGGCGGTTGATTTGACGCTTGCCGTACTGCCGTACATGAACAGGGGAGGGCGCATACTTCAGATATGCAGCACGTCTGCATTCCAGCCGCTGCAGCATCTTGCCGTATATGCTGCAACAAAAGCGTTCCTTGTCAGCTATTCCCGCGCATTGAGATGGGAGCTCTTTCCCCGCGGCATTCACGTGACGGCAGTGTGCCCGTACTGGATGCGCGGTACGGAGTTTATCAGAAATGCGGAAAAAAGCGGCGGAAAAGAATCCCGTGCCGTACGCAATTTCTGGTTCGGCGATATTCCTGCAGTTGTCGTGTACATATCGCTGTGGGCAGCAAAAATCAATCTGCCGGTGGTAACGCCCGGGATAATAAGTTTCCTCCACCGTATCACGGCAAAATTTATTCCGCATGAGATAATGCAGGCCGGCTGGGAAGGCTGGCGTCTGCTTTAGAAGTTGAAATTATCGGGATCTTCCTTTGTTATACCGGTGTCGAGGTCGCTTATCATTTCCATTTCGTCGTCGGTAAGCGTAAAATTGAAAATATCCGCGTTTTCCCTGATCCTGTTTTGATTCACGGATTTTGGAATCGCAATGATTCCATTCTGATAGTCCCATCGCAGCGTGATTTGTGCGGGACTTTTTTTGTGCCGCTTTGCAATTTCCTGGATAGTCCTGCTTTCCAGCACGATGCCGCGTCCGAGGGGACTCCACGCTTCAGTCTGTATATTGTGGTCTGCGCAGTATTCCCGCACTTCTTCACGCGTAAGAAAAGGATGGCATTCGAACTGATCCACAGCGGGAACCGTCTTTGATGAAGCTGCCAGTTCATCAAGATGATGGGGCAGAAAATTGCTTACGCCGATTGCACGTACTTTGCCTGATGCGAGAAAATCTTCCATATATTTCCATGTGTCAGTAAACTTTTCCTGAACCGGCCAGTGGATGAGATATAAGTCAATATAATCCAGCTTGAGTTTGTTAAGGCTTTCGAGAAATGCGTCTTCCTGTCTGTTATCCCGCTGGTCATTATTCCACATTTTTGTTGTGACGAAAATGTCTTTCCTCGAAATACCGCTTTCCCGTACAGCCTTCCCCACCTGAACTTCGTTGTTATAATATGCTGCCGTATCGATGAGTCGGTATCCAGCTTCAAGTGCCCATTTTACAGCCTGCACTGTATCGTTGCCGGATTTGTATACGCCGAGTCCGAATTTTGGCATCTTAATTCCATTGTTAAGTGTGAATCTTTCCTCAAGTCCCATAGCAGCCTCCTTGCATATTAGTATAACATACCGCTTCGGAAAATGACATCCTTGTCATTTTCCGAAGAAGCAAATACTTTGGAGGCGTGTACCCGGGGTACTCGTGTTTGCGGGGCAGATACTCTCCATGTCTGCTAGTGTATTTTGAGGCTGTTGTTTTGCAAATTACGCTATATCTTGATTGACTGATACATTTATGATATAGTCTCGTATCGACGGCTTATATATATCCTGCAGACGCGGCTCTCATGACCGCAGGGGCAGGGCGTTTCTACCCGGCATCCCGTAATGCCGGACTATGAGCTGCGTGGTCACTATTTAACTCAAACAATGTTTGATAGTGCGGGCCGCCGACTACCAGGAGGTTCCATTTAATGAAAGTAGCCATTTTCTTTGGTTCAAAATCTGACACAGAAAAGATGACGAAAACGGCCGACGTACTAAAAGAATTCGGTGTAGATTATGAAGCTTTTATTCTTTCTGCACATCGTTCAGGCGGTTTGCTTCGTAAAACGGTAGAAAAAGTCGAAAAAGACGGATGTGAAGTTATTATAGCCGGGGCCGGCCTTGCCGCAGCTCTTCCCGGAGTTATTGCAGGCGAAACGACACTTCCTGTTATCGGCGTACCGCTGGAATGTATTTCCTCCGGTTCAAACGGTCTTGGCGGAATGGATGCACTTCTTTCTATCGTGCAGATGCCCCCACAGATTCCGGTAGCGACAGTAGGCATCGGAAACGCAAAAAATGCGGGCTACCTTGCCGTCGAAATTCTTGCTGTAAAATATCCCGGGCTTCGTTCGAAGCTTATTGATTTCCGTAATAAACTTGCAAATGATGCCGCGGCAAACGGCGGTAACGGTGTAGAGCTGTAAGCAAAGAAGGAAAGCCTGCGCGCTTGTTGCGGCGTCCGGCTTCGCCTGATCTTTTTATAGGAGTTTTGCATGAAAAAGATTATCAGCGGCAAAGTTCGCGAAGTGTATGATCTGGAAAACGGAACGATGGTTATTGTAACGACTGACCGCATCTCCGCGTTTGACGTGATTCTTCCGACGATGATTACCGATAAAGGAAAAGTGCTCAACGCGCTTTCAAATTTCTGGTTTGATTTTACAAAAGATATTGTGAAAAATCACATGATTTCTTCCGATCTCAGCGATATGCCGATTGAATTTCAAAAACCGGAATATGAAGGCCGTACCATTCTTGTCAAAAAACTCCGGATGATTCCATATGAATTCATTATCCGTGGTTATATGTTCGGTTCGATGTACGACGTTGTAAAGAAGGGCGGAGCGTTTTGCGGTTATACATTTATCAGAGAGTATCAGGAAGCTGAAAAGCTTGACAAGCCGATTCTTACTCCGTCTACAAAGGCAACGGAAGGTCATGACATTTACGTTACGGTCGACCAGATGAAGAAAGACATAGGCGGAGAACTGGGAAACCGGATTGAAAAAGTTTCGCTTGCAATTTATAAGAAAGCATACGACCACGCATACAAAAACGGCATCATCATTGCAGATACGAAATTTGAATTCGGTCTCGATGAAAAAGGTGAACTGGTTCTCGGCGATGAAGTGCTTACACCTGATTCAAGCCGTTTCTGGAACCTTGCCGAATATAAGGTCGGCATTTCCCCAAAGAGTTACGATAAACAGTACCTGCGCGACTGGCTCAAGGCAAACCATTTGGACGGAGATCCTTCAATCAAGAGTATCCCTGCAGATGTGGTTGCAACAACTTCAGAAATCTATCACGAGTGCCAGACAAAGATCTGCGGAAAGTAAACTTAATCTACGCTGATTCTGCCGGAACAGGCTGATTTGGAGCATAAATCTATCGATATGAATAAAGATGGTATGGACAACAATATTTTTGTAAATGATGAAGACAAGCTGCACGATGAATGTGGTGTTGTTGGTGTTTATTTGAACGGCAAATCTGAAGCAGTGGAGGCCGGTCAAACAGTCCCGATGAACGCCGCTACTTTAGCATACTACGGTCTGTATTCGCTGCAGCACCGTGGCCAGGAAAGTGCTGGTATTGCTGTTACCGACGGAACTGAAATAAAAGTCCATAAACAGCTGGGACTCGTTGCCGATGCGTTTAAAAAAGAGAATCTGGAATCTCTCGTCGGACGTATCGCGGTCGGTCATGTCCGTTATGCGACTGCGGGCGGCTGTACAATAGAAAACGCACAGCCCATGGTAATCGGTTTTAAACTCGGTTCCGTTGCAGTGGCTCATAACGGCCAGCTTGTTAATTATGAGCAGCTCCGCGAAATGCTTGAGGAAGCAGGTTCGACGTTTTATTCCACGAGCGACACCGAAGTCATTGTAAAACTGATTGCAAAAAGTTATAAAAAGGGACTCGAACGCGCGCTCACGGACACGATCCAGATGATAAAAGGCTCATTTGCACTTTGTGTCATGACTGACAATTGTCTTATTGGCGCCCGTGATCCGAACGGCATACGTCCTCTCTGCCTTGGCAAAATCGATGGCGGCTGGATACTTGCAAGTGAAAGCTGCGCAGTCGACGCCGTAAACGGAACATTCGTGCGCGATATTCATCCCGGTGAAATCGTTATTATTAATGACGACGGTGTGCTTTCGTTTGAATTCGGCGAAAAAACTTCAAAGCGTTCGTGTATCTTTGAATATGTCTATTTTGCACGTCCCGATTCAATCATAGACCAGATTGCAGTACAGGAAGCGCGTCTGCGCATGGGCGCAATGCTTGCAAGGGAAAGTTCTGTCCCTGCAGACGTCGTTATCGGCGTGCCTGACAGCGGACTTGGTGCTGCGATGGGATATGCGCGTGCATCGGGCATTCCGTATGCAATCGGTATTGTGAAAAATAAATATATTGGCCGCACATTCATTGCACCTACTCAGAAAGAGCGGGAAAATATGGTCTTTGTAAAATTGAACGCGGTTAAGAGCGAGATAAACGGCAGGCGTGTTGTCGTTATTGATGATTCAATTGTGCGTGGAACGACGAGCCGCCGTCTAATCCAGATACTTCGGAGAGCCGGAGCAAAGGAAGTTCATTTCCGTGTCTCAAGTCCTCCCGTAAAATTCCCGTGCTATTTCGGCATAGACACACCGAGCCGAGCCGAACTTATTTCTTCTGCACATGATGTGGAAGAAATCTGTAAGGAAATAGGGGCTGATTCGCTTGCCTTTTTAAGTACCGACGGAATGTTTGAAGCACTGCGTTCCTGTAATCCTGAACAGTACGGTTACTGTAAAGGCTGTTTTACAGGCGAATATCCGGTAGCTGTTCCCGGCGAATTAAACGGAAAAAGGTGTGAATGATTTTTATATGCAGACAATGAATGAGATTCTGTGTCAGTAATTGTTTTCCCGGCGGGAAATGATGAATGTACGTCTTGTACAAAACATCGTTCCGGAGTTTGCCGGTCGTAAACTCCAGTCTGTGCCGTATCCGGCGCATAACCTCCGCCCGACTTTTTAAAGGAGTATTGTATGGCAGGAAGTGTTGATTACAAGGCAAGTGGCGTTGATGTCGAAGAAGGATATAAAGCCATCGACAAATATAAAGTACAGGCTGCCAGAACGGCCATTCCCGGACTGCTTACCGAATTGGGTAGTTTTAACGGCATGTTTGCGGTTCCGAAGGGAATAAAAAATCCCATTATGGTAAGCGGAACCGACGGAGTCGGAACAAAACTTGACATTGCATTCAAAATGAAAAAGTATGACACAGTTGGTATTGATTGTGTCGCCATGAGCGTGAACGATATTCTCTGCAGCGGAGTCCAGACGCAGTTTTTCCTTGATTATCTTGCATGCGGTACGCTTGATTCAAATGTTGCCGGTGAACTTGTGAAAGGTGTCGCCGAAGGTTGTATTGATGCCGGCTGCGCGCTGCTTGGCGGAGAAACCGCTGAAATGCCCGGTTTTTATGATGCCGGAAAATATGATCTTGCGGGATTCGGTGTCGGTATCGGCGAAAAAAAAGAAATGATTACCGGAAAAAACATTAAGTCCGGCGATGTCCTTATAGGCCTTTCATCCACAGGTGCTCATTCCAACGGCTTCTCACTTATCCGTAAGCTTGTTACCGATTTTAACGAGCCGTTTCTTGAAAACGGCAGGGAAACGGGAAAGACAATCGGCGAAATTCTTCTTGTGCCGACACGCATTTATGTAAAGCCTGTTATGGATGTGCTGAAAAAACACCGCAATTCCGTTCATGGTATGGTGCATGTTACCGGAGGCGGATTCTATGAGAACATTCCGCGTATGTATCCGAAAGCAAAAGATGGAAAAAAGCAGCTTATTTCCGTTATAAAACGTTCCAGCTGGGATATACCTCCGATTTTTGGGGAGCTTATTAAACGCGGTGCCGATGTGAACAATGTGTACAGTACATTTAACATGGGAATCGGTTTTGTGCTTGCAGTAAAAGCATCCGATGCGGATGCAATCACCGAAATGTTCAACAAGCATGCGTCAAGATTCAGCAAACCTGGCATTCCCGACATGCAGGCATATCAAATCGGGCACGTAGCATATTCCGAAGCGGAAATTACCGGGGAAATGAAAGGTAATAAAGATATGACCGTTTTTGAAGATTAATCAGAATTATTGAGGTGCAATATGACTGTGGCAGTTCTTGTTTCCGGAGGCGGTACAAACCTTCAGGCGCTTATTGATTATGAGAAATCACACACGAACTGTCCGTATCATATTGTGTTTGTCGCTTCCAGCACAAAAGATGCGTATGCGCTGGAACGTGCAAAAAAAGAAGGCATTCCTGCTGAAGTCCGAAGCCCTTATTCTGTTATGGGTTCGGAACGTGCAAAGTCTGCCTCCCGAGAAGAAAAACGTATTGCCGTATCGGACGCAGTCCTTGAATTATGCCGCAGATATGAGGCTGATTCGATTGTCCTTGCCGGCTGGCTTACGGTTCTCGGCGGCAGCATAATTACGCAGTATTCAAACAGAATTATTAATCTGCATCCCGCCCTTCTGCCGAAATTCGGAGGAGTGGGCATGTGGGGGCACAGCGTGCACGAAGCTGTGCTTGCAGCACATGAAAAAGAAAGCGGCTGTACAGTACATCTTGTGGACGCAGGCTGCGATACCGGTAAAATTCTTGTTCAGAAAAAAGTGCCGGTTATGCCGGACGATACGCCCGATACATTGTACGCGCGTATTGCACCTCACGAGCATGAGGCGCTTATTGAAGGTTTGTGCATGCTCGCGGAGATGCTCAAAAAATCATAATCAGAATCCCAGTGTTTCACCAATCAGTACGATTTTTATTCTTTCTTCCGGCCTGCAGAGTCTTGTGCGTACGATGTACGTGCAGATACTTTCAGTGCTTTTGCAGTCTGCACATGCGCCGGTAATTTTACACGGAGTTTTGATATCAAAACGCTGTGCATTTACCGGAGCTGCGTAATTACGGGCGCGCGCCAGAGCATCTTCTATGCTTTTGACCACTTTATTCATGCCGCATGCAATGATAACGCTTTTCGGGCCAAACATCATTGCGGCAGTACGGTTGCCGTTCCCATCGATATTAACAAGCTCTCCGTCTTCGGTGATTGCGTTTGTACCGGTAAGGTATGTGTCGCATAAGAGCGCCCTGCGCATCAATTCAACTCTTTCTTCTTTGTTCTGGGCTGTGTCGCGGTCGATGACTTTCCATCCGTCGTCTTTTACACGCTGAATGATTCCAAGCGTTTCCATCGTCAGAGAACCGCCCCATGAAACAGTATCCGTTTTCGGGATAAGTGAGATGATCTGCTGGGCTGCGGCCTGTTTTGTTGAGCAGTAATATGCATCAAAGTGCCGTGCCTTGAGATTTTTCACAAGCTGTCCGCCGATTTTATCGTTTCTTTGTTGTTCCGGTGACATCGTCTTTCCTCCTTGTCTGTTTTGGTTCTGCTTTCGTTCCTTTTATCGATTTCCTCTTTCCGACCGGCTTTATCAATTCTTTTTTTAAAACCTTCGGAGCTGCAAAAAGTGACTTAGTTTTTGACCATTTTTCAGCTCTTTCAGCTTCTTTTCTTTCCGCATTCATTTTTGCCTTTATTTTATTATATTCTATAACTCCGCCGTCGTGTGCATATGCAAATAAAAAAGTATTTATTTTCAGCTTATTATCGTTGTATAAGTTGATTGATTTATACAAATTACGGTAATAACCGAGAAGTTCATATTTCATGGAAAGCGTTTTCGCATACGACATGGGAGATTCGCACACGGAGCCGAGTCTTTTTACATAAAAATACAAAGGGCGTTTAATTGTGGAAATGCAGTATTCATTCGTAATGAACTGCAGGTATTCCAGATTGAACAGAAAGTCCTCGCACCATTTAAATCTCGGAGAGAAAAAAATATGATGTTTCTTGATGATTTCCGTCCGGTACAGTTTATTCCAGACAACGCCGTAGTAAAAGTCGGCAGGAGCATTTGCCATTCGTTCTGCGAAATGTTCACGCGTAATAAGAAGATCTTCTTTTATGTCTCCCATGGGAATCAGTACGTCGTTTATAACGCGCAGGAATCCCGCTATGACCAGGTCTGTTTTGTCTTCCTGCGCCCGTTCAACATATTCTGAAATGGCATCGGGCGCGAGCCAGTCGTCGCTGTCTGCAAATGTAATATACTCGCCTTTTGCGTGTATAATACCGTTGTTACGGGCTTCTGAAACGCCTTTGTTTTCCTGCGTAAGGACGATGAAACGTTTGTCCTTTTGAGAATACATTCTGTATATTTCTGCTGAATTATCTTTGCTGCCGTCATCAACTATAATAATTTCAATTGATTTGTATGTCTGGTTCCTGCATGAATCGAGACACCTGCTCATGTATTCGGCAGCGTTGTAAACAGGTATAATAATGGAAACCAACGGTTGTGTCATATTACCAGTCTCGCTGAATATACGTAGCTTTTGGCCGGGCCGTTATATCAACCCTCCGGTTTTGTTTTCTTCCTTCTTCCGTTTCGTTCGACGCTATCGGATTTGCTCCTCCGTATCCTTGATATGTAAAAAGCCCTTCCGGTATGCCTTTTGCAATAAGGGCTTTTATTACTGTCTGGGTCCGTTCTATCGATAAGTTCATCTGACCGGCTGGTTTTCCGACGTCGGCAGTATAGCCTTCTACAAGGATTGTAAATTCATTACCTTTTATAAGATCCTGAAGTTTCTCTGCAATGACGTCAATCCGCGGCTGTTCTGACGGAAGAAGTTTCGGTGAATCCGGTTCGAATTTGAGGTCGATTGAAAATTGTATGCCGCTTGTACTGTCCGTAATTTTTATTCCCGGTACTTTATTTTCATAAAAATATTGTTTTACGGCCGCGTATGCAACGTAATAGGCGTTATCTTTCTGGGGTGCTGCAGCATTGTGGATAAGTTCATCCTTATCCAGAAGAATGACCACTTTTCCCTTTTTCAGGAGTTCACGATTTTGAGGAACAGAAAGAATGCGGAGTGCGTCGTCGGTGTGAATGACCGGATCGGTGCGGTTCCGCCCGTATACTTTATATGCTCTTATATAGAGGGGATCGGTACCGATGCGGTCCGCGTATATACTTTCGTTATCGGAAAAGTTGTACAGTACGATTCCGCTTTTTTTAGCTGCTTCGTTTTCCATCATGTTACGTTCGTAAATAAGATCCATCTCTTCGTCCCATATTTCAGGAAAAAAACAAGGAGATACGGAACTTGTTACATATTCTCCCTGTACCGGAAGTTTTCCCCGCGCATCTATGATAATGCCGCTGTACGGACGCGATGAAATCGTATTAATGGGTTCATCCGGCGTATAAGGATATTTCTGTTTAATGAAAAGTCGTCCTATTTCATTCATATTTACAGTATTTACGCTGGAAAGTATTGATCCGTCGTCGTTGAATACATCAGGCGTCGTCCGCCCGTTTTCTATGATATCCGTGATCTGCTCGAGGGAAAGCGTCTTGTCGAGCACAAAATCTCCGAGCTGGCTGTTATTGTCGACATATAACGAGAGCAGCGGATCCTTTATGAGTATCGGCAGTTTCATCTGCATACGGCCGGAAGCTGCATTTCTTCCCGATGGAAGTTCGAGTCCTGCCTTTTTTGTATCAAGCGTGACCGTCGAAGTAAACTGTTTTGTAATCCAGTTTACTTTACTCGACGATGCCATCGTCATCTGCTGTGCAGACAATGGTACAGCGGCAAGCGAGAAAAGCAGACCTGAGACTATCGTTCGTAAAAATAATGTATTCATAATTTTACTTTTTATGTATCGGCTCATTCTACCGGTATATAGAGGATTTTTCCTATTTTGAGCACAGTTTTTTCTGATATATTGTTTGACCCACAGAGTGAGTTTACCGTAATATTGTATTTCTTTGCTATCCTCCACAGCGAATCTCCTTCTTCGACTGTATACCGTGTCTGGAAGCGGTACGGCGTAATGGAAGTAAGGGCATCTCGTGCTGACTGTTCCATTCCTTCCGGTACACGTATATTGTAGGAGCCTGACGGAGGCGTTATTCCCCGTATGAGCGCAGAATTAAGGCTGAGGAATATACCTTCGTCTATGCGCAGCTCATTTGCGAGCCTTCTGAGCGAGACGGCGCCGTCGACTTGTACATAATCGAAATAGCCTGCCCGCGGATTGACTGGCTCTCCGTTCTCTGTCGCCGCAGGCAGCGCAATATTATAATATGCACTGTTCTGTGCAATATCTGCGATTGCGATAAGCTTCGGTACATACTGAACGGACTGATCCCTCAGAAGCTTATGTTCTGCAAGATACCAGAAATCTTTTTCAGGATATTTTTTGAGGATGCGCGTCATGGCACCTGCACCGCAGTTGTACGCAGCAATGGCGATGGGCCAGTCCTGAAACATGTTGTAATTTTCCTGCAGTTTTGTAAGTGCAGCATCCGTCGATTTCCATGGATCAAGACGCTCATCGACGAAATCATTCCGGGTTAAAAAAGGTTTTGTGCTGTTCGGCATAAACTGCCACAGGCCGACGGCACCTGCTTTTGAACGTGCATCGGGTTTATAGCTTGATTCGACAACCGGAAGGTATTCCAGCAGAGCCGGCATGTTTTTTTCTTTGAGCTGCCTGCGTATGTACAGTCTGTATTGTTCGCCGTTGTCGAGCACAGAGGAGAGCCATTTGATACCGCCCGGAGTAAGATAATACTTTCGGTACTTGTCTACAAGCGGATCGTCAGAACCGGAAATCAGAAGAGGCTCATACGCCGCAGCCGGCGGAACTTCAAGCCCGCCGCTGTCTGATGATTCAGGTTCAGCCGGAAGTGAATCGGGTGATTCGGCGTCGGCCGTTTTTTGCTCATTTGAACCGGCTGAAGGAGACAGTGTTTCAGCGTGCAGTGTCATTAAAAATATAAGTGACAATGATGCGGCGCAGTAAAGTCGTCGGAAAATCATTACAGCTTATCACCCATATATATGCCCGCCCATTCCCAGTTTCCGTGAATATCCGGATCAACAGGAAAGTTCACCTTTCGGAAATATAAATACCATACGGAGATGTACTGGCTCCATCCCCACGTTTTGAGGTACGCTTCGTTGGGTGTCGTTCCTTCGTCGAGGTCTTTTTTGAAATAGATGCGCTGGCCTCTCATGTAGTTGCGCATTGAAAATTCTTCCTGTGAATTAGGATCCATTTCGTCCTGTTTCCACGACATTGAAAAGAAGTTGACTTTTGCCCGGTATTTATCGAGCGCGCGCCAGTCATACTGGCTGATTGCATTTTTGACAGCAGCTTCAAGTGCGGGAAGACTTTCAAATGTCCAGTCCTTTGAAGAATTGTTGAAATCAACAAGCTGCCGTGCTTCACTGTACGCATTCGGTTCACCCGGAATCTGAATTGTCGACGCATCCGGCTGCTCAAGGAACAAAGCAAAAGATTTAAGAGCAGGTCCCCAGTCGCTGTCCTTTTCATATTCCAGTGCAAGCCTCATGTATAATTCCGTAATGCTTACGTCGGAAGGAAAGCGGTTTATCATTTCGTTAAAATATTTGATGCGGTTTCTTGGCGTTTTGCTTATCTGGATAAGGTTTTTAAGGCACATATAGTGGACGGACTGCCCCTTTACAAGCAGATCAGGATATTCGTGAAGAATCCGGTCAAAATAATATTCGGCAAACGGTTCTGCTCCTGACGAAAGGTATGCATATGCGGTCATAAGCAGCCAGTATGAATCGTACGTATCGTCAGGATGGCGTTCAACCCAGTCGGTAAGGAACAGAATGGCATTTTGATAATCTTTTACAGAAAGCTGATTTGTCGCTATCTGATTAACAATTGCATACCGGCTGCCTGGAACCAGATCCGGATTTTTAAGCAGTTCTTTCAGCTGCTGCTGCTGTTTATCAATTGTTCTGGTGTTTTTTTCTGATATTGCTGAACAGGAAAAAAATGACATCAGGGTGGCGATACACACAGCTGCTAAAAAAAGTTTCTTTACCATATTTTTACTGTAACACAAGCGGGTTGTTATTGGCAAGACTGCATGTTAGGTGTATCCTGTTAAGTACTATGAAAAAGCATGGTCCCAGATTCTACAATTCAATTCTTGCAATAGGAATGTTACTGATTATTGTCGGTTTTCTTATGTTTGTAATATTCTCTGAAGAAACAGAAAGTATTACTGCTGTGCTTTGGCCCGTATTACTTATGATCTGCGGTTCCGTTTTTCTGTATTTTACCATGTCGTTTACAAAAGGTTCGTTCCAGCTTTTTCTCGGACTGTTCCTGACATCATACGGTGTTTTTTCCATTCTTTTTTCGAGCGGCATAATTCCGTACGGCATCAACGAATGGTGGCCTGTCGCAGTCATTGACGGAGGTTTTTCCCTTTTAGCTGCAGGGTATTATAAACACAAAAAAATGCTTTTCTCATATGTTGTTGCCGCTGTATCCCTTGTAATACTTGGTGCGTTGTTTCTTTTTTTCTCATTTCACATTATCAGGGGTTCCTTCCGGAACTTCGTTACATTTGTCGGTCCTTTCATATTGATTGCAGCAGGATTGTTTATGGTTCTTCTGTTTCTCTTCCAGAAAAAACACAGCCGTTTCCATCTGCGTGACGAATCCGACGAAATGAACGACGATAACGGTTTCTTTGCCGATTAAAAGGTACCGACAGGTGAAAACAGCCGCAGGGTTTACCGGATATGTTATTTTTCTCTGCTCAGCAGTCTGTGTGTTGATATCGTGCAGTTCAACGCCGAAAAAAAACGCAGGCGGGCAGGTGACAGGTCAATATGCTCCCGACTCTTCGCAGCCGGAAGAGGAGAGTTCTGCAGGCGGAACATCAATAAAAATTGACAAAACACATCAGAGCCAAAGGACGTATTTTTCCGATATTGATGAAAAAATAATGAAGGAAGTTGAAAACGGTTCTCCCGATTCCCTTCGCACTGCAGTATCTCTTATACGGAAAACCGAAGGTGATTATTCAGAGCCTGAAAAAGTCCTTCTTTCTGTTATAGCTGCAGTGATGGAAATGGTTTGGCCTTCTGAAAAAGTCGACTGGGATGTGCCTGAAGTAAAAGACATGACGCCGTATCTTGGTGCAATTGATTCGGCCCGCAAGGGTGTTTATGATTTAAGTACAGGCAATGTTGATTTCCTCACACTCGTTTTACCGTCTGTTGTTATTGTTTCATCCGACGATGTTACCGGTTATGCACAGCCGGCAGAACAGGCACTTCTTGCAGGACTGGGGCTTTGTCCCGATTCCGTACTTTCCCATTATCTGCTCGGTATGCTTTATGAAAAACTCGGCAGAAACGATGACGCGCTGAATCAGTTTACTTCCGCATCAAAGGGGGCGCCGTCCTGTTTTGAGACGCTGTATGCCCGGGCCGACTGCCTCAAAAAACTGGTACGTATGGATGAATCGTCTGCAATAGCCGGTACGCTTGTAGCCCGTTACCCATCTGACATAAAAATTCTGAAACTCTGCGCAGAGACATCGTTTGCGCTGAAAAGTTATTCAGCTGCAGAGGAATATGTAGCGAGGGTACTTCAGCAGGATCCCAATGATCTTTCCTATGTACTTTTCCGTGCGCGTATTCTTACTGAAAAGGGCGATTACATCAGAGCTGCGTCGCTGCTTGATGTATATGCCAGACAGAACAGCACTTCGCGGGATTATCTGCTTCTGCGTGCACGCATTCAGCGGGACTGGAGCAAAAACGTTTCGGCTGCAATAACGACTATTGAGACAGCTCTTGCAAAATATCCTGACGACACTGACGTCCTGCTGTATGCGGCCCAGCTTGCAGCTATGACAGATGCCCCGGTGGGAGGCAGAACGTCGGAACAACTGGCACAGGCCGTCCTGGCGTCAGACCCTGACAATACAGAGGCCCTGCAGTACCAGGTGGAAGGACTTGTACAGGCTGGGTCATGGCAGAACGCATATGTTTTGAGTAAAAAGCTCCTTGCAAAGGACAATTCCCGCGATGTGGTTTTTACACACATACGTATCTGCCTGCAACTGGGTCGAAAAGACGAAGCATGGAATCTTATTTCTCCGCTGTATCGTGATCATCCTGACGATGAAGATATACTTCAGATGTACATTGTCGTGCTTACAGGAACAGACCGCGCATCGCAGGCTCTTTCGCTTATAAATTCCCGCCTGCAGAACGCATCACCAAAAATGAAAAGCTTTTTCTATTATAGACGAAGTTTTATCGTCTCATCCCAGGACGAAGCTCTTGCCGATCTGCGTTCGAGCCTTATCGCAAATCCGCGAAACGGGGATGCTCTGTTCCGCCTGTATCAGATTTACTACGAACAGCGCGATTACCGTAAAGCACAATACTATCTGAAGCAGGTTGTAGCACTTGATCCGAACAATGCCACAATGCGCAGGCTCAATGATGATCTTTCAAAACTCATAAAATAGGTGGAATATCGCATACTTGACTGTTGTCCGGTGTGCATGATATTCTGATAGAACTGATATAGTGTCAGATTTTATAGAGAAAAAACAGGAAGGATATTCTTATGTCATTTATTCCATTTTTACAGACAGCTTCCAACGGTGTAAACGCTACATCGACAACTGGCGGTTTTATTTCATCAGCAGCTCTGATGGTTCTGCTCATCGTAATCTTCTATTTCTTTTTGATTCGTCCGCAGAACAAAAAACAGAAAGAAACGGAAAAGATGCTTGCAGCCCTTAAAAAGGGTGACAAAGTTGTTACAATCGGCGGTATCCACGGTATTGTTTCTTCTCTGAAAGAAAAGACTGTCATTGTGAAAGTAGATGACGATGTAAAAATGGAATTTAGTCGTTCTGCCATCTCCGGGGTTGAGAACGAACCTGTTGCAAATGAAAAATCTGCAAAAACTACAAAAAAAGTGTCAGATGATGCAGCCCCCGCAGATGGTGAATCGTCGGAAGAAAAGAAATAATCTGGAGATATCAAAATGAACAAACGTACTCGTTTTGTAATTCTTCTTGTAGTCATTGCTGTCTGTTTTGCATTCCTGTGGCCATCCATCAGCTGGTACTACGGAACTCCGAAAGAAGTTCAGGCGCTCGCTCTTGGTTCCCTTCAGAATATAAAGGATTATGCGACAGCAAAGGCTTCTGAAGATGTTCTTGAAATTGAGGCAGCAGCTCATAAAAATTCAAAAATGCCGCTTGATGCAAAGTATTCATGGCTGCAGAAAAATGTAGAAAAAAATTATAAAGACATGGATATGAAAGTTCCGTCACCTCTTACGGTTGGCAGTGTGCTGAATGCATATTCAAACGAAAAGGAGTTCCTCAGCGTGTTCCAGGCCCGTTACAGGGATGAAATCCTCAAAGCGAAAAAACGCTATGAAAATTCTGTAAAACTCGGACTTGACCTTTCCGGCGGTATGAACATCATTGTAAAAGCTGATCTCGACGCAGCTGTAAAAAATCAGCAGGGCACGGAAACAGGTCAGAATACGGATGAGTTGAAGAAAAAGGCTATGGAGCAGGCTATAGAAACGCTTTCAAGCCGTATCGACAGATTCGGGCTTACTTCTCCGGTTATCAGACAACAGGGTGATGACCGTATCTATATCGAAATTCCGGGTGCAGCACAGGCTGATGCAATCAATACAATCATTATGGGAAAGGGTATACTTAATTTCCGTCTTGTTGACGGTGATGCTACAACTGCTTTCCAGAACTATTATACGCAGCACGCTGCAAGTACATTCAATACCGACGGTACCCTTACAGATCCTTCCATTATTCCTCAGGACTGCGAAGTTATGGGGCAGTACGAGAAAGACGATTACGGTCTTGATGAACGCGTCGGTTATCTCGTTGTAAAAAAAGAGATTGCACTTGACGGTCAGCATATAAAGTCCGCAGAAGTCGGCTCCGATAATCTGACGAACAGACCGGAAGTTGACTTTGTCCTCGACAGTGAAGGTTCTGAAATTTTCGGAAAATTCACCGGTGCTCACAAAGGTGAGAATCTGGCAATCGTAAGCGACAACAAGATTAAATCATCTGCACGTATAAACGACGCCATTACGGGCGGACGCGTTGCCATTACGGGTTTCGGCCTCGAGGAAGCACAGAATCTTCAGAAAGTTCTCCAGACGGCATGGCTCAATGTTCCGCTTACGGTGGAAAGCCAGCAGGTTATCGGCGCATCGCTGGGAAAGAAAGCTATCCATCAGGGAATCCTGGCAGTTGTCGTCGGCCTGGGTATGATAATGCTGTTTATGCTTATCTATTATAAAGGAGCAGGCATTAATGCATGTGTTGCACAGATTCTTAACTTGTACATTATGTTTTCCGTGCTGTCTGCGTTTAATATGACACTCACTTTGTCAAGCGTTGCCGGTATGATACTTACAATAGGTATGGCTGTTGATGCGAACGTCATCATCTTTGAACGAATAAAAGAAGAGATGAGGGATGGTAAGAGCAGAACGGCTTCTATTTCCGCTGGTTTCGATAATGCATTCTGGGCGATTATGGACTCGAATATTACTACATTTATTGCAGCTATATTCCTGTCACAGCTCGGAACTGGTTCAATCCAGGGATTTGCAGTCAGCCTTGCAATCGGTGTCGTTTCGTCTGTATTTACGGCACTATTCGTTTCTCACCTCATGTTTGATTTCAGCACCGAAGCCCTGCATAAGAAGACTGTCAGCATCAGCTGGAGGATAAAATAATGGCTAGAAAGATGATTCATTTCAGCAAGGCGTTCCTTCCGTGTGCCATTCTGAGCACGCTCATTATTATTTCAGGAATTGTCGGCTTTTTTGTACGGGGCGTCAATCTGGGAATAGATTATAAACCAGGTCTTATTGAAGAAGTTCGTGTAGCCCCAGCTGTTCTTGATGTTGTATATACCGGCAGTGCAAACGTTGCATTCGATATGACAAACTCGAAGGTCGATATTGTTATAAGCGGTTCCGGTGCGGAAAACGAAACGAAGGAATTCTTGTTCGCGGATAATAAGACAATAAATGCGCTTGCGGCAAGTCTTAATACTGTAGACGGCATTACGGCAACAGTAAAATCTTACGGGGATTCAGCAACTTCAGATTTGTTTTCAAATTCAGCTGTTTCAAACAAGCTTACACCGGACGCCTACAGTCTCTATTCTGCAGGAAAAATTGATGCAAAAATTGCAGATGTACGCGAAGCGCTTTCTTCTGTAAGCGGTGTTTCAATCAAACAGCTTGGTTCTGCTAATGAAGTTAGTTTCCAGATACGTATGGCGGATAACGGCGACGGTGTTTCAAGCAGGCAGCTGCAGGAAACCGTTATATCCAAGTTAACTGATAAATTCGGAGTTGGGAATGTTGCTGTCGTAAAAACGGATTTCATCGGCTCTAATTTTTCCAAGTCCATTGCACTGCAGTCAATCATTCTGCTTGCAGCGACAATTGCACTCATCTGGTTGTATTCTGCAATCCGGTTTCACTGGGATTTTGCACTGGGTGCAATAATTGCACTTTTACACGATTCCCTTATCATGATGACTTTTATTGTCTGGAGCCAGGTAGAATTTTCTACGATGACCGTGGCGGCAATTCTTACGATTGTCGGTTACTCCATCAACGACACAATTGTTATTCTTGACCGCGAACGTTCATTGCTTCCTGTTCTGGAAACAAGAAAATTTAATGATATTCTGGACCAGGCGCTTACAGATACGCTGAGCCGTTCGATCATCACGACGTTGACAACTATGTTTGCAGCTGCTTCTCTTTATATTTTTACAACAGGCGATATACAAAATTTTGCGCTTGCTTTGCTTGTAGGCTTGCTGAGCGGTTGTTATTCATCAATATTTATCAGCAGCGGATTTATTTCTGCAACACGCAAAAACTGGAAACCGGAATACGGAATTCACCATTCTTTAAGGATGCAGAAGGGCGTATTTGAATCTGGCGTTACAGTGTAAAACTGCTTTTTTCGAATAGTGGCTGCGCATTTTTGCGCGGCCTTTTTTATCTTGGAGAGGCTCCTTTTCTATCTTAAAAATCTGTGTTATATTCTTTCTATGATCGTAGTTAGAGCCGAAGTTCTCGGCTACTGTATGGGTGTCAGGCGCGCTGTTGAAGCCGCGTCCGATGCACTGGCAAAAAACACTGGAAAAAAAGTATATACACTGGGACCCCTGATCCATAATCAAACAGCTCTTACCGCACTCTCAGAAAAAGGATTGTGCATATTGAATGAGGATGATGCCGGCAGGGCAGAGAAGGACTGTATTGTTATTATACGCGCACATGGCGTTCCTCCTTCTGTTACGGATACGCTCAAAAAGCATAATTGTACTGTCATTGATGCAACATGTCCCCGCGTAAAGGCAAGCCAGAAAATCGCCGCAGAATACGCAGAGAGAGAATATACCGTGATATTGGCCGGCGACAGCAATCACGGAGAAGTAACTGGTATTGCAGGTTATGCGGGTTCCCGTTTTATCCTCGTCCAGAACAGGCAGGATGCTGCAGCTCTCCGCCTGCCGGAGGACACCGATGCCGTACTGCTTTCACAGACGACATTCAGCCCGGTTGAATTTGAAGTTATTGCAGATATCTTAAAGAATAAATGGCCCTCAATAAAAGTTATGGCCACGATATGTCCTGCCACAAAGGAAAGGCAGGAGGCATTGAAGAAAATGTGTCCGCTTGTCGACGGTGTTCTTGTCATCGGCGGGAGGAATAGCGCCAATACAAAACGTCTGCTGTTTACCGCACAGAATTTATGCGGAAATGCCGACCTTATTGAGACTGCAGAAGAAATTCCGGGAAAATATTTTTTGATGAGCAGAGTCGGGATTACCGCGGGAGCCAGTACTCCCGATGAAGTTGTAAACAAAGTTGAAAAAGTATTGCAGGAGAGAAAAGGAGATGAGCAGAGCACATAAATATACTGCGGCGATTATCGGCACAGGACGCATTGGTTTTTCGCTGGGGTTGGACAGGAAAAGGGAACAGCCTGCATCGCACACTATGGCATTGCTTGCAAACCGCCGCATACGGGTAATTGCCGGATGCGACAAGGATGCGACACATCTTGAAGACTGGCACCGTTATTGCAGTGAGGTTGCCACGTACAGCAGCTACGGGTATCTTTTTGCGGCATGTAATCCTGACATTGTGGTGATTGCGGTAAATGAGGATGCACATCTTGAAGCAACTCTCGCAGCAATACGAAGCAGGCCAAAACTGGTAATTCTGGAAAAGCCCGTAGCCCTTAACATGAAGGACGGGCTCCGGATTGCAGATGCAGCAGCAAGTTTCAAAGTACCCGTTATGGTAAATCACGAGCGCCGTTTCGCACTTGACTATGCTGCGGCTAAGTCTTATATGGCAGGAATAGGCGGCATACAAAGCATGACAGCAGAACTTGATTCAGGACTTCGTGTTTACAGCAGAAATGACGAATCGACCGGCGCATACAGCCTTCTTCACGACGGAACACATCTTGTTGATATCGTGCAGTTTTTGCTTGGCGACAAATTATACAACGGAGCGACTGCAAAAAAAAGTGTTATTTACGATCCTGTACTTACGAGCATATGCTGTGACGAAAAAGATCCGTCAGTAGTACGGAATGTATCAGTCCATTTTTCGTCGGATAAATGTCCTGATGTGACAATCAGAATCAGCGGGCGTAGTAATTATTTCGGCTTCGGCGTGGATATATGCGGGACAGACGGGCGCATCAGAATCGGGAATGGTTATGCTGAGTTTTACAGACGCGAGCAATCAAAATTATATACAGGATTTTATTCGCTGGCGCCGGATAAGAGAATAAAACTTCCAAAAAAAACGCGCTATTTCTCAAACATGGTAGAAAATGCAGTCGATTTTCTTGACGGCAAGGCACCGCTCCGCTCAACGCTGCAGGACGGTCTTGCCGATCTCGATGTTCTTGAGCGGATATGTGCACTACTGCAGGATGAGCTGTAAAACAGACGTTATTCGGCCCTGATGCTCGTATTTTTTACGATGACGTCGTGAGCCGAGCCCTCTCGGATTGACGCCTGACTTACAAGAGTGAGCTTTGCCTTCTCCTGCAGGTCGGGTATGGAAACAGCTCCGCAGTTGCACATTGTGTGTACAACCTTGCTTATGGTCATCTGGACATTGTCGTGAAGACTTCCGGCGTACGGAACATAACTGTCAACACCTTCCTCGAATGCCATTCTTTTGTCTCCGCCCAAGTCATACCGCTGCCAGTTTCTTGCCCTGTTTGAACCTTCGCCCCAGTATTCCTTTACGTAGTTGCCGTTTACAATGAGTTTGTTTGTAGGGCTTTCGTCGAAACGGGCGAAGTACCGTCCGAGCATGACAAAATCTGCACCCATAGCAAGTGCGAGTGTAATATGATAATCGTGAACGATGCCGCCGTCAGAGCAGATTGGAATGTAAACACCCGTTTTCTGGTACCATTCGTCACGTGCTTTTGCAACTTCAATCGTAGCTGTTGCCTGACCTCTGCCGATGCCCTTTTGTTCACGCGTAATACAGATTGAGCCGCCGCCGATTCCTATTTTCACAAAGTCAGCCCCGGCTTCCGCAAGGAAGTTGAATCCGTCTTTGTCTATAATGTTACCTGCTCCGACCTTCACCTGATCACCCCATTTTTCATGGATATCATTAAGCGCACGGCGCTGCCATTCGGTGAATCCTTCGGATGAATCAAGGCAGAAAACATCTGCACCTGCGCTCAGCAGCATGGGAACGCGTTCCATATAGTCCCGGGTATTTATTCCTGCACCGACAATATACCGCTTCTGATTGTCAAGCAGTTCCAGCGGATGTTCTTCATGTGATGCATAATCCTTGCGGAATACGAGGTATTGAAGATTGCCTTTTTTATCGAGTACCGGAAGTTGATTTATTTTGTGCTGCCAGATAAGATCGTTCGCTTCGTCAAGCGTAATGCCTGCTTCTGCTTTAATGAGTTTTTCAAGCGGTGTCATATAGACCGAGACCTTTGAATTCGGCGGGCATCTGTTAATCCTGAAATCGCGTTCTGTAATAATACCGACGAGTTTTCCGTTATGCTGTCCGTTTTCCGTTACAGCCACGGTGGAGTGTCCTGTGGTTTTTATGAGCTGCGTAAGTTCTTCAAGCGTTTGATCCGGGCGGATATTCGAATCTGATGATACAAATCCTGCCTTGTACATTTTTACATGCGCAATCATGGCTGCCTGATCTGCAATTGTCTGGGATCCGTAGATAAAACTGATTCCGCCTTCTTTTGCAAGTGCAACAGAAAGTTTATCGTTTGAAACCGACTGCATCACTGCCGATACCATAGGTATATTCATCATAAGAGGGCATTTCTCGCCGGCTTTTTTGTTGTATTTAACGA
>DCFX01000029.1 GCA_002314445.1 Treponema sp. UBA1793
TCCGACAAAATACTGAACGAAAATATCATGATGACGAGAACGGCGGAAGACAAATCGGCTATCTGGGCTGCGTTGGGTGCAAGCGATTCCGTACGCGCGCCCCAGATATGGAGTGCAAGTGTTTCGCCGGGACGGAACGGATTGAGCGGGCACGTAGCCGAAAGCAGATTCCAGTTGCTCCAGTCAATATCGGTAGTCATACCCGCCGTATACAGCAGTGCGGCAGCTTCCCCGAAACCGCGGCCGGCCGCAAGCATGACGCCTGTCATAATTCTGGACACCGCTGAAGGAAGCAGCACACGGCATATCGTCTGCCAGTGCGTCGCACCGAGCGCGAAACTACCTTCTTTCAGGTTCTCCGGCAGCGATTTAAACGCATCAACAGTGGTGGAAGCAATAAGCGGAAGATTCAGAATAAACACAGCAAGCGCGCCTGCCATCAGATTCCATCTTGAATGAGTCATAAGAATGAAAACAAGATAACCGAACAAACCGACAACAATTGACGGAAGGGAAGAAAGCGTTTCTATGGACATTTCAAGAAATTGTGTAAACTTTCCCTGTTTTGCATATTCCGCCATATAGATTCCCGTTGCCGTACCGAGCGGAATGCTTATGGCAAGAGAAAGGAAAACAAGATAAATCGTATTGAAAAACTGATTCCCGATTCCGCTGTCGGAAAAAGAAAAGAGAGAAAGGTTGAATCCCCTGAATCCCTTTACCACAATGTATACGATTAGCGTACCAAGAAAAACAAGCAGCAGCAGGCCTATACTGTAAAATACGGCCGTCATGATGTTGTTTTTTATTTTTTCAATTTTCAGATGATTGGTCATTTTGTATGTTCTTTACCTCTTTTGCCGGAAAGATAATGTATAACGAATATGAACAACAGTGAAATAAGATACAACAGCAATGCCATTGTCCACAACGCCATATTGTATTCCCCACCGTCCATCGCCCCGCCCATATCGGACGCAATTGCCGTCGTAAGAGAGTTCGTAGGGCTGAGCAGATTCGCCGGAAACGCCTTCATTTTGCCGATGACCATAGCTACGGCAAGCGCTTCACCAAAAGCGCGCGAAAGCCCTAGTATGACAGCCGTCAGAATGCCGTCCGTTGCTGCCGGCAGTACCGTACTGCGGATAACCTGCCATCTCGTCGCCCCCAGCGCATACGAGCCTTCTCTATATTCGTCGGGAACAGAACGGATTGCATCAGCGGTTACAGTTGTAATCGTCGGAAAAATCATGAGGGCAAGTACGAGCGATGCCGAAAGAACAGTGAATCCGTGAGGCAGGCTGAAAATGTTTTTTATAAACGGAACAAGGATGGTCAGGCCGAGCCATCCGTAAACGACTGACGGGATGCCTGCAAATATGCCGACTGCAGGCTGAAGGAACCGTGCCCCTGCGCCCGGTGCTATTTCCGTCATAAAAACAGCAGCGGCAAAACTAAACGGTACGGAAATTCCAAGTGCAAGGCCGCAGGTAAGAAGCGAGCCCACAATATAAATGAGCGCACCCACTTTACCGCCACCGTTTCCGCTGTCTTCCGGTGCCCATTGAGAACTGAACAGAAACTCTCCCACACTGTGCTTATATATAGTAAAAGTTCCCGTTCCCTTTACAAGGAGAAAAAAACCAATCGACAGGGTTAGAATTATAACAAGAATACCGCAGACAGTTATGACTGCTTTTCCAAGATATTCTTTTCTTATCATTTCTCTGTTGTACAAATTGAATATCCCCCATTTTCAGCTCAGACAGCCAAAAGAAAACGAGCTGCCCCTTCGCACTCTCTCCGTTACGAAAGAACAGCCCGGAAACTGGTTCACAATAATCAGCGGGTAACCTTCATTTTTGACGTGATGCAGTATCCCTGTGATTCCATCTGTTTTCCGTATTCAGCACCCATAACGTATCCGATAAAATCGTTGGCAGCCTTATTGCCGCTTCCTTTCGTATACATGTGCTCGTATCCCCATACCGGATACGTACCATTGTATGTGTTCGCCATCGTAGGATTTACACCGTCGATAGAAACAGTGCTCACGGTAGTATTGTTTACGAGATATGAAAGGGCAAGGTATCCGATTGCACCTCTGTTCTGGGAAACAGTCTGCATGAGCGTTCCGGAATTGTCTGTTTCAAGCGATTTGTTTGAAGCTTCTTCGTTGTTGTCGAGTGCATACTGTTTAAACAACGCGCGGGTTCCTGATGTAGTAGGACGGGTGACAAGCAGTACCGGTTCATCGGGACCGCCGACGTCTTTCCAGTTTGTTATTCTTGCTGTAAAGATTCCGATTAACTGCTGTTTCGTAAGATTCTTCACTGTTTTGGCAAGGTCATTGTTGATAACAGGAGCCATAGTGATGACGCAGACTTTGTGGTCGATGAGAGCTGCTGCCTTGTCCGCGCTCAGCTTGCTTTCCGCATAGACATCCGAATTACCGATGTCAACGCTTCCGTCGGAAACCTGTGCAAGTCCTGTTCCGGAACCGCCGGCACTGACATTAACAGATACGGCCGGATTAACACTCTTGTATTTATCCGCAGCATCCTTTACGAGCGGAAAAAGGGCAGATGAACCTGAAATTGTGATTGTGGATGCAGTTACGCTTCCACTGTCCTTTGTTCCGTTTGCAAAAGCAAACGATCCTGCAGTAAGGATCATCATCATTCCAAGTAAATTTCTTGCAATTTTTTTCATTTTCAATCTCCTGTGAAAATCGATTATCAATTCGCAGAACGGCATTGATAAGCCTTCCAGTAATTGATATACAGAATCTACAGGGAAAGTGTTTTATTTTTGTAAGTCGAATGTTAAATATCAGTTAATGACGCTTTTGGTGTGCTTCAAAATGCTGCCTGCAATTTTATCAAGCGGGGTAACTTCACAGGCTCCCCCGAGGGTAATGGCTTCCTTCGGCATTCCGAAAACGATGGAAGTCTCTTCGTCCTGTGCAATCGTATATCCGCCGGCGTCCCGGATCGCCTTCATACCGGCAGCTCCATCGCGTCCCATGCCGGTAAGGAGTGCGGCAATACAGTTTTTGCCGACATTCTCCGCAGCAGTATGAAAAAGAGCGTCCACAGCAGGACGCTGACCAAACAGTTTCGGGCCGTTTTTAATTCTGATAATGCTGCTGGATCCCGAAGATACCACCAGCATGTGATAGCCGCCCGGAGCAATATAAATGGTACCGGGCATAACTGTTTCTCCGTTCTGCGCCTCCTTAACATGAAGGACGCAGAGAGAATCAAGACGTTCCGCAAAAGATGCGGTAAAGCGTTCAGGCATATGAATAACGGCAAGCGTCGGCGGAAAATCAGGGGTAAAGTGCGTAAACAGTTCTTCAAGCGCAATAGTGCCCCCTGTAGACGCCCCCACGACTGCAAGTTTATTTGTAGTCGAAATGTGAGAAAGCGTGTGCTGCACTGAGGACACCTCCCTGTTCTGGCTGGAAAGCCGTGCAGATGCTGAATAAAGCCGTGTAACAGGAAAGGATGCAGCTTCCCTGATTTTATAACAGAGATCCTCAATAATATCGCCGACAGAAAAAGGTCCGCCGGGCTTATGTACAATATCAACAGCTCCAAGTTCAAGCGCCTGAATTGCAGCCGGATTGTTCGATGAAACAAGCGAACTCACAATAATAACAGGCATCGGCTTGTATTTCATCAGATAGCGGAGAAAAGTAAGTCCGTCCATACGGGGCATCTCTATATCAAGCGTAATGACATCTATATTGTCATTTTCAATCTTGTTGCGTGCAATGTACGGATCACCGGCTGTACCTGCAACTTCAATTCCCGGATTACTGGACAGTTCACGGGAAAGAATGTCACGCACAATAGCAGAATCATCGACGATCAGGACCCTGATTTTCTTCATGATGATAAACTCCTGGATCAATATACACGGCAGTAAATGGAGCTGCCGGCTTTTTTAAGATTTTCCGGCTGTGAAAGAAGAACTTCCGCATGACCGATGAACAAGGATCCTCCTACCCTCAGGTTTTTCGTAATAGTGGAAATCGCCTGCTTCCGCGATTTTTCGTTAAAGTAGATGAACACATTACGGCAAAAAACATAATCGAACGGCTCCGGAAAATGAAGCGAGTCCATCAGGTTAAGATTCTTAATCGAAATATAATAGCGGAGCGAATGGTCAATTGCAAAAAAATCATCACCGACTGGGGTAAAATAATGCAGCCGGGTAGTTGGAGACATTTGTGAAAGCCGGCTTACATGATAAATACCGCGGTTAAACTCGGACAGTACATTCCGGTTAAGATCGGAAGCAATAATATGAAAATTCCTGATTCCTTCATCAAGAAGTGTCATCGCAATAGAATACGGTTCCTCACCCGTGGAACAGGCCGCACACCATATGGTATGCGAGGTACGATGCGAATGTTTGATGTCGTTAACAAGTTCATGAAAATGTTCAGATTCACGAAAGAAAAAAGTATGACATGTAGTAATGCAGGAAATAAATTTTTCCAGCACGTCCCTTTCGCCTGCAGAAAGCCGGTCACATAGTTCGTCCGCCCCTGTATATCCTTCAAGGTCTATACACTGTTCAAGTTTGGGCAGCAAACGGGAAATCTTTTCGGGACCAATATAAATACCGTATTTCTGGTACGCAATATTGCAGATGGTATCCACCTGCCTCTTAGAAATGCTTATCATAAGCTAAACCTCATAAATTCTACTATTCTGCCTGCCGGTAAAAAGCAGCAGGCAGAATACTACCTGTTTCAGGACGGTTTAAAATCCTCATCATCTTCAAAAGAAATCGCATGACCGTTTTTTGAGTCAGCAGTATCCTGCGGAGATGCTTTCCGCGGAGAATCCTTCTCATCGTTTTGAGCCGGTGCAGCTTTTTTTGCAGAAGATGCTGAAGAGCCTCTCTCATTTACCTTCGTTTTTGCAGGTTCATGGGTGGTGACAGTATGATGCTCAGAAGCAGAAGCGGGTTTGTTGTCTTTCTGGGACTGTTGTACATGTTCTGTCTCCTGTGCCCTGCCGCCGAAAGTCCTGCCGCTTACAATAAGATACAACATATCAACTATCTCGTTAAGACCGATAACCTGACTTTGAAGCTCCTCTGCTGCACTGGCGGTCTCTTCCGCACTTGATGCATTCGTCTGTACAACGGTGTCAAACTGGATCATTGCCTTATTTACCTGAGTAATTCCCTCGTCCTGCTGTCCGGAAGCAGTTTCCACTTCCCTGTTCATTTCCATAACTTTCTTTGAGTTGGAAAGGATTTCCTTGAAGATTTCGGAAAGTTCCTTGGAAATGGTCATACCGTCTTCGACATTTTTAAGGGTTTCCTTTATCATTGAAGCTGTTTCTTTTGCCGAATCGGATGACCGGTTGGCAAGGTTCTTGACTTCGTCGGCAACAACGGCAAATCCCATACCTGCCTCACCGGCGCGGGCGGCTTCTACGGCAGCGTTAAGCGCAAGCATGTTTGTCTGGAACGCAATATCGTCAATTACGTCAATTACGTTCTTTATGTCTTCTGTCGATTTGGAAATACCGTTCATAGCGGAAAGCATATCGGCCATCTTATCAAATCCGTTCTGGCTCGCTTCCGTCGCCTTTTCGGAAAGAAGGCTTGCCTGCCGTGTGTTGCCGAGATTCTGTTTTACCATAGACGAAAGCTCTTCCATAGAAGACGTTGTCTCTTCAATACTCGACGCCTGCTCCTGTGCACCGTTCGCAATTTCCTGCGATGCAGAAGAAAGCTGAGCGCTTGAAATATTTATCTGCGAAGAGCTTTCCGTCAGATCGGTCACAATCTTCCCTACCGGTTTTGTGATACTCCGTGTTATAGTAATACCCAGCAGAAGTGAAATTGTAAGTCCGACTACTATCGAAAATAATATAATTACAATAGAAGTAATTGATATTCTCTGGCTTGAAGTGAACGATGCGAAGCTGTCTTTAGTCTGCATGTCTATGAGACCTTCTATTGCCGGAGTAAGATTCTTAGTCCGCAAAGGTACGACAACCGTGGTCATAAATTCGTCGGCACCGGCCAGATCGCCTTTCATAACATAACTGAACATTTCTTCAGCTTTCTCTGCATATTCCTTTCCTGAACTTTTTATCGTTTTGAGTAATGCGCTTTTATCCTCAGACGCTATATTAGTCGACTCCATTTTTGCCACATCAGCATCAAAATTCGCATACCCTTCATTAAATAATTTCCTGGATGCCTCAAGCTGTTCTTTTGATCTCCCCTGAATATTTGCATCGAGCAGTATACAGCGTATAGCCTCAATATCATTCTGAATCTTCCCTGCATACTGAATCCGGAGAACATCCTTCCGGTACATGTTTGTCACAAGTTTGCCGACGGTACTTGTTGTATAGAGGCCGATACAACCAATGACGGCAGCTAAAACCGAAAGGATAACTGACATCGTTATAATTCTAAAACCAATCCCCTTCTTTTTCATAAACACTTTCTCCCTGTATCTGTAGCTATTGTTAAAAGCCCCGGCGGATACACTACCGGTCTTATACCTTGGCTTCAACACGAACCACTGCACTGTCCTTTACTGCAGCAAGTTCCTCGTCACTGAGAACTTTCAGCACATCAAGAATAATTTTCATCCCTTCAGGGGTATCTGCAATTCCTTTTATGTATTCGCTCCTGATTTTTGCATTAATGTACGGAATCTTTGACATCTTCTCTTCCGGAATACTCACAACCTCCTGAATGGCATCCACTACAAGGCCCATCAGGATGTTCTCACCTTCATAACTTACTTCGACAACAATAATGCAAGTACGTTTCGTATATTCCTGAAATGAAAGCCCGAATTTAAGCCGCAAATCAATAATCGGTATAATCTGGCCCCTCAGATTTATAACACCGCGTATAAACTGCGGAGTGCGAGGCAGAGGAGTTATAGTTGTCATTCCCATAAGTTCCTTCACCTTCAGGATGTCGATGCAGTAGTTCTCGTTGTCTACTGTAAAACTGAGAAAGCGCGCGCCGTTAAGCAATTTGCGCTTTGTCATTTCCATATCTGTACCTCCTTGTCATATCCGGGATAAATGGACTGCAAAAACACACCTTATGAAAGAATATTCTGTATGGTACTAAGAAGTTTGTCCGGTTCACATGGTTTTACAACCCATCCTGTCGCACCAAGTGACTTGGCCCTGGTACGGAATTCTTCCTTTGTTTCCGTCGTAAGCATAAGTACAGGAGTTGTCTTGTATTCCGGCATCTGGCGCAGTTTTTCAAGAAGTGTAAGTCCATCCATAACAGGCATATTGACGTCAAGCAGAAAAAGAGAAACCACTCCGCACGAAGGAAGCAGATCAAGAGCCTTTGCACCGTCTTCCGCTTCAGATACATCAAATACAGAAGTCAGCCCGTTTCTGATAATATTGCGGATTGTGGTTGAATCATCAACAAGCAGGATTTTTTTCATCTATGGCCTCCTTTTTATGCTGCTAAAAAAGTTCTATGCGGCGGTTATTAATCGCAATATCTATGTCAGTATCAGGAACTGTCTGCCTGATACCGCGTTCAAGGGCGCGAAGCTCGTTCTCTGTAGTCAGTCTGTGACGGATTTCCGAAGCAATGGTGCTTGCCGCCTCCTTTCCCGGTTCCGGTACTGGTGACGGGCATGTATTTTCAGCCTTTTTCTCAACATATGTACAAAAATCTCCGGTCACAAGCTTAAGATTTCCGATTTCCTGGCTTGTAATCTCATGAAGCTGAACGACAGGAGAAATCACATCCATGCTTTTTGTAAGAGAATTGATAATACCGAGTACACCGTCGTATAGCTTTTCAAGCTTCGGAAAATACCCATCCAGGGTCTGCTCAAAAACGGCAAACCCAGTCTGCCGCTGCGCGACTACATCAAGTATTTTCACTTTATTTTCATCAAGTCCTGCTGCTATGTTACCGAATATAATACGGGTTTCGTTAAGCATTTTTCTGATTTCGGCAAGGCGCCCCTCAGTATCCGATGACAGCCTCTTAATTTCTCCTGCAATAATACGGAATCCGCTGCCGGCATCGCCTGCCCGTGCAGCTTCAATAGACGCATTAAATGAAAGTATCCGTATCTGTTCAGAAATTTCACTTATGTCACCGGCAATGTCGCCGATATGACTGGAAACAGTTTTTAACTCCACCATATGTCCGTTAAGCGTAGAAAATACGTCTTCTATCGTATTGGAAAGGGATTTAAGATCATTGTTGAACATGTCGCTCTCATTATGAAGACGGATGATTGCAGCTTTGTCTTTTATATCGCTTTCATACGAACTAATATTTTTGAGAAATATTTCATTCGATTGTTTTATGTGAAGCAGTTCTGCAGAAATAGGTTCTGTCGTAGAACTCAGACTATGAGAAATCGATGAACAAAGTTCTCCAATAACAGGGTAAAGAAGCCGTGCACGGGATGCTATGTTGCAGCTGGCGTCGGCTATTTCTGCAAGCTGTTTTTCTTCCGCTTTTTTTTCATCTGCAGCCGCAGTATCTGTCATGGCTGAGGATACCTCCTTCCCGCCGTTATCTGCAGCCGCTGTATCTGTCTGAGAGGCGTCATTTGCAGCATCGGAAAGCCGCATCATGTATCTGAATCTGCTGTAAAGAAAAACACTGGACAGCAGGCAGGGCAGCACGATGACAGCACTGAAAAGTACAATCTTTAAACTTATCGCCACACCTGCAGTCCTGAACAGTACAAGTGACAGAAAAAACGAGAAAATAATACTAAACGACAAAGCGGATATCGTTTTATACTGTTTGCCGGATACATGTTCGCCCCTGTTCATGCAACACCATCCTCCCGTCGAAGACTTTCTTTTCCAAGCTCAATAATCTCTTCGACATCAAGTACAAAGCCTATAGCACCACCTGAAAGAACAGAACCGGAACTGATTCCCTTCAGATTTTTAAAGCAGGCACCGAGATTCTTTATCACCACTTCCCGTTTTGCAAGTATTTCATCACTCATAACGGCAAACTGTTCTCCGTTCACATTTTCCACAATCGTCGCAATAGTACTTACTTCGGTCTGGGCCATATCGAATATTTCCGCGATTCTTATAATCGGAATCATCCTTCCCCTCAGATCAAGCACCTGCACCCCCGTGGCAACCAGATGAATCTGTTCATCCTTTACTTTGAGGGATTCAATAATCGAGGCAATAGGTATGATAAATATGTTGTCACCAGTACGGGTAAGCATGCCGTCGATTATCGCCGTACTGAGCGGGAAGAATAAAGAAAAAGTAGTTCCCCTGCCCGGCCTGCTCTCCGTTACAATATGTCCTTTTGCTGTCGCTACGGCTTCTTTTACAATATCCATCCCGACGCCGCGGCCCGATATAAGATTTACCGAATCGTTCGTTGAAAATCCCGATATAAATATGAGATTATTTACCGCGTTTTCGTTCATATCGGGAATGTCTCTTTCTCTGATGAGTCCTTTTGCCACCGCTTTTTTCAGGATTTTTTCCCGATCCAGTCCCCTTCCGTCGTCGCCTACCGAAATAACGATGTTGTTTCCCCTCCGTTCAGCAGCAATCCGGATCGTTCCATCCGGAGCCTTTCCCGCCTTTGCCCGTTCTTCAGAGCTCTCTATGCCGTGATCAAGCGAATTACGGATGAGGTGCATAAGCGGTTCTTCCAGAGATTCAATAAGAGTACGGTCTATCTCCAGGTCCTCTCCACAGAATTCGGTCTGTACCTGTTTTCCGACTTTCTGGGAAGTGTCCCTGATAATACGCCTTGCAGTACCGAACAGGGTATGCACGCTTTCCGTCCTGAGCTGCATGCCTGCATATTGTAAACTTCGTGCTATCTTTCTTACCTGCGTCAGCCCTTCTGTATCGTCCTGCATCTGACCGATGCTGATTAGAAGCTCTCCTATCATATCAACAAGATAGTTCACTTTTCCTGTCTTAACCTTGATAACGGAATCCTCTGCATCATTTTTTCTTACTGCCCGTTCGTCGTTCTTCTGTTCGTGTTCCGTTTTTTCTGCAGGGATGGCGCCTCCGGTGCTTGTATCAGGCGGCGGAGGTGGAGGTGCAGCTGACTGCACGGATGCAGGTGTACCGGAGACGGCACTTTCTCCTGTTGTAAACTGCGCCAGCCGGGCTTTGTAATCCGCTACCGATACTGAACGGTATGCCTGGAAATCTTCGTCCTTAAGTTTTTTGCAAAGCTCCTGGGCAATATCCAGACCTTTCAGCAATATATCGACAATATCTCTTGTTACTGAAAGTTTTCCGGAGCGCAGTAAATCAAGCAGACTTTCAGTATTATGTGCAAGCCCCCCAAGTGTTACCAGTTTAAGAAAACCACATTCCCCTTTGACCGTATGAAAAATTCTGAACAATTCTTTGACAGCCTCGCTGTCGGACGGATCCTCTTCAAGTCCCAGAACAAGTTCCTGGGCGCGCTGAAAACGCGCCTCACAGTCGCTTATGAAAAGTTTTAACTGATCTCTGTCAATTTCCGCAGGATTTTCCTCGGAATTCCCGGCGTCTGCCGTCTGAGATTGTGTTTCGGTTTTTGTCCCGCTTATACCGGAATCTTTTTTTTCTGCACGGCAGGCTGTTATTTTACCGGCAAGCCACTTCTCTATCTGTTCTGATTTTGTATGGTTTACAGTATCACCTGATTCAACCAGATAAAGCAGAAAATCAATCCCCTCCGAGATGCAGGACGTAAAATCCTGAAAACTGCCATGCAGCTCTTCTTTTGCTATTTCAAGAAGTTTTATACAAATCTGATGATCTATCCCATCGGCACTGCATTCCGGCAGCAGTTTTTCAAGATTACTTACAATCTCGGATGATGTCATGACGTCACCCGGTTCATATATAATTATAAGTTTGGTGAGAACGTTAATAATCTGATTGAACGTTTTTTTTGAGTCTTGTACAGGCAATGTATTCCTCCTTCTTCATATATTATCGATTTTATAAATGATACTTTTTTGAACGAAGAACACACAATGATCCGGTATTAATTATTATAACGAACATTATCATGGTTTCAAGAAAAACGGGGAAAAAAGCTTATAAAGTTCCCCGGCACCTTTTTCATATATTGTCTTTCAAAAAAAGCTTGACATGGAGTAAACTCCATGTTGTAACTTATAAAAACCGGACGAAATAGAGGAAAAAAAATGACAATTGCAGAAGTTTCCAAAAAATACGATATCTCAATAGACACGCTCAGGTATTATGAACGCATAGGGCTCCTGCCTCCGGTAACCCGCGATAAAAGCGGTTTCCGTGATTTCTGCGAAACAGACTGCAACTGGGTTGAATTTATAAAATGCATGCGGAGTGCAAGCGTTTCCATTGAAGCGCTTACTGAATATGTATCGCTTTTTCAGGAAGGTGAATCGACACACGCCGCACGTAAAGTGCTCCTGGAGGAACAACTTTTGGAGCTGGACAAGCATATCGCGGAAATGCAGGCAGGCCGTGAGAAGCTTGCCTGGAAAGTGGCGCATTACGAAGATAAAATGAAAGAAACCGAAAAAAAGCTGCTGTAACTGCTTATCAGCACAACTCTCCGATCCGGATAATAGTTATTGCAAAGGAAGCTTCACTGTAAAGATACTTCCTTTTCCGACAGTGCTTTCTACAGTGATATTCCCTCCGTGCAATTCAACAATTCTAGCGGCAACGGCAAGTCCGAGACCGTTGCCTTCAACCGTACGCGACGTATCTGCCTGATAGAATTTTTCAAAAACGTGTTTTGCCGATTCTTCACTTATACCGCATCCAGAATCCTGAATTTTAACGACTGCGTTCTCCTGTTCAGCATACAGAAATATGCGGAGCTTTCCGCCTTCCGGTGAAAATTTTACAGCATTATCTGTAAGATTCATCCAAACCTCCGCCAGAAGTTCCCGGTTTCCTTTTATTTGAAGTTCGTCGAGATTAAGTTCCGGCTCAATGTTTTTTTCTTCCCATTTGTTCTGAAGCAGCAGAACTGTACCCCTCAGCTGTTCCGCAAGATTGTATGCAGTTGTGCCGGTAAGAATCGTCTGTGTTTCAAGGCGGGACAGATTAAGGATGTTCGACGAAAGCCGGGAGAGACTGCCGGTTTCAGCTATAATAATCTGAATATATTCCCTCCGTTGTTCTTCAGGAATATTCTGACGCTGCAGTTGTTTTGCAAATCCCTGAATCGAAACAATCGGCGTTTTAAATTCATGAGAAAAATTATTAATAAAATCGCTGCGCATCATTTCAATACTGCTCAGTTCCCGTGCAGTTTCATTGAACGCATCCGCAAGTTCGGCATATTCATTCGGTACAGGCAGATTCCCAAAATCGATTTCCGCTTTAAAATTTCCGGAAGCAAGCTGTCTGAGTGCTTTAACAGGAACAGCGAGATACCTGCGCATAATCCTCTGATAGATAAATGCGGTTATCACGGCAAGCGTTATGCCGACGAGCAGTGCAAAAATAAACGGTGCATACGGATGAATATAAAAATCTGACGGAATAAATTTTAAATGGAGAAGTACTGTGGAAATACCGGCTGCAAGTGTCATGCAGAAAAGCAGTACGATAATATTATTAACTGAGAAAAGTAGTATGACCGTAATATTTCCGAGTGCTGATTTTGTCTTTTTCTTCATATATTTTTCACTGCCTTGTATCCGAGCCCGCGTACTGTAACAATCTCAAATTCGTTCCATGTATCGAATCTGTTCCTGAGTCTGTTTATATGCGTATTTATAGTATTGTCTGCACTTTCATTGTCCATTCCCCATACTAAGTTTATGCTCCGTAACTATCTGCGCACGGCGGAGCAGAGCTTTTATGCGCAGAATCATTTCTTCCTCGTCTACAGGTTTCGTCATATAGTCGTCTGTACCGACAAGGAAACCATGTTTTTTCTCTTCAGGAAGCTGTTTTGCAGTAAGCATAAGGACGGGCAGCGTACTTCCTGAATCACGGAGTGTACGGGTAAGTTCATATCCGTCCAACTTCGGCATCATGATATCGGCAATAAGGAGGTCTATATGAACATTGTCCAGTACGTCGAGAGCCGCATCTCCGTCACATGCTTCGGTAACTTCGTACCCGTTTTCACTGAGAACGTTTTTCAGCAGCTTTCTCTGATTTTTATCGTCTTCCGCAATCAGTATATGAAACATTTTCACCTGCCTGTCAAAAAGTTTATATCCGGTTTATGCCGCGTTTATGTAAAGTTTATATTCGTTCAGTATTATAACTGCATCAGTCTGATAACTATAAACAATTTTACGGAGGTTAACAACATGAAAAACAAAATATACCTGGTAACAGGCATTGCGGGAAATCTCGGATCAAGCGTTGCAGAGAGGCTTCTTGCAGACGGAAAAAAAGTCCGCGGACTCGTCCTTAATGGAGATCCGGCTGCAACCCGCATCCCAAAGGAAGTCGACGTATTCGTAGGAGATGTAACGGACACTGAAAGCCTTGAACGATTTTTCTCTGTTCCTGCCGATACGGACATCATCTGCATACACTGTGCTGCAATCGTTACGGTCAATCCAAATTACAGCCCGAAAGTATATGCTGTAAATGTACAGGGAACACAGAATATTGTAACGATGTGCCTTACACATCATGCAGTAAAACTCGTGCACGTCAGCTCAACAGGTGCAATCCCCGAAATACCGGGAAATAAACCAATAACAGAACCTGACACGTTTAATCCTGACCTTGTAACCGGATATTACGGGAAAAGCAAGACTCTCGGAAGCCTGATTGTCCTGGATGCCGTCAAGAACAGCAACCTTGATGCATCCATCGTTTTTCCGACCGGGATATGCGGGCCGGATGATTACGCATTCGGTCCTGTCGCAAGCTTTCTCATTGACTACTGTGCAGGAAAACTCACTGCAGGCGTCGCTGGCAGTTTTAATGCGGTAGATGTCAGGGATCTTGCAGATGCCATCGTGGAGTGCACGGAAACAGGACGAAAAGGAGAAGGATACATTCTTGGCAATGAATGTGTTTCTATGGAACGGATGTTCCATATCCTTGCAGAACTTACAAATACGAAGGAAGTAACGACAATCGTTCCTGCAGGTATTGCAAAAATTATTGGAAAGGCAAGCGACATAATCGAACATATTACGAAAAGACCGCAGCGCATGACAAGTTTTGCCGTATACAACCTTATCCGTAATAATAATTTTGACTGTTCAAAGGCCCGCGCTGAACTGAAATTCAAAACAAGGCCGTTTGATGAAACAATCAGTGACACTATTGCATGGCTTGCATGTGAAGGAAAAATCACCATTACCAAAAAAAGACAAACCGCATGAAAAAAGTCTGTGTTATTACCGGCGGCGGCAGCGGAAGGAGACTTGCTGCTGCACGGATTCTTGTGCAGCAGGGATATTATGTCATTCTTGCCGGAAGAGCCGCAGCAAAACTTGAAAATGCCGTTCAGGAATTAAAAAACCTGGGCGGGGAAGCTGAAGCTGTCAGTTGTGATGTTTCAGACAGTTCTGCAGCAGAAGCACTTGCATATATAAAATACAATGCAATAAAACGGATGGGCAAACCGGAAGAAATAGCGCAATTATTCGCATACCTCGTTGTCGAACGGCTCGGATATCTTACCGGAACAGATATTATCTGCGACGGCGGTTGTATAGCAGGCGGGGCTCATTCACTGGGAAACAAATGAAGTTTAAACCTGTAGATAAAATAATACTATCAGCAGCAGTTGTTCTGTTTTGTACAGCTGCTGCTGTCCCAGCAGAAAATGCCGGAACGAACAATCTGAAAACAATATTTTCCCTTGAAACCAGATACCTGTTATCCGGAATACAGAATAACGGCTGGGGCTTAGGATTCAGTGTCGAACAGAAAATATTCAATTATTTTTCAATAAAAGGGACATTCCTACATACGACGTTCACTACGGATGTCGAAGGCGTAGACTGTACTTCTGTCGGCCTTTCTTTGTTTGCAAATTATTATCCGTTCGGGCGGGGTCTTGATCTGCTGTACATGGGAACCGGAAGCGGTATTGATTTTCTCAATTATTTCGAATACAGGCAATCTATCGGACGATACCGATTACACCTCAAAGGGATGGCAGTTCGGCGTAAAAATTAAATTTTATTAAGAAAGGCAGAAAACAGAAGATAATAAGAAGATAAAAAAGAACGATATTGCAAATAACCGCAAAATACTGGATAATTTCCCTCTAGTCTACAAAAGGAGTAGTAATATATGAAGAAGATTCTTTCTATTTTAATTACCGCGGTTATTGCAGCCGCTGCATTTACCGGTTGTACAAAGAAAACAGGTACGGCAGAATCGGACAAAGTCTACCTTATTGCGACAGACACGACATTTGCGCCGTTCGAATTTGAAAATGCAGAAGGTAAATTTGTCGGAATTGATATGGACATTCTGGACGCTGTCGCAAAAGATCAGAATTTCAAATATAAAGTTCAGGTTCTCGGTTTCAATGCCGCAGTTCAGTCGCTCGAATCCAAACAGTCGGACGGCGTTATCGCCGGCATGAGCATTACCGATGAACGCAAAAAGAAGTTCGACTTTTCAGAGCCTTATTTCGATTCCGGCGTAGTAATGGGAGTCGGCATAAACAGCAATATCACATCGTATGACGAGCTCAAAGGAAAGAAAGTCGCCATCAAAACAGGAACAGAAGGTTCAACATTTGCCGAATCAATCAAAGATAAATACGGTTTTGAGGTTGCATATTTTGAAGATTCCGCAAACATGTACGAAGATGTTCGTACCGGTAACTCTGTTGCATGCTTTGAAGATTATCCGGTACTCGGATATGCCATTTCCCAAAACGTCGGCCTTAAAATCGTAACGCCGAAAGAAAAGGGAAGCTCATACGGTTTTGCTGTAAACAAAGGACTCAACACAGAACTTCTTGAAAAATTCAACAAAGGTCTTGCCGATATAAAAGAGAATGGAACGTATCAGAAAATACTTGATACGTATATCAAAAAATAATCTGAATAGGAATTGCTATCATGAATTGGTCTGTTGTACTCATGAGGCTTCTGGAGAGTCTGCTTGTTACTGCAAAACTCACAGTTGTCTCCCTGCTGCTAGGCGCCCTGCTCGGTATGCTGTTCTGCTTTCTGGCGCTTTCCCGAAACAAAGTGCTCAACATTATTGACAATTTATATCTCGATATAATCAGGGGAACGCCGCTCATTGTACAGGCTTTTTTCATCTATTTCGGTATTCCGCAGTTGCTGCAGACCATTATTCCGGCTTTCAGGCTTTCTCCTGATGCAGCCGGTATTATTACGCTCACACTCAATGCAGGTGCGTATATATCGGAAATATTCAGATCCGGCATAATGGCTGTGGACAAAGGGCAGATGGAAGCGGCACGCTCGCTCGGCCTCCCCCGCTCGCACGCCATGATGAAGGTTGTTATTCCGCAGGCAATACGCATCGTTATTCCGGCGCTGCTTAACCAGTTTATCATAACGCTCAAGGACACATCGATTCTTTCCGTTATTGGTATCCGTGAACTTACGCAAACCGGTAAATTAATAATAGCGACAACGTTTGAATCGTTCAAAACATGGGCACTTGTCGCAGTCATGTATCTCATTCTTATTAAATTACTCTCGATGCTTTCAAACAGAATAGAAAGGAGCCTCCGCAATGGAACAAATGGTAAAAGTCACAAATCTTAAAAAAAGTTTCGGAGAGCTGCAGGTTATTAAAGACGTTTCCATTACCGTTAAACGCGGCGAGGTCCTCAGTATCATAGGACCGTCAGGTTCCGGTAAGAGTACATTCCTCCGGTGCCTCAATGCGCTCGAAACGTCTGACAGCGGAACTGTCGAAATAGATGGAAATGTCATTACAAAAAAGCACGCTAATATTAATAAAATCAGAGAAAATATAGGTATGGTGTTCCAGCAGTTCAATCTGTTTCCGCACCTTACTGTACTGGGAAACGTCATGCTTGCTCCTGTCGACCGCAAACACTGTACAAGGACTGAAGCAGAAGCGCTGGCTGCTAAACTGCTTAAGCAGGTCGGACTGGATGACAAAGCGGAAAGTTATCCCAGACAGCTTTCCGGCGGACAGCAGCAGCGTGTTGCCATTGCACGTGCGCTTGCAATGGAACCTGCCCTTATGCTGTTTGATGAACCGACTTCCGCTCTTGATCCTGAGATGGTCGGTGAAGTACTTGAAGTTATGAAAAAGCTTGCACAGAACGGTATGACAATGATTGTCGTTACCCATGAAATGGGATTTGCCCGTGAAGTTTCAGATCATGTGATTTTTATGGACGGCGGCTACATTGTCGAACAGGGAAAGCCGGAAGACGTATTCGGTCATCCCAAAGAACAGCGCACAATAGATTTCCTGAACAAAGTGTTATAATAACTGCGGCACAAATAAAAAATATGCGTGCTGTTAATAATAAATGGCTGCCCGGACCGGCAGCCATTTATTCGTGAAAAGGGTTTAATACCCCGCTGCTTGCAGCGGAGTTGTTGATTGTTTTCCTTAAACTTTAAACCTTACAGTCTCCTGCACAAGCGAATCAATATGGCTTATGCTTTCCCTGCTTTTTTCCGCAACAATATTGATTTCCTGATTAATGTTTTCCGTTCCGGTCGAAATTTCTCCGATAGAATTCTGAATTTCTTCCGAAATATTGAGCAGTTCCTTCATGGTTTCCTGAACACGCCCTGCCTTTTTAGACATAGCCCCGGACGTTTCTGTAACCTGAGTACTAACAGCTTTCAGCCCGTCGATTGCAGACAGAATATGCCGGGAACCGGTGTTCTGTTCCAACATCGCCTGACTCACTTCCGTCTCCAATGTATCGACGTCGGTAATACCGTCAAGGATGCTGCTGAACGACGCTTCGGCTTCACCTGAAGCTTGAACAAGTTCTTCTATTATGTGCTTGATCTCCTTCAGTTTCGTGCCTGTATCATGGGACTGCTTCGCCGACTGTTCGGCAAGTTTCCGTATTTCGTCCGCAACAACGCTGAATCCGCTGCCGGAAACACCTGCATGAGCCGCTTCTATTGCCGCGTTCATGGCAAGAAGATTTGTCTGGGAAGAAATGCTTGCAATAGTATTATTCGTTTCCATGAGATTCGCCGACTGCTCGGAAATCATCATGACCTTTTCGGCAAACGACTGCAGTTTATTCTTTCCGACCATTGTTACATCTTTCAGCTTTGAAAAATTATCGTGCAGGTGTTCCATTGTAGAAGACACGGAAGTAATGTTTCCCATCATCTGTTCTATGGCGCTTGAAGAATTTGCTATAGCCTGATTCTGAGACTCTATCGTACTTTCCATACTGTTTATAAGAGATAAGATTCCCCGCATTGCTTCTTCGGAATTATCAACACACGAACCCTGACTTTCTATCTGAGATTTCATACTCTTGAGATTGGAGCTTATTTCATTCAACGATGCCGAAGAATTGACGGCGGACGCACTTAAATCCCTGATTGAAATTTCCAGGCCGGAACTTGCTTTCTTTACCGTATCAACAATAACTGCAAGTTTACCAACAAATTTATCATACGAATCGGAAAGCAGACCGATTTCATCATTACGCTTCATGTTAATACGTTTCGTCAAATCCGCTTCACCTTCCGCAATAACAGAAAGCGTTGAAGAAACAGTCTTCACCGGTTTTGCAACCGAGCCGGCTCCGAACCAAAGCACTACGATACCGGCAAAAATTACGGCAATTCCAATTAACACCTGAAACAAAATTGATGCTGTATTGCTTGCTGCAAGACTCTTGTTCATGGATTCTATCTGCGCAAACGCAATTTTGGACGGAACGCGGACTAGTACGGCCCACGGCTTTCCGGTCTGGCCGAGCTCTATCGGTGCCAGCGCAATTATTTCTCCGGTTCTGTCGTCGATCTTTGACAGCTTTCCGCCTTTCTGGACGGTAGCCAGCAATTCCCGTGAAATTTCGCTGGAATCAAAATACTGCTGACCAATTCCGTCAGGTTTACTGCTGTCTGCGACAATAAGTCCCATATTACTGACAATAATGACAGTACCTTTTCCCTCGAACAGACCGCGGCTGACGTTCTGAGCAAGCTGCTGTACGAAGTCGAGGTTATAATCGCAGCCTGCAACACCGTAAAATTTGCCGCCGGAAGAAATGGGGACGGAAAAAGTTGCAAGCCAAACCTGTTTCCCCTGAACAATATACGGAATAGGATCAAGCACGCTCTCTTTATTATCGGCTTTAGGATTAATATACCATCCGCCCTTCAAAACACCGTTCGGATGTTTCGCATCGGTATCGTACTCAACAAGCGGTTGTACAGCAATTTTTCCGCTGCTGCTCCGCGTCCAGTACGGTGTAAACCGTCCGGTTTCTGCGTTATTTCCCCCTCCTGTACCGATATACCGCGAATCATTTCCGTCAATTGCATCAGGTTCCCAGCATGAATATGTACCGTTAAAATCTTCGTTGTTTTCAAGTACGTTCAGCAAAATGGCGTTTATCTGCTCTCTGCCGAATTTTACGGAACCTGATTTTTTTGTCAGGACGAATGTATCAGCCATGGTTCTTGCTGAATCAAGCGCCCTGTCGAACCTCGATCGTATAACACCGGCCTGTTCTCCTGCCAGATTTCCAAGATTTGCAAGAGTCAGCTCCTCTACAGAGCTTCCCACAGTTTTATTAACTTGCTTCAGGTTCCTGACAGATGAGATCACCTGCACGGAAATAAGAAGTATTGCAACAACAGCCAGACAAAGCCCTGCAAGTCCGGCAATGCGGACTTGGATTGAATTACGGGATTTCATAACTCCTCCTGCTAAAAAACACTAAACAAAAACGGGCAGCCTGAATCAGCAATACCCATCATAACAGTATAGCTTTTTCTCTTGGACTTATCAAAAAGAGGGGATAGTATAACACAGGCAAACTGGTAATGCAAATAGTGGATAATTTATAATCCCGGCTTCAATATGCATCGGGACTTGAGAAATAATCCAACATGGTTAAATAAAAAAAGAGGTGTCCTTTTCAGACGACCTCCCTCTGATTTCACCGTGGTCAGATTGCCAGAAGCAATAAAAACGTCACAAGCGTAACTACTGACAGTAATAACGGTGGTATAACGGTTCCAACTTTTCTAAACCTTGAAAAACCAATCATAAATCACCTCTCTCATCGAAGATATTTTACATCATAGCAAATACAACTTCTTAAGGCAATATAATTTATGGTTTTTGTTTATTTTTTGTCATTTTCTCAATTACATACTTTTTCTCTAAGTTTTCATTTTTTTTGAATTTGACAGTTTTTCTGCAAGTAATAACGAATTCAAGTAAAGACTACCACTTCATGTCTCAAAAATCGAAGCAAACACAACACGAACCGACAATCCGTCCGGATGAATGAGGAAATGCAGGTCTGACTGCATACTGCTGCAACAAACCTGCCGATTTATCAATCACTCAGCATTTTTCTGTATGAAATCTTTATGCTTCCATGCTCAGTTTTTACTTCATCGGTTCCCAGAATTCCACTGAATTTCTGCCCGGAGGTTGTTTCGTCTGTAAGCTCAGAACTTACAATGGAATTCTTCACTTCATTCCCTGAATCTGTGGCGTTTGTAATACTTCTGGGGGTTGTGTAGCTGTATAAAACAGGACCACTCGAATACAAAAAAATGGTAAACCACGAATCATCTCCTGTTTCGTAATAAGTATCGCCATCTTTTACAGTTATTATATAGTACACATCCCATCCAGTATCATATACAGTCCGGTATTGCATATGATAGCTGCCGGGTTGGGTTGAAAAATATACATTGTTACAATAAGGAGACGGCGTAGAAGGATTATTATCAATGAGATATACCAAAGAGTCTGACCAGTAATACCGCAAATAAGCATCACCTGCCGGCCCCGGGTAATCAGAATCATCGATTGATACAATACAACTTGTTATGCAGATAATGCCTATAAGTCCGCAGATAATGCCGAAAAACTTCTTCATTTTCCCTACTCCTCAAAATATAAGTATTCTTAATATTAGTATAATGATATACAGACAGAAGAGCAATCAGTTTTATATTTTTTATAAGTATAAGAGATAATGAAGTTCTTCAGGACACCTGCTCAGTTGTACCGTGCAAGCGTTTTGTACAGAAGATCCATAAAACGCGGAAAATCAAGTTCCAGGCCGGCTTCTGCATTAGGCTTCTTTCCACATACAGGCATGGCGGGTATCCGGTTCAAATCAACAGCGGGGTCGGGAAAGCTCAAATGCCTGTAATCGCAGACAGTCATTCCCCTTGTATATTCTCCCTTCAATTCAATATCGATCCGCATCTCTGCGCCCCTGATTAGTGACGGATCTATAATCCATGCAGCGGCACATGCATCGTGCATAACAGCTCCCTGTTGTGACGTACATTGTTTCGTGGTACCGATAAAGAATTCTGTCAGCTCTGCTGCAAATACACCGGCCTTAGTTCCAATTTCACGGAATTTCCGTACATGCTCGTGCGTAAAACAGCACTGGCGTGTCAGGTTAAGCCCGGACATCTTAATGTGAACACCGGAATTGAACACTTTGTATGCAGCCTCCGGATCAACAAAGATATTGAATTCGGCAGCAGGAGTCCAGTTGCCGAATGTAACGGAGCCTCCCATAATACTGATTTCCTTTATGCGCCCCGCAATACGGGGCTCCCTGTTCAGTGCCGAAGCGATGTTTGTAAGCGGGCCTGTCGCAATAATCGTAACATCGTCCGTATGCATTATTGTATCGACAATAAAATCGACGGCATGTTCCTTCTGTGCTTTTATATGAGGTTCTGGAAGGACAGGGCCGTCAAGTCCGGTTTTGCCGTGGAACATGGGTGCCGTAACAAGAGGTGCAACAAGCGGACCGGCGTGCCCCGCATAAACAGGAACATCGGGCCGCTCAAGTACTTCCAGTACTTTTAAAGCATTCCTCGTCACATTTTCAAGCGTGCAGTTTCCGCCTATCGTGGTAATCCCCAATACAGCAAGATGCTGCAGTGCAAGTAAAATTCCGATTGCATCGTCATGACCCGGGTCACAGTCCAGTATTACCTTTTTCATTCTGTTATTGCTCCTTCATCAATTATTAATTTTCTGCCCTGGAAAATTCCATATACTGTACGACGGTATCCGGCATCTTGTCAGTATTGTGTCTCCATCCGTGAATTTCCGTATATTCAAAACAGCAAATTATCTTCTATAATAATAGATGTCATCTGCAGGTAATAATTCTGCACAGGAATCGTTGCAGATTATATATGGTACTGTATAATGAATATACGGCGTATGTATATATAGACCAGTATCAACAGTATTGTTTTGCCTTTTGGGAGATACAATGAAACAAAAGATATCTGTATTTCTGTTACTGCTGGCAGGGAGTTCTATTCTGCTCCATGCACAAAATAAAACAGCTGCAGCCGGCGGTACTATCATCAGGGATACCTATTTTTCAACTACAACAAAAACAGACAGATATTGTAATGTGTATCTGCCTGAACAGTATGAAGAAACAAAAAAGTACAATGTTCTGTATGTATTGCATGGAATAGGCGGGACAGAGGACGAATGGCTTCAGTATGGTTCCCCGAAAGAAATCATGGACAGACTAACTAAAAATAAATTGATTGAACCGATGATTCTTGTTTTTCCGAATGGGAGGGCAATGAATCCGGATTCCGTTCCACAGGATGTGTACGGACAGACTGCACAGGCAGCCTTTGCAAATTTTGAAAATGACCTCTTTAACGATCTCATCCCCTATATTGAAAAAAAATATGCAGTATACGGAGATCGGGCGCACAGGGGAATCTGCGGGCTTTCAATGGGCGGAGGGCAGTCATTAAATTTCGGGCTTGGACATCCTGATATGTTTTCATGTGTCGGAGCATTTTCACCAGCTCCCAATACAGACACCGGCAGATTCAAACTGGAAAAGACCAGTGAGCTGCCGTTAATCTGGATAGTATGCGGTAAATCGGACTCTCTGCTCTTCGTATCTGAAAAAGCGGACAGCTTCCTGACTGAAGAGAACGTGCCACACAGCTACAAAACAATTCCCGGAAATCACGACTGGAACGTTTGGAAATACGGTCTTGAAACATTTGTGCAGCTGATTTTCAAATAACCATAACGACCTCATGACCTGTGATACTGCAATTACAGCGGGCAGGACGATTTTTCATCCGGTTCAGTGTAACCGCCCTGCATATAGTTGGCCTGATATGCCGCATTCAGGTCACGGAGTTCTTTTTTCCCGTCGATATACTGCTGATAATCTATTTCAAGTCCGCCGCAGGCACAGCAGCTTGAGCATAGGTCGCCGCAGTTGAATGATTCTTCAACTATCTTTTCGCGCTCTTCGGGAGTCGTATCTTTTATTAAAATGCTCTTGTAACTCATACTGCTAATATACTATCAATCCGGTAGGAAATCAACTGAAAGAAAAATACACAACTTTTAGTAAGGAGTCTGCATGCCATACGGGCTGTCCTGAACATGTTACGTATAGGACAGCCCGTGAGTACAAATTACGGTGCAACCGGCTCAATCGCGGTAATGTGCGGCTCACCCGAAGGAGGAGCATAAACAGTAACTTTTGCAACAGTTACAGATGCATCGGGTATAACTATTCTTGCAAGGCAGATATAGCAGAAATTCATTCCTGCAACAACCTGCTGTGCAGCAGCAATCGGCGTATATTTAACACCGGTAAAATGTTCCATTGCATTGTCAAATACCTTCTCCTGCTCTTCCGATATAGGAGAAACAAAATCAGACCATCCTCCTGTTTCCATAAACTGATCCCTCCATGCTGGAAAATTGTGAAAGCATACCGTATTTCTGATGCAGGGAAAGCAAAGTAAATACGTCGGAAAAACGGTAGTCATACCGACAGGCAGGCAATACCTGCTTCTATAATATACAGTGTAAGACCGTTTCCGGCGCTTGTCCAAATTATTTCAATTTTTTTGCGGCTGACTGCATCATTGAGCACCGCCGGCAGATACATGGCCGGTTCCGATATTTTTCAGACGTACTGCCATATATTCTCTTCCGGGAAGATCGATCCGGAATTTTCCATGATGAACGCCTGCATCAGTTACAGTCATATTCCATGTATCAATTATTTCTACAGAAAAGCGAGTTTCCTCATCAAAGTGAAAATCCCGGAATGACGGCCTGTTAAACCCGTAATAGCATATATAATAATCCTTTACGGGTTTCATCGTCTGAAGGCTGTCTGCCGGCATTGCGCAGACTTCGTCCCACTCCCTGTTGAGAGGCGATAATCCGTATGCGGGTGTTTCATATAGAATTTTTTTGAGGAACTGTATGCGTACAGGACTTTCTCCATGCAGGACGCCGCCGTGAGACCACCATAAGATGTTATCTTTATTCATATATGTTTCACTGTGAGCACCGTATCCGCCCCTGCATGCTGCTTCCCAGAATCGTCGTACCATTTCTCTTCCGCTTATGTTGCCCCATCCGTACTGGATATTACCTTCATATGCAATCTCATCAAGAACGACAGGTTTCCGGTATTTTTCACGCCACTCGTTCGTCAGCTCTGCCGTCTTATACACATCCTGCCGCTGGATGCTGCAATGCGTAACCCACGGTCGTGAATAATCATAAAAAGTAATGCAGTTATGAATTGAGCGTAAATGATTATACGGATCGAAGGTACATAGGATATGTGCATACCTTTCCCAGTCAGATAACGATTTTTGAGGCATCAAGTCATACTCATTAGCCAGCGACCACCATACATTCCGGTATGCAGCAAAACGCGCGGTTACGTAATGCCAGTATAAATCATCATGTTCCTTATCCATAAGGCTGAAGCCCCAGCGGTCATACGGATGCATAACGATAAGATCTGCCTCTATTCCTGCATCGCGCAGCTTTTCAATACACTGTTCAATATGCTGAAAATATACCGGCACGAAACGGCCAAAATCCCATCTATTGCCGGGAGCCGCACCGTTGTACGTCATAAAGTTGTCTTCCGTCATTCCAGACGTATCGCATGGTGTGCCTTCATAGGGAAAGTACGGCGGATCACGGAAGTTATATGCATAATGTTTGGGAAAAATACAGAAGCGTATTTTGTTAAACACTCCCTGCCTGAGTGTCTGAATAGTCTGCGCCTGGATTTTCTCCGGCTGCAGTTCCCACACGTAACAGGTTGTCCCGACAGGATAATATTTGCAGCCGTCTTCATATGCAAAATGATACGTATTTGCAACATGGACAGGGCCGTGATTATCGTGTCCCGCTTCTGTAACCGCAAAGGTGCCGGTATAGTCAGAATCAGAGAAAGCGCACTGTATGCTGAACGTATATTCTTCCGGAAAGGAAGGCATAAACCGGATACGGTATATACCATTTCCGTCATAGAAACCTTCCGCAGTTTTTACTTCATGCGCTCCAGAAAACGTTCCTTTTACCGTGTAATCCGTAAACGGATTTCCGTTCGCAGGCCCGGTTATTTCAGCTTCAAAGATGCACCACCGCTCAACGTTTTTCGTATAATGCCATTCATTCATATTATGCGCCTCACTACTAATTATATAACTCATGATTTTACAGCACCAGCCATGCCGGATACAAAAAAAACATCCCGCTCATTCCATTGTAAAAAGTATATGATTCTTTTTTGAATATGTCAAACTTTTTATATAAATATTTATAAATTATTCAGTCATATATTTAGTTAATTTCCTATAGAATAATAAATATCAGCTTTATTTTACAGTTTTCAGGCCTTTTTTTGTAAACAGAGCACTTTTTTTGTTGACAAATTACAACTATATGATATTCTATGCTAAATACTTATAAATACTATTTAGTAAATATTTAGCACATTTTACATCATAGAAAGAATAAGGAAGGCTGCCATGACACGTATCAAAATAGGATTTGCGCCGACAAGACGGAGTATTTTCAGTGCGGGAGATGCATTGAAATACAGAAACCTTACAGCTGCCCGACTGAAAGAACTGGGCATTGATTTTACAGACATTACAGACATAAACAACGAAGGCCTGCTCTACGACGATTCCGGACTGGAAAAAATCATTGAAAAATTCAAAAGGGAAAAAGTCGACGGTCTTTTCATACCGCACTGCAACTTCGGAACGGAATATGAATGCGCCCGGCTTGCAAAAGAGCTGAACGTTCCCGTATTCCTGTGGGGGCCGCTGGACGAACGGCCTGATGAAAACGGCGTCCGGCTGCGGGACACACAGTGCGGCCTGTTTGCAACGGGAAAAGTCCTCAGGCGGTTTAACGTTCCTTTTACCTATATGACGAACTGCCGCCTCTCCGATCCTGTCTTTGAGAGGGGAATACGCGATTTTCTGGCCGTATGCAATGTCGTAAAAACGTTCCGTCATACGCGCATCCTGCAGATTGCTCCGCGCCCCTTCGATTTCTGGTCGACAATGTGCAATGAAGGCGAACTGCTGGAAAAATTCAACATACAACTTGCGCCCATTCCCATGACGGAACTGACGCAATGTGTAAAAGCCGTAAAAAAAGAAAAAAATGAAGTTGCCGCCGTCATCAGGCACATAAAAGAAATATTCACCGTCAAAATCACCGACGAACAGGTTGAAAACGTCGCAGCCCTCAAAGTGGCAATGACACAACTCGTAAAAAAATACGGCTGCAATGCAGCGGCAATCCAGTGCTGGAACGCGCTCCAGACGGAACTCGGCATTATGCCCTGCGCCGCAAATTCCCTTATGAATGAAGAAGGCATTCCCGTCGTCTGCGAAACGGACATCCACGGCGCAATTACAGCGCTGCTGGCAGAGGCCGCCGGCATGGGGACGACCCGGTCGTTCTTTGCAGACTGGACAATCAGGCATCCCGACATACGGGATGGAGAGCTGCTGCAGCACTGCGGCCCCTGGCCTGTTTCCGTGGCACGGGAAAAACCGGTACTCACGTATCCGCTTGCATTCAACAACCCGGGTGCGCTGACGGCGGAAGCAAAACATGGTCCAGTATCGCTGTGCCGGTTCGACGGGGATAACGGAGAATACCAGCTCCTGCTCGGACATGCGGAAGGTGTCGACGGCCCAAAATGCATGGGAACGTATCTCTGGATAGCGGTAAAAAACATAAAACGGCTCGAAGCAAAAATAGTATGCGGGCCGTACATCCATCACTGCGTCGGAATCCACAAAGACATTGTGCCCGTCCTGTATGAAGCATGTAAATACATCGGCATAAAACCTGATTTTTACGATCCGGAAGAAGAGGAACAGGTGCAGGCATATCTGCGCGGAGAATAACGGACTCCATCCCATGCTGAACAGATACACAAAACGGAATTATTTTACAGGAGGTTCACATGACTATACAGGAACTTGAACTGAAAGCAACTGAAATACGGAAAACACTGCTGCAGACAATATACGACGGAGGAACGGGACATACCGGAGGGGCGCTCTCGTCGGCCGATATTCTTACAGCGCTGTATTACCATACGCTGCATATTGATACTGCTCATCCCGATGCGACAGACAGGGACCGTTTTATTCTGAGCAAAGGGCACTGCGTTGAAGGATATTATGCAGTACTGGCCGACAGGGGATTTATTCCGAAAGAGGAACTGCATACGTACTGCCAGTACGGAACACGGCTTATCGGACATCCGAACAACGAAATTCCCGGCATCGAAGTTAAAACAGGCGCACTCGGCCACGGTCTGCCGGTAGGTGTGGGTATGGCAGTCGGCCTTAAACAGAATCAGTCATCATCGCGCGTTTTCGTTCTTATGGGAGACGGAGAACAGGAAGAAGGTTCGGTATGGGAAGCGGCAATGGCCGGGTCCCACTATAAACTCGATAATCTCACCGGAATCGTAGACCGCAACCATCTGCAGATAAGCGGAACGACGGAAGACGTCATCGGGCTGGAACCGTTTGCAGACAGATGGCGGGCGTTCGGCTGGGCTGTCAGAGAGATTGACGGCAACGATATGGAGCAGATTACCGCCGCACTCGACGCCCTTCCCCTGGAAAAAGGAAAACCGTCGCTTATTATTGCACACACAGTAAAAGGAAAGGGAGTCAGGGAAATGGAAAATAAAAAAGAATGGCATCACGGCGTCCCTGATGAAACACTGCTCAGAAGTGCGCTGGCACAGCTTGATGCCCGCGCAGCGGAAATTGTAAAAGGAGGGGCTGTATTATGACGGAACCTAAATCATGCAGGGAAGCTATGACGGACACGCTGCTGGAACTGGCACAGAAAAATAAAGACATTGTCGCCGTTACATCGGATGCGCGCGGCTCCTGCTCTCTGGAAAAATACAGTAAGGCCCTGCCCGGTCAGTTTATCGAATGCGGTATTGCGGAGCAGGATGAAATCGGCATTGCGGCAGGTCTTGCGGCAGTCGGGAAACATCCGTACGTGTTCGCGCCGGCCTGCTTTTTAAGCGCACGCAGCCTGGAACAGATAAAAATCGATGTAGCCTACTCTCATCAGAATGTTAAAATATTCGGCGTGAGCGGCGGCATCAGCTACGGCGCACTCGGCGCATCTCATCACAGTACGCACGATATTGCCGTTATGCGGGCATTCCCCGATCTGGCAGTTATTCTCCCCTGCGATGCAGTACAGACAGAAGCGATGCTCCGCGCTGTTGAAGAAAGAAAAGGCGCCGTGTATATCCGTGCCGGACGCGCAAAAGTACCGGCCGTCTACGATACTGCGAACGGCGTTTCATGCAGCCCGTTCGTATTCGGTAAAGCCAATATAATCAGGGAAGGAACAGACTTGACGATTATTGCGTGCGGTGAGCTTGTCTATGCAGCGATGAAGGCGGCTGACAAACTGAAAGAAAAAAACATACATACCCGGGTTCTCGACATGCATACACTGAAGCCTCTTGATACCGGTGCCGTCATACAAGCGGCCCGGGAAACGGGTGCAATCATTACCGTAGAAGAACACAGCATAAACGGCGGTCTCGGAGCAGCTGTCTCACAGGTTGTCTGCGAAACATGTCCTGTTCCTGTCCATACGATGGCCCTTCCCGACGAATATATCGTTGCAGGTGATTCGGCGGATGTTTTCCGGCATTACGGACTTGATGCCGGCGGAATTGCCGCTGCGGCGGAAAAAATCATCAGCCGGAAAAGAGCGTAGCGTATGCCGTACATTATTTCCATAGACCAGAGCACATCCTGCACAAAAGCCTTACTGTTCGACAGTACAGGAAACCTTGCAGGCCGCGCAGATATGCCGCACCGGCAGATTGTCGACGAAAAAGGATGGGTTGAACATGCCCCAGAAGAAATATACGGAAACCTCATAAAAACGGTAAAACTGCTGCTTGAAAAAACGGGCGTCAGAAGCAGGGATATTGCGGGAGCCGCGCTGTCGAATCAGCGGGAGACGGCAATCGCATGGGACAGACGTACGGGAAAACCCGTATACAACGCAGTCGTCTGGCAGTGCAGCCGGGGAGCGGCAATCTGCAGCAGAATCGATAAAGCTGACAGTAAAAATGAAGGCATCATAAAGGAACATACAGGGCTTAATCTTTCACCGTATTTTTCCGCTGCAAAATTCGCGTGGATACTGGAAAATATCCCCGAAGCAAAACACCTTGCGGAACAGGAAAAAATCGTCTGTTCCACAATGGACAGCTGGCTCGTGTACCGGCTCACGAAAGAACATGCCGTAAAAACAGAATATTCCAATGCAAGCAGAACCCAGCTTTTCAACATTCATACGCTCACCTGGGACAGTGATATCTGCCGCATGTTCGGCATACCGCAGCATGCGCTGCCGGAAGTCTGCTTTTCGGACAGTCTGTTCGGGACAACTGATTTCGACGGGATTCTGGACAGTCCCGTTCCGCTGCACGGCGTACTGGGCGATTCACAGGGAGCGTTGTTCGCGCAGGGCTGCCTGACGGGCGGCATGGCAAAAGCAACATACGGCACAGGTTCTTCGGTCATGATGAACACGGGAAAGATACCTGCAGTCTGCCCGGAACTTGTCACCTCGCTTGCATGGGGCATGGGCGGAGATGTCTCATATGTGCTTGAGGGAAACATCAACTATACGGGAGCGACAATACAATGGCTTAAAAACGATCTTCAGCTTATCGGCTCCGCATCGGAAGCCGGAAAACTGGCAGAACAGGCTGAGCATGTTCCCGGATTATACCTTGTACCGGCATTTTCGGGACTGGGCGCACCGTACTGGAACGGAAATGCCCGCGCGGTCGTCTGCGGTATGGACAGGACGACAGGAAAGGCCGAATTTGTGCGGGCAGCGGAAGAATCAACTGCATACCAGATTGCGGATATTGTCATGCTTATGAAAGAACGGACAGGATTCGCACTGAACACACTGTGGGTCGACGGAGGGTCGACGAGAGACGCATATCTGATGCAGTTCCAGGCGGACATCATACGTACTCCGGTGCGCGTCGCCGCCGTAGAGGAACTTTCAGGCATGGGGCCGGCAATCGCCGCAGGATCTGCGCTCGGATTATGCGACGCACAAAGCATCCTCAGCAGACCGCCGAAAATGGAATACATGCCGAAAATGGCCGGCGCACAGCAGGCTGAATTATATGCCGGATGGAAACGGGCGGTACATTTTGCATTGACATACTAAAAGACTTTAAGTAAAAATAAGTATACAATAGTAAACAACAGGAATAAAAATGAATGTAACCGGAAAGGATATAGCAAAACTTCTAGGCGTCTCACCTTCAACTATCTCAATGGTGATAAACAATAAACCCGGAATAAGTACTGAAAAACGGAATGAAATCATCGCAAAAATAAAAGAACTCAAATATGATTATCTTCTGAAATCTGAAACTGACCAGAAAGTTTCGACCAGCATTGCCTTCGTTATTTTCAGACGCGAAGGAGCCATTCTCGGCGAATCACCGTTTATTTCACTGCTCGTCGAACCGGTAAGCATGCAGCTGCAGAAATACGGATATAACATGGTTTTAACCTATGTAGAAAAGGACACTGCGGTAACAAAGATGAAAGAACTTGTAGAAAGCGGCTGCTCCGGGTTTATCCTTGACGCGGTGGAAATGCAGGAAGATGATATAGCATTGTTTGACCACTGCACCATTCCCTACGTTGTCTTCAACAATAATTTTGTCAACCGCGATACCGATACAGTCTGCATTCATAACGAACAGGGTGTGTATAAAGCTCTTTCATACCTTACCGGAATGGGACACACCCGGTTCGGATACATACGGAGCAGAAGCCCGATCAGAAGTTTTAACGAACGCCTTGAAGCGCTGCGCAGCTACAGCAAAAAGTTCAATTTGAAGTTCGAAGAAAGCTGCATATTTACGCTCCCTTATTCACAGGTCGGAGCATATGATGAAATGGGAAAAAAACTTGACAAATTTAAGGCCGAAAATAAAAGCCTGCCCACCGCATTTTTTGCCGACAACGATATTATCTGCTATCCCGCCATGCGTGCATTTCAGGAAAAAGGATATTCAATTCCGGACGATATATCAGTAGTCGGTTTTGATGACAGACCGCTCTGCATTACTTCCGTTCCGCAGATTACAACACTGCGCATTCCCCGGTACACATTCGGCGCGTCTGCGGTAGATCTTCTTGTAAGGCGCATACGCAACCCGGAACTAAAACCCGTCACTGTACAAACAGGGGTTGAGCTTATAATACGCAGCAGTACCGGACCTGCCCCGCAGAAAGACACACCTGTACTCTGAAAAAAAGTCAGGCAGGATTACCATTATTTTTACCGGTAATACGCCCTGTATCGCGGTACTGCCGGGGCGTCATACCGGTAATCTTTTTAAACTGGCGGAAAAAGTACGATGAGTCAAAATAACCGACGGCTTCTGCAATCGCCGGCATAGTCTCGTCTGTTACGAGCAAAAGAGTCTTTGCCGCAAAAATCCGCTCATCGTTTATAAAAGAAACGAGAGACTGCCCTGTTTTTTTATGAAACAGATAGGAAAGATAATCGGGATTCATATGAATCTTATCAGCAATCAGAGTCCTGTTCAATTCGCTGCTTCCCAGATACTCTCTCACAATACGTTTTACAGATTCCAGAAGAGACGAAGAATCAACTGCTGCGGTAAGAATATCTTTTGCCTCTCCAAGAATCATTTCCGTCCACCACAGAAAACTGTCTGCGGACGAAACCGCTTTTGTCAGGGTTTCGTGGCTCGCCAGCTTCGGGAACAGAGTCTTTGCATCAATCCCTTTTTTGGATAATGCTGAAAAAACAGCCTGTATTATTCCATAATAGAGCGTAATCAGATTATCAGATGAATACAGGATACAGTCCTTACTCAGATACAACCGTACATCAGAAAGAATTCTGTCTGTTCTGAATTGAAGTATCCACTCGCACCACTGTGTGACAGGAATATCAGGCGGAAGCGATTTGGACTTCTGCAGATTCTCCCTGCTTTCTGTATGCATCTGTACGACACTGTTTTCCACTGTGAGAAACCGTTCGGCGAATGTTTTCAGCTCATGGAGACAGTGAAAACTGTCCTGCAGATAACATGGTTCGGACACAGAAATAATACAGGCATACGGAAAGTCTTTTGAAACAACATCAAGAGCCTTTTTACAATCGCCTGCAAGATTTTCATAAGCTTCCTGTTTTTCCAAAAAAACAGGAACAACGTATCTACCCTCTTCCTGTTTAATAAATGCCGAAAACGAACCTGTTGTGTGCTCTTTTTCAAAAGCAGAACGGAGTGCGGCAAAAAAATCATCCCGCGGAGAACCTGAAGTCCCATTATCAGTGCCTGTCTTACAGTATAAAAAACAGAGCTGCTGTTCCAGCAGCCCGGAAGGCAGCCGGCTTTCTTTCAGAACATCTGCGGCACTTTTTTTATCGAGCGGAATATCCGACGCAATAATCCGCTGCCAGAATGATTCAAAACGCTTCTTTACAACACGGACCGCATCTGATAATTTTTCTGCAAGAACAGCAGGACTCACGGGTTTTAACATGTAATCCAGACACTGCAGTTTTATTGCCGTATAGGCATAATCAAAATTCTGATGTCCTGTGAGAAAGAGTACGACAGGAACATAGCCGCTGTCGTATACCCACCTGACAAGCTCGATACCCGATCCTCTCGGCATTTCAATATCAGTAAGCAAAATGGCTATATCATTTTCCTGAAAAACTTTCTGAGCCTGCTTCATGCTGTATGCGTAGAAAGTTTCAGATATACCGAGTCTTTCACAATCGATGGACTTACAGATTCCCTGTGCAATATAATATTCGTCGTCGACAACAAGTACGTTCAATCATCCCCCTCTGCCGGAAGTCCGGGCATTTCGAATGGCCTGTACGGAAGCGTAATATCGATGCGGGCGCCCCAGCCGGGTTCGTTTGAAATAGCAATGAATGCACTGCCGCCATAGGCAAGTTCAAGCCGCTTGAGTGTATTATACAACCCCACGTGATCCGAAGCAGCTGCAGTTCCATTCCTGATTTTTGAAAACAGCGCAATGGATTCAGCAGAGAAACCGTCGCCGGAATCAAGATGTACCAGATGGACAAACCTCCCTTTCCCGTTGTCTGTTACGGATGCAGTAATCTTTATCCTGAGCTCTTCATCCGCAATAAGATTATACTTGAGTGTATTCTCCGTAAGCATAAGCAGTAGCAGCGGAAAGACTTTTGCATTCCTTACAGCATCATCAATTTCTTCCGTATATTCCAGACTGCCTGGCGTACGCAGCTGCGCAAGTGCTATATAATTTTCAATATAGTGCAGTTCTTCAGATAAAGGAACATATGTTTTTCCGGACAGCGTATAGCGGAGATGATTCGTAAGGCAGGAGACCATACTCTGAATTATAGTTTCATTTTCCGTATTCATTGCAAGTGCGCTGATGGACGTAAGGCAGTTAATAAGAAAATGCGGTGCCAGCTGCGATTTTAAATACTGGAGTTCAAATTCCGATTTTGCAATCCGCTCTTCATATATGCGTATCTGCAGTTTCTGAATCTCGTCTATCATTTCGTTAAAGGTATTGTATACTTCCATAATTTCCGTATACTGCACATTTTCCGTGGAAATGCGCACATCGAAAGAACCAGCATGCAGCGTTTCGACAATTGTACGAAGACGCTGCAACGGTACAGTCCAGAATTTATTCAGCATATAAATAATAACGGGTGTGAGAAATATAAGTGCAAGTGTCAGGATAATAACAAGCGCACCGACATTGAGCAGCTGCCGGTCAATGTCAGAAAGCCGGATAAACGCGAGAAGCCAGCAGTCGCCGAATTCCATCTGTTCTGCTGCAGATACATATTTTGCGCCGTCATTCCGCCTGAGTACAGAATATTTTTTCCCGATTTTCCGTAAATCATATATCTCCTTATTTTTGTCACTACTGACAAGCGGTTTCCCGCTGCTGTCTGTAAAAAAGACATCTGCCTTATAACCCGAAATACTTTTAAATAGAGATGTCAGATTTTCGGAATCGGCCCAGGCACCAATATATGAATTGCCGGTACGGATAATACGGATAAAATCATAACCGGAATCCACTTTCCGGATAAACCACGATGTTGTGTTGATTTTTGAAAGTGTTCCTCCGCTCTGCGCACCTTTAAGCAGATTCCGGATATAATACGCAGAAGAATAATCACCATTACTTTCGTATTTCGTTACAAAATATCCCGATGCTGCCGAATAGACAAACAAACCGTTCATCTGCGAAAAAGACGGCAGGGAATTCGACAGAAGTGTTTTAACGTGAATCAATTCCGTATACAAATTATCATCCCGGCTGTTTCCAAGCAGCGAAATGTCAACATTATTGCCGTTTACTTCAAAAAGATAAATTTCAAGAGCACGAAGCTGCTCATGCAGCTGTCTGTCATATATACCAAGGGTATCTTTAACGGCTTTGTAAATATCACGGCGGAGAACAGACGTAAAATAAACGTCTATGCCGGCAATAACAAACAGGAAACAGCTGAATATGGCGCAAAGGATTACAAGCAGCCGTTTTTTAAATGAGTACATCCGGTGATACATTTTGTGTATAATCCGCATCCCCGCTCCCCTTCCGGTCACACACAGCGCGTTTACCTGCAGACAATATCCAGCGCGGCAACGCCGTACGCGGGAATGTGTATTTCAGGAAAATCGGAAAGCCCGATTTTCTCAGAAACAAGTTCCGAAGCTTTGTTCAGCTTTTCTACGTCAGACGGTTTCAGATATTCCGGCTTTCCCATCTGTTTCCAGGCATTTGACGCGTTCGCATGAGTGTCGTCGATTCTGTACAGTACAAGATATTTTTTCCCCGGGACAGAAGAAATATCAAGCCTTATACGTTCTTCTGCGATCGGGGCGTCAGGAATATTGTGGTTGTATATGATAATGCGGTACCCGGTTTCCGTTTCGGCAGCAAGAGCTTCAACTGTACCTCCTGACTGGCCGGCGGAAAGGCCTATCCGTTTTGTTCCCAATCCGTGAAACAGTTCAAACAGTCTGTACGCTGGTTTTGCAATTCCTGCGTATGTCTGCAGGCCGAATCCTCCGTGGAACGCACCGGGAATCTGGGAACCTTCCTCGAAAATATCGGTGAATGTCCAGTACGAATATCCCTGAACAAGACCGTCGTTATCTGCAAGCGTTTTTGCAATCATCGCAGATGCATAACTTTCATCGTGCTTACTGTCACGCGTCATTGCCGACGTATTCCATTCGGTATATATAAGCGGAAGCTTTCCTGCTTCTTCACGCGCTTTTTCAGTCATTTTGCGCAGGATGCCCCGTTCATACGTTCCGAACTTTCCACCTGTTTTTTTGAAAAATTCTTCCACCGATATTCCGCCGTTTCTCCAGAGCGGGTCGTCAGTCGGATAGTGGTGGGTTGAAACAAAATCAAGCGGTATACTATTGTCTTTGCAGTGCCGTATCATATCAGGTATCCAGGAATTACACGACGTGGCAGGACCTCCGACTCTGAACTGACTGTCGACGGCTTTTACGGCACGCGCTGCATAATCGTATAACTTAAAATAGTCATCCTGGGTACCGTCAAAAAAATACGAAAGATTCGGTTCGTTCCACACTTCAAAATACCATGTCCGCACTTCTTCCGCGCCATACCGGTCAGCCGCGTGCTTTACAAGGAACTGGATAAGTTTCCCCCACTCGTTGTAGTCCTTTGGGGGCGTCACGTTCCCTTTGTAGTGAAAACAGGTCGTCGTGCCGCTTGCAAGGACGGAGGGCATAAAGCCAAGTTCTATAAAAGGCTTCATCCCGATGCTCAGCAGAAAGTCAAAAATGGAATCCATATTTACAAAATTGTATATAATGCCGGTCTGCTTCCCCGTCATATCCCGTCCGGCAACGCAGATGCACATGTCATCGTCGAGCAGTCCGTGAAACCGCACATACCTGAATCCGAGCTCATCGTGCGCTTTCTTCAGCTGTTTCCGGTAATCCTCGCGGAGAGCTGTATATGCATGGCAGCTTCCCGTACATAATTCCCAGTAATGGGGAAAATCAGTCCGTACATCGGTATTCAAAGTAAAATCAACCATAATAATCTCCTGTAAAATCAAGATATGGCAATCTGCTGTTTTTTTCTACCTGCAAGCCAGTGCAGAATATCAACACCTTTATCAACGCACTCATTGTTCAACATATAAATCCAGGACCAGTGTCCCAGATATTCGTAAGGAATCCCGCCGATGTTATGGTAAAGGCCGGATGTATCCACAACTTTTTCAAATAATGATTCATGTATATCACCTGCACCTGCTGCCCTCAGCCTGTTTACAGTCGGTATCATATACAGCTCCGGATCCACAACCGTATCGGTCGAAGCTGCAGTAAACCAGATATGTTCTTTTGAAAGCTGCGCTATCTGTTTATCGGAAATCCACGAATCGGGATATGCTTCGCAGACCGGAAACGCCGCGGCAAAAAAACCGGGATAGTTCAGAAGCATATTCACCGTCATGTATCCCCCGTTTGAAGCACCACCGATATATATTCTGTCAGTATCTATGTCCGGATGTCCCACAATAAACATATCTATAATCAGCTTCACCGTTCCCGTATACAGTGAAGATTTTGTCTGCTCAGTTGCATCAGAAATATCGTACGGAATACCCCCGGTTGTCATCCAGACTTTGGGTGTCTGGGGAACAAGGACATACGCATTTCCGCCGAATATGCGCTGGGTTTCAGCAGAAGCAAACATCGCAGCCTTGTTTGCCATAATGGGAACGGACGGATCCGTTCCACCTTCACCCGCACCGTGCAGCCAGATTATGAGTGGTTTCCGGCCCGTACCGTGAGGTTCAAAATATGCACAGGAAAGCGTACTGTTTCCGTCCGTTATCTCCCTGAATGAAAATCCGTTAAGAACCGGACAGACTACAGCTGCCCAGGCCTCTGCAGGCCTGGCGAGAAACGACGCTTCTATTTTAAATTGGTACGGATCTTTCCACGTATTGAATCCCGTCTGCGGATTATACAGAAAAAGATTACTGTCAGTATCGGACGGATCGGACGGGAGTTCAAGTGTAATAAATCCGCTCCATCCTGCCGTTTTTCTTCCTGTACAGTCGGATGCATATACCGCCGTTATATCACGAAGAACCTCTTTTTGTACACTGATACCTTCGTCCATGTCAAATACGGCAGTCTTCAATGTTAATTTAACAACATCATTACCTATCTGTTCAGGCCGGGCTGTTTTTGCAGCAGGAACAATCAGCTTTGTAATTACAGCCCCCCAATCCTTTCCTTCAACAACTGCTGTATATGATCCGTCTCCCGGTGCTGAATCTTCAGCTGCAGACAGCCGCGGGAGAAAATCGGATTTTTTATTTAAAAAACAAAAGTCAGTCATACTGCCTCCTCTGCTCCATCACCCTTTTATGCCGCCCAGTGTAATTCCTTTTACAAAATTATTCTGTATGAAAGGATAAATGACTATAACAGGCAGAACTCCAAGTACAGCCATAGCCATACGAACCGATACTGCGGGTATAGACGCCAGTCCTGCATTGGCATTTGCAAGTACAGTTGCGTTCTGCGAAATATACTGAATATTCTGAATCATTCTGTTCAAAAGATTCTGTATGGAATACAAATCGGTACGTTTTGTCAGATAGATGTATCCGTTCATCCAGTCGTTCCAGTATGCAATGCCGGAAAAAATGCCGATAGTCGCAATGATCGGTTTTGCAAGCGGTACTGCAATCTGAAAAAACGTCCGGCATTCTCCGGAACCGTCTATACATGCTGCTTCAAGAATCTCGTTCGGAACATTTGTCACAAAGTACGATTTCATAAGCAGCACATTAAATCCGTTCATAAGCAGGTTCGGGAAAAGCAGTCCCCAGAATGTATTCTTTACATGAAAAATTCTCGTATACACCATATACGAAGGGACGAGCCCTCCGTTGAACAACAGCGTAAAAAAGACCAGAAACACAAGAATACCTTTCCCAGGCAGATCTTTTTTTGAAATGACATATGCCAGCGATGTCGTAACGGCGAGCGAGAGAGCCGTTCCGACAATCGTCAGCAGAAACGAAATACCGTACGCATGCACGACAGAATTTCCCGAATTGAAAATATACCGATACGCATATGTGCTCCATTTTTCCGGAAAGAAAGCATATCCGTTCCGAATCAGCGTGTCGTTGTCAGTAAACGACGATATGCAGATGAGGATAATCGGAATAACGGCACAGAGTGCGCAAAGTAATATAATTAGATGCCCGATTGTAAGAAATATTCCTTCTCCCTGTGATTTTCTCATATTCACCCCTTAAAACAGTGCGCTTTCCCTGTCGATTTTCCGTATAATCATATTTGCCGAAAAGACAAGTATGAACCCGACGACAGACTGATACACACCAGCTGCCGCCGACATAGTAATATCTCCGAGTTCAAGCAGTCCTCTGTATACGTACGTATCAATTGTGTTCGTGACTGAATACAGAGCACCTGAATTCTGCGGTACCTGGTAAAACAGTCCGAAGTCCGAATAGAATATGCGCCCGACGGCAAGAAGGATAAGCATGATGATTGTCGGGCGGAGCATTGGCAGCGTGATTTTTGTAATCTGCTGCCATTTTGAAGCTCCGTCAATTTCCGCTGCCTCGTAATACGCCCTGTCGAATCCTATGATTGTCGCCAGATAGATGATGCAGGTATATCCTGAGTTCTTCCAGGTGTTTACGAATATAAGGATGAACGGCCAGTATTTTTTTTCCGTATACCAGGACACAGGCTGTACATTGAGTGCTTTCAGGATGGTGTTGTTCAAAAATCCGTTTTCCGTCGACAGGAAGGAAAACACAAGATAACTTACTATAACAGAAGAAATAAGATACGGAAGCAGTATGGCAGACTGATAGAACTTCTTTATTCCGATATTGAGTTCAGACAGAATAATGGCTATTGTAAGAGAACACACCGTTCCTATAACGATAAATGCACAGTTGTACAGAATCGTGTTCCTTGTAATGATGAACGCGTCCTGCGTAGAAAAAAGATATTTGAAATTGGAAAAACCTGCCCATGCGGAACCGAAGATACCGCGTACCGCATTGTATTTTTTAAATGCAAGGACGATTCCCGGCAGCGGCATATAATTATTAATAAAAAGATATGCCAGACCGGGAAGTGCAATAATATACAAAGGCAGATACTTTCTGAACCGCATTCTGCGCCGCTGTCTTTGTGCCGCTTTATCTGATACAGTCATTACCATACGTGCTCCCTGCCTGATTTTTATTTATTTGTACCGGCCCATGCCGCTAAAGCTTTTTTCTTTGCATCTATATACGTATCAAGACCTGCCGCTTTCATCTTTGCAACCATCACGGGAATACCGGTATCCGGATTCGTAAAACCGTACATAAGCTGGAAAGCATATTCCTTGTACACATTCGTAAGCGCAGTATATTCGTTTGCGACACTCGTATTATTGAACGCAAAACCCATTGCTTTTGAAACTTTCGCGTTATTGTTGAATTTTTCCATTCTGGTCCAGATGTCGAGGTCGTCTCCTTCCCAAACATGCGCGATAAACTGATTGGGCAGTTCCCAGTTTACATTATTATAATATTCGGAATTCTGTGCCGTAATACCGTCGCAGAACGTAATGTGCCCGTCCGCTGTTTTTTTGTACTCTTTACCTTCTTCTCCCCAGCATAAAAGATTGGAAAGAACAGGATCCGTATAGCATGCATTAAGAAACTGCATCGCAGCGACAGTATCTGCGGATGAAGAGTTGATGCACCACGGCATAGAGGACGGTGAGGCCGATTTCATGAAATCAGGGCCGATCTGAAAAATAATCATGGGACGTCCGCACAGATTTGATTCCTGCTGCTTTATTCCGGGTTTTGTCGCAGTGGCATACGACATTGCACTTCCGGCTTTTACCTGGAGCGTTGAAGCTGTATCGTCCGTAAGCGCGTCTTTTGAAATATACCCTTTCTGATTCCACGAATACATAAGCGAGCAGAAATCGTGGAACAAACCGCTCGACCATAAGTCTCCTACATCAAGACTGTGTTCGGGATCAAGAAGGACACCGTAATTGTCTCCGCCAATGCCGTCATACACCAGCCCCTGTCCCAGGGTAGCTTCCTGCGGAGCGAATACGTACTTATCAGGATATTTTGCATGCAGCTTTGCAAAAAGTGAGGAAATCTCGTCCATACTGGTATAAATAACCTCGCTGCTTTCTGCCGTATACATGGAATCATACTTATATCCGATCCCGTCCAGATACTCTTTTCCGACGGCAATACCAAATATACCGATTGCCATATCACGCTGCTGCGGGAGCCCGTATAACTTTCCCCCGATACGGCAGGCATCGGTAAGTGTTTTTCCCATCGTATCAAGAATTCCTTTTCCATAGGTCTGTATCAAATCGTTTCCCTCGAGATCAAGACAGAACCCTTTATTTACACTCGGTGTATAGCCCATGGTAATAGCATTGAATATATCAGCCTGTTCCCCGGAAGAAAGCATGAGCGTCATCCCCTGCGAATAGGACGCCGCATCGAGAATTTCAAGTTCAACATCAAGTCCCAGTTTTTCTTCCGTATAATTGCAGATCGTTTTGTTAATCCGCGCAATCCCCTTTGGAGCACCCGCCCAGTTCATAAAACACATAACGACCTTCGGATACTTCCCTGTTTTTTTTGCTTCTGCCTTTCTTTTTGCAACTGCCTGATCTGCCGCAGAAAGAGACGAATCGGAAACTGATGCGGAACCTCCTCCGCTGTTTTTCCCGGAGCACCCCGCAAGACCTGCAAAAAGCAGGGCAACACATCCCAGAATGCACATGTTTCTTTTCATAAAAATCTCCTGTATAAATCCTGTTGGTTTTGCACGCCTGAACGGCATGTATTACAACTCATTATTTTCAGGCAGATGACCGCACGGAAAAATTTCATCATCTGTCATTTCTGCATAAAGTATATAATGGATTTATGGAAAAGCAGCCGCCGATTCTTTGGCGTTACTGTACTTTTCTTAGGAGTATGCGACGATGAAGGTACGGGGGATTAAATCCTTGGTACGAATAAAAGTGTTTAAAAATAACGCGGCATTTCCTACGGAGCGTCTACAGTAATTTATATACGACTATGCCGGCAGCTGCAGTCCCCAGCATGACATAGACAGGGTCGGCTTTCCATTTCCGCAGTATGAACAGGCTGGCCGCAAATATAACAAGCGCTTTTATATCAACAGCGGGAAGCGGAAGTTTCAGCGTTCCCGTATTGAACAACGCTAGAAGCAGTATGGATATCCCTGCAGAGGCTATAAGTGCTACAACAGCAGGTCTCAGGCCGCTCAGAACGCCCTGTACAATAGAAAGGTTTTTGTATTTAAAATAGAAGTACGACACGACCATCACGATGATGCACGACGGCAGGATACATCCCAATGTTGCAATTAAGGCACCAGCCATACCGGCGACACGAATCCCCACAAACGTCGCCGAATTAATCGCGATAGGCCCCGGAGTCATCTGCGATATCGTTATTACATCCGTAAACTCTTTCATTGTCAGCCAGTGATGAAGCGTGACCACCTGATCCTGAATCAGCGGAAGCGTCGCATATCCGCCGCCGATACCGAACAACCCAACCTGAAAAAAACTGGCAAGCAGCTGGACATATATCATTTTCTGCGTTCCTTCCGGCTGCGGTATACAGTCGACACGACCCCCAGTGCTGCACACAGGATGATTATCAGAATGATATTGACGTTGAAAAAATAGGAAGCAGCGAAGACTGCAAACATCAGTATGATTGACAGCAGATTTTTCTCCTTGATGACGTCCCCGCCCATGCTGATGACCGCATCAAATATAACGGCGGAAACGCCGGCCTGCATTCCTTTGAGCGCGGCGCTTACAAAGGAATTGCGTTCAAATGCCTGGTAGAACAGCGAAATGACGGCAAGGATGACAAGAGGTGGCAGAATGGTACCGCAGATAGTCAGCAGTGCTCCGGGAATACCTGCGACACGGTAGCCTACAAGGATGGAAGCGTTCACCGCAATGGAGCCCGGTGCGGACTGTGCGATTGCAGTAAGATCGATCATTTCTTTTTCATCTATCCAGTGATATTCGTCGACGAACTTCTTTCGCATAAGTGAAACGATGACATATCCGCCGCCGAAAGTAAACGTGCTCAGATACAGTGTGGAAAGAAACAGTTTCCGGTATTCAGTAAACGCCTTTTTCACGTATAGTCTCCTGTGAAGTCAAATGGAGCCTGCAATACAGGCAGGAAGATGCATAATCATTCATCCGGCATCCGGCTGAATGATTATGCAATAACGTACCTAAAAGGAGGAATTTTTTCAACAGGTGGAGAGACCGCTTGAATGAATCCTCAGAATTGAGAATTCGATTCTTCCTAACCCTGATAAAAAAGAAAAGTAAAAAATTGGCTGTGATATGATTAATCTTGTAAAGATACTATTGGCTGCAGAAATAAATATTCTGCAGCCAATGTTAGAAAATTACCTTATAGCCCACATCAATGCAGTAATTCAAGTTCCTTTATTTTATTTTTGAATTGTGGTAAAAAGTCCTTATTTGCCAGAAGCATTTCATCAAGTAACTCTTTCGCAATTTTACCACTAGAAATCAGGGGATTCATTGTAAAAGCCTGTAAAGCCTTATCATAATTGCCGGTTACAGCAGCTTCAATGGTACATTCCTCCATCGCTTTCTGAAGTTGTAATGGTCCTCTGGCATTAAAATCAAAATGTCCCCAATTTAAAGGTTCTGGCCCATGACTGGTTATAATGCTTGATATTTCAACAATACAATCATCAGGCAGATCCGAAATGGCACCATTATTTTTTGTGCTTACGACCATATGACTTCTTTCATCATTTTGAATCGCTGAAATAAGAGAGCATGCTGCATCACTATAATACGCTCCCCCCCGCTGTGATAATTGTTCAGGTTTATGATCAAGGTGAGGATCCTTATAAAGATTAAATAATTCTGTCTCTATTCCTTTAACCTTTTCAGCACGGGTCTCATGATTCTCAAAATCCTGCAATTGAGCCTGCAGCATATCCGCAGTAGCATAATAATAACGATGATATGAGCACGGTAAAATATTCAAATCTTTTATCTGCTCGTAATTAAACGGTATATCCTGTATATTTTCCATACCCTTGAATTTTCCGGCATTTCCAGGCGTATAAATTATGCTGATAAGTTTTTGAGTCAGCTCTTCCCCGTATTTGTCCCAAACCCTGTGCCAGTGGAAATGATTCAATCCCGCAAACTTAAAGAAAAGTTCATTTTTCGTTTCGTCCAGATTCAATGCTTCATAACACAATTTTTCGTATTTAATAGGGACATTACATAAACCAACGGTTTTTTCCCACTTACCATATCTGATAGCCGCTTCTGCAATCATTCCTGACGGATTTGTAAAATTTACCAGCCAAGCATTGGGACACAATTCTTTCATATCTTCGATAATATTAAGGATAACAGGAATTGTTCTAAAAGCTTTAAACAATCCACCTGCACCGTTTGTTTCCTGTCCTATCATTCCATGGCTTAAGGGTATACGTTCATCACGAACGCGTGCAGCAAGTAAACCAACACGAAACTGGGTTGTAACATAATCAGCATTTTTTAAGGCTTCCCGACGATCAAGCGTTAATTTAATTTTCCAATCAAGACCTGCTGCTGCAACCATACGCCTCGCCATAGCACCAACAATATCAAGTTTCTCTTTCCCCTCCGGGATATCGACCAGCCATAATTCACTAATCGGCAATTTAGCATTTCGTTTAATAAAACCTTCAATCAATTCGGGTGTATAACTGCTTCCTCCCCCAATAGTAACTATTTTAATCTTCTTCATAAAACCTCCTGCACATCATCAACTCTATAATTAATTTTATTTCTAAACTTCTCATTCAAGCATTATCTACAGAATTTTTTTTCTCCTGTTCCCATGCTCTTCTATCAAGAGCTTTGAAAGGGAAATAATAAATACTAAACGAGATTAAAGCTAAAATGACTTGCAAAACAGCGATTTTCCAACTGCCTTCCATTAATCCGGAGAGTATCATTGGTGTTGGCCACGGAATCTGAATACCATTAAGTCGAGGAACAATTCCTATCGCAGTTACAATATAGGCAATAGAGCTTGTTACCAGAGGAGTCAGTAAAAACGGAATAAGCATAAAAGGATTTAAAACAATAGGAGTTCCAAATATTAATGGTTCATTAATATTGAATATTGACATTGGTAATGCTAATCGCCCAAGAGTTTTATATTGGGAACTTTTAGCAAAAAAGGCCATAACAAGCATTAACCCTATAGTCATTCCGGTACCTGACATAAAAACATAACATCTGAAAAACTGATATCCAAGGATATTAGGCAGAACAGTACCAGCCTCATAGGCAGCCAGGTTTTCCATATCCATAGCTAAATACACAGGCGCCATTATACCGTTAAAAACAATAATTGTTCCGTGCAGCCCAAAAAACCACAATACCCCAATTGCTAAATTGACTATTAACAATGCACCATACGATGCGCTCAAACCTTCCAATGGAATCTGGATACAGTTATATATCATCTGATTCAAACTTCCAAAAGGTGTATACTTAAATATTATAAATATTAAAAGTGCAAGACTTGTAGTTACAAAGCCCGGTACCAAACCTGTAAACGATTTTGATACAGCTGGGGGAACACCTTCCGGCATTTTTATAACGAGCCCTTTCTGGACAAAGAAAACATAAATTCGGGCTGTCACCATACCAATAATTATAGCAACAAATAACCCCTTAGGTCCCAACCAATCAAATGAAATATAATTGAAAATGTGATTGTTATTCTTAATTTCTCCCATCGGAGTTACAATAAAAAAACTAATAAGAGCCAGTAAACCAGCCATTCCCCCATCTTTTTCAAATTGATCTGCAACATTATAAGCAATAAAAAAAACACTTAATACAGCCATGATATTGATTGTAAAAGTAACGGGTACTTTCAAAATAAAGGTTATTCCATGAACATCTATAAAATTTTTATATGTTGCTATAGGTAAATTTGCGAACAACATAAAAATTGAACCAACAATAATCGGTGTCATCATAAATATCATGCCATCCGAAATGGACTTGATATATTTATTATTCGCAAAAGCAACCATTCCTTCCTGCATTTTTTCTTTTATTTTTGCCGCATTATAAATCATTTTATCATTCCCCCTTCTAGAAACGTTCAATCAAAATTTTTTCGTTCTATTACATTTCCAGCGCTTCTTTCAGCACTTTCGCACCGTTCATTACACCGTAGTCAAGGCTGTTGATTACGGCAACCTTCATCCCTCTCGGTTCATACTTTTCCTTCATCCGCTTGAGGGTATACCCGATTTGAGGTCCGAGCAGAATTATGTCTGTATTATTTTCAAATTCTGCAAAGTTCGATTCAGCTGTTGCACGAATTTCCACTTCCACATTCATTTTCTGCGCAGCCGCTTTCATTTTACTTACCAGCAGGCTGGTCGACATTCCCGCAGCACAAACTAGTGTTATCTTTTTCATATCAATTTTCCCCCTTGCTTTTCAATTCTTTCAACCCTTTCATACAGATTAATAAATTCCTGTGCAAAATCATGGACCAGCATGGCGCTCATTAAATGATCCTGCGCATGTACAAGAATCATGGACGCAGCACTTTCCGCACCGTCTGCTTCTTCCTGAATAAGATCAGTTTGTATCTCATGAGCGGCGGTCAGCGATTTGTCCGATTCGGCATGCAGCCGCTGAGCCTCCTGTATGTCTCCGTTTCTTGCGCTCTCGATTGCTTCCATGTCTTTGCTTTTCGCAGTACCGCTTTCCACAATCAGTTTCATGGTCAATTGCTCAATATTCATTGGACCTCCGTTCTTACTAAAGCAATTACTATGCCAAAACACTCTATACGATTCCTGCTGTACCGGTTTCATAAAAATGCGGTGATTCCAATTGATTTTCATTTCTCTTTTTTACTGTCTGCACAGTTTTTCTGTAATGTGTATTATTCCACCTCTTGTGTTTCCTTCCGGGCGATACACATCGGCAGTTTTATTCCGTATCTCTTTTGGGATGATGTGTATTACCGATAATACACATTTTGCTTGACGAATAGAGATGCAGGCCTGATACTGAATCCATGAAGCGGATAGAAAAGGTATACAGACGGCTTGCAAAGCTTACTCAGGAACACGGAATAACAACAGCAGAACTTGCAGAGGACATGGGACTTGCACGTCCGAATGTAAGCGACGACCTTAACCGATTATGCAGTGAGGGAAAGGTTCTGAAAGAAGGGACGAAGCCGGTATTGTACCGTGCAGCAGCACCGCAAAATCCGCAGACCGTACTTGACCGTTTTGCATCACGCTTTCCAAGTCTTTTACAAGCAGTAGAGCAGGCAAAGGCTGCTGTTCTGTATCCGCCAAACGGCATGCCCATGCTCATTCTGGGGGAAACAGGAACAGGAAAATCTCTGTTCGCCTCCCTTATCCACGAGTTTGCAGAAGAAACAATTGATACAAGTCCGATGCCATTTTTTGTATTCAATTGTGCTGATTACGCAGATAACGCAAATCTCCTTGTCAGCTGGCTTTTCGGCGCACGCAAAGGAACATGGACCGGAGCTGATACGGACAGAGAAGGTATTCTCGAGAAAGCCGACGGCGGCTTCCTCTTTCTTGACGAAATCCACCGCCTTCCGCCGGAAGGACAGGAAATGCTGTTCTCCTTTCTCGACCACGGGACATTCCGCCGCCTGGGCGATACCGATACGAAACGTCATGCTGCTGTCAGAATTATTGCCGCTACAACGGAGAACCCAGATTCCGCTCTGCTCAAAACGTTCACCCGCCGCATTCCGATGATAATCCGCATGCCGTCCCTTGATGAACGGGGAATAGACGAACGCCTTGAACTTATCCAGACGTTTTATTCGGAAGAAGCACGCCGTTTAAATAAACCCGTATATGTGTCAGTAAATTCTATCAGAAGCCTTCTCGGGTACCGCTGCCAGAATAACGTCGGACAGCTTAAAGCCGACATCCAGCTGCTCTGTGCAAAAGCGTATTCAAATTTCGTGTCTCATAAAAAAGAAACAATTCAAATTGTTACGGCAAATCTTCCGGAATACATAAAGGAAGGACTTTTTTCGGAAACAGCCCACAGAGAAATATGGCATAAACTTAACGACATCGGCAGCAGATTCTGCACATTCCGTCCGGACAGGAAGGAAGGAGAAAGTTTTTTTGAAAAAAATGATTCAAGCTCTATCTACGAACTTATAGATATGCGCATGAGGGAGATGCAGGCAGGAGGGCTTTCCGAAGGGGAAATACGGAGCAATCTTGATTCCTGTGTCGGAGCTTATTTTGCCCGCGTGTGTAATCATCAGGAAGAAAACGAAGCCGCAGTCATGAATCTGGCAGAACCTGATACAGCAAGGGCTATAGCGGAAATAATACCGGCAGCGGAAAAGCGGCTTAAGAGGACTTTCCCTCCGCAGCTGCGGGCAGGAATTGAAATGCACATCATGACGGCAATCAGGCGGATAAAATCCGGCAGAAGCATAGTCAACCCGGAATTCGACAAAATACGCCAGACACATCAGGAGGAATTCGCAGCGGCAGCCGATGCTTTAAATACGATAGATCATATCTGCGAAGTATCAATGCCTCTTGAAGAAGCAGGCTTTCTCTGCCTGTTTTTCATCGAAAACGATGCCGGGAAAAAAGCTGTCCGTGAACATCCCGTCAGTGTCATTGTCATGATGCACGGAGAATCATCAGCCGGCAGCATGGCGCAGGTCTGCAACGATTTGTTAAAGATTCAGGCAGTTACCGGCATAGATGTACCGCTGATAGAAACGCCTCAAAATGCCTGGACACGGCTTAAAACCTGGATAACGGGCCGTAGTCAGACGACAGATATTCTGCTGCTTGTAGATATGGGTTCACTTACAAATCTGGGAAAACTGGTTGAATCTGAACTTCATCTCAAATGCAGGACAGTCTCGATGGTCAGTACGCTCCATGTACTTCAGGCCGGGCGGAAGGCTGCAGAAGGATTACCCCTTGATACTATCTACAGGGACGTTCTTGATATCAGAGATACGTTTATAAGCGAACCTGCGGAAAATCCGCCGGCGAGGTACTGCACAATAAATTATATTATAACGGTTTGTACTACAGGAGAAGGCTCTGCCCTTATAATGAAGGATCAGCTTGTCTCCCGGCTCAAATTCGACCAGTCTCAAATTCTTGTCAGGAATCTCGGCATGGCGGGAAAAGAAGATATTCTGAGCAGGCTGCATGTACTTGAAGAAACAGGACGGATACTGTTTCTTGTGTCTCCATTCCATTTTGAAGTTGCAATCCCCTGTTTTACACTGGAAGAAGCAGTCTCTCCTGACGGAATCGCCAGAATGCAGGAAATAATCGACAGAGAAAATATTTTCAAAAAGATGATAACCGCTTACCGTGAATTCTTCACGGCAGTAAAAACAGAAGAAGCGTTTCTTGCAGCAAGATCATTCATCAGGATAACAGAACTAAAGGCAGGTATAAAATTTCAGGAAAGTGTCCTTATCGGCATATTCTGCCATGTCGCCTGCATGATAGAACGGCTGAAAAAGGGAATTGCAGTTTATTCATTTGACAACAAGGAAGAATTCATAGCCGGAAAAAAACAGCTGTATGAAATAATCCGGGAAAATGCAGTGAGCATTGAAACTCAGTTTTCAGTCAGCATTCCCGACGATGAAATCTGCTATCTTGCATCTTTTTTCCATCCGGATAACTGTATCAGCAGTGAAAAAAATCCAGAGCGTATATAATTGAATACAAAAACACGTGTATTGGCATGAAAATTGCTTAACTTATAACAGCACAACAGAGAGGTATACGTATGGTACAACAGATTATTACCGTTAAAAACAAGATAGGTATTCATTCCCGCCCGGCCGCACTCCTGGTCGATACGGCAAGCCGTTTTAAATCGAAGATAACGATTAAAAACGGAGAGCGTTCTGCCCTTACAACGTCAATGGTAAAGCTGCTTGCGCTCAGAGTTAAGCAGGATACTGAAATAACTATAACGGCAGAAGGCGAAGACGAGAGCGAAGCGGTAAAGGCACTCTCAGATCTGATTGAATCGAACTTTGGGGAAGAATAATTATGGATATACAGGGAATCCCTATTTCTGCCGGCATCGCAATCGGCAAAGCCTTTCTGTACAGAGGCGTACCGATTGAGTCGTCCTGTGCAGGGAATGGCTCAACGGCAGATCCCGAAACAGAGAAGAACAGGCTTGAACAGGCTGTAATAGAGGCGGAACGGCAGCTCTCGGAACTAATCGGACGCATTCCGGCGGAAGACGGAAAACAGGAAGCTGATATTCTGAATACGCAGAAATACCTGCTCAGGGATCCGGAAATTACAGGAGCAGCAGCTGAAGCTGTTGAGAAACGGTACATCACTGCGGAACAGGCGGTGACGGAAGCCGTAAAAGAAAGTGCGGCGGTATTTGCGGAAATGGACGACGATCCGTATCTCAAAGAACGTTCGGGAGATATTGAAGATATAGGAAGACGGCTGCTTTCCATACTGTCCGGCAGCTGTACCTCATGCACTCTTTCCGACCTTCCGCCGGACAGTATCGTTATTGCGGAAACGCTCGGCCCGTCTGATACAGTTCAACTGGACAGGGCGCATACAGCCGCAATCGTAACAGAACACGGAGGTTCTACATCGCATGCCGCCATTCTTGCGCGGACTATGGAACTGCCTGCTGTTTCGGGAATTCAGGGAATGTGTACGCTTGTTTCACCAGGTGATACGGTTATCGTTGACGGATGCACCGGACAGGTTTTTATAAAACCGGAACCTGCAATCATAGAAGAATACACCCAGAGAATCGCTGCGTATGAAGAGAGAAAATGTGAATTGAAAAAAAGCGTTCATGCTCCGTGCAGGACAAAAGCAGGAAAAGAAATCCTGCTTGCCGCAAATATCGGTTCTCCTGATGATATTGACCGTGCCCTGGAAAACGGCGCAGAGGGAGTCGGATTGTTCAGAACTGAGTTCCTGTATCTTGACCGGCCGGCTCCGCCCGATGAGGAAGAACAGTACCGCATCTACCGTACGGCTGCTGAAAAGCTTGGAGAGAGACCGCTTGTTGTCAGAACGCTTGATATAGGCGGGGACAAGGAAATCCCCTACCTGCATCTGCCCAGAGAAGACAATCCCTTCCTTGGGACACGTGCCATCAGGCTCTGCTTCGCTCATCCGGAACTGTTCAAAATCCAGCTGAGGGCGCTGCTCCGGGCGGCAGTGTACGGTAATATCAAAATAATGTTTCCCATGGTAAGTTCTGCAGACGACATTCTGACCGCGAAACGGTTCATTGCGGAATGCGCCCGGGAACTTGACTCGGAAAAACAAGAGTACAACGCAAAAGTCGAAACGGGCATCATGATTGAAATTCCGGCGGCAGCGATTATCGCAGATGAACTTGCACCGCTGTGCAGCTTTTTCAGCATCGGCACGAACGACCTTACGCAGTATACGCTTGCCGTAGACAGGACGAACGAATCGCTTTCAGCTTTATATAATCCGTTCCATCCTGCCGTCCTCGCACTCATACGGAAAACGATAGAGGCTGCACACAAAGCCGGCATTCCCTGTGCAATGTGCGGAGAATTCGCCGGAAATCCAAAAGCCGTGCCGCAGCTGCTTAAATACGGACTTGACGAATTCTCCGTCAGCGTTTCCGTTCTCCCTGAAACGAGACGGCTGATTATGGACACAGCTGCGGAATAGGCTGACTGATGGAAAGCTCAGCGGTACAGCGGTCCGTAAAATTTACACGCGGCATAATCGGCAGCCTGTACATCTTCCGTTCCGAAACCGGCCCAGCAGTGGGGACGGAAAATTTCATTCTCCGGCACGTTGTGCATTGTAACAGGTATCCGGAGCATCGATGCAAGCGTTATCAAATCTGCACCGG
>DCFX01000088.1 GCA_002314445.1 Treponema sp. UBA1793
CATCTAACTTCATGTATAATAACAGATACGTTACATGAATACGTGTTTTCAGACACGAGGAGGATCGTTGGCTAACAATAACAACAATAAGGGGCTGCGGATTAATGAACAAATCCGTGTGCGTGAGGTCAGGTTAATCGATAATGAGGGTACACAAAAAGGCATTGTGCCGACACTTGATGCGCTCAGAATGGCTAAAGACAAAGAACTCGACCTTGTTGAAGTTTCACCAAATGCGAATCCGCCAGTCTGCAAGATACTGGATTTCGGTAAATACCGGTTCGAAATGGAGAAGAAGCTCCGTGACTCCAAGAAAAACCAGAAGGTATTAAAACTCAAGGAAATCCGCATGCAGCCGAAAATCGGCTCAGGCGACCTTGATACGAAAGCAAAGCATGTACAGGAATTCCTTGACGAAGGCGATAAAGTAAAGATCACGATCCGTTTCCGCGGACGGGAACTTGCTCATACCGACTTAGGTTTCGGGGTCCTGCAGGAAGTTCTGAAAAGGCTTACTTCCGCGTATCTCATCGAAAAGCCGGCTGCGATGGACGGTAAGTTCATGTCGATGACAATCTCAGGGAAAGCCAAAACAAACGAGGTAAAACCAAATGCCCAAAATGAAGACAAAGAAGTCCGCAGCTAAGCGTTACTCGCTTACCGGTACCGGCAAAGTCAAGTACAAGAAAATGAACCTCCGCCATATTCTGACGAAACGTTCTCCGAAAAGAAAACGGCAGCTCCGTGAATCCGGAATTATGGATGAAGCATCAGCAAAAAGAATCAGAAAGCAGATGCTTCCGTACGGTTGATTATTGAGGAGTAGAAAATGTCAAGAGCAATAGACGGAACAAAACGCAATAACCGCCGCGCAAAAATACTGAAGCTTGCAAAAGGCTTCCGCGGTGACCGCAAATCAAATTACAGACCGGCGAAAGACGCTGTTGTCAAAGCGCTCGACCACGCTTATGTCGACCGCCACGATAAAAAACATACTTTCCGCTCTCTGTGGATTGCACGTATTAATGCAGCAGTGCGTGATGAAGATCTTTCATACTCACGCTTTATAGACGGATGCACAAAGGCGGGAATTACACTAAACCGCAAAGCGCTTTCGAATATGGCAATTGAAGATCCCGCAGCATTCAAAGCTGTTGTGGATGCAGCTAAAAACGCACTGAAGGCATAAATATGATATCACTCGATCAAATTCTTCTTCTTGAACAAAAAGTCGAAAGGGCTGTGGAAAAAATTACACAACTTCAGGCGGAAAACGATGCTCTGCGCAGAAAATGTTCAGAGCTCACAAATGCGCTTTCCAGCAAAACGGAGCAAATTTCTTCTTTTGAGCAGGATCAGAATAAGATCGAGAACGGTATATTAAAGGCTCTCGAGCGGCTTAATTCTATCGAAAATTCTGTACTGAAAGCCGCTTCCGAGCCTGCCCCGGCTGTTAAGGCTGTGGCGGAAAAAGAACAGCAGAAGCTGCCGGCGGAAGCAGTTCATATGCAGTCCGCCCCCAGTATTCCGGTTCAAAATGTTGTCCCTGCACCGGACGAAAAAACAACCGACAACAGTGGCCAGTTCGATATATTCTAATGGGTACACTTCAAATCGACGTACTTGGAGCTTCATTTGCAATAAAGGCGAATGAAGAATCCGAATATCTTGAAAAACTGCTCGGTTATTACAAACGCATAACAGCAGAAGTCGAAAAATCCGGCGGCTTAAAAAATCCAGCAGAAATTGCTATTATGAGCGGTATCACACTTTGTGATGAGCTTTATAAAGAAAAATTAAAAAATGCACAGATGCAGACTGATTCTACTCCGCGAAACGATGACAGGGAAGCAGAACGTATTACGCTTGAAATGATAGATAAAATTGACAAGGTTCTTAAGTGAAGACTGTGCATATCTGGATTGATGCTGATTCCTGTCCGCGCATGGTCCGGGATTACATACTCGGATACGCTGAAAAACTCTCACTCTCCGTTACATTTGTTGCAAATCATATAATTCCTGCAGAAAAAAACGGAACCCATGAGATGATTGTCTGCGACAAAACACAAGACGCAGCAGACGACTACATTCTTTCCCATGCGGACAGCTGCGATATGATCATAACGCGGGATATTCCGCTTGCTGCCCGTTGTGTTGAGAAGCAGCTGTGCGTTTTGAACGACCGTGGTGCTTTGTACACAAAAGAGAATATAGGACAGCGGCTTTCCGAACGGAATTTTTCACTTCAGCTTGCTCAAATAGGACTTGGCGGCTGCAAAAAATCTTCATACGGTAAAAAGGAATTTTCTGCATTCACACGCTGCTTCGACAAAGAAATTCATCACCTTATTAAAAGTGCCCCTCCGGAACTGAATCACAGCCAGATGGCAGACTGCTGATAGTGCAGTAGAAATTGCCTGCCTTAAAATATCATCTATTCTGCCGGTGTATCGTCTTTATCAGGATATGCAAGGAAAATTGCACAGATACGGTCTTTTACCTGCATAAAGGCAGCAACAACTTCCGGATCAAAATGTTTCCCCGATTCGTTTTGTATTTCCCGAAAAGCATCTTCCAGCGTCCACGCCTCTTTATAGCAGCGCTTGTGGCTCAACGCATCGAATACGTCCGCAACAGCGACAATACGGGCAGCAAGCGGAATATCCTGCCCTTTCAACGGTTCCGCACGGAGAACAGGCTGACCGATTGTAAATTTCGTATAATCATATTTTCCGGGATACGCTTTCTCTCCGCCGTCCCAGCGGTCATGGTGATGAAGCGCAACATCGCGGCACATTTCGTCAAGCGATGAATCGCACGGTTCAAAGAGGTTCGCGCCTATACATGTATGTCCCTGCATAATCCTGCGTTCCTTTTCCGTAAAACGGGGCGAAACTTTCTTCAGTATCACATCCGAAATACCAACTTTTCCGACATCATGGAATTTCGCGGCTATCTTCAGGGAATCCCTGAATTTATGTTTTTCCGCGTCAGGAATGTTGTTTTTAAAAGCAAGTCTGTCGTAGATTTCTTCCGAAAATTCAGACACACGGGATACATGCGGGTACGTTTCCTTTGGATCGCGGAATTCCGCCATTTTGAGCATACGCCGCACCATGCTGCTTGTAAGATAGGTATGTTCAAGTGCCTGCGCCGCACTTGCCGCAAAATGGGTAACATACAGCTCCGCATCAGAATCAAATCTGATTACATCTCTGTTTTGATTCCTTGCGTTTATTACCTGCAGAATACCGAGCAGACGTCCGTTTGCCATTTTTAACGGCAGCGTAAAAATAGACTTTGTACGGTAATTCGTAGTTGCATCCGTTTCTTTATTAAATTTGTACGGACATTCGTCGGGGATATGATATGCATCATCAATATTCAGCGGTTTTCCGGAATACGCTACATAGCCTGCGATTGATTTCTGATTCATGGGAAACGTAAAGGCTGTATAGGGGAGTTTTTCCCCCAGCGCAAGCTCTTTGAGGCTTGTATCATTCTGCGCATACTTTATGCGGAGATTACTGCCCTCAACTACATATATAGAACCTGCGTCCGCATGTATAATCTCACGGGTTTCTGTAAGAATACGCTCAAGAAGAACATCAACATCCTGAATTTCACCGAGTTTTTTTTCAAGTTCAATAAGTCTTTGAAGTTTCTGTTCCTTTGTTGTTGTATTATCCATAAGATTATTTTCCTCGATAAATCCGGATATATTCCTGAATTGTCAATTATTATTATAAGGTATTCCTGAGAAAAAAACAATTATGGCTGCCTGCCGGCAGTTTTCTTAACAAGTGAAAAATAAATCGGACCGGCGCCTTTCTGTATATCAGGAAGAATATGAAAACCATACTCTGTTTTTTCCGAATCAGGAAGAGCCGAACTGCAGAACGGTCCGACAGAAACGTTCTTATATGCCGGAGGAATATCTTTGTATACAAGGGCTGCCGTGGGAAATTTTTCAAGCAAACGAGAAATTATTGCGTCGTTTTCGGCAGGACAAAGCGCGCATGTCGAATACAGCAGAAAACCGCCGGGAACAAGCAGTCGGTATGCGGATGAAATGAGCGCCCACTGTTCCATCGCAACAGCCTTTATGCGGGACGGAGTCCATTGCGAAAGGTATTTTTCATCGGAAAGGACGTGGCGCTCAGATGAACAGGGTGCGTCCAAGAGAACTGCATCATAACATTCAGTCTGCTGCGTACACCATTTTGCACCGTCGCTGCATGTTATGGTAACCCGGGAACGGAGAGCCGGATCAAGACACGAATCGCATACGTGCGACAGACGGAGTTTGCGCTCGGGAGAGCGTTCGTTTGACACAAGTTCCGCAGTGCTGCTCATAAGACTTGCAAGCACAAGCGTTTTCCCGCCGGGTGCGGCACACAGGTCAAGGATACGTTCAGCTCCTGCAAGAGGTAGCGAAACAGCTGCGCAAACGCTTGCCGTATCGAGAAAGTAATTCTCTGCGCCGCCTGCGTTCCATTCAGCATACAGTACCTGCCCTGCCAGCGCAGATTTCAGGGCGGGCCAGCGTTCTCCGTAAAGTACTGAATAATACTGCTCAAAACCTTCGCTTCCTGAAAGTTTTTCTGCACGGTCACTTCTGTGCATGGGATGCCCCCGTATTCATAAACCAGTCTCTGTATAAAATGATGTTTTCATTTTTTGCGGTATAAAACCGCTGGAGACGTTCCCGGACAGACTGAGCATGATATGCATCATTCAGAGACGGAATGACGACACGCCAGACGCTGCCGCTTTTTTCCAGATTCAGGATACCGTACTGTATTTTGAAATACACTACCCGTTCGGCAGCAGTCCGTATTTTTTCTGCAAAACGGGGATCGCTGCCGGCGCGAGAGACAAGCACAGATGCAGCTCCGTTAATTCTTTTTTCGGAAATCATAATGACATCTACGCCGGCTTCCACTGCAAGCACGGCAGCTTTTTCCGGAGGATATCCGTTGTCCGCGAGCGCACCCATGAAAATATCGTCCGAAAAAACGATTCCGTCAAAGCCTGCCTGCCCGCGGAGTTTTTCCGTCACCCATACAGGAGAAAGGCATGCCGGCGTTTCCGGATCAAAAGCGGCTGTACGGGCATGGGACATAAGGACACCTGCGGGATTATGGGAAATTAAGCGGGAAAATGGAAGTATGACGGTACTTTCCATATCGGAAGCAGAAAGTTCTATTTCGGGAAGTCCTGTGTGCGGGTCTGTATTTGTATTCCCCGGAAAATGTTTGAGGACGGATGCGACACCGTTATTCTGAAGTGCATTGACCGCTGCCGTTCCGTACGCAATCACTGTATCTGCATTGCCAAAACTGCGTCCTGAAAGAAAGGCCCTGTTTGAATCGGTACAGGCTTCTGCGACAGGCGCAAGATCCATTGTAAAACCGAGTGCCTTCATCTGGACCGCCTGCAGAGAATACAGCCGGTAGGCATCCTCCACTGAAAGTTTCTCCGCAATTTTTCTGCTCGAGGGAACGGGGCCTGCGACTCCGTGCAGACGGCTTACTTCCCCTCCCTCCTGATCGAGTGCCAGATATGGAGGAATTATGTTATGGCTGATGCAGTATGCATTAATTGAATCGGTAAATGAAATTATTTTTTCGGGGGAGTCTGCAATATTATACGAAAAAAAAAGGTACCCGCCCGGAACTACCGCAGTCCTCTTTCCCGAACCGGTTGTCCACTCGACAGGTGTAAATGTATCAGAGCCCTCAAGATTTTCTATAAAAAGCTGACGTACCTGTTCTTGAACCGGTAACGAGGATACATACTCAGCTACAGCCAGCCGTTCTGCTTTACATTCCTCAGAAACAGCAGCATATACAACAGAAGCCTGCCCGTGCAGAGCCTTATCACGTTCATTCTGCCGGTGCCCGGCCGTATCGCAGGATACGAACACATACAAAACAGCACACAAAGCAGTTATTTTTTTTATATTGCACATGTCATCACAGTATACTTATCTTCTCCACTATTCACAAGTCGAATGATGATTTATAATCCGGTGTATGAAAAAGATTGTCATTGTCACCGGTGCGAGTGCCGGCATGGGAAAAGAATTTGCAGTTCAGATTTCAGCTGATTCGGATGCCGACGAAATATGGCTCATAGCGCGAAGGGCGGACAGGCTTCATCTTCTGTATGAAGAACTTGACGATTTGAAAAATGAAGGTATTGCAGCAGGCGTAAAGCGCCCTGCTCCGAGAATTGTTGAAATGGATATTGGAGGACGCGAAGGCGCCGCCCGTTTTGATTCTCTTCTGGAATCTGAAAAAAAAGCAGAAGAATCATCCGGCGGTTTTACAATCGGCATGCTCGTAAATAATGCAGGATTCGGAACATACGGACCTTTTGAGGAAACTGCGGTAGACAGAGAACTTGACATGGTTGATGTAAACTGCACTGCCCTCACCGGCACCTGCGGATATGCACTTCCCTATATGCAGAAGGGAGCGGTCATTATCAATACCGCAAGCCTTGCATCCTTTCTGCCGCTGGGAAATTTTGCGGTGTACGGAGCGACAAAGGCATACGTATTGAGTTTTACGATTGCGCTCGCGGCTGAAGTAAAGCACCGCGGCATAAAAGTATGCGCATTGTGCCCCGGTCCGGTAAGTACGGAATTTGCAGATGTCGCGTCAAACGGCGTCCGGAAAGACGTAAAGCATGGCCTGCCTGCCGATAAAGTAGTCGAACACTGCCTGAAATGCGTAAAGAAAGGCAGGCACACGGCTATTATGGCATCCGGATGGAAATTTCAGGCAGCAGCAAGCCGTTTTGTCGGGCGGTATACAGGCGCATGGTTTACTTATGAGTACTGCAAAAGACCGCATAAAACAGAATCATGAAATTTCTTCAGACAGGTGACTGGCATCTGGGTAAAATTTTTCATGAAACATCTCTTATTGAGGACCAGAAGGTATTCCTTTCACAAATTACAGGTGAGCAGGAAAAAGCCGGTAAAGCCGGCGCTCCATATGATGCGCTCATCGTCCCCGGTGATATTTATGACAGGTCTGTTCCGCCCGCAGAAGCAGTCACGCTGCTCAGCTCTTTTCTCACAGCGACCCATGCATCGTTTCCTGACCTTCACATCTTCCTTCTCGCCGGAAATCATGACAGCCCTGACAGACTTTCGTTCGCGGCTCAGATTCTTTCCACGGAGAACATTCACATCTGTACTGATGTTTCACAGCTGACGGAACCTGTAATAGTCGGAACGGGGAAAAATGCTGCGGCCGTATATCAAATCCCGTATCTTCATCCGGGAGAAATTCAGACTGTAAAAACAGACGCAGCCGGAATCAGTACGGCAGGCAGCGGAAGTGGACAGCAGGATTTGTTTGCAGATTCCGGGACAGAAGACGTACACATACTGCGCTCCCAGCAGGAGCTTACCTCCGAAGCAGCAGCGCGGATCAGCGCAGCACACAACAGCAAATATGCCGGCCTGCCCTCTGTTGTCTGCGCACACCTTTTTACGCTTGCCGCGCATGTCTCTGATTCGGAACGCATCAGCGTTGGTACGGCTGAACAGGTTGACGCCGATATATTTTCGCCTTTCTCCTATACTGCGCTCGGACATCTTCACGGTCTGCAGCGGGCCGGAAAAAAAGCAAACGTATGGTACAGCGGAGCGCCGCTCGCCTACTCGTTCGACGACAGTTCCGATACATTCATGCTTTCTGTCACCGTTGAAAAAGATGACGTGAAAGAGAAAATCGAAGTCAGCAGAATACAGATTGCACCGCTTCATGCAGTCGTCCGGCTTACAGGACCGTTTGACAGGTTTTATGGTGAAAGCGCTGATATGCCTCTTATAGAAAAAAACGCGGAGAACTATGTGGAAATTATCTGCACCGACACTGCTGTACCTGAAAATCCCATGACGCTGCTTCGACGGAATTTTCACAACATCCTCTCCTTTAAAAAACAGGAAACGACAGCAGGCGCAGTCAGCATTGCAATGCAAAAACGCAGGGAAATAATAGAATCTGACAGCGCCGACAAGCCTGATAAACTGTTCGAGATGTTTATTCAGGATGTATACGGCGGAAACATACCGGTAAACGATGATTTTTTACACGAACGGCAGCTTTTTCTGAAGTTTGCCGCTCATTATTCCTGGACAGAGGATTGACATGAAACCGCTTACTCTGAAAATGCACAATATCGGACCGTTTAAAGATGAAACGCTTGATTTTTCAAGTCTCGACGGGATGTTCATCATCTACGGAAACACAGGAGCGGGCAAAACATCGATTTTTGATGCAATGACTTATGCTCTGTACGGCGTCCTCAACGGTTCTCGCAAAGGAAATATACGCGCGTTCCGTTCGGATTTTGCGGTGCAGACCGAATCATCCTCTGTCGAATTCACATTTGAAATCGCCCGCACAAAATACCGTGTCTACAGAACGCTTCCACAGCAGTACGTCAAAAGAAACGGTACTATTGGCGATAAGCCTGTCATCGTGAGTCTTGAATCATGTTCCGGCACAGATGTTTTTACAACAGTCAACGGCAGCACAAATGAAACGAACGAACGAATCGAAAAAATCATCGGATTGAACGCGGCTGATTTTTCCCGGATAGTTCTGCTGCCGCAGGGAGCGTTCGCGGAATTCCTGCATGAAAGCTCTAAAGACAGACGCGACACACTTTCAAAATTGTTCCCGGTCGATTCGTATAGTGCAATCATCGACGAAGTAAAATCTGCTGCGGATGAAAATGCGAAACTGCTCGAGGCAATTGCAGCACAGACAGCCGGTAATGCGGAAAAGTACAATGCGGAAACCGCGGAAAAAGATCTGGATGGACTACGCAGTGAAATGCAGAAATTTGAAAACCAGCAGAAAGAACTTATGAATAAAGTGGCAGCTCTGTCTGCAGAAAAGGAAAAAATCTCCGCAAAGTTTGCATCCGCCGTTCAAAACGAAAATAACCGGAAAAAGCTTGAAGACTTGCTCACTCAGACGGAAAGCATTAATTCATCAAAAAGAAAAATAACGCTTTCAGGAGAAGCTGCGAAACTTGCCGAATATATACACAGCATGCAGCAATGCGAAAATACCAGGAAAAAGTGTACGCAGGACGTACATGACGCACAATCATATGCACTGCAGGTAAAGCAGAAACTTGAGGAACTGACATCACAGCAGAAAAAATACGAGGAAATAAAGAAAAATGCGGAAGAAGCAGAATCCTCACTGCCGCAGCTGAGGGAGCGTCTTGTCCAGATTAAACAGCTGCAGATTTTGCAGAAAAAGGCAGAACAGCTTGCAGCTGCAAAAAAAATTGCAGAAGACAAACTTACTGCCCTCACTGCTTTATCAGACGGAACGTTTTCAGATTTTTTGTCTACGGCGGAACCTGTTTGTACCGGCACGTATTCCATACAGGAAAATATGCCGGTAACCCGAATAATTTCGATACTTGCATCAGCAGAACAGGATGCAAAGGATAAAAAAAATAATGCACAGACCGTAGTGAAGAATGCAGGAATACGGGCAGCGCTTGAAAAGGAAATCAGTGAATCAGAAGTGCTGCTCTCCCAATCCGCAGCGGCATATGAACAGGCGAAACAACATGCGGCTAATTTAAAAAAATGCATCGAAGATTTGCAGCGCCGCATAGAGCTGCAAAAACAGAATAACGCGGCATACTTTCTGGTTGCTTCACTTGAAGAAGGACAGCCGTGTCCGGTGTGCGGTTCCCGTTCCCATCCGGCGCCTGTAATGCCTCTTCCTGAATCGCTTGATCTGCAGACAAAAATTGAAACGGCACAGCACAGCCTTGAGCTTGCACAAATTGAAACAGATAAAAAGCTGCAGCAGAATGCGGGTGCCGAAAAACAGCTCGAAGAAAAGAAAAAACAGCTCGCTGAAGCGGAACCTGCGCCTTCCCTTAATGATGCACTGAAAGGCTTGGCAGAAGCTGATACTGCATATCAAACCATATCCCGGACGGTTGCAAAAGCATCCGCATATGCAAATCAGTATCAGGAAGAGCAGCATAAACTTCAGCAGCTTATGCTGCAATCCGGGACAATAAAAACGGATGCAGCTTCCGCGCAGGCCGCTTATATGCAGCTTGCAGAAACAGTTTCAAATAAACCGGAAAAGGAACAGCCCGATCCCGATTCGCTTGCTGCAGAAATCGCTCTTCTTGAAAAAACAGCGGCAGAAGGTAAAGCCGCTTATAAAAAATGGAGCGATTCATACACTGATGCATGTACAAAAGATGCATCCGCAGCAGCCCGGCTTGAAGAACTTGTAAAACAACTTCAATCTGCAAAAGAAAAAGAAAAAACGGCAGCACAAACACTTTCACAGCACCTTTCCGGTTCTCCTTTTGGTACGGAAGAGGAAGCGGAGTCCGCATTCCTGCCGGACGACGACCGGTCTGTCCTTGAAAAATCAGTCACGGAATATGAAGATGAAGTAAAAAAGCTGACGGCACTTATCAACAATGCAGAGCAGACTGAATCAAGCGGCATACTTCACAAGCAGATTGAGTTAAAAGAATCGGAAAGTGAAGAAACGCAGAAAGAACTCGGAGAAACCGGAAAATCAATCCGGGACATAAGCAGCAGGTACAATGCGCTTAACTCATATATAAAAGAAAATATTTCTCTTGAAAAACAGCGCTCTGAGCTTGAAAAAAAATCGGCACCGTACAAAATGCTCTATGCTGATCTTTCCGGCAAAAACCCGAAAAATATCCCGTTCGACGCATGGGCGCTCGGTATGTATTTTGAACAGATCGTCCAGTATGCAAATACCCGCTTCAACGATATTTCAAACGGGCGCTATATGTTTAAGATCGCAGAGGACAGACAGACCGGTAGTGGTTATAAAGGCCTCGACCTGCTCGTTTCTGACAGCTTTACCGGCATGGACCGCGATACAGCGACACTCAGCGGAGGCGAAACGTTTATGGCGTCAATAAGCCTTGCACTTGCGCTTACTGATATCATCCAGAATAGAAACGGCGGCGTACGGCTTGACTCTCTTTTCATCGACGAAGGATTCGGTACACTCGACGAGGAGACGCTCGACTGCGCTATCTCCATCCTTGCCAATCTGCAGGAAACTAAAATGGTGGGTATCATTTCGCATGTGGAGAGCATGCGCTCTGCTGTCCGCTCCCAGGTAGAAATCATAAAAACGGCGGAAGGGTCACATATAAAAATACAATAAAAAGGTGCCGTCCCGTAAGTTTCGCCTGTGGGACGGCACCTTTTTCAAAATATAACTTGACAGATAACGCAGCAAAATGCCAGCCATCCGCCAATGCACTTTTTTCTATTTCACCGTCAGGTTTTATGCGTATGTCGCGATAAATACGCCAGCCGCAATTGCCGTACCGATAACGCCTGCGACATTAGGTCCCATAGCGTTCATAAGCAGGAAGTTCGACGGGTCATACTCCATACCAACCTTGTTTGAAACACGGGCCGCCATCGGTACTGCAGAAACACCTGCCGAGCCGATAAGCGGATTGATCTTCTGACCTTTTGGTAAAAAGAGATTCATAAGCTTTGCCATAAGAACACCGCCGGCTGTTGCAATACAGAAAGCCAAAAGCCCAAGGGCAATGATTCCGAGTGAGTTCGGATTGATAATCTTTTCCGGAGTCATCTGCGAACCGACTCCGAGAGACAGAAGGATTGAAACGATATTCATCATTTCATTCTGTACAGTCTTTGACAGACGGTCTACACAGCCCGACTCCTGAAGGAAGTTACCGAACGCAAGCATACCGATAAGCGGAGCCGCCGGCGGAAGAAGCAGAATCGTAAGGATGAGAAGCATAATCGGGAAGAGAATCTTTTCCATTCTTGAAACAGGTCGAACCTGAGGCATCGTAATGAGACGCTCTTTCTTTGTAGTAAACAGCTTCATAATCGGCGGCTGGATAAGAGGTACGAGAGCCATGTAAGAATATGCAGCTACCGCAACGACAGCCAGCATCTCAGGGGCAAGTTTGCCGGCAACATAAATTGTCGTCGGGCCGTCCGCACCACCGATGATTGCGATTGCGCACGCCTGCTTCATATTATAGTCAATACCCGGAATAAGATTGAAAAGCGCAACTCCGAACATCGTTGCAAATACACCGAGCTGGGCTGCTCCTCCGAGCAAAGCTGTCTTAGGATTGGCAATAAGCGGACCGAAGTCGGTCATTGCTCCAATTCCCATAAAGATAAGCATCGGGAAAAATTCGTTGCCGACGCCGGCTTTGTAGATGATGTTAAGCATGCCGTTCGGTGCATCGCCCATACCCGCCCCGAGTATATTCACGAATACAGTGCCGAATCCTATCGGGATAAGCAGAAGAGGTTCAAATCCCTTTGCCGCACCCAGATAAATGATGAGAAAGCCTACCACAATCATGATAACGCTGTACCATGCAGGAACAGACACATCCGCGAAAGGATCATGCGCTTCCTGTGCAGCCTCTACTGCAGCCGCTGCCTGCGCGGCGGCTTTTTCTTCTGCAGTTTCAGTATGCGCCATTTTGTAAATTCCGGTATTATGCCAGATATTTACCAGAAATGTATGAACGTCTATGCTTTTTATTCCTTCAGACCCCTTAATTTTAGCGGTACTGATTGTCCGGAATGATGCCTGGGCTTCCTGGTTACTCTGAGCAAAAATCGTACTTTTTCCTGCAGAAAACACAAATGCAATCCCCATAAGCAGGAAGACGACAATGAAAATGTTCTTTATGTTCTTATTTGTTGTATCCATATGTATCTGCCTTATTTGATTTCAGCAAGAGGCTGACCTGATGTAATCTGGGTGCCCGGCTGTGCAAGGAAATGAACCTTTCCGGCAGTGCCCGCTTTTACCTCAAGCTCCATCTTCATAGATTCAATCATGACAATGGTTGTATCGGCTTTTACTATATCGCCTTCTGTTGCGACATAGCGGAGAAGTGTGCCTGCTACGGGAGCATTGACTGATTTTCCGCCTGTCGGAGCAGATGCTGCAGCCGGAGCTGCTTTTACGGCAGCCGGTTTCGGAGCGGCCGGAATGACAACAGTTCCGCCGAGCGACGCAAGAGCCTGTCCTGAGGCAATCTGGCTTCCCGGCTGTGCAATGAATGTTATTTTCCCGTCAGCAGGAGCTTTTACTTCAAGTTCCATTTTCATGGACTCAATCATGATGACCGTATCGCCTTTCTTTACCTGCGCACCGTTCTGTGCAACATAACGGAGCAATGTACCTGCTACAGGCGCCTTTATTTCAGTTCCTCCTGTTACGACAGGAGCGGCAGACGGTGCTGCTGCTGCATCTCCGAAAGAAACAGCATATGCAGTTCCGTTAACAACGACATCGTCGCTGCCGGTTGTTGTCGTTACTGCATACGGTGTGCCGTTTACAGTAACAGTATATGAACCGCCTTTCGGAGCGGCTGCAGCGGCAGGAGCAGCCGGTTTAATGCCGAATGCTGTCTGTGCGTCAATAGGGCCGTTCACGCGTTCTTTGAAGAATTTTTCTGCAACTTTCGGGAACATGGCATATGTAAGGACATCCTCATCGCTGCCGTTTCCGCCGGCTTTTTTTGTATCTTCAACGCATTTATCCCACTCGTTTGCAATGAGATCCGCAGGTCTGCACGTAACGACTGCGTCCATGCTGCTCTGTTTAAGCGCTTCTTTCTGTAGTTCTGCATTGCAGGGAGCAGGAGTTGCACCGTATTTTCCGACAAGAAGATCGCGGAATTCCTGAGTAAGACGGGCATACCGTCCGAAGAGTACGTTAAACACAGCCTGCGTACCGACAATCTGGCTTGTCGGTGTGACAAGGGGAATGTACCCGACATCTTTCTGAACAATAGGAATCTCTTTGAGAACGTCATCCATCTTGTCCGATGCACCCTGCTGTTTGAGCTGGCTTTCAAGATTGGAAAGCATGCCGCCAGGAACCTGGGAAACAAGGATGCGTGTATCGGCACCGAGGAATTTCGATTCAAGAGAAGCATAGTGAGTGCGGACTTCCCTGAAATATGCAGCAATCTCAAGCAGTGCTTTTATATCAAGCCCTGTCTCGAATTCAGTTCCCTTGAGCATTTCAACGACAGTTTCCGTCGGGCTGTGGGATGTACCCATAGACATGGAAGAAATGGCCGTATCAAGTATATCTGCTCCGGCTTCTGCCGCTTTGAGCAGCGTAGCCACACTCAGACCTGTAGTTGCGTGGGAATGGATTTCGATCGGCATATCAACTTCAGCTTTAATAGCTTTTACAAGGTCATATGCTTCAAACGGCTTCAGAAGACCAGCCATATCTTTTATACAGATTGAATCGGCACCGAATTCGGCATAGCGTTTTGCAAGTTTTGCATATACTTCAGTTGTATGGTACGGAGTTGTGGCGTATGAAATTGCCATCTGAACTTCTTTACCGGTTTTCTTTGCAGCTTTCGCAGCCCGTTCAAGATTGCGGGGATCATTGCATGCATCAAAAATCCGGAAAATACCGATTCCGTTTTTCGCAGCTGTTTCAACAAATTTGTCTACGACATCGTCAGCGTAATGACGATAGCCGAGCAGATTCTGACCGCGCAGCAGCATCATGATTTTCGTATTAGGCATCGCAGCATGGAGCTTGCGGAGACGATCCCATGGATCTTCGTTAAGGAAACGGATGCAGGAGTCGTAAGTTGCTCCACCCCATCCTTCTGCAGCATAATAACCGATTTTATCAATCATCGGACATGCAGGAAGCATATCTGCCGTTGTCATACGCGTCGCATGAAGTGACTGATGCGCATCGCGCAGAACAAGTTCTGTAAGTTGGACTTTCTTAGCCATAATATTTACTCCTGATTATTGCTTTTCATGAACAGCAGCAGCGATTGCAGCAATTGCTGCATTATCCTGAGACGGAACTACAGCTGCAGGCGCAGATTTCATTGTTGCATCTTTCTTTGTGTCTGTATCAAGTTTCAGTCCATGAACAGCTGTTTGAAGCATGTGCATGCACAGAATCAAGATAATCAGGAAAGAGAACACAACACCCATACCGAGCAGAGTAAGAATACCACTTTGCTGAAGCATTTCAGATATTGTCATATTTCCTCCATGGGAATGTCCGTTGTTCGGCCGGACTTATTATTTTAAAAATGCCGATTATTATCATTCTAGAATAATACGTTCTTTTATTCAATATACGAGTATACGGAAAAGTTACCATTTTTACAGTTTTGCGGAAAAGTTTACCAAATTATATAGAACTTATGGTAAAATAAAAGCAGGAAGCTGATTCAGAGTTTCCTGTTATCAATATTTTATTAGAGGAGCGAGTATGATGTACATTTTCGGCGGACTTTTTATTGTTGACAGCATTCTTCATTTAATCGGATGTATTACCGGAAACAAAAAACTCTGCACAATTACAAAGCCGCTGCTTATGCCGCTGCTTGCAGCAACAGCAGCAGTAATTCTTATTCCTGAACTGCCGGCGTCCGGCTTTACCCTTATATTTACTATGCTTGCCCTCGCATGCGGGACTGCCGGCGATATCCTGCTTCTTTACACAGGCAAAAAGTATTTCATTCTCGGTGCACTCTGTTTTTTCGCCGGGCACATCTTCTGGATTGTGCAGTACGCTCCTGCGTTCAGCACATTGTCCCTTGCAGCACTGTTTATCGGAGCCGCATGCTCTGCAGCGTATCTTGCAGCGGTATACTTTATAATCGTAAAACCAGCAGATGTAATGGGTGCTGGTTTCCTGGTATACGGAGCCGCACTCTGTATGCTTGTTTTCACCGGTGCAGCGGCTGTCAATGCATATCACACGACAGTATCTGAACTTTTCCTGTCCGGAGCGCTGCTGTTCCTTGCATCGGACAGTATGCTTGGATACACTGTAATGAAAAAGAAATTTCCGTTATCGGAATTTCTTATCATGGCCACATATATAGCAGCCCAGGCATTGCTTACAGCGGGTGTCGTCCTTCCTCTGTATTAAAACAGATCTTCCATGCCGTACAGGTGCCCTTTCTGCAGCCTGCCCGTCTTGAGCGCAGCAGAAAGACGTTCAAGCGAATGGACAGCACCGAGAGCTAACCCTTCCCTGTTTCTGGTACGGTGCGTTAGTTCTATTGTATCTGCCGGACCGTCAAAAAATACCGTATGCGTCCCGGGTACGGAACCGCATCTTGTACTTGAGACGTGCAGCTGATTTGTCTGCGGTTTTTCATGAAATGCGTCTGTCACCATTTCTGTTTTGGAATGGTTGCTTTCCATAATACGATGAGCTATTTCAAGCGCCGTCCCTGAAGGGCTGTCCGCTTTCTGGTCATGGTGCATTTCCCACACAGCCATATCGTATTCACTGTACGGCTGCAGAAGTTTTACAGCTTCCTCAACTATTTTATAGAAAACATTCACACCAATGGAGAAGTTGGAGGAATGCATTATCGTTCCGCCGCAGGATGCTGCAAGGTCGGCAACTTCCTTTTCGCAGTCGACCCATCCTGTCGTACCGACGACAAGCGGAAGGCCGAGCGGCAGCAGCGCTTTTATATTACCCATAACTGCAGCCGGATGACTGAATTCAATGATTCCCTCTGCACCGGAAGATTTGACCGCGCGTGCAGCAGATTCTCCGTCACCGGCAGAAATCCGTACGTCTGCATCGGAAGCTGCTACGTCGACAGTAATAACCACTTCATCACCGCACCGGACAGCCGCATCTTTTATCATATGTCCCATTTTGCCGTAACCGACTAATGCAATTTTCATATTTCATCCTCATTATTTTCAATAAAAAATATAGTTTTAGTATATCAGGACTTTGTAAAAAACAAAACACTACGCTGCATCTGCAAAAAGCAATTCCACCGGGGACGACCGGTCAGGTTCCTGCTTCTTCAGGCAGGAACGCCTGCCGGCAGTATCGGCTCCCGGCAGAAAGCATACGCTTATTTTTTGTCCACGCCTTTCGGGATGATGAGGTTGAGGAAGATTCCGACAACAGTTGCAAGAGCTACGCCGCCTAAACTGAACGTAAAATCCTTCCCGACTGTAAACTGCAGGATGCCGCCGCCGATGCCTATAACCATCACAACCGAAGAAATCGTAAGATTGCGCTTATCCTGATAATCAACTCCTTCTTCCACAAGAGTGCGCAGACCACTGGATGCTATAAGTCCGTAAAGCAGCATAGAAATACCGCCCAGAACAGGTCCGGGAATCGTCTGTATAAATGCACCGACTTTCTGGCAGAAGGACAGAAGGACTGCGATTACGGCAGCTCCTCCGATGACCCATACACTGTAAACTTTCGTAATTGCCATAACACCGATGTTTTCACCATATGTTGTATTCGGCGGCCCCCCCCACAGTGCGGCCCATGCGGTTGCAAGTCCGTCTCCGGTAAGCGTGCGGTGCAGTCCCGGATCCTTGAGAAAGTCCCTGCCGACAACTCTCGATGTTGTGAGAGTGTCTCCAAGGTGTTCGCAGATTGTTGCAAGTGATACGATTATGAATGTAAGGACGGCAACAATGTTGAACTTAGGAGCCATCCAGAAATAATGGCCGGCCGCATCAGTCTGGAGGAAAGGCAGCCCTAACCATTTAGCATTTCTCACGGCTTCAAAATCGATAATATGATACGCAGGAATGAAAATTCCCATAATAAACGCAAAAAGATATCCGCCGACAAGGCCGATAAGAATGGAAATTGTGTTGAAAAATCCCTTCAGGAATATCGTCGCAACGATTGCAATACCAAGAGTCACAGCAGCAATACTCAGGTATACAAGCGAATAATCCTGTGCTGCTCCGGTTGAACCGACATACATTGCTTCCTTTATAGCTGTCGGTGCAAGATTCATACCAATAACAATGATGACGGAACCAATAACGACAGGCGGAAGCGCTGCATCTATCCAGCTTTTACCGCATACCTTCACGATAAACGCAACAAGACAGTAAAACAAACCTGCGCATATAGCGCCGCCCATAGCATACGGCATACCGTACTGATGTCCTATTCCGATAAGTGCCGGAATAAAAGCGAATGACGACCCCAGAAAGGCCGGAACTTTTGCACCTGTCACAAGAATGTAAATCAAAGTGCCGCTTCCTGCAGTAAACAGCGCCGTGGACGGACTCAACCCTGTCAAAAGCGGTACAAGTATCGTTGCACCGAACATGGCAAACACGTGCTGAAAACTAAGTGGAATCCACTGAGCGAGCGGGGGCCTGTCGTGAGGTCCCCAGATTTTGGATGATGATTCCATGAATAACTCCTCTTGAATTTTTGCAATTATATCATCAGACAGAATGTTTGAATATAAAAATATAAAAATAAAGAAACTGTTGACAAAGGCAGCAATGTGTAGTACATTCATTATTGTAATTAATACATTTCTGTATTAATTATTCCGTGAAACGGATATCAACAATCATTAAAGAGGTATTTTTATGAAACAGTGGAGATGTAAGGTTTGTGGTTATGTATTTACAGGGGATAATCCGCCGGCAGAATGCCCGCAGTGTCACTCTTCCTCAGACAAATTCGAAGAAATAAAGGGCAGCGACTCAGGTTTTGCAACAGAACATGTTATCGGCATAGCTCACGGACTTGACGCAGATGTCGTACAGGGATTGAAAGACAATTTCACCGGAGAATGTTCGGAAGTCGGCATGTATATTGCAATGGCCCGCCAGGCAGACCGCGAAGGATACCCTGAAATTGCAGAAGCATTCAAACGCTATGCATATGAAGAAGCAGACCATGCCTCCCGTTTTGCGGAAATGCTCGGAGATATTCTTACCAGTTCAACAAAGAAGAACCTTGAAATGCGTGCAATGGCGGAAGCCGGTGCATGCGACGGAAAAAACAAACTGGCCAAGCGTGCCAAAGAGCTTGGTTATGATGCAATCCACGACAGTGTTCATGAGATGGCAAAAGACGAAGCACGCCACGGTTCCGGCTTTAAAGGACTGCTCGCCCGGTATTTTAACTAAAAAAGCATACATCATGCCGACATTCCCACCCGCCGGCATGATGTACTATCCTTTTTCAGGTAAAAGCTATATAGTGCAAAGCACACTAAAAGGTTATACATATGGCAGATAATTATCATACAAGATTAAATGCGGTAGGAATCCGACCCTCTGTTCAGCGTGTCGCAGTTTATGCATATTTGTGCGAGCACCCTGTGCATCCGACTGTGGAGACAGTTTATTCAGCTCTTTCTTCGGACTATCCGACTCTTTCTAAAACAACCATTTATAATACCCTCAGACTTTTTGAAGAGAAAAAAATCGTTCAGACTATCAAAATAGAAGACGACAAACTGCGCTACGATGCAGATACAACGCCCCATCTTCATTTTAAATGCGCGAAATGCGGCCGTGTTTTCGATATTTTCGACGACCACGGGCTCCCTGAATACATTGCGGAATGCGGCAGACTTCTCCCTGAAGGATTTTCCATCGAAAAAATGCAGACGAATATATGGGGAATCTGCGCGGACTGCGCAGCCTCAGAAAAAAAAGCCTGAGTTTTTTTACTCAATTCCATTCAGTATCCTCCCGATATTCAGAGTAGAGAACTACTGATTATCAGGGGAAAATGAAATGATAAAAAACAAACTGACTGCACTGGCGGTCATTGTGCTCTGTATGTTTTATTCCGGATGCAAAACGACGCAAAAGGAATCTTCTGTCGTTGAACTCATACTAAACGGCAGGCAGGATGAGGCAAAAGGCCGGTTCCAGACAAAATACGACATCAATGCTGTAGATGAGCACGGAAACACGGCACTTCATGCTGCTGCACAGATAAATGATGCAGACCTTGTTACGTTTCTTATCATAAAAGGTGCCGATACTGATTTAAAAAATTATGACGGCGATACGGCCCTTCACGTTGCGATAAAAAACAACAGTCTCGATGCTGCAAAGGTTCTGGCAACTGTCGGAAGCAATCTTTTTGACAGGAACGGAAGCGGCAGAACAGCGCTCGATCTGGGACTTGAAAAGAATCAGGCATATTACGACATTTTCATCACGACAAAAAGCGGAGAAATACGCGACACCGACGGCGAATCAATTGTCCACTACTTTGTAAAGACAAAGAATGAGCAGGCTGTCATGTACTGCATAAAAAAGGGACTGCCGCTTTCCGTTGCCGACAATGAGGGAAAGACGCCTCTCGATGCCGCATTCGACGATATCGCAGACGAATCATCTGTTGAAATTGCGGCAGACCTTATCATGGGAGGAGCGGAACATGTCGATTCGGCGTTCTCCTATTTTCAGGATGCGGTTTCAAACAGAAACCTCGACTATCGCTTTAACGACGGACAGACGCCGCTCCACCTTGCAGCAAGCCAGGGACACAGCGGCATCGCAAAATATCTGCTCGAAAACAATGCGAATACCCATGTTCAGGATATAACGGGCGCGACACCGCTCCACGAGGCAGTCCGCTACGGTCATACCGACATTGCCAAAATGCTGCTCGACGCCGGGGCTGACATAAACGCAGAAGATAATCTGGGCAAAACTCCGATCATGCTCATCATACCGGAATCATCCCGTACCGATATGTACAAACTGCTCATCTCCTATAAGGCTGATGTAACACATAAGGATACGTACGGCGATACGATTCTGCACACCGCGACTATGACGAATCTTCCTGACGATGTCCTCCAGATGCTTGCAGGCGCAGGCGCAGATGTAAACGCACGCAATAAAGACGGAGTAACTCCTCTGGCAATCGCAATACAGCAGAACAATACTGCGCACGTAAAGTTCTATGCGGAACACGGTGCGGATATCAATTCCGAAGATAAAAACGGGATTACACCGCTTTCCCTTGCACTAAACGGCAGCGAAGAGATGCTGGAAATGATTGTCAATAAATCAAACATTATGTCCCACGACTCTGCGGGCAACACACCTCTTCATGTTGCAATTAACTCGGACGCCTCTCTGCAGAAAATCCAGTACATTCTCAGCCTCATGGACAATGTGAATGCGCGCAACAGTGACGGAAATTCGGCCCTGTATCTGGCTGTCCTTAAAAACCGCCAGAAACTGGGAGAACTGCTTCTTGCAAAAAATGCCGATATCTTTTCGACGAACAACAAGAATTATTCGCCGCTGTATCTTGCGTTGAAAGCAGGAGGAAGCGTACAGGACTGGCTCATCACGTCGCAGACAATTACGGCAACTGACGGCAGCGGCAATACAGCGCTGCATTACGCTGCGGAATGGAAACTCAATAATGCAGTCACGTCGCTTCTGGAAAAAGGTGCAAATCCCGCGGCTAAAAATGCGAACGGCGAGACACCCCTTTTCAGCGCGGTAAAAACGAATGATCCGGGAATGATAGACATCATGATAAAGGGCGGAAGCTCCGTTCAGGACAGGGATCACCTGGGAAGTACTCCTCTCCACGTCGCTGTCCGCTGGGATGCAGACAATTCCGTAAAGGAACTTCTGCGGCTCGGAATTGACGTCAACGCTCAGAATATCTCGGGTAAATCCGCGCTGGCGGAAGCAGTCCTTGCGGGCAAGCTGAACATGGCCAGACTGCTTATTGAAAACGGCGCCGATACAAACTCAAGCGACAGCACGGGACGCACGATCCTGATGGATGCAATACGCGGACAAAATACTGATGTCATTGCACTGCTGCTCAGCAGCAAGGCCAATCCGCAGATTCAGGAAATCAACGGACGTAACGCATACCATGAAGCAGCCCTTACGGGCAACACACGCGTTATTGCGGCTATCCGTGCGGCAGGAGGAAATCCTCTTTCCCGCGATAAAAACGGCAGTACGCCCTTCTCTCTTTCGCTTAATCAGAATGAGCAGATTATAAAAGCCGTACTTGGCAGTGACGTGACAATTACGGACAGCGACGGGAATACGCCGGTGCACATTATCGTGCAGTCGAAAGGTCCCGAAAAGATTCTCACTATGCTTGTATCACTCGGTTACCCGATCGATACGCGCAATGCCGACGGAAGCACTCCGCTCAGCTATGCCGTTGAAAACGATTATGAAAATTATGCGCTTATACTGCTTCAGAACGGGGCAAATCCTTTTTCATCGATTGACAAAAAGGGACGCAACGCAGCGAGCATCGCGCTTCAGAAAAACGGCAGCAGGATTCTTGCCGACATCGTAAAATATGCAGGGACTAAATCGGATATACAGGGAAATACGATACTTCACTATGCAGCGCGTATGTCGTCGCCGGAAACGATTCAACAGCTTCTTTCGTACGGACTCGACGTAAATGTAAAAAACATTTCGGGAGAAACGCCGTACATGACGGCAATCCGCTGGAAAAGGAGCGACGCGGCATCGGTGCTTCAGCCGAAAGCGGCAGAGAAAAAGTAACAGTTTTTCAGTAATTTTTACTTTAAGGACAGCCTGTCAAGCATTTTGCGGAACGCGCTGTCTTTTTTGTTTAACTCGCGGGAACCGCGTGTAATTTTGCAGAGCGACATGCTGAATTTTCGTGCAATTTCGCGCTGTGTCGTACCTTTATCTATTTCTTTTACAAGCAGCCATCTGTTGGCAAAATCCTTGCGTTCTGCAGGTGTAAAAAGGCATACAAAGAAATCATACATAAACTGTTCGTCAGTCACGTCTGCAAGGAGATGGCAGATTTCACGGAAGCTTTCATCAAGCACTTCTTCTGACGCGCTGTTTTCTTCGGTTTTCTTTGTATTTTCATCGTTGTGCATACTATATATAGTATCACTAAAACTTGTAAAAGTCCAACATCTATTGTACTATTCAGACATGATTGATTCAGTTTCAGCCCTTGACCGCCTGTACAACGAAAGTTTTGAAGGTGAACTCCGTATGCTCCGGAGGCGCCGCGAGCAGGATAAAAGCCTTACAATTGAAACGCTCGAAAGCACGCTGCAGGCGTTGTACGCTATTGACGGCAACAACTGGGAAGGCAGGAGTTCCGTCCAGGAACAGACCCTCAATGCCCAGATAGATGCATACGAAAAATTCATACACGACTGGAAAAAAGAACTCAGCTCAAATAACTGACCAGCAGCGGATTTTATGTCCGTCTTCTGCCCTTTTGAGCTCCGGAAGCTCATTCCGGCAGATGTCTTTTACGTACGGACAGCGGTATGTGAACGGGCATCCTTTTCCAAGTGAAAGCGTTGTTCTCACCTCTGCACTCGACGAAGCAGACTTACCGAGTGCGCCGTCAAAAAGAACTTTTGTATACGGATGAAGCGCAGTTTTATACAGTTCCGCTGCTGGCGCTTCTTCGACGAGAACGCCACTGTACATAACACCTATCGTGTCGCAGAAATAACATGCAATTTTTAAATCGTGTGTAATGAATAAAAAACTCAAATTGCGCTTACTGCGTAAATCATCGAGCAGGTTTATAATCTGCCCCTGAACCGATACATCGAGCGCAGAGACGACTTCGTCACATATCATCACTTCCGGTTCCATTATCAATCCGCGGGCAATCGAAATGCGCTGCCTCTGTCCGCCTGAAAATTCCGACGGGCGGCGGTATAAATCAGCTTCGGAAAGCCCCACCTCTCCGATTATTTCAGCCGCAAGTCTTTTTGCAGCCGCACCCCCCTGCCATTTCGAAGAATAGCGGAGACCTGCTGTAACTACTTCGTAAACGCTCATACGCGGATTCAGGGAACGCGCAGGATCCTGAAAGATATACTTCACCTTTTCGCGGTAAAAATGCATTTCTCTGTGCGAATAGCTTGAAATATCCCGGGGTGCTCCTCCTGCGTGCGTATACAATACTTGTCCCGACGTCGGTTTGTACATTTCCACAAGAAGACGCGCCGTCGTCGTCTTCCCGCAGCCGGACTCACCCACAAGTCCGTATGTCTTTCCCCGCTCAACGGACAGCGACACATTGTTTACCGCATAGACAGTCTGCCGGCTTCTGGCAAAAAATCCCGCTTCAAGATCAAAACTTTTGTACAGATGATGCGTTTCAATTACTGCATCGCTCATTGCACACCTCCGCTATTCTTCATTTGAGGGCAGATGACACCGGGCTGCGTGCACACGCTCTGTACATACGGGCATCTCGGGGCAAACGGACAGCCGGGTTCGGGAAAGGCTGGATCCGATACTCTGCCCGGAATGGAACGCATCCGCCCGCGCGTGTAATGCGAACCGAACTGCGGAGATGCAGCCAGAAGCGCCTGGGTATAGGGATGACGTGCCGAATTAATAATTTCAGTTCTGCTTCCTGTTTCCATGACCATTCCGCCGTACATGACGATTATGTGGTCGGAAATCTGCGCCACAAGGTCGATATTATGACTGATAAAAATAATTGAAAGCTGCCTTTCCTTCTGCAGCCGCATAAGCAGCGACACAATCTGCGCCTGAATCGTCACATCGAGTGCGGTAGTAGGTTCGTCTGCTATAAGCAGTTCACAGCCCTGTGCGAGTGCCAGTGCTATTCCGATACGCTGAAGCTGCCCGCCGGAAAACTGATGCGGATAGTTTACGAGACGGCTCCGCGGGTCAGGCAGACCTACTTCCGAAAGCAGCCTTTCGGCTCTGTTGTATGCATCTTCTTTTGATATGCCGGGTTCGCCGACACGGAATGTTTCAAAAAATACGTTTCCGATGTTCTGAAGGGGATCGAACGAGCGGCCCGGCTCCTGAAATATCAAACCTATTTTACGGCCGCGGTATTCAGGCAGTTCCTTCTGGCTGAGTGAGGCCAGATCGATTCCGTCGAACCAGACATGTCCTTCCACGAGTGCGTTGTGAGGCAGAAGTCCGGGAATGGCCGTCGTCGTTACCGACTTGCCGCTGCCGGACTCGCCCACAATGCCGAGCACTTCTCCCTGCTGCATTGAAAACGAGACGCCCCGCACGGCATGTATGGAAGTCCGCACGCTTCCTCTGAGTACCGTAAAGGTGACATACATATCCTCGACAGAAAGAAATGCATGCCTGTCTTTTTCTCCCGCAGCCGACTTACTGTTGTCCGGAGTTTTTCCGTGTGACATTCTGCCCTTTGCTTTCCGCCACGTGCTGAATACGGCATGATACGGATCAAAGTAATCCCGCAGCGCGTCTCCGAAAAAGTTGAACGCAAGCGTCACGACGAGAAGGAGCCAAACAGGAGTCAGCAGCCACGGATAATTGCGCAGGTTTGAAAGCGTCGTGATGTCGCGGTTAATAAGCGACCCCCAGCTCACCGACGGATCGCTTATGCCGAGCCCGAGATAAGAAAGAGTTGTTTCGCTCATAATGAATCCCGGTATGCTGAGCGCGACGCTTACGATAAGCAGACTCGAAATCTGGGGGATAACGTGTTTGAAAATAATAATTGCCGACGGGATTCCTTCAAGTCCGGCGTCCATGACAAATTCCTCACGCTTAACCGCATGCACCATGCCGCGGATTGTCCGTGCGGAGCCGGGCCAGCCGACGAGGGAAAGGATTACCGTAATCAGCATATACGCCGTTCCGCTGTCCATCGACGTGTTAAGCAGCGAGCGCAGGAACAAAATCAGGTATAAACCGGGAATGAGCATGAAAAACTCGGCAACACGCATAACGGTCCAGTCGGTAACGCCCCCGTAATATCCTGCCAGACCGCCGAGCAGAACTGCGAGAGCAAGGGAAACAGCGGATGCAACAAAACCGATTGTAAGCGAAATGCGGCTCCCGTATACAATGCGGCTGAATAAATCCCGCCCGAGATTGTCGGCGCCGAGCAGAAAGACAGGATACGATTCGCCTGTTGCAGGATCAGGTTCCGTCCCGTACAGATGACGGCTGCACGGGATTATGCCGAACAGTTTATAACTTGAACCTTTTACAAAAAAACGGATTCTGTGCATCCGCCCTTTCACGCGCGCGTATTTCCATGAAACAGGATTTATCACCCTGCATTCCTGCGCCGCAAGCCCCCTCTGTGTGATTCGTACGTTACCCGGATGGAACGTATCGGTGCTGAACGACATCGTCGCAGGATACGGTGCAAAAAATTCCGAAAAAATCATGACTATGTATAAAATGAAAATAATAATTACAGACGTAAATGCAATGTGCTGCGTTCTTAAAAACTGATTGAATTTTTTCATGCGTACCTCACTGTTTTCCGTACCTGATACGGGGATCGACTACTGCAAGCAGTATGTCCGAAATCACCATGCCAATAAGTACGAGAGCCGAAATGAACATGCTGTTCGCAAGCACAAGATTTATATCTTCCTGAAGGACAGCCTCATACATGAGTCTGCCTATTCCCGGATATGAAAAAATAATTTCAAGAACGAGCGATCCGCTGAACAGGCTTGCAAGCAGATTCGCGCTCCCAGTTATATACGGATTGAGCGTATTGCGGAAAGCGTGATTGAGATACACGCGCCTTTCGCTTATGCCCCGCGCCCTGAGCGCCATAATATACGGCATTCCCATCTGATCGAGCATCGTTGCACGGATCATGCGCATTGTTCCGCCGACACCTCCCAGAAACGACGCAAGAAGCGGCAGGAAAACATGATATGTATAGCTGAACGTAAACTTTCCGGGCGCATACGAGAACGGAAAATCAGGATATGCCGTCACCGGAAAAAGGCCGGTCACAGAAGCAAACAGCTGCAGCAGGATAAGGAGCAGGATGCCCGGAAAGGCATGAAAGAATAATGCGAAAAAGGTTGCGGCTATATCTATATTCGTTCCCGCTTTACTCGAAAAATAAATCCCCAGCAGAAACGAAAACAGTGTAATGAATACCAGCGAAATAAGATTAAGGATAATTGAATTAACAAGGCGCGATTTTATGAGGAACGCGACCGGTGCCCGGGAAACAAGAGATACACCGAGATCGTGATGCACAAACACACGGCTCAGCCATTTGAAGTACTGCACGTAAAAAGGTTTATCCAGTCCGTATTCGGCACGCAGCGCGGCCATCTGTCCGGCAGAGAACGATGATTCAGCCTTTGCACCTGCTGAATTTATACCTTTCCCGCCGGACTCACTCGACATCAGCTGCTGAGTCATCATCTGATCGACAACATCGCCGGGAGCGAGTGCCATAAGGCCGAACATCGCAAAACCAAGCAGAAAAAGCAGCACAATCATCGTAATAAAACGGCCGGTAATATAGGAAACGAGTGGTGCCTTCGAGCGGAATTTATTCCAGGGAAAAGCGATTATACAGGCTGCACCTTTTATATAATACGAAATTTTTTTTATGTGATTCATATTCCTGCCTGTTGTTTTAAAAATACATAATCGGTTTTTGCGCCGTTTAAATTATCATAATACACATTTGACAGATCCCACTTATTTTGGATTGCGAAGAAACTGCGCGGACGTACAAGATAAATGACAGGACACTGTTCCAGAATAATCCTCTGGTATTCATCCCAAATCGGAGCAGCCGCTGCATGATCATTTGTATAACAGCCTTCGTTGTACAGATAGTCGACACGCGCCTCCCACCCTGTCGCAGGCTTTTCCTGCAGCGGATACCACAAATGAAGATTGCCGTTTGAAGGCCACACATTGCTTCCCTGCGATGGAAAGAAACTATTTCCGAAACCGATAATAATGGACTGCCAGTCGTACGACGACGTAAGGGATTCAATAAGTTTCTGGAAATCAATCTGGCGGATATTCACTTTTATGCCGACTCTGGAACATTCGTCCGCAATAATCTGTGCAATATCATTAGTAACGGTGCTTGTCGCTGCCAGCGACAAATCAAACTCTACAGGCCTCCCCTTCTCATCGCACAAAATATTATCATCATTTTTCTTCATTCCGCACTTCTTCAGAAGCACGAGCGCCTTCTTAGGATCATACCGGTACTGCAGCGTAATCTCAGGATTATAATACGGATTTGCCTCCGGAAAAAACGAATATTTCGGTTCAGCAAGGCCACGGTATGTCTGCGTAATGATTCTGTCGCGGTTCAAAAGGCAGCTCATCGCCTGCCGGAATTCCTTACGCGTAAACCATTCATAATATGGTTTATCATTGTTTTTAGGATTCTGATTGAACGACCAGAATGAAGCCCCCTGCCCGCCCTCCGCATTGAACACCGTGTAATCATTTTTCTGATTATTGACAACGTCGCTCACATTTTCAGGTTTCGGAGTGTACGTTTCAGCCTTCCCCTGTTTGAAAAGCAGATAATTCATATTTTCATCGCCGATAATCTGAATTATCTCCTGCTCTGGGTATGGTTCTGTCACACCGTTCTTATCCTTATCCCAGTAATACGGATTACGTTTTAGGACAAGACGCTGTCCCAGTGCATATTCGGTAATATACCATCTTCCCATAGAAGGAATGGTTTTCGGATCTACAGCAACGCTGAACAGATTTTTTACGCCGTCGACACCCCCCTCCTCTTTCGCCCGCCGGTATATGAACGACGGACACAAACTCATATTTGCAGCAAGAAGCGGTTCTGCAACAATACGGGGAAACACAAAATCAAACCGGCTGTCATCAATTTTAACAATATCTATATGCTTCTCTGTCCCGTCAGGCATTGTCACGAACTGCTGCGGATAGCCGGAACTCTGGAACGCTTTATCGCCGTAAATTTCGTTGTACAGGAAAACAGCATCATCGGAAGTAACCGGTATCTTTTTATCGGAACCGTAGTATGTCCAGTACATATCACTGCGGAGGGTACAATGAACTGTAAGGGTTCCCTTTTCCGTATCGGTTTCAACTGAAAAACAGGCACAGTGCGGAGTCCATTCCTTCAGCGTCCTGTCGTAGTCGAAAAGAAAATCCGTCGTCTGGGAAATAAGTTCGTCGCTGTCCGCATCCCGTTCAGCTATGTACTGATTGAAGGTTTTGGGGTCATTCGTCATCGTGCTATACCATGTACCGCCCGTTATTCCGGGAACATAGCCGCCGCCCTTCCAGGGTTTGGACTGCGTTTTTGAAATGAGGTCCGTATTCATGCTTCCGGTAAGCTTATTAATTTCCTCTTCAGTCATTTCCGGCACTTTAGTACAACCGGTAACAACTACGGCCGCCAGCATTATGATGCATATATGTATTTTTAATTTCACCTTCATTCCAACATTGTTGCATATCGGAATAAAGGCGTCAAGAAAGGAATGAAGTACTATTTTTTGCCGGGAGCGTATTTATATGTCCAATAGACACCTGTAGACCAGCTGGTACGGTTATAACCATCAAACGCCGTACGGTTCTCGTAATCGAAATCGAAAGAAAGCGAATGACGGTTATTCAGGATGAACGTAAATTCGGGCCGGATGTCAAGAACAAAACCGCCGGACCAGTCTTTTGTCGTATCATAATAAAGATTATCATTTTTGTCGCTCCATCTCCTGTCGGCAGATCCCCATGCGCACGACGTCCACGCGCCAAGAAGGATGCTGCCGGAAAGTTCCATATCGACAGAACCGCCCACATAGTATGACGGCGTATAATTTGTGTTTTCAAACCAGTTTATGCCGGCTTCAGGAGAGATTGTTATACCTGTTTCAGGGATAACAATTGTCAATGCAGCTCCTGTTCCATTGGCCATATCACCGTTATGATCGTTGTCAATTGAATCCCATGCAAAATAAGCGTCAACTTTAAAAGACTTCGTAAAAGCAAACGTAATCCCCGAATACAGATTACCGTTTTTCTGGAAGAGTCCTTCATACGCAAAAGCTGCGGTAAAAAAATCAGCAGGATGAACGGAAAAGCCGAAATTCATAACAGGATTGTCTGTATCAGCTCCACTGGGGATTGCAATGCCTGTTTCAAGTATATTCTCGTAACGATAGCGGATACCGATTGCGGTTTTTGCATATGTATTTGCATAAGGAACAAAACCGACTACGTCATAAGATCCCGGTACATCGGGTGTAAACTGGTATGTTCCGGTCGTACCGGGACGGTCATTGTATGCGGTGCTGAAACCTCCTTCGCGGATGTGTGCAGCAGCTTCCCATACAGATGAACCATATGAAGGTGCAGGTCCCACTGTCCAGTTAAGTTTTGTTCCCACTCCTGCATCAAACCCTTTAAAAGGATGCATAAGGAAATTTACATAATAAGAATCCATTTCCGTATTTTCAGATCCTGAAGAAAGATCATTCCAAATACCGTGCAGATTTATGCCGCTGCTGTTTCCCGCATTGTAGTAATGAAAAGAAAGAGGCGAACGAGACGTATTCACGAAAGAAAGGCTGTCGAGAGAATTGTCGTCATTCCAGTTTGCAACAGCGCCCCAGTTAATCATACCGTCAATTGTGAACATACCCATATCGACGCGGGCCTGGAGCGTGTCAAGAACACCGTAATATTTCATATCCGAACTGCCGAGAGGCCCGCCCAATCCCGTCCATACAGTATTTTCAACACCAGCGGCAGGCAGAACCTGTCCGGAAAGGGCAGCACCAGCAAAAAATACAACTGCAAGAACAAGAACCAGTTTCTTCATCTTTTTCCCCTGAATAAAATGATTATAACTCTAATTGAATATAAATCTTTCGTCAATCAATAATCCCGCCACAAGCAGCGTGGTTATTGTTCTCTGAATGTATCACAGCCGGGATTAATACCTTTCATACGCTCCTGGGTTCGGATATTAAAACCTCCGTACAAATCAACAATTCTGCCGCACCAATAAAGTTAAATAATTATATCAAAAAAAAACTGCCGTTTTTACACGGCAGTTTTTTTGAAGCTGATTTAGATTACCACTTCTTCTCTACTATATCACAAATATTCAGTTCGCCTTCATCCATTGTAAAGAACTTGGCACGGTTCATATCCGGAATAAAGTTAACTGTATCACCAAGGCGGAATTCAGCAGTAGCAGCTGTACGGGCGATCATGCTCTGGCCTTTGTTTGTAAGCAGATACAGGTGAGTCTCGGCACCAAGCGGTTCCCGGTTTGTAATCTTCATCTGCATGTTATTCTGGGGAACCGGTTTGTCAGTAAACTTTACATCTTCCGGGCGGATACCGAATGATACATCCTTTCCAACATATGCCTTGAGATCTTTAGCCTGAGCATCGGTCGGTGTAATCTCGAAAGAACCTTCGTCGCAGACAATCTTTCCGTTCTTTTCAAGAACTTTAACTGTCATGAAGTTCATCGGCGGTGTTCCGATGAATCCCGCAACAAATTTGTTGATCGGGTTGTTGTACAGGTACAGCGGAGCACCAATCTGCTGGATAACGCCGTCTTTCATAACGACAATCGTCGTACCGAGCGTCATAGCCTCGGTCTGGTCGTGGGTAACGTAAATCATCGTTGCCTGCAGACGATTATGAATCTCTGCAAGTTCCGAACGCATTGTTACACGGAGTTTTGCATCAAGATTTGAAAGCGGTTCATCAAAGAGGAAGACTTTCGGGTTACGGACGATTGCACGTCCTACAGCAACACGCTGGCGCTGACCGCCGGAAAGAGCCTTCGGTTTGCGGTCAAGATACTGTGTCAGGCCAAGCTGTTTTGCAGCATCTTTTACACGGCGGTCGATTTCTGCTTTGTCCATTTTGCGGATCTTAAGTCCGAATGCCATGTTGTCGTACACGGTCATATGCGGATACAGAGCGTAGTTCTGGAATACCATAGCGATATCGCGGTCTTTCGGCGGAACGTCGTTCATTTCCACACCGTCGATATACAGTTTTCCTTCGCTGATATCTTCAAGACCTGCAATCATGCGGAGTGTTGTTGATTTACCGCATCCGGATGGACCGACAAGAACGCAGAATTCCTTGTCTTCAATTGTGATATTGGCATTTGTTACTGCACGGACATTGCCGTCGTAAATTTTGCCGATACCCTTCAGTTCTACCTTAGCCATAGTGGCCTCCCTTGGGGTTATATTATGAATATAATTGTAAGCGCAAAAGTGTATATTGTCAAATCAGAAATGAACAATATTTTTAATCCAGGGATCGAGCAGAACAAACAGAATTTCAAGAAGTAAAGCGGGGAGAAAATTAGCTGTTTTGATTTTGCGCAGGTTCAGCAGGTTTATGCCTATCATGACGATAAGCGCTCCGCCGCATCCTGTCAATTCGGCTATCAAAACATCGGTAACATACGGCTTTACAAATGCGGAAAGCAGCGTAAGCGCTCCCTGATAGAAGAGTACGGCAATAAATGAGAAAACAGTCCCCGCCCCCATTGCAGCCGCGAACGTTATAGCCATAAATCCGTCAAGAATCGATTTTGTGAAAATTATTGTGTAATCTTTTTCTATTGCAGCCTTAAAGGAACCTATAATAGCCATGGCTCCGACACAGAACAGAACTGATGCGTTCAGAAACGCATACGCAAAATTCTTTCCGCCCTGCTCTTCCTTTCCGCGGCCCCTGTATACAAGGTGCTGCAGAAAACCGCCGAAACGCAGGATGAGTCCGTCAATATCCCACCATGTTCCGAGGATGCCGCCAAGAATCATTGACAGTGCAAGATATACGATGTTCTGGTATTTGAACGCCATCTGCAGCCCTATGATGACAACGACGATACCTGCTGCTGTCTGAATAATATCGGAAAGTGCAGTCGTCATCCTGCGTGCACACAACAGACCTATAACAGAACCGAGTATAATCGCCGCACAGTTTACGAAAACAGCTATCATTTTTCACCTGCATAAAAAAAAAGATTACCGTTTTACGGTAATCTTTTTGCTGTTGCGGAGAACCTGACTTGAACAGGCAAGCCTTTCGGCACCAGCACCTCAAGCTGGCGTGTCTACCAATTCCACCATCCCCGCGTGTGAACAGCATATTATCAAAAAGTATAAAAAGTGTCAATCAGAAAATAACAAAACAAATGTTTTTACAATCTGCGGATCAAACTGTTTTCCGGCTCCCCTCAGGACTGTTTCAAGCGCATTTTTTTCAGAAACTGCTTTATAATCAACGCGGTCATGAGTGAGTGCGTCAAATGCATCCACAACTGCAAAAATGCGTGCAAGGTACGGAATTTTTTCACCTTTGAACCCGTTCGGGTACCCCTTCCCGTCCCAGCGTTCATGATGGCAGAGTATGTCGGTGGCGACAGGTTCCAGATCCGGAACGGAACATGCAAGCCGGTATCCTGCTACTGAATGCAGCTTTTTCTGTTCAAGTTCTTTTTCGGTAAGGTTGTTCTGCCTCTTGGCAAGAATTCCTGCGGGAACAGTCTGCTTGCCGATATCATGAAATTTTGCAAGGGTATTCAGATTCTGCATCTGTTCACCGGTAAGTCCCAGTACCTTTCCCAGCCTGGCTGCAAGTTCCTCGACACGGGCCTCATGTTCTTTCGTTTCGCGCCCTGTATCGGAAAGTGCTTTTGAAAGCGACAGGACAAGCTCTTTATTGACTTCGGAATTGCTGAGAAGAAGTTTCCGCATCATGCCGTTACGGGCACTGTCGACAATTTCCTGCATGGGCACATCAGGGTTTGGACGGGAGACGACTTTGTATTCTATTGTAACACGAAAAGGCAGAATGCTTTCCCTCTGAAGGGTCCCGTTAATCTGCCCGAAAATTCCGGAAGCTGCATCCTCCTGCAAATCAGGTAATAAAACGATGATAATATCGTCATCGCATGCCGCAAAATCTTCTGTACGGAGACGCTGTTTCAGAATAGTGGCAAACTTTACAAGAACCATATCGTATGCAGCTTCCCCGAATCCGTTTTTAATAAACTGAAGGCCGTTGATGCTGCAGGCTGCCGCACAATACGGATATTTGCGGTATAAATTGATTTCTGAAATTTTCCGGTCAAGCATCATGCGGCTTGCAAGCCCTGTAAGGCGGTCTGTCATTGCAGTCTGCTTCATTATATTGTACATCTGCTTTAGTTCCGTAATATCCGAAAACTGAAGCAGCGTTCCGTGTATGCGGTCTTTGTTGCTGTTGAGACATATATAATCAAGTTTGAACACTCTGCTTCCGGAGTCTGTATCAATTGTAACTTCTGCTGTAGTTTCTGCCGATCTCCGTCTGATTTGTCCGGAAAGTTTTGAGCTGAGAAAGCCGGAAATCGTCATATTTCCGTACATTTTCCTGTCAAGCCGGAAAAGGATTCGGGCGGTATTATTATAGTCAACAAGCATATCATGCGTATCAAAAAGAATAACAGGAACCGACAGGCTGTTGAAAATACCCATCCGCAGCCCCACAAGACTAAAGCGGGGACGATACTTGTACACGAGGTAATACATGAGGATTGATAAAAACAGCATTATATCAGGCTGCACAAACCAGAATTTTTCAACCTGAGTAAGCCTGATTATCAAAAATCCTCCTGTCGATGTTGCAAGCGTAATAAAGATCATGTATATATAACGTGAAGAATAACGGAACGCATTCTGTATACATTTTGCAACAAGCATAAGAATGCATATGGCAAGAACCGTAATGCAGTAAATTATATATATAAAAAAAGGAATGCCTTTAAAAAATAAAAGAACCTTCGTTCCCGCAACCGGATCATACCTTACGGTAAACACCCACAAAGTAACCGGATTTGTGATAAACAGTATACCGACGGCTGCTGTAAGAACGGCAAGACACAGGGAAATGAGGTTTATCCTTTTTTGGTCTATCTGTATTAATAAAAGGACAAAACGGACAAGAAAGAAATAAAAACCTATATACGCCATTGCGGACAAACTGGCTGCCCACAGCAGCACGGAAGATGAAATAAAGCGGAAGTTCGCAAAAAAATCAAAAAAAAGCAGAAAAACTGCAGAAAGCGCACTGCACACCTGTATACCTGCGGTATTATGACCAGCATCAGAAATATCTCTGAGCGTGGAGGAGAATAATACCAGCTGATATAAAAGCAGAACAATGCAGACAATCCGCAAAATTACTACCATGTTTTTCCTAATCCATCCGGTTTTATCTGAAAATGACTGAATTCCATTGAGAACGAGGCACGCCCCTGCGTGACAGAACGCAGGTTTGTTGAAAATCCGAACATTTTCGCCATAGGAGCCTGCGCATGAACAATTTCCCCTGAAACTTTCGAATCCTGCCCCAAAATAATGCCTCCGCGCGCCGTAATCTGGCTCATGGCATCGCCGACGAATTCCTTGGGACAGGAAATGTCGACCCTCATGACTGGTTCAAGCAGCTGCGGATTTGCAGCGGAACAAGCCTTATCGAAAACCTGCGCAGCGCACGCTTCAAATGCGAACGGCGTCGATGTAAGCTCGTTGTATTCAACAGCGGTAACGGTTACGGCTGTGTCTGTGCACGGGTAGCCGAATTTGATGCCGGACTGGAGGGAGCTTTCAAATGAATTCTGCATTGCATCAAAAATCTCGTCGGGAATGTCAGAACTGCGTTTTACGGCACAAGTATACAGATTTCCCTCCCCCTGGCTGCGCGGCTCGACATGAATGGTAATTCCGGCTGTATTCTCTTTACCGCCGAGAACTTTACTGTATGATTCCGATGAATCCGCCGGCGTGGTGACAGCCTCTCTGTACGTAACCTGCGGAGCTCCGACCCGGCACTGCACTTTGAAATCATCGCGCATACGCGTTACAAGCACGTCGAGATGGAGTTCACCCATTCCGCTGATGATCAGCTGTCCCGTTTCTGGATCATCATGATATGTAAATGTCGGATCTTCGTGCGACAGAATTTCAAGTGTCTGATTCATCTTGTCGCGCTCAGCAAGCGATTCAGGTTCAAGAGATACGGAAATAACAGGCTGCGGAAACGTCGGCTTTTCGAGAAGCACCGGCATTCCTTCACTTCCAAGTGTATCCCCTGTCTGGGCAAGTTTCAATCCGATGAATGCGGCAATATCTCCTGCAGATACACTGTCCATCGGTTCTTCTTTGTCTGCATTGATGCGGAAAATACGGTTTATGCGTTCACGCTTTTTCTTATTGACATTGAAAATCTGAGTACCTGATGAAATTTTTCCTGAATACATGCGTACAAAACAGACAGACCCCATATTCGGATCATAGGAAATCTTAAAAACAAGACCGACGGGCGTACCGGACTCAATGCAGGGAACTTCAACCTTTTCTTCTTTATCGCGTTTTATGTGCAGCCCTTCTGCAGGCGGTACTTCGTCGGGAGCCGGAAGATAATCTACAACAGCATCTATAAGCGGCTGTATTCCCTGATTATGGCGTGCACTTCCCATGACAAACGGAACTATCGCCCTGTTTATTGTCTGACGGCGGAGCGCGCCTTTGAGCTGTTCAATTGAAATTTCTTTTCCTTCAAGATAAAGTTCAGCAAGAGAATCGTCAGCTGATGCTGCCTGATCGATAAGCTTTTCATGCCATTTTTCCGCATCGGCTTTCCGCTCAGGAGCAACGTCAGTTATAGAGAATGTCTCACCATCATCTTCCATATTCCAGCGGATTTCTTTCATATCGAGCAAATCAATAACGCCTTCAAAATTCTGCCCCTGCCCTATCGGAATCTGAAGTGCAACACATTCGACACCGAATTTTGTATGAACGTCTTCCATTGAACCAAAGAAATCGGCTCCTACACGATCCATTTTGTTCATAAAACAAATCCGGGGCACATTGAACTCGTCCGCCTGCTTCCATACCGTCTCTGTCTGCGGCTGTACGCCGTCCACCGCACAGATAACTGCAACGGCACCGTCAAGGACGCGCAGAGACCTCTCCACTTCCGCTGTAAAGTCGACATGACCAGGAGTATCTATAATGTTTATCTGGAAACCTTTCCACTCCGTAGTAGTTGCAGCGCTCTGGATTGTAATACCGCGGGCCTGTTCCTGGGGAAGAAAGTCCATAGTTGCCTGCCCGTCATCTATTTCACCGATTTTGTGAATCTTTTTCGTATAATAAAGAATCCGCTCTGTCGTCGTTGTTTTACCAGCATCTATGTGAGCCATGATTCCAATGTTACGCATTTTGTTAAGCATATGATTTCCCCTGAATAAGTTATAAATAAGTATATTAAAAACTCTCCAGTTCCTCAAGATACGACAGCATTCAGACGGAAAGAACAAGCAGAAATAATTGATTCTCTTGTCAGTAACTGTACGGAGTGATAAAATTGCCTCAAAATCTATTATAACGCGCCATGAAAGGGCTATCGCCGGGATTTTAAAGGTGGTCTTTATAAAATACATCCCTGTATTTTATAAAACTTCAGCTTACGCGTCGCGTAAACTGAAATCTGCCCCTCCATGGCGCGCGGCTGTCGCAGAGATTTTAAAGGAGGTCTGTTATGAAGATCAAATTCGGAATTAAAGAAGTCGTTGCCATCGGTATCGGCGCGGCGCTGTTCGTAGCCCTTACACAGGTACAGATTCCGCTCGGATTCGTCCCAAACACCGGAATGCAGCCGCGTGCAGCAGTCCTTGCTTTTATGGCGGCTGTATTCGGGCCTATCGTAGGCTGTGCCGTGGGATTCATAGGCCATACGCTCGGTGACGCACTTTTTTACGGAAGTGTCTGGTGGAGCTGGGTTATTCCCGATGCACTTTTCGGCCTCCTCGTAGGACTGTTCTCGGAAAAATACCAGATTAAGAACGGCGGCTTTACGGTAAAACCTGCCGTTCTGTTCAATATCGTACAAATCGTTGCAAATGCAGTCTGCTGGTGCGTCGTTGCTCCTTTATTCGACATTCTTATCTATGCAGAACCGGCGAATAAGGTATTTACGCAGGGAGTGACCGCTTTCGTTGCAGATATCATCGTTGTAGGCATTATCGGCACACTGCTTGCATTCGGCTATACAAAAATCAGTGCAAAATCATCGAGCCTGAAGAAGGAAGATTGATACTTTTATGAAAGGACAGACACCTGCAATAGAGTTCAGAAATTTTACCTTTAAATACCGTGCACAGACTGAACCCACTCTCAGGGATATTAATCTGAAAATATATCCCGGGGAAAAAGTACTTATTGCAGGACCGTCAGGTTCCGGAAAGTCTACGCTTGCCCGTTGTATAAACGGAATCGTGCCGGCGACATATCCCGGAGACATTTCGGGATATGTATCAGTCTGCGGGCTGAATCCTGCTGCAGAAGGTATTTTCGGCATGTCTAAAAAAGTGGGAACGGTGCTTCAGGATACCGACGGCCAGTTTATAGGGCTTACGGTAGGTGAAGATATTGCATTTGCACTCGAAAACGACTGTATACCCCCGGATACCATGCAACGGAAAGTGCGCGAAGCGGCAGAACTGGTCGGTATGGAAAATATGCTGTCCCGCGCACCCGGATCGCTTTCCGGCGGGCAGAAACAGAGGGTTTCGATGGCAGGTGTCCTTGTGGACAACGTGGACATTCTGCTTTTCGACGAACCGCTTGCAAATCTTGACCCTGCTGCCGGTAAAAAAGCGATTGCACTTATCGACGAACTGCAGAAAAACCAGCATAAGACAATCATTATAATAGAACACCGGCTTGAAGACGTACTGTACCGCGATGTCGACCGCATTATTGTCATCGGGGACGGAACGGTGGCTGCGGACATGACACCGGATGATTTGTTATGCTCCGGCGTCCTCAGTGAGCAGGGAATACGCGAACCGCTCTATATTGCGGCACTTAAACATGCAGGATGCGACATAAAACCGCAGGACATGCCGCAGCATATCGAAACAATGAATATACAGCCTTACTTCAGCAACGTAAGAAACTGGTTTTCAGGTGTGACGCTGCCTCCCTCTCCGCCTGAAACTGACAGCGCACTTGAAGTACGGCATATTTCTTTCTCGTACAACGGCACGCAGGAAGTACTGCACGACATAAGCTTTCTGATTAAAAAAGGGGAAATGACAAGTATCGTCGGACGGAACGGTGCCGGAAAATCGACACTCGCGTCGCTTATCTGCGGGTTCTGCACCCCGGACGGCGGTTCCATACTGCTCGACGGGAAAGATATTTCGCCGCTTTCCGTAAAAGAACGCGGTGAAAAAATCGGTTTTGTCATGCAGAATCCTAACCAGATGATTTCATGTCCTGTCATTTTTGACGAAGTTGCACTTGGCCTCCGGGTCCGCAATGTTCCGGAACAGGAAATAACGGAACGGGTAAACGAAACGTTTAAAACATGCGGCCTGTATCCGTTCCGCCACTGGCCCGTATCGACGCTCAGCTTCGGACAAAAGAAACGGGTCACTATCGCATCCATCCTTGTCATGAATCCTGAAATACTCATTCTGGATGAACCGACTGCGGGCCAGGATTTCCGCCGGTACACCGACATTATGGATTTTCTTGAGGGGATAAACCGCTCGCTCGGCATTACAATACTTATGATTACGCACGATATGCACCTTATGCTCGAATACACAAAGCGTGCCATAGTCCTGTCCGAAGGAAATCTTGTTGCCGATGAAAAGAGTTCCCGCGTCCTCTCTGACGATTATATTACCGAACATGCAAGCCTCAAAAAGACTTCCCTGTACGAGCTTTCCATAAAATGCGGCATAGACACACCCTGCGATTTTATCGACAAATTCATTTATGAAGACAGGCGGCTCCGCTCCGTACATGCTGAACAAAAAGGGAGAAATGACTGATGGCGGGAATGATTACATACAGAGAGAAAGACTGTTTCATCCACAGACTCAGCGGGCTCACGAAGCTTGTATTTTTTCTGGCATGGACAATAACAAGCATGCTCACGTATGACACGCGTGTACTCTGCATCATGCTTGTCCTGAGCATACTTATTTTCACAGCGTCACAAACCGAATGGAAACAGGTATCTTCTATTTTTAAAATGATTATGCTCTTTCTCGTAATAAATCTGCTTGCAATTTATGCATTTTCTCCGGAAGAAGGATGCAGAATCTATAAAAGCACAACCGTACTACACCGTTTTTCAGCAAGATACACCATAACGACACAGCAGCTGTTTTATGAAGCAAATATCGCGGTAAAATATTTTACGATTATTCCGGCCGTATTCATGTTCATTACCGCGACAAATCCGAGCGAGTTCGCAGCATCGCTCAACAGAATCGGCGTTCACTACAATATCGGTTACTCGTTTGCAATCGCGCTCCGGTATATTCCCGACATACAGAACGACTACCACAAAATAAAAGATGCACAGGAAGCCCGCGGTATAGAGATGTCAAAAAAAGCGCCTTTTATGCGCCGCATGAAAAGCATGGCCTCACTGCTCTTTCCGCTCATTTTCACGAGCATGGACAGGATAGACGTCGTAAGCACCGCAATGGAGTTGAGAGGATTCGGTAAAAAGAAAAAACGCACATGGTACACCGGCAGGCCGCTCAGTGCCGGCGATTTTGCCGCGCTTGCATGTACTGTGGTGTTTTGTACGGCGGCGCTGTTCATAACCTACCGCGACGGTTCCCGTTTCTGGAATCCGTTTTTGTAATTACGGTTAAAAATATCGGGGAGTTCTTCAAGCGTTCTGCACAAGTTCCACACCATCCGCCTGATTTCTTCTGCCGGCTGTATTTTGTCGGGAACCATCACGCACAAAAGACCCGCATTATATGCGCTTCGTATACCGTTCGGGCTGTCTTCAACGGCAGCGCACGATTCCGGCTGAATATTCAGTGTTGAACAGGCAATACGGTAAATCTCAGGATCCGGTTTACTGTGCTCAACCATATCGCCTGTTGTTATAGTTTCAAACCATTTGAGCAGCCCTGCATTTTCCATCTGCCGCCTGACGGTAACGCCGCGGGTCGAAGAAGCAAGCGCAAGCCTGTATCCTTTTTCCTTCAGATACGAAAGTGCCTTTACCGCTCCCTTCATGACTGGAATTCCTTCCTTTTCCTCTATCTCATGAAATAAAACAGACGTCCTGTCCATAAAGGCAGGTGCATCGAATGTATCCCCGTACATTTTTTCAAGTATCAGACGTGTATCCGCCTTGTTGCATCCGCGGCAGGCATTGATTGCATCGGCGCTGTCTGTCAAACCGAATTCTCCGGCTGCCATTTCCCATGTACGATCGCACATCGTTTCGGTATCAAGAAGGACACCATCCATATCAAAAATTACTGCTTTTATATCGGCCATATGAATGGAATAATACCACAAATTCATATTGATAAAAACAGTTTCTGCTGTATAATCTGGTATATCATGGAGTTTGGGAGGACGATATGATAAAGGGTTTCGTAAATGAAGATCTTGCAGACGCGTACAAACTCGTTATACAGGGAGCTGTAGCGCTCATAGCCACAAAAGGGGGAATGGAAAAACTCTACGACATAACGCCTATTGCATGGATTATGCCGATGGACTATGAACCGGTTACAAAAGTAATCTTTTCCTGCGATCCGGCCCACCAGTGCGACGTAAATATCAAACGCACAAAGGAATTTGCTGTATGCATACCAGTCGACGGAACCGATCCGCTCATTGAAAAATGCGGTTCGGTTTCATCAGCCGACATTGACAAATTTTCCCGCTTCGGAATTACGGGAGAGAAAGCCGACAAAACCGACCTCATGATCCCTGTTGAAATGACAACAGCATGGCTCGAGTGCAGGCTTGTAAAAGTTATAAGAGAAGGTTCAGTTGATTTGTTTATCGGGGAATGTACAGCTGCATTTAAAAAACAGATTTAACCTGCAGGCACCTGTGCAGAAAGCAGGTGCTCTATTGCTGCCACAAATTTCTTGAGCTCATCAAGTTTCTTTCGGAGATCCACATAATAATAATTTTTTGTACCAGCACGATATGATTCAATAAGACCGCTTTCTTTCAGAACTTTTAAATGATGGGAAATAGCCGGACGTGACAGCTTGGTTTTTGAAGTAAGATTTGAAACATTTACGCCTTCTTCACCTGCTTCAGCCATATTCATAAACAGCTTCTGCCGGATTTCATCACCCATCGCAGTAAAGAAAGGCCCGCAATTTTCAAGCAATGTCTCTGTAGCGTTGACATCTTCGTTTTGCGCCATAATAATCCTCTTTATGGTTCATCTATATAAACCATAAAAAGTATACTGACACTCAATACAGGTGTCAAGAAAAAGATTCATGCCCTGCGGTCTCATCCATACCTGTGCTGAACGAATCCGCAGAGCTTCCTCCTGACATCACCGGCAGTTATTATGCCTCGGCTTTCCACAAACCGTGTTTATTGCAGTATGCATAGGCGGCTATAAGTTTGTCGCCTCCTGCCAGCGCAAATACGGCTTCCGGCTTATCACCAGGCTTAAGAGATTTACGCTGTCCGCCGTGTTCGGTTTCAAGGTAAATCCACTGAATAAAATGCTCCGGCTCCATCGGATGGGCGACAGCACCGACAGCAACATGAACTTCCTTACCGCTTACGGTAATAACAGGTACATGTTTTTCTTTGGCAGCATCGGTTGTATTTGCAACAAGTTCCGTCATTTTATCACCACAACATACAGGTACTGCGCCTGAATCATAAATCATTCCTACAATGTTTCCACAGTGCTTGCAGATGTAAAACTTAACAGCAATCTTTTCAGCCATAAAATCCTCCTGAATATGAGATACTTTAAATATACCCAGAAATCCGGAAATAGCAAGTACAAAATTGTTGACTGAACAAAGATTTTCAGATAGATTTTTTTAAACATATGAAACGTACAAACTATTCCTTTCCTACACTGATTTTTCTCTTTATATGCATTTCTCAGTCTGCGTCCGCTGAAAACCGCATAATCGACCTATGGAAAAACGTAAAGGACATGCACAGCGCAGAATCTGTTATGTTTATGACAAAACCGGAACATCCGGACGGAACTGCCGTCATTATCTGCCCGGGCGGAAGTTATCATCATCTTGGTATACTCAATGAAGGATACAGCTCTGCAAGGTGGTTCAATTCACAGGGCGTTACGACGTTCGTGCTCCGCTACCGCGTTGCTGAAGGCGGGTTCCACCATCCAAGCCAGCTTCAGGATATACAGCGGGCAATTCAGCTTGTCCGGGAAAATGCGTCACTTTACGGCATCGATGCCGGCAAAGTCGGTACAATCGGTTTCTCTGCCGGCGGGCACCTTGTAACGATGGCCGGGGCTTTTGCGGATACCGACAATGAACTTGAAAAACTCGGCATTCATACGGATGTAAGCCTGCGTCCCGATTTTATCATGGCCATTTATCCGGTCGTCTCAATGCGTGACGATATAGCAAACTTATGGTCGCGTAAAAGCCTGCTTGGAACAAACATAACAGAAGAAAGAAAAGAAAAATTTTCCATGGAAAAACAGATTCCAGCGGACATGCCACCAACATATCTTTTAGCCTGCCGCGACGACAAAATCGTGGATTTTGAAAACAGTGTACTGCTTGACAAAGCTCTGACAGCAGAAAACATTCCGCACCGCTTTGCAGTTTATGAAACAGGCGGACACGGCTTCGGCATGCTCAACAATTCGTTTATGAAAAGGTATCACTGGAACGAAGATTTAAAAATATGGCTGCAGGAACAGGGATTTTTACTGTAATCTGATATAATATCCCCGAACCTGCCCCGAAAGCTGCTTTTTATTCAGCTTTCGTCTTCTTTTTCTCAGTTTTTACCGCCTGTGTTTTTCCCTTTCTGGCAGATTTATCCAGTAAACCGGCCGGGAATGCAAGCCTTATGACATCTTCTGCACGTGCAACAGGTACAAATTTGATTCCGGCTTTTACATGAGCCGGAATATCCTCAAGGTCACGAACATTTGCTTTCGGAATAAGAATCGTCTTTATGCCGTTGCGGCGGGCTGCAACAGTTTTTTCCCGGAGTCCGCCGATGGGAAGTACCTGGCCGGTGAGGGAAAGTTCACCTGTCATAGCAAGGTTCGGTTTTATAGTCGTACCGGTAAGCAGCGACATGAATGTAGTCGCCATCGTGACGCCTGCTGAAGGACCGTCCTTCTTTACGGCACCTTCCGGTATGTGGAGGTGTATCGTATTTTTCTCGAACCAGTCCTCATTTTTTATCTGTTTTAACAGAACCTGTTCTTTTACCCAGTTCATCGCTATCTGAGCCGATTCCTTCATAACATCGCCCATTTGCCCGGTCAGCTGGAGTCCGCCCTTTCCGCTCGGATATGAAATACTTTCGATGAGCAGCGTATCGCCGCCCATACTTGTCCATGCAAGTCCTATTGCTGTTCCAGGCACAGAAGCTTTTTTTATTTCACTTTCGTCGAAGACCGGCTTTCCCAGATATTTTTTCAGATCTTTCACATCGACCGTATATTTTTTTTCTTTATCCACAAAATCGGCTGCCACAACTTTCGATGCATCGTTTTTTATCCGGAAAAGCTTGTCTATCTCTTCCTGCGTAAGATTCTTTTCTTTTTTCACAAGCAAATCGATATCTTCCTGTGAAAGTTTCCATCGGGAACCCACAAGTCTGTCGATTTCGTCCTGCGTCAACTCCCTGTTTGCCTTTACCAGTTTGTCAATTTCCGACTGCGTAAGAATCCTGGAACCCTTCTCTTTTTCGGCTGCAAGCTCGGAATCCCTTGATTTTTTTGCCTTTGCAGAGGCGGAGGAAGCTTTCTTTTCCGCTTCCTGCATGAGTTCCGTAACAATCTTCCGGTGGATTTTGTCGACACATTTTTCGTAATTGCGGACACCTGATTCCCGCGCGTATTCCTCCGCAATCATAAGGAGCGCAGATTTTGTATACTGCACCTGATTTTTACGGAGACCGTTTTTCTCAAGATTTTTGGGAATAAGATACCGTTTTGCAATCTCTATCTTTTCCTGATCTATGTATCCGGGAAGCTGAATGATTTCGGCACGGTCTAGCAGCGGTTCCGGGATGGAGTCGAGCGTATTGGCCGTAAGAATGAAGAAGATGTCCGAAATATCGAACGGGAGATCGAGATAATTATCGCGGAATGCAACATTCTGTTCCGGATCAAGCACTTCGAGGAGAGCGCTTGCAGGATCACCCTGATAGCTCTGCCCCATCTTGTCTATTTCGTCTATCATAAATACGGGCGCACGCGTCTTTGTGATTTTAAGTCCCTGAATAATTTTTCCCGGGAGCGCACCGATATACGTGCGGCGGTGCCCCTTTATTTCGGCCTCGTCTCGGAGCCCTCCGACGGAAAAGCGGAAGAACGGTTTGTTCATTGCAGCGGCAATCGAATGCCCGACGCTCGTCTTTCCCACACCGGGAGGACCTACAAGAAGGAGTATGGACCCTTTTGCATCCTGTTTGAGTTTACGGACAGAAAGGAATTCCATGATGCGCTTTTTAACGTCTTCGAGCCCGAAATGATCGTGTTCAAGTATTTTTTTTGCAGCATCAAGGCTGTAGTTTTCTTTCGGCTTGTCGTTCCACGGCAGCTGCGTCACGAGCTCCAGAAAATTCCTGGTACCGATATACTCTGCGGAATTCGGATCCATAATGTTGAATTTTTCAAGCTCGTCGCCGACAGTTTCCTTTATTTCGCCTTCAAAGTGAAACTCGTCTATCTTTTTCTTGAATTTAAGATAGTCGGATTCGTTTCCTTCCGCATCGGTGCCGAGTTCTTCCTGTATTGATTTCATCTCTTCCCGCAGGAAATACTCACGCTGATTTTTTTCCACCTTTTCATTAAGCTCATTCTGAATCTTTTTCTGAACACGCAGCAGTTCCTGTTCCTTTTTGATATATACAAGAACCTGTTCCATGCGCTGCCGGACGTTGAGCATTTCAAGAACTTTCTGCTGTTCGTCTTTATCAATATTGAGGATAGAAGCAATAAAATCGGCAATTTTTCCGGGATGGTCGATATTTACCATATTAAGGCGCATTTCTTCGGAAAAAAGCGGATTGTTCTCCGACACTTCCTTCATTTCGCTGATGAGCGCGCGGGTAAGGGCCTTAACTTCAAATGTATCATCTTCTTCGTCGTCAAGGTATTCGACCGCGGCAGCTACAGGGGATGTAGAATGAAGCGCTTTGCGGATACGGAAACGCTTTAAAGTCGATATGAATACATTCAGTCCGCCGTCAGGCAGATTGATCTTTTTTATTATGCGCGCAACAGTCCCTACTTCATGCAGATCATTGATTGACGGATTTTCAGCGTCATTTTTAAGCATACAGATTCCGATATATCCGTCACCGGAATACGCTTCGTCAATGACCTTCGTATCTTCGGGGGAGTTTATCATGAGAGGTGTAAAAATGCCCGGAAATATAGGCCGTCCCTGCAGCGGGATAAGCAGCAGTTTTACAGGCAGCGACTGATCTGCAGGGAGAATTTCCCTGCTTGAGCCCGTGCCGGTACTGTCCGGAGTCTTTCCGGTCTTAGAAGTTGGGTTTTCCAAAGCTGATTCCTGCTCTTTTGAACCGGCATCGGCTTCATCCTGAGTAAACTGTATGATAGAATCTGCGTCCGTGCTTTCGCCGCCGGACGGATTTTTTGTATCGTCAATAATATCAGTATTTTTCTTAGCCATACTATAAATATACTCTCTAAATGTGAAATAAGGCAAGGTCAGGAAAGTATTTTACTGCTTTCCCGGCACAAGGTTTGCAGAAATAAATAATTCATCCTGATACCAGTCAAGCAGCAGCGAAAAAATTTCGTCTTTGTATCCGGCACACGATGCTTTTATTTTCCATACAGTTCCGGAAATCATATCGTCCTGCCCCATATCGGAAAGAGGACGCCATGAACCGTTATATAAAACGGAAAAAACGGCTTTTCCCGTAATATCATCTCCGGTTGCTGCGTCGTACGCATGAGGTTTTACCGTAAGCGGACGGCGGGCGCCCTTCAGAAAATCACACTGAATGAGCTGCTTTCCGCCTGTTACTGCAAACGATTTCCACCATACGTACGGGCCGACGACTACTTTTATGCGGTAATTGCCGGGCTTGAGAAAAACCGTTTTTATTGTATATGCGCGAACCTTTGCCGCAGGGCGCGAAACGGAAACATCCCCGGTCTTTTTTTCAGACTGTTCCTCAAACACCCTGCGCGAGCCGGGAACTTCAGGAATATCGCTGCCGTCATTCTCAAAGAAAAAAGCCCTTACGGGAAGATCGGAACCTTCCAGCGCCGAAGAAGGCATTTCCATCTGTACGTCGACGGGGCTGAACAAACTGCGCAAAATGGTCCGGTGAATGAAACCGCTGTACCACAGCCACAACAGACAGGCAGCAGATGCCGCTGCGATGACAACGGCACGGCGTATTTTCAGCTTCATCAAATCCTTCTGCGTAAATTTGGAAAACGTAATCGGTTTAGGCGAAATAACGGACTTTGCAAGCTGTACCCGTATCTCGTGGATATCGTAATGTTTCAAATATTTTTGAACGATTTTTATAACTGGCTCGACGGACTGAAACCTGCGCCGGGGATTCGGCTGCATCATTTTTTTTATAAGGCGGCAGACAGAAACAGGGATTGACTTGTCGATAGTTCTCGGCGGTATATACTTTCCCTTTCTGATCAGGTTAAGTGTTTCAATCGACAGGCTGCCGGGATACGGTTTTGCGCCTGTCACCATTTCATACAGCATGACGCCGAGCGCATAAATATCGGCACGCTGATCAACTTTGCTGCTGTTCTCATACTGTTCCGGAGGCATATACGCGGGCGTTCCAAGCGCGATCCCTGACTGGGTAAGAGACGGTCCGCTTTCTTCCTTTTCTTTTTCGCCTGCAATTCCGAAGTCTGCAAGTTTTATTTCTGCCCGTTTTGAAATGAGTATGTTGCCGGGTTTTATGTCACGATGAATAATTCCCTTATTGTGCGCACATTTCAACGCATAGCACGCATCCTGTACGACAAGAAGCGCAAGTTCCGGCGGCAGTATAATTTCACGTACAATGAGCTTGTCGAGCGCCATACCGTCGACAAGCTCTTCCACCATGTACCGGTAGCCGCCCTCGGTAAAATAATCGAACAGATGCACGATGTACGGGCTCTGCAGGTCGAGCAGAATCTGTGCTTCCCTTTTGAACCGCTCAGCATTTGCATTATTTCCCCGGGCTGTCATTTTTTTTATAACGACATACCGCTTTAACGAGGGATGCAGCGCTTTATAGACAACACCCATACCGCCGTGCGCTATCACTTCGATAATTTTATACTTGCCGATCATCGGCGGAAAACTTTCACCCATACTTCCCCTTACCTCACCCTATATTACCGATACTATATCACTGTCGGGATTAAACACCGTACCGGGTGACACAAGCGCCACATTCTGCATCTCCGTGTTATGAAACTGAATGAACCGCCCGTCCTGCCGGAGCGCATACTTCCCCGGTACAGGTCTGTGGCCTGCCAGATATACGGAATGCTCAGCCGCGTCTTTTCCCAGCAGGTCTTCCATCACGGCCTTTACACTCCCCTGTTTTGCGCCGTCGTTTTCCGTCCACGTAAGCCCTGCAACAACTTCCGCGCTGTTCCGGGCATTAACGAGTTCAGTCCTCGTAAAACCGCGCCTCGGTTCCGCGTGAGAAATGACACAGCCGGGGAACACTGCAACAAGCGGCAGCAGGTTCTCGCAGCATGAAATTACGTGAAGCACGTCGTCGCCGTAGACCTGGTACATAAACTTCATGACCATTTCCCCTTCGTCCGCAAATTTACAGAACGGAAAATCGCCGCCGCCCCGCTTATCCATAATATTTTCGTGATTTCCCTTGAGAAAATGGAATGTTGATGAAAAACGGCATTTGCACACCATGAGAAGTTCAAGCAGCGTAAGGCCTTCTTCCATTTCTTCACGCATCGCCTTCCCGTCGTAAATACCTTCGTTGAAGTCTTTCCACGCTTCAAGCCAGCGGTCTCTTGCACGAAGCTCCGCGTGAAGTGCATCTCCCACGCACACGATGCGGACTGCTCCCATTTCCAGCGCTTCAAGCACGGACTTTCCCTCAAGGACTTTGTCCAGAAAACCTGAGGGAGGCACAAAATCAAGTATGTTGCGGAGAAAGAACACGCGCGCATGCAGGTCGGGAACGACTACAAGCGGCAGTGCAGGCAGCCTTGTAAAGTCGAGCACACCGCCGGGTTTCCCGTTCTCTGCAGGTGGACGATACGATTCATCTTCTGCTTCCAGCACGGAAGCAGTGCGGTCTGCCGTTTTAAAAAACTCGTCATGATCAGGCAGACGGGGAACGGCGCACAGCGCATGTATCTTTTCGTAAAATAAATCGCTCAAAAGCAGCCTGCTTGTTCAGGAGATAACAAGAGCCATCGTACCGATTGTAATTTTATCACCGGGATGAAGTTTTACATATTTATCGCGCGGAATCATCTGCCCGTTAAGGTACGTACCATTCGTACTGTCGTGATCTTTTAAAAAATAGGCATCACGTATTTTCTGGATGACTGCATGATGACGGCTTGCAAGTTTGTTGTCGACTACAATATCATTGTCACTTTCCCGCCCGATCGTTATCATTGTAACGAGCTGAATTCTTTTCTTGTTGAATACAAGATATGACGCAGGGTTATCTTCTGAAATCGCATCAAGGTGGCGTCCGACAGGACTGTTTGTTGCTATCGTTGGATCTTCCATAGTGCTCAGTATATACCTAAATACAAATATTTGCTATTTCTTCAGCTGTTTCTTCAGCTGTTTTTCCTTTTGGAAATCGACGGCATGACGAACGGGATCCCCTGTATGACAGGCAGATTCCGTTTTGCTATTCCGAAAAGAAGCTGCATCGTCTTTATGACGTTGTCGCGGGATTCAGCATCAAGTTTTGTAAGCGCGCTGATTATTCTGGCGGAACTGCGCAGCCAGTTACTCTCCAGTTCCGAATTAGTCCGCGCATCGGTTGCCTGCAGCACGCTGAAAAGCGTTTCGACAAATTTTGCACGTTCCTTTTCCTCCAATACCATAAACCATGTATTGAAAGTCCTGTGGAAACGTTCGCTGCCTTCGTCAAATCCCGGCAGCGACACAAAACCATTGTACGCCAGGTGCCACGAAAACGGATCGTGCTGCATAATTCCTGTCTGCTCGCTTTCAACAACGGTATACGCGCCTGCGTGAGAAAACAGCATACCGACGATTGAGAACTGCGGATAAAACGAATGCAGTTTCGGGATGACGGACTGAAACTCAGGGAGCGCAATCGCCTCGTCGCGGAAACCGGGGCCGTCGTTATTGTATATTTGTACTATCCGTTTTTTAAATTTCGGCTTTATCATCGCACCTGCATAGACTGCAAGGTTGCCGCCCTTTGAATGACCGCCGACACGGAACTGCCGGTGAATCGCATTCACAGCTTCGGTAAGGTATTCGACAGCATCAGTCTGGGCAGGAACTGTCTGAAGAACACCCATGTTAAAATCTTCCTTCCATCCGACGATTGTATCGTCAGTGCCGCGGAATGCGGTAAATGCATATTTGTCGCCTGTCAGAAACGTCAGCGCGGAAAATTGTTCTTCTCTCTGCAGATCAAGTTTTGTCCTGTAACCGCACGCTTTGATTCTGCCGAACCGTTCAGACCGGCCTGCATCGATGAGCAGCTGTACGGAAAGTTTGTTTATCATGGCACCTGTATCGGAACGGCGGGAAAAATCTTTCGACGCCTGAAATCGTTCTGCAAGTTCGGAAAGCGTGACCTGTTCCTTAAACCCTTCACCGAGCAGATCTCCCATGTCAAGATAGGAAATTTGACAAAGAATAAGTGCGTCAATGTCATTGAAAGGACAAAATGAAAGGGGAATGTCTCCGCGCCAGCCGATATAATCGATAATATTTGCCATACTTTTTTTATATCAACTATGCAGTATAAAATCAATCAGGAAAAAGACTCGACTAATTATTGAAAAAATGTAACAATAGCTTATATATTTGATTATATTAAGGGAAAGAGTGTAATCAGAAGGAGCCGATTATGGAGAATTACGATTCAATCAATTATCGTTCCGTAGAAAATGAAAAACGAAAATTTCTTTCACGTACATACGGATGGATGACTCTTGCGCTCGTTATCAGCGCAGCGAGTGCTTTTGTTACGGCATCAAGTCCGACAATGGTACGTTTCCTTTTCGGAAACAGGGCAATAGGATTCTTTGTGCTTGCAATTGCTGAAATAGCGCTCGTATGGTGGCTGTCGGCTTCCATACGTTCCATTTCCACAGGAGCCGCATCTATTGCTTTTGTCGCCTACTCAATATTGAACGGCGTAACCTTGTCCTCAATATTTATAGTTTATACGGGGACTTCGATTATGTACACGTTCCTTGCCGCGGCGGGAATGTTCGGTTCAATGAGCCTCTTCGGAATGAGAACAAAACAGAATCTCAATTCCGCAGGACGATACCTTATAATGGCTGTCTGGGGTCTTATTATTGCGTCAATCATCAATCTCCTGCTCAGATCGACAGGGCTTGACTGGGCAATTTCGCTCATCACTGTGGTTGTGTTTTCCGGCCTTACTGCGTATGACTCGCAGAGAATGCTTGCAGCTGCAGGATATGCAGACGGTTCTGAAACGTTCAAAAAGGCTTCCATCATCGGAGCCCTTGAACTGTACCTTGATTTTATAAATATTTTCCTTTCCCTGCTGAGACTTTTCGGACGAAGAAATTAGTATACTAATAATTGTTTTTTAACAGAAATAAGGTATAATAAAAGCAGTAGCCCGTAAAAAGGCTTCTGCTTTTTTTATTCAAACAGGGTTTTTCTCCCTGTTCTCCGGGACGCATAAAGGGTATAAAATCCCGGCTGCGGTACCAGTAAAAAACTCCATACTCCGCAGCATGAGGCGGTGGTGGTGAATGGCAGAATTCAGTAATGAATACATATTTACTATTTATAAAAAGTTAAAGTTCAAAATTAGAACGTAAGAGGTACTATTTATGCAGGAAAACACATTTAAATGCCCGAAACTTCCCCGTGATGTCATTTTCTGGTTTTTTGCTGTCTATGCAGCAGGCGATACAGTTTTCTGGATACCTGCATTATATAACCGCATTGTTTCTCCCCTTGAATGCATTTCAATTGTTTTTTCAATTCCATTTCTGGGATACCTTATCGTAAAATATGCAACAGCTTTTTTTATATTTACCACACTTTCCAGAAAATTTCTTTCATATGATGGTACACAAGCATCTTTTCCGACAGCGGCAAAGGCTGCAAAAACATTTCAGGCTGTTTCTGTGCCCGTTGCCTCTGTCTTTGCCTTTCTCATCACGCCGGTAATGTATACAGCTGCACAGATGAAGGGACTGAACCTTTTCGATTTTTCCGGTATGTTTTTTACCTGTTTCGGGACATCCTGTATTTTCAGTGTCTTTGCAAACGTTAATTTCCTTCAGCATTACGAGCCTTATCTTGAATGGTTCCCGCTTACCGAAAAAAACACGGGAATGCTGAACAAAGGACGCGGATTTGTCGTAAGCTTCTTTAATTCGCTCGGCATGATGATTTTAGCGGCGGGAACAATGAGCGGTTACGGGAACAAAGACGGAATGCTCATATATATCTTTGCACATGTGTTTCCGACGCTTGGTACAGGTCTTGTCTTCTGCGTCATCAATACGATGCTCCAGTTCAGCGGTTTTTCACACAGGCTGCAAAAAATCCTTACCCAGATGACAGCAATCACGCAGCATAACTACAGGATGGAAGATATGCCTGTTACAAGCCGGGATGAATACGGACTGATTGCAATTGCAGTAAACACATCAAAAAAGGAAACACACTCCCTTCTTGCAAAAATCCAGCAGACATCCAATATGTCGCATGAACTTGCCGACACGCTGAATACAGAGATTGGAACGACATCAGCTGCAATACTTGATATCTCAAAATTGATTCTGCAGAGCGTGGGCAATGTAAACAATCAGTCTGCTGACGTCGAAAAAGCACATGCTGAAATCGTACGGATACGGCAGAATCTTGAAGAACTCAATTCGAACATAGAAGTACAGACGTCTGCAGTGTCAGAGTCTTCCGCAGCTGTAGAACAAATGGTCACGAACATCCGTTCCGTAACCGGTATCCTTGACAAAAACAATGTTTCCGTCGATACGCTTTCAAAAGCTTCCGAAACAGGCCGCAGCAGAGTTGCAGAATCGGTTACGACTGCAGAACGGGTGCTGAAAGAGTCTGCAGGGCTGCTTGAGGCAAGCAGTGTCATTCAGCATATTGCGTCACAGACAAACCTCCTTGCAATGAATGCTGCAATCGAAGCGGCGCATGCGGGTGAAAGCGGCAAAGGATTTTCCGTTGTTGCTGATGAAATCAGGAAACTTGCGGAGGATTCAAATAAGCAGGGAAAGGCTATTTCCACAAGCCTCAAAGCGCTGCAAAAATCGATCAGTGCAATTTCGGAAGACACGCAGGCCGTGCAGGAAGAGTTTACATCCATATTCAACCTCACTTCACAGGTACGTGATCAGGAACAGATCATAAAGACAGCGATGGATGAGCAGTCAAGCGGCAGCGAACAGGTCCTTAAGGCTATGAAGCAGATTACCGACATTACGATAAACGTACATGACGGTTCTTCTCAGATGCTGCACAGCAGCGGAGAAGTCGTAGAGGAGATGGGTAAACTGACAGATGCGACAACGCAGCTTAACAGCGCCATGAACGACATCGCATCCGGTGCAGACCGTATAACGCGTGCTTCGGAAACTACGCAGCAGGCAAACAGCAAGAATACAGAAAATATTGCAAAACTTGGTGAAGAAGTAAGACTTTTCAAACTCTGATTGACCAGTCTTAAAGTTTTTGATATAGTATATCCCATTACGGGCTATAGCGCAGCTGGTTAGCGTACATGTCTGGGGGGCATGGGGTCCCGGATTCGAATTCCGGTAGCCCGATATTTAAGGTACCTTTATGATTTATCATAGAGGTATCTTTTTTTATGCATATTTTACACTGTGTGAACAATATGGTATTATGAAGGAATGAATTACGGATTTTTCCGCGGAGCGGCAGTCAGTCCCGAACTGACTGTAGCCGACTGCAAAACAAATGCTGACCATATTATAGAAGCAGTGCTTGAAGCCCGTTCAAACGGCGCCTCTCTCATTGTATTTCCGGAACTGTGCGTTACCGGGTATACCTGCGGAGATCTGTTCCTTCAGCGGCCCCTCCAGGAAGCGGCTGTACATGAAACAGAGCGGATTGCAAGGGAAACCGCAGCACATCACATACTCATAGCAGCGGGGCTGCCTGTTGCTCTCGGTGATGCGCTTTATAACTGCGCAGCCCTTATTTACTGCGGACATATCCTTGCTCTGGTACCAAAATCGTACATCCCGAACTACGGAGAATTCTACGAGCGGCGTCAGTTCGCTCCTGCAAAACGCACCGGTGAAATAGTTTCTGTGCATCTTTCCGATACATTCCCGGACGTTCCCTTTGGTACGGACATCCTGATCTGCGATAAAGACGACCCGGATTTTATTCTTGCGGCGGAAATCTGTGAAGATGTCTGGGTGCCACTTCCGCCCTCCACCCGCCATACGCTTGCAGGTGCGACAATCGTTGCAAACCTTTCTGCAAGCAATGAAATTGTCGGAAAGGCCGCATACCGCAGGCTGCTCATTAAAGGCCATTCAGCGCATACTGTAAGCGCGTATATCTACGCAAATGCCGGCCATGGCGAGTCGACGCAGGATTTAGTATTTGCTTCCCACAACATTCTTGCAGAAAACGGTACGGTGCTTGCGGAATCGGAACTTTTCTCAGGTAAACCAGTCTACGCTGATTTTGATCTTGAACGGATAGCACAGGAACGGCGGCGAACGACTTCATACGCCCAGAGCACCGATGATTTTGTTTCAAAAGAATCATACAGGCGGATTTATATTGATGTCTGCAGACACGCCAAAAAGCTTCATAAATATATGCCGTTCCGCCGCTCCATCGATGCGCATCCTTTCGTTCCCTCTGATACGGCAGAACGGACGCAGCGCTGCCATGAAGTCATTGCAATGCAGTCAGAAGGACTTGCAAAGAGGCTCCGGCACATAAACGCAAAAAACGCCGTTATAGGGCTTTCGGGCGGACTTGATTCTACGCTTGCGCTGCTTGTCACCTGCAGGGCGTTTGATTTGTGCGGCATACCACGCAAAGGCATTCAGGCCGTAACAATGCCGTGTTTCGGCACGACTGACCGCACGTACAACAACGCATGCACGCTTGCCCGGGAAGCAAATGTCACGCTCTCTGAAATCAAAATAGAGGATGCCGTCCGTACACATTTCCGCGATATAGGCCACGACAGCGGTACTCACGACATTACATACGAAAACAGCCAGGCACGCGAACGTACGCAGGTTCTTATGGACATTGCGAACAAACTGAACGGAATTGTCATAGGAACGGGAGACCTTTCCGAACTTGCACTCGGATGGTGTACGTATAACGGCGACCACATGTCGATGTACGGTGTCAATAGTTCCATTCCCAAAACCCTGGTACGGTACCTTGTAGGGTGGTTTGCAGATGATACTGACAATGCAGAACTTTCGGACGTTCTCCGGGATATTCTTGCGACTCCTGTAAGCCCCGAACTGCTTCCGCCTGAAAACGGGACTATTTCGCAAAAGACGGAAGATATTGTCGGCCCGTACGAACTTCACGACTTCTTCCTCTACTATTTACTGCGCTTCGGATTTTCTCCTTCGAAAATTCTGTTTCTTGCAGACAACACGACGCTGCCGTATACGCACGAATTCAAGCTGCGCTGGCTTCGTACGTTCTACAAACGTTTCTTTGCCCAGCAGTTCAAGCGTTCCTGCATGCCGGACGGTGCTAAAGTCGGCTCCGTAAACCTTTCGCCCCGTGGTGACTGGCGTATGCCGAGCGATGCAAGTGCCACCGTTTGGCTCAATGAAATAGATACGATAAAATAGCTATGCTGAGTTACCGCCACATATTCCACGCAGGAAATCATGCTGATATATTCAAGCATACAACGCTTATAATGCTGCTTGAACATTTGAATGAAAAGGACAAGCCGTATACAGTCATTGATACGCATGCCGGTGCCGGACGTTACGATTTAAATGATGAACGTGCACAAAAAACGGGGGAAGCGGAAAAAGGTATAAAAAAAATGCTTGGCGCCCCGGCTTTACTCCGGATAAAAAATGCGGTGCCTGAAATCTCCACATATACGGATTTCGTAAACAGCTGTCTTTCCCAGGGGTTTTATCCCGGCTCTCCCGAAATAGAACGCCGCTTTATGCGCGATAAAGACTGCCTTATACTGTGCGAACTGCATAATACGGAAATCGACATACTGAAAGAGAATATGTGCAGTAAAAACAGCAGGCAGGATTTTGATACTCCCCACGTACAGATTCATCACCGCAGCGGATACGAAGCGCTGCACGCACTCACGCCTCCCCCCATAAAAAGAGGGCTCGTTTTCACCGACCCAAGTTATGAGGATGCGGCAGAGTATGTCCAGACGGCTGAATCATTTGCAGAAGTGCATGACAGATGGCCGGCTGCTATTCTTGTGCTCTGGTATCCGCTTATTGCCCACCGCAAAATCGAATGCAGCACAATGAAGCAAAAAATAACAGCTTCGGTAAAAAGCCTGTCCGCCGCATGTGATATTCTCGACGCACAGCTGCTGGTTAATACGGAAGATTCCCACACAGAAACACCGCTTGAAAAAGCGGCAGCAAGCAGTACACCCCGCCTGTACGGCAGCGGAATGTTCATTGTCAATCCGCCGTGGAAGCTCGATGAAAAATTAAAATCCGTGCTGCCCTGCCTTGCGGAGACGCTCGGTACCGACAATCACGGCAGCTGTTCGATAAAAATGCTGTAGGCAAAAAAATGTCCGCCACGGAAGGGCGGACATAAAAAAGCGGAACTGGTACAGAAACGTTTTTCTCATACCTTTTCCGCAGTATAACATCAGAACCAGAAGCGGACTCCGGAGTTGAACGGGAAATAAAACGGAACCCTGACTACGCCGTTCTGCGTGCCGTCTTCGCCGAACGCCAATTCCAGCTCAGGCTGAATTGCGCCCTGCGCATACAGCTCAAGGAATCCGTCGAGGAAAAACCAGTTCATACCGACAACGGCACGGGGGCCTGCTTTGAGATAGAAATTCTTCCCGTTGGCAGTGATTGAAGTACTTACAGCACCTCCGAATCCCCAGTACCATTTCCATATACCGTTGATAGTCGGGTTCATCACCCAGTAATCTCCGGTAAGCGTCGTATTAAAAAGCGTCGTATTAACGTCTCCTGACGACGAATCTCCCTTATACGAATAATATGAGCCGTCGGTGGAAAGTGCCCAATAGACAGGTACTGAATCAAATTTTGCAGAACATGCAAAACCCCATGCCGCCGTATTATCTGTATACCCCGGCGTAAAACCGGGATTAAAGTTCATCTGAGGTCCGATACCTGTTGCAAATATGCCGGCAGATGCGGAAAGAATAAAAGCCGCAGCAAAAGTCACTATTTTTTTTCTCATAAACATTACCCCTGTAAAATAAAAACATTCTGCAGAATAGTATAATAAGTTCCGCAGAATGTCCATAGTTGCTGTCATTCAGCACTGAATGCAAGATTCTCGTCACCTGCAGCGGCAGTTACTTTTATTGTACATCCGTCAGAAAACTTTCCTTCAAGCAGTTCCCTTGCAAGAGGATTTTCCACATACGTCTGGATAGCCCGCTTTACAGGCCGGGCACCGAATGCAGGGTCATAACCTCTTTCAGCAAGAAAATCAACTGCATCATCGTCAAAAACTATTCTTATGCGGTGATCATCAAGACGATGCGATACGCGTTCAAGCTGATTCCTGACGATATCGGCAATACAACTCTTGCCAAGCCTTGAGAACATGACGATTTCATCTATGCGGTTAAGAAATTCAGGACGGAATGTGGCCTTAAGCAGTGCACTCACCTTTATCTTTGCATCGTTCATTTTCTCTGGTGTGTCCGAATCGAGTATGACATCGCTGCCGAGGTTGCTCGTCATAATGATGATTGTGTTCTTAAAGTCCACAACCCTTCCCTGCCCGTCCGTCAGCCGTCCGTCGTCAAGAACCTGGAGCAGTACATTGAATACATCGGGATGAGCTTTCTCTATCTCGTCAAAAAGCACAACACTGTACGGCCTTCTGCGTACCGCCTCAGTAAGCTGTCCGCCTTCGTCATAGCCGACATATCCCGGAGGCGCTCCGATAAGCCGCGAAACGCTGAATTTTTCCATGTATTCGCTCATATCGATGCGCGCAAGCGACTTTTCGTCATTGAACAGAAAGTCTGCAAGCGTCTTTGCAAGCTCTGTTTTTCCCACACCTGTAGGGCCTATAAAAAGGAAGCTGCCAAGCGGTCTGTTCGGATCGCTAAGTCCCGAACGGTTGCGCCTGATCGCATCTGAAACGACCTGCACAGCCTCTTCCTGTCCGACGACACGCCGGTGCAGGACGCTTTCCAGCTGCAGATACTTCTGCTTTTCGCTTGAAAGCATTTTTGCGACGGGAATGCCGGTCCATTCACTGACAACGCGGGCTATATCTTCCTCCGTAACTTCCTGCCGCAGCAGCGATTCTCTCTCAGGATTTCCATTTTTTGCTTTATCAGTTTCTACTGCAGCCTCAAGTTCTTTCTGCAGGGAGGGAATGATGCTGTATTTAAGTTCGGCAGCCTTTGCAAGGTTACCTTCCCGTGTATACTTTTCTTCGTTAAAACGAGCCTGTTCCAGTTTTTCCTTTATGTCACGGCTCTTATTGATATTAGCCTTTTCGTTCTGCCACTCAAGTTTCATCGCATCGCGTTTCGCAGTAAGCTCTGAAAGCTCCTTTTCAAGCTTTGCAAGCCGCTCCTTCGATGCTGCGTCATCTTCCTTGGACAGCGACTGCTTTTCTATCGAAAGCTGCATGATTTTACGTTCAGCCTGATCGAGTTCCGTCGGCTGGCTTTCTATTTCCATTTTAAGGCGGCTCATCGCTTCGTCGACAAGGTCGATTGCTTTATCGGGCATGAAGCGGTTTGTGATATACCTGTTGCTCAGAACGGCAGCAGCCACAAGCGCATCATCGTTAATACGCACGCCGTGATGAATCTCGTATTTCTCGCGCAGACCGCGGAGAATGGCGATTGTATCTTCAACTGTCGGTTCCTTGCAGTACACCTGCTGGAAACGGCGTTCAAGGGCAGCGTCTTTTTCTATATACTTGCGGTATTCGTCAAGCGTCGTAGCTCCTATTGCACGAAGCTCACCGCGTGCAAGAGCCGGTTTTAACAGGTTGGAAGCATCCATAGATCCTTCCGACGCACCAGCTCCCACAATCGTATGAAGTTCATCGATAAAAAGTATTATCTGCCCTTCTGATTTCTGTACTTCCGTAATGACGGCCTTGAGCCGCTCCTCAAATTCGCCGCGGAATTTTGCACCGGCTACAAGAGAACCAAGATCAAGGGCAAGCAGCCGTTTGTTTTTGAGGCTTTCGGGAACGTCGCCCGACGCGATACGGCGTGCGAGACCTTCAACTATTGCGGTCTTACCGACACCCGGCTCTCCGATAAGTACCGGATTATTTTTTGTCCTGCGGCAGAGTACCTGCATGACACGGCGTATTTCCTCATCGCGCCCGATTACAGGATCGATTTTGTCCTGACGGGCAAGCGCCGTTAAATCCCTGCAGAATTTTTCGAGAGACCTCATAGAAGATTCCGGGTCCTGCGAGTTCACCTGCTGATTCCCCCGTACCGCTTTAAGTGCATCAAGAAGCGCATTATGGCTGATTCCGCTTTTGCGGAGCATATCGCCGACACGGCTTGAGGACAGGGACATGGCAAGCAGAATATGTTCTGTTGAAAGGTACTGATCGTGCAGATCTGCCATTTCCTTTTCCGCTTTTGCAATGACTTTCTGGGCTTCCCCCGAAAGCGTCATCTGTACGTTCCCGCTTACAGAAGGATATGTTGCAAGAAGTTGTTCATTTTCCTGGATCAGATGCTGTACCTGCACGCCGATACGTTCTACGAGCGGCGGTACAATGCCGTCCTTCTGTTTAAGAAGAGCATCAAGAATATGTTCGAGACCAATTTCACTGTGGTCTTTCTGCTGTGCGAGAGCGCTCGCCTGCTGCAGAGCGTCCTGCGTTTTTAGTGTAAACTGTTCATAATCCATACTTTGAAAATACTAATGAATTACGGATAAATCAATTTTTTTGAACTCATTCTTCGGGCAGTTCGAACTGTCCGTATTCGCAGAGTGCGTTTGCGACATGCGCATCTTCAATAAGCTCAAGATTCTTTCCGACATGACGATACAGTCTTATTTCGCCTGTTCCGGTTCCGCCGGCAAGCTGTTTCATCACTTTCCGCCTTCCTTCAGGGAGCTCTATATTTCTCACGAACAGTTCTTTCACAAGGCACATGATATCGATATCGACCACCCATTTTTTCGTATCGACACTTACAGACCAGTGAAGCCGCTCCCCTTCTTCATCCATCGGCATCCGGGTACACTCCCAGACAGGGGTAATTGTATGCCTGCCGTTCTTTGCTTTTATCAGAACACTGTTGTCCTCAAGCACAACAGAAAGAGCCAGACGATCCTCATACAGCCCCTGTACGGAAAAACAGGAATTGAACAGCATTTTGCCGCTTATAAGGCTTGTCAGCGCAGAGGAAGAAAGATGAATCCAGGGAAGAGGCAGCGAGTGGCCTGCATGAAAATCTATATAGCCGCATGAAGTTTTCGGAATGATGTGATATTCGCGGCCGTCGAATGTCAGGCTGCCTGAAAAATCGGTACGGGCGCCGTTGGAAACCCATAGGTCGGTCTTTTTTTCATATCCAGGAGGAAATGAATATTTTATTTCATAACGGATATCCCAGCTTATACAGCCGGAATCGCAAAGATATTCGGGATGTTCCCGTATTTCCAATGATGTACGTGATATTTCGCCGCGGATATGATCGTCGGTAAAAATGCATTTTCCGGCTTCTATTTCAGACAGCCTGAAACCGCCGGAAATAGTTTTTACCGCATGATAGCTGCACAACTGTTTGGCATGCAGTCCGAACGAGCCGGCACGGACTGCAACATAGGAAGGTGTAACAAGCGATTCACACCGAAGGTCATGGGCTGCTTTTGTACCGGCAAGAGCATACTGCAGATCATCTTCTGAAACTTTTGACCGTGATTTAAAGCCTAAAACGACTTCATCAGGCGAAAGGTACGGATTGACCATCTCCAGTTCGACAAAAAACATCCGCTCCGCGCCGGAGTCTGCTTCCAATCCCTTGAATATAAAACGGCGCCACACAGCACCGTTTCTCTTCAATGCGTTATTAGGTCGAAATTTTCCACAGTTGTCAATTTTTTTTGAAGTAGCCATTACAAAAAATCCCCTCTATCACTTTATTGTCGGCATACAAATCAGATTCTTCATATAAAAATAAAATTTGATTCCCTGCCGTCAGAGGGGATATATTATTTTAGTATTTTATTTATGCTGTCATCAAGCTCTTTTTGTTCCTTCGGGAAGTTAGCATCAAGATACTCAAAACATTCCACAGCAGCACGCTGAGCATGTTCATACCAGATGCTGTACAGCTCTGATTTTATATCATCTCCCGGATAAGGAGCACCTTGCACGTCAGAAACGAGATCTCTCAACATTTTTATGCACTCTTTTGTTTTCCTATCAACCATAAGACACCTCTTCTTTATTTATTATAATGGTAAATTGACAATAACACCAGTATTTTTTTCAGATTTACCACAAATCACAGAGGTGTACCTGCCCGCCCGTATATCTTTTACGCGTTCTGCAGCTATCCGTATCTTCTCCGCATTCACAGCCAGAAGCGACTGAAGCTCCATGTCCTTATCTTCCTGTGTCACGGCATTCAGTTTGCGGTAAAAACCGACATAGCCGCGCGCGGAGGGCGAAAGCGGCTGGACGCTTTCCCCATAACAGCCGGTTACAGCCCTGGCCACATCCATGCTGCTCAGGTTTGCCGAACGGGCTGCATCAATGCAGTCCGAGAACACATCGAGCGATTTTACAGGAGTCGGATCCCGATACGTCGTAAGCGAAAAAATTCCGGTTCTGACGTCTATGTCGGCACTTGCACCGTATGCACCGCCGATTGTCCGTATTTTCTCCCAAAGCACGTTTGTGCGCATCCAGTGACAGAGGACATCAAGTGCCGCATATTCTTCAAAACCTATCGTTCCAAAGGAAACTGCTTCTGAAGAAAAGCCGACCTGAGATGACAGTACGCATGTTTCCGAACGCGACAGTGACTCTTCACCGGGCAGTTTTGTAAGCGCATAATACTCGTCGTCGCTTCTGACAGGCGCCGGAGAGAGACTATGCAGACCCGCTTTCGACGCAAAGCCGGGAATCAGAGGAAGGACGGCAGTAAGCGACTCACTGTCGGAAGTGATATGGACGACAGCGCCTGCGGAACGGATTTCGGAAAGGATGCGGGAAAAACGGGTGCTGAGCATTCCGGCATCTTCACCGCAGAGTCTTTCCAGCGTAAACAACTGGCTCAATCCCCGCCAGATTTCCTCTACAGCTTTTGTCCGGTTAATACGGCACGAAGCGCGGCTTAACGCATATCGGGAACCCGCAGGAAGCACCGACGACCGCATTCCGTCGAGTATTTCGTTCATAAGCGTCTTTATACGCTCAGAATCCGAAAAATCCATGCCCGACAAAGCGTCAGCAAAAAGTTCAAGCGCAGTCTTCGCTTTTTCAACGGGCAGTTTCATCCCGAAATTAATCATGTCGCGCCCGACGTACTGTTTATCTTTTACTGCAGCCGCAGCCTTCCTGCCGTATTCGCTGCTGCACAATTTTGAAACGACGGCATGTGCGGCCATGTCTCCGCAGCATAATGCAGATTCCGCAGAACAGTCAGCCCAGTTTTTTCCGTTCCAGCCGGTGTTCAATGCACAGGACGTAAAGGCCGTAAGATACGGATATTCGGAAACAGGCAGGACATCGGTCGGAAAACAGACATCAATGTACACAATGCCGTCTGTCGGTTCCTCATTGATAAACAAAGGAACGTCGCTCCCGTCAGCCCCGCTGCACGACGTCACTTTCGTTTCTATGGGATCGATATGCGGATTCAAATCAGACAGGCTGATATGAGGGATGCACGCTGTCTCTTTTTCCGTTTCCTTATGCTGCTGATATTCGTGCAGAGAATCCATACCATTCTTTATTTCCGCAGCATCGGTTTCAGCCGTAAGCAGTTTAATGATTTCGGCTTCTTTTTTCTCACGCCCTTTCAAATATGATTTCTCAGGAGATACGACGACAAAAGAGCATTCTTTATTGTCGAGCAGTATGCGGCGGATAAGTTTTTCCACATAACGGGAATCTTCCGCAAGCTGTTTTTTGACTTTTTCAAATGCCGTGCGGTACGACAATGTCGAGGCCGGTTCTGCCCCGTAATTCCAGCCGTTCAGCACCCTGTCCATGAGCACAAGCGAAAACGGTTCGCCGTGCACGCGGACTACTTCCCGGTTTGCAAAATCGACGGAAAGGACGGCAGCATCGATGTCGTTCTGTGCAATTCCGCGGCTGCATAAATCATTCAGCGTAGCAAGCAGCAACTCCCTGACTTTGGGAGCATTTGCCTTTTTTACCCCGCTTAAACCGAAATACACCATTTCTGTCGAAACTTCCGCACCGCCACCCGAAATGAGCCGGTCGCCCAGATGAGAGTCAGTCAGCGCCTTTGAAACGGGAGAACTATCGTTTCCTGCAAGTACCTGCATGAGGAAGATAAGTTCCATCGTATTGTCGATATTTGACGACTGGCCGTAACGCCAGTTCATCGTAACGCTTGACTGCTTTGCACCCGATGCCGGGCCTGCAGCAGTGACAACGCGCGGCTCTGTCATCGGCTCGGGCGTTTCCAGCTTCAGAAACGACTCGTTTACAGCCGGATACCTTCCTGTCTCCGCCGGTTCCGGATATTTTTTCTCAAGGCGGTCAAGCATATTCTCCTGAATAAAATCGAGCTGCGTTTCCGTTGGGATGTTTCCGTACAAAAAAAGCAGACAGTTCCCGGGACTGTAATACGTGTGATGAAAAGCTTTGAACTGTTCGTATGTGAACGACGGGATGACAAGCGGATCCCCGCCTGAGTCATTCATATAGCAAGTGCCGTGCAGAAGGCTCCTGAACTGTTCGTCGAAAGCAATTGAATTGAATGACGAATAATTGCCTTTCATCTCGTTGTACACAACTCCCTGAATCGAATATTTCCCGTCACTTCCTACTTCAAGACGATGGCCTTCCTGATTAAACGTTTCTTCCTTCAGCAGCGGAAAAAACACCGCATCCCCGTAAACATCCATAAGGTGGAAATAATCGGTTTTATTCATGGAGCTCGCAGGATAGACAGTTTTGTCAGGATAGGTAATGGCATTCAGAAATGTATACACGCTCTGGTTCATAAGATTCACGAACGGTTCTTTGAGCGGAAATTTTTCAGAGCCGCATAATACGGAATGTTCAAGTACGTGCGGCGCACCCGTAGAATCTGCTGCAGGCGTACGAAACGCAAATGCAAACATATTTTCTTCATCTTTATTGAGAAGATGGAATATTTCAAGACCGGTCTTTCTGTGCCGTATATAAAAACCTTTTGATTCACAATCTGGAACGTCAGTAACGGAAATAAGATCAAAACCTTTGTAGAATTGCTGCAATTTTAAGCTCCTAAAAAAATCAGGCAGAGTCTGTACGTCGTGTACAATCACTGTTTACTATTCGCTCTATTTAATATAGTCATTTTCATCACGTCCGGAAATTTTAAATTTTCCCTGTTCGTACGCAGAACGAAGCGTACCAAGAAATTTATTCGTCACTTCATCGCAGTCGCGGCGAAGCATCGGTTTATGAAGCTGCTCCTCTTCAAGGATTGCGTCACCGCGGCCTGTCGAAACGTTGCGGAGAATTTTGCTGCGGAATAAATCGGTTTTTCCGGCAATAAGATATGCAGCATCCCTGTCACTCATTGTCCGCAGGTATTCCTGAAGATAGCGGTCGTCGGCTTTTTCGACGTCTTCAATGGTAAAGAGACGGCTCCTCAAGTCCTGGCTGAGCTCTGGGTCTTCATCGGAAAGTGTTTCCAGTATGCCGTCTTCCGAAGCAGGAGACATGAGTTTGAGAATTTCCGCAAGCGCACTGCGGCCGTCTACAGTCACGGCCTTTTCGGTCGTCATCGACAGCGCCTTTTCGTGCATTCCCTGATCAACGCGACGGAGCACTTCGGGGGAGACCGGCTGCATTTTTGCAAGACGCTGGATTACGGAACGTTTTGCATCGTTGTCCATCTGGTCTATTACTGCGGCAGCTTTTTTTGGTGCAATACGGGAGAGTACAAGCGCCTGTATTGCCGCCGATTCGTCTTTGAGCAGAAGAAAGACGCGTTCATTGTCCGCATCGTTTAAATACTCAAAAGGTCTGCCTTCAGGATAGGGAACTGCGTTATCAAGAATCTGTTGTGCCTTTCTGCTGCCGTACGCTTTTTCAAGCATTTCGCGTGCAGTACCGACACCGCCCGAGTCGCGGGCCTGCTGCATAAGACCCTGAAATTCGGAAAGTATGGAAGTCGCTTCGTCGGGACTGACGTTGCGGATAGACGCTATTTCAGGAATAATTTTTTCTGTCTGCTCTTCAGTAAGATGCTGCATGACTTTTGCAGCTTCGTCCACACCTATGAGCAGCAGAAATTTTGCGACACGGCGGTAAACACTTTCCTTTCCGCCGGAATCCTCTTCGGTCGGAACCTTCAGAAGACCGCCCTCTTTGAGTACGTCAGTCACTTCAGTTAAATCATCCCGTTTTTTATCAGGCGCTGCGTTAAGCTGCCGCGAAAGTTTTTTACTGTGTTTGAATATTTCGTCAACCTCGCGGTTGACGCCGGCAAAATTTTTCTCCTGTCCCTGGGGAATAAAAGATTTTTTTGGGGATTGCTCCGGCTGAGTGTCGCCGGTTCTGGCACCGTTTTTATATGCATTGGCGCGAATGTCATTCAGATTCATACATTACATAATATAGCTAAAACGGTGCCGTTTCAATCATTCAATTTTATCCGAAATACGCCTGATGAAGAATCTGTACGGTGCGGTCAGCTTCGTCGTCGTCGACAATCATGCTGATGTTTACTTTGCTTGCTCCCTGACTTATCATCTGCACGTTGATTCCTTCGTCGGCCAGCGCATCGAACCCGGTGGAAAGGATTGCAGACGAGTGTGAGGCGTCGCAGATAATCGTTACGATTGCCTTCCCCGACCGCGTATGCACTTCCGCCACTCTGCCTAAATCTTCGACAAGCCCCGTCAAATCGGTTTTGCAGTTCACCGTGAGCGATACGGAAACTTCACTCGTCGCAATCACGTCTATGCTGATGTTCCACTTGAGAAACTGGTTAAAGATATGCGCAAGAAAGCCCGCCGCACCCAGCATACGAGTGGATACGATATCTATAAGCGTTACATGCTTTATGTCGGTAATTGCACAGACCGGCGGAACTTTTCCGGTATGTTTTTCAACAATAATGGAGCCCGGGCTCTGGATATTGTATGAATTCTTTACGCGGACAGGCGTTCCCGTCCGCCTGCACGGAAGCATTGAACGGGGATGAAGCACCTGCGCCCCGAACATTGCAAGTTCCTGAGCTTCTTCGTACGTTACCTCGGGGACAGGTCGCGCATCCCTGCAGATACGCGGGTCGGTCGTCATAATGCCGTCGACATCTTTCCATGTCTGTATTTCTTCTGCTTTCATTGCAGCGCCGATCATAGTTGCGGAAAGGTCGCTGCCGCCGCGCCCCAGCGTGGTTATGCTGCCGTTCTTATCTTTCGCGATGAAACCTGTCACGACTGGTATTGCGCTGCTTACACCGTCGCGGTACGGACCAAGGTGCGCTGGAATCGTATCCCACACCTCGTCGAGCAGTTCCGCGGACATGAAGTTACTGTCGCTTATCATGCCGATATCCCATGCATCGTAATACTGAGCGGCTGTTCCCTCTTTCTGCAGAAAGGCTGCCATCATGCGCACGGACATCCGCTCGCCGAACGAGACAAGATAATCACGGGTATGCTTTGTCAGTTCCTTTATCATGGAAATGCCAGTCAGCAGCTGTGTAAGTTCCGTCAGCAGCTCTTCTACTGCAGAGGCATCTACGCCGAGCTCACGGGCTGTATTGCGGTGAAGTTCGGCAACACTGTCGATATTCACTTTTCCCTTCACAGCCTCGTCAGCCGCTTCAAGCAGATGATCTGTCGTATCGCCCATGGCAGAAAGCACGACAACCGGACGTTTATTCTGATATGCTTTTACAATAGAAGCTACGTGGCGGATACGGTCTGCATCAGCAACAGACGAGCCGCCGAATTTCATCACTATCATGCAACAAACATACCAATTAATGCATATTTATGCAAGAATCAGCAACATATTCAGGCCTCATTCATAAAATTTTTCAGTACATTCATACCTGGATAAAATTAACATTCTGCGTCGGGATGTCGATATCAGCAGCCTTTACCGTCATATTTTCATTAAGTTCAGGCATTTTCCGGGGAACGATGTACGTCTGCATGTTGAGCGAAGGAATGTACATCTGGGCCTGCTTCTCCCTTTTGTCAATGCAAACCGCTTCTCCTGTCCATTCCGGATGCTGCAGCAGATACACAAGTTTCCAGTGCGTCTCGCTGTACCGTGAAGCTTTTTTCGCTGCTACAGAGGCGGCGTCGCCCTCGCTGATCCGCTCAAGCATGGCGTCCTTGTCTATGAGAGGTCGTCCGTCCATATATGCGCGCAGCTGCTCATGGGCAACGAGGTCGCTGTACCTGCGGAGCGGGCTTGTAACCTGGCTGTACATTGCCACGCCGATTGCCGCATGAGGTGCAGGCGTGATGCCGACACTTCGTTTGTGCATACAGCGGAGCATACGGAATTCTCCGGCAAGGCCGCTGGGAAGGCCGTTCGGAATTTCGGGCGGTTCCTGACTCACATAGGGAAACGGAATATGATTTTTAAACGCATACCGCGCAGCACCCTCGCCTGCGAGCAGCATCATTTCGCATACCATGTCGGCCGCATCATAATGAACTTCCGGTTCAATATGCACCTGCTTCGTCTCCGGATCCACCGTTATATGTACTTCCGGCAGATTTATCGATTTCGCACCGGCCTTTGTCCTGCGTTCAAAGTTTCTTTTTGCAATATCAAACAAAGGCTTCAGATCCTGAGTATCTTTCAGTTCCGTCGCCTTTTCATACGTAAGCCGTTTTACATCGACAACCGTTTTGAAAACAGCACAGTCGTCGACAGCTCCGTTTTCATCAAACTGTATTCTGAATGAGAGCGCCCTGCTTATTTCATTGAGCCCAAGTGCATAATCGGCAAGAGCGGTTTCCGCAAGCATGCGGCTTGTACCTTCGGGGAGATATAACGTCGTCCCCCGCTCCCGTGCGGTCTTATCAATGGAGCTGTCGGGCATAACTGCTGCGGCTGGGTCCGCAATATGAACCCACAGGTATGTACCGTCCCACGCAACGGCGTCGTCAGGGTCTGCAGACCATGCATTATCTATTGCATATGCAGTCCCTTCTATTTTAAGGCGTTCCTCTTCAGGAGGAGCCTCCAGCCCTTCTGTTGCGGAAACCATCGTAAGGCCGTACCGCAGCGGATACGGGTTGCGCATTATTGTCCATATTCCTGTATCAAGAAGGAGTTTGTGGGCCTTTTCCGGAGTCTGAGCAATACCTGCATCAGCCATCACTTTCGATTTGTCTGTTTTTCCCAGAGCGACTGCTTCCACTTCAACCATAAATTTTGCGTCGTCAGGCAGATTGAGTTTTTTCTGCTTCAGGCGCTGTATAAAGGCATCCCGAATCTCACCAGCGTGTTCCTTTTCATCAGCCTTTTGTTTCAGCGCCGTAATTTCTTCTTCTGAACGGGGAATAAACGCCAGTACGCCTGATTTCAGGGCTGTATCGTCGCACACAAATTCCATACAGGAAGAAAGAGCCTTATACAAGGCAAAACTTTCTTCTGCCTTGAATGAACCGCGCATAAGCTCTGCAATATCACGAAGTCCTATTGATGCTGACGCAGTACTTTCGTCAGACAGCAGCAACTCGTAGATTTCTGCTATCTGCTTAAAAATGAGGTCATCAGAAAATGAAAGCAGTGTATCAATCTGACTGACTGGACCTGAATGGAGTAAAACTATATCCTTATCCCGGACTTTTTGAGAACCATACTGGGCTTTTTTCCCTGACGCAGTTGCCGGAGCTGAACAATACTGGATAACATATTTATCACCATCGATATCTGTTACAACAGCACATTGATTTTTATACAGGACAGCGGAATTCTTTTGAATCATACGGTTACTATACAGGAAAAGAAACTATTAGTAAATTATTGCCTCTTTTCCGCTTATGTGTGGAAAGTAATGCATACCCCGCCAGACCTTAATCACGTTACTGCAGGGAAGACGGATTATCCACATCTTCGGGCAATTGCACAGACATATCCGTTTCTTCCATTATTTTGTGCTGTTTTCCCTTCACAGCAATTGCAACAATCCGGGCTGTTGATGAAGCAATTGCGATGCCGAGGGCGATTGCAACTGCTGTAGCAAGCGCACCATACCCTGCCGAAAGCGCCTCTGAAAATTCTCCGCGGACGACGCCGCGCATCATAAAAAAAATACCGCCGCCGGGAACAAGCGGAGTTATGCCGGGAATCAGATATACAGTCGCAGGTCGATGCAGTACTATTGCAAGAATTTCGGCAAATACGGCAACAGAAAATGCCCCTGCAAAATAACCGATAGACTCTGCGCCGCCACTGGACTTAAAGGCCAGATACACAATCCAGCCGATAGAACCAAGGACAGCGCTGAGGACTATATCTCTTTTTTCCGCATTAAAGAAAACAGCAAAACATGCTGATGCACCGAAACTCCAGAGCCACGCTTCAAATATCTGAACCAGCGTCATAAAATCCCCCGTATAGCACCTGTAAGAAGAACACCTGCTGCGCTTCCGACCGAAAGCCCGAGAGCCGTCATAAGTACATCCATAAGCCTTGAAGAGCCGGCCATAAAATCGCCGGCAATAATGTCACGTATGGAGTTTACAAGTGCAATCCCCGGTACAACCTGCATTAACGCGCCTGTCATTATGACTGACGTATTAACAGGAAGCGCAGTAAGCCCGATGCAGTCGGCCAATATCGAAATAACACTTCCTGATAACAGCGAAATAAAAAAGCTGTTAAGCGTACTTTTATCAAGCAACAGGAGAATTATCCTGAGAATACATCCGATTCCTAAAGAAAACAAAGCGTCGGGAAAGGACCCGCCGAAAAGAAGCGTAAAGAAAAATGAATTAAACGCAGCTGCCGTAACAACAACCGCATCAGGATAATCAGGTGTATTGTTAATACGTACTATGCGGTGTTCTATCAGGCTCGGATCGGAGATGCGCCCGCGCCGTTCAAGCGCACGTGATAAATTATTGATCATAACAAGTTTCCGGAGATTAATCCCCCTCCGGTAAATCCGTCTGAAATATGAATGATGCTTTCCCTCATCGTCACGAAAGGATACCATGACGACTGTCGGCGTAACAAAAGAAGACGGTGTTTTTGCGCCGAGAGACTGCGCCGTGTGTACGACGGTATCTTCCGAACGGTATGTCTCTCCGCCGTTTTCCAGAACGAGCGCTCCGGCATCAACTGTTATCTGCTGTATGTCATCAGAACTGATTTGAGTCATAAGACTATTCTATCATGATACATGCGGATATGCATCAGTTTTTAACAAAACAGGTTTCAGGTGCTTGACACAAAAAGTGAAATCTTATATAGTTAGCAACATCACGGGGGCGTAGCGAAGTTGGTTATCGCGCTGGCCTGTCACGCCGGAGATCACGGGTTCGAGCCCCGTCGCTCCCGTATGCAACCCATTCGCAGGAATGGGTATTTTTTTCACAACGTATGTTTTTCTTAAAACACTCGTATCGGGCAATAGCGCAGCTGGTAGCGCGCTTGGTTCGGGACCAAGAGGTCCGCGGTTCAAATCCGCGTCGCCCGACTTCTGCTGTCTGCAATGCAGACAGGTACAAAAGCTGTAGTTCCTTCCGGGTTCAGGATGTCATTAAAATGTCGTCTGTTCAAAAATCCGGAGGGACTCACAGTTGAAGTATCACATCTAAGAAAAATAATCAAAACAAAAGTAAAAACTGCTCACCGCTGGTATTATTCGTATATACATCCGATTTCGAATAAGAAAATTCAACGGGTATCTGACGGTGTCAAAAACCAGGCAGAAGCTTATGCGTTTATTTCAAAACTACCAGCAATAACTACAGAACGAACTACTATTGCGGATATTGCAAAGGATATGTTCATTCCCTGCAGCGATCATGTAAAACGACTTGAAATGCTTGGAAAGAAAATTTCCCAGGAAACATTACTGCAGCAGCGTCATTACATAGAACTTATTATACAAAAATTCGGGAGCACTCCTATTGAAGATCTGCAAGTAAGGGACGTTACGAATTAGCTTATGACTATCAACGATAAATCAGGGAGCTGGAAAAATTGTTACATTCAGGCGCTGGGGCAGATTTTCGATGAAGTACCGTGGCATACTAATAAAATAATTCTGAAACCCCATTTTCCCCGCTTTGTGCGCAACTCAAAAAAAGCAGACATTTTCACAACTGAAGAATTAAATCTATTATTTATCCCTTCCCTTTGGTGTGGAACAAAGGAATATTTACTATTTCTATGCGTTGCGACCTGCGGACTTCTGCTTGGAGAAGCACGGGCACTTGAAAAAACTCCTTTGACTGAGCGATTATCTTCGCGGATAGTCTGTTTTCGTTATAAATGAAGAAAGGGTGTTGCCTCGCGAACACCCCAGGTCTACCGTTGTAAAACCGTTGAGCGGCGTATAGGCCGCAGGCGGTTCCTTCTGTACGTGAATAAATCCCTGAATGGCAGACTGCGTCCTGTTCGACTTGAACGACGCTTTTTGCCGTATCCAGTCCGTACATTCATGCGAAACAGCCTGCTGAGTCATTTCATTGCGGAGTTTTATTTCGAATTCCGACCCGCACACTGCCCGTTCACAGTCAAACCGCGGTATATAGAATTCCCGCTTTTCTTTTGGTGTTTTTTCCGTTGTAAACGTCGGTGACGTAAAAATAAAACGGAGTGAGTCTATGCCTTCCAGCTGCTCTTTAAGCTCGTAGAACGCATACATCGAAAAAGATGCGGCAGCTATAGAAAGCTTTGCGTGAGGATGCAGTTCTTCGGTAAGGTCGTCTTTAAGCAGATGCCGGACGTTGTCGATGATTTCCACGATAAACACTCTGATTTATCCAGTATACCACTAAAGGTCTGTTTTAGAAAGTATCCTTCTAATCCGCTATTGATCGTTCATGTTCCTTCTGCAGCCTGTCGCTTATCACATACAGAAATACTGTGCATTTTACCGACGGCAACAGGTATGTTGAGAAGTGTATTCTTTTTTCATTGCATTGTACTTATGATCCTGGCCACGGACGAAAAGCATTCTGCTCCTTCTCCACAGCGGACAGATGAAGTGGAAATGTATATACATTACAAACCGGTGCTTGAAGTATCTTCTTCCTGCTGCAGACCGGAAAGGCGTTCAGCCTGTTTCCCCAGTTCTGCAGCGGCTGTATTTATCATACTGGTCGAATCTGTAAAGTTATCGATACCGGTACTTATCTGGCGGAGCGTTACGACGATCTGGTTGAAGGCCTCGGTCTGCTGCTCAATAATATGCGCTATCTCTGCTGATTTTCCTGACGTTATGTCGGCAGATGATTTTATATCATTAAAATGGGTCTCAAGTTCCTGTGCCATATGCATACCGTCTGCAATACTGGCAGTTCCGTTTCCGGATACGTAAACCAGATTCCGGGATGCATTCTGGACGTCAGTAATCCGCTGCCTGATTTCCTG
>DCFX01000075.1 GCA_002314445.1 Treponema sp. UBA1793
TATTAAACCCTCTGCACGAATAAACGTACAATTTACACCTATAACAAATTGTACGTACCGGAAAAACACATATTGCGGTAAAAACGGTGTATACTACAGGTAATATGTTACAGGGGGATGTTATATGAAAGAATGGAAAGAGTATCTAAAAAAAGATCCCGTTTCCCGACTTCTGGAAAGCGACTCTCCATCAATAAGATATTTCACGCTGACAGAACTCCTCGGAAAACATGCGGATGATGAAACAGTTATCAGGGAAAAGAACGCAATCAGTTCATCTGCTTTAGTCACAAAAATTCTTGGTGCACGGAATTCTGACGGGTACTGGGGAAAGACACATGAATCAATCAGGCGTTTTTCAGGTACGCTGTGGCAGCTCATGATACTGCTCGAAACAGGCTTTGATCCGTCACTTCCCGGTATGCAGAAAGCTGCAGAATATCTGCTTGACGTAAATTTCGACGGGAGCCAGGGAATGCTTGTATCGTGGAAAAAGACGCCGCAGGTACCGTGCTATCAGTCTCAGATACTCTGGGTTGCAATCAAATGCGGGCTTTCCTCAGATCCGCGCGTAAAAACTGTCATCGGATGGATACGGGACAACGTAGAATTCCATGACGGTGATGATACGGTAAAAAATCCGGACGACATGTGTCTTGGGCGCCACACCTGTATTCGTGCAGCAGTCCCTCTCGTACAGGCTCTGGCCGCAGTTCCCCAAGAATTGCGCGACGAAAAACTGAACACCCTGCTCCGCAGCGGGAACGAATTCCTGCTTATACATCACGTCTACAGACGCAGCCACAATACGGGAAAATCAATAAGCCCCTACATGACGCGCCTGACGTTCCCGGGTTTTTATTATCCCGATATGCTCCAGATTCTGTACCTGCTTACCGGTGAAGGAATATTCGATACACGGATGGAAGACGCAATAGAAGCTGTAAGAAAAAAACAGGATGCGGACGGCATGTGGAAACTGCAGAGGCAGTACAACGAGCGCAAACCCGGAGACACGTTTCCCGTTATTGCAGAATTCGGAGAAAAGGGAGAAGCAAACGAATGGATTACGCTCCGTGCGCTCTGTGTACTAAAAAGATGGTATGAAAACGCCGGACAGCACGGAAATGCCTGTTACTGAACCATACATCTGCATTTCCTGTAACTGCCGGTCAAATCATTTTTATGCTCAGTTGTGCACACCCTGCCTGAAGGCACGGATATATTCATCCCTTGTCCGCCTGCAGACTGGTGTCTCATTGGCAATTGCATCAAACCCATGATAGCATCCGGGATAAAGATGGAATTCAACGGGAACACCCGCTCCGGCAAGCCGTGAGGCATATTCCATTACTTCATCCCTGAACGGATCAAGCTGTCCTACACAGATATACGCCGCAGGAAGCCCCGACAAATCTTCCGCCAGTGCCGGTACGGCATATGCGGGCGGATTTTTTTTAACATTTTCCGCTCCCAGATACATATCCCATGCAGTACGGTTATTCTCACGGTTCCATGCATGCGGCATAGTCTGCATCGTAAACTCATTGGCGGACAGGGTTCCGCAGCGGCTGTCAAGCATGGGATACAGCGGCAGCTGGAACTTTACGGCAGGACCGTTTCTATCCCTGGCAGCCAGTGCAAGGGCTGCGGTCAGTCCGCCGCCTGCGCTCGGACCGCCTATACCGATGCGGGAAGGATTGATGTGCAGCGAATCTGCACTGGCTGCAATCCACCGCAAGGCTGCGTAACAGTCTTCAATTGCGGCGGGATACGGATGTTCCGGTGCAAGCCGGTAGTCTGCAGAAACGACTATGCAGTCCGCCTTTTCTGCAAAAAGTTCACACATTGCGTCTTCGCCGTCCGGACTGCCGAGAACATATCCGCCTCCATGCATCCACAGAAGCGCAGGCAGCCTGTCATTGCAGGTAGAAACAGGCCCATATATTTTTACGTAAATTTCCGATTCAGCCCCCTGAATTTTCCGTGTTGTAATGACAATTCCCGGTGTATGCTCAAGAACCGGTGCAGGCAGATTTCTGGCTGCCTCAAAGTTATTTTCCAAATCGAGGAGCGGAGAGCCTTTTAATATCGGTTTTAACTCATCAAGCACATCATCTTCTGTCAACATATTTTACTTCCTTATATTATTTAATAATATTATTTATAAACATCTTTCTTTTCCGGCTGTTTCACTTTACTGCCCCGGCTGCAATCCCTTCGATAATATATTTTTGCAGAAAGAGGTATAAAAAAAGTACCGGGAGAAGCGTCATTATAAGGCCTGCCATCAAAGGTCCGTAATCAACACTGTATGAAGAGAAAAAGTTATATGTTGAAAGCGGCAGCGTCCTCAGGTTTGCAGACTGCAATATAAGGCTGGGGAGTAAATAATCGTTCCACAACCACAAAACATCAAGTACAATAACAGTCGCCAAAACAGGCGTAAGCAATGGCAAAACAATCTGGAAGAATATCCTGATTTTGGAAGCACCGTCAATCGAAGCCGCTTCTTCCAGTGCAATTGGAATTCCCTTAATAAATCCATGAAATGTAAAAACAGCAAAAGGCGCGCCGAATCCCAGATACATAAAGAGCAGGGCCTGCCTGGAATTCAAAAAGCCGATGCTGCCGTATATGGTAACAAGAGGAATCATTACGACCTGAAAAGGGATGGTCATTGACGCCGTCATGATGAAAAACAGTACGGAATTTATGCGCCATTTGAAACGTGCAAATAAATACGCCGCCATAGACGAAAAAAGAATAATCAGGCATATGCCGGTGATTGTTATTACAGCCGAATTAAAAAATGCTGTCGGAAAGTTCATCGACTTATACGCAGTCACATAGTTTTTTAAACTCAATTGTATGCGGAATGACACAGGATTGCTTATGAACTGCTGCGTAGTTCTGAATGAGTTGATAATGACTTCAATAAATGGAAACAGGAACGCAACCAGAAGTACGGACAATAGTAAATTCTTTACAATGGTGCCGCTGTTCTTTTTTTTCATCAGGCTTCAACCTCCATTTTTTTCATTAAAAACGACTGGGTAAGGGCAATAGCCGCAACAACAATAAATAAAATTACGGCTTCTGCCTGCCCGACACCGTACTGGTTGGAAAGAAACGCTTTCTGCACTATGTGAAAGGAAGCAAGCTCCGTCGAACCGTAAGGCCCGCCGTTTGTCAATGCAAGGTTCAGATCATATGTTAAAAACGACCGCGACAGGGCAAGGAAAACGCATATTGTAATACTTGATACCGAAAGCGGCAGTATTATAGATGTTATTTTTTTGATGCCCCCGGCTCCGTCAATCTCCGCCGCTTCCAGCAAGTCTGACGGAATATTCACAAAGCCAGCAATATAAACAATCATGAGGTATCCGATCAGCTGCCACGAATTAACTATGACTAGCGCCCAGAAGGCCCTGCCCGTATCGGAAAGCCATGATGTCGCAAATAACGGCAGCCCGTACTTTCTGCCTATGTACGGAAGTACCTGTGAAAAAAGTATCTGCCATAAATATCCCAGTACCAGGCCGCCAATCAAATTGGGGGTAAAAAAACCGGTGCGCAGAACACTCTGCCCTTTCATTCCCCTGTTGAGTGAGAGCCCCAGAAAAAAGGCTCCTGCATTTGAAAAAATCACACTGAAGAACGCGTATTTCAGCGTAAACCAGAGCTGCGATAAGTACGACGCATCACTGAAAACCTGCTTATAATTTTTTAACCAGACAAATCTATGCTGTCCGCTGCTCATGTTCCAGTTTGTTAAAGTGAGATAAAATCCGAATGCCAGCGGAACCAGAACGACTGCAAAAAAAACAAAAACAGCGGGTCCTCCGAAAAATAGAAAAGTGCCGATGTTTTTTTGTTTCTGTTTTACCATAGTAAATCCTTGTATAGTAGTGAGCTAAAACGTGCACAGCAGATACCGGGTGATTTTTGTCTGCCGTGCTTTGTCAATTATTTCTGCTATCTTGCAGCTACAGATTCCCAGTATGCAAGAAGTTCGTTTGTTAGTGACTGGCGGTCCGTTTTCCCTGCCAGATATTTCAGCATGGAATCTCCTGTCGCTGTATAATAATCAGCAGGAAGATACGTCATAACACCTATACTGATAGTCTTTCCCGACTGAATATATTTTGAAACCGCAGCAGACAGCACATTGTCACTTTTTACCGTGACTCCTTTATAAGGCATGTTGAATCCCATCTTTGAAACTAATGCTGCCTGTCCTTCGGCACTGGTCAGCAGCCACTTGATAAAGTCAACTGCGGCAGCCTGCTGTTCAGGAGTCGAGCCGGAATTGTCTATGGCAAAAAGTTTTGGTTCACTTACCGGAATACGGGAATTGCCGTAATCATCAGGGCTATTGCTTACGGGAACGGGAATAATACCGTATTCCCTGTCAATTCCTTCTAGACTTCCGATTTGGGACCACACCCAGTCTCCCATAAAAAAGAAAGCAACTTTCCCGGAAGCAAAGTCAAGACAGTCCTTTGCGTAGTCGGCAACGAGCGGATCATTCTTCCTGTAGTTATATTTTTTCAGAAGATCAAAAGTATCAAGTAATCCGCTGTATATTGCATTTTTCCCCAAATCAACTTTTCCGTTTTCCATATCAGTTACAAACTGTACGTCCTTTGCAACGTCGGGAGATTGAAGCGCATATGCAAGAGTCAGATAATGTGCTCCCACAGACCAGTTTGCACCATGTATCATAACAGGCGGAACACCTGCCTGGGAAATTTTTTTAAATAAAGCCTCCAGATCATTTCTTGTCTTTATTGAAGACGGATCAAACGTCGTTCCGAGAGCAGTATCAACGACTCTTTTGTTGTACAGAAGTCCGTATCCCTGCACTGTATAAGGTATCCCGATAAGTTTACCGTCAAGCAGGGCAGAATCGACTGCATCCTGCTGCGAAATATTTTCAAAATAGTCCTTTTCAGAAGTTAAATCCATGAATTTATTTTTGTAGAGATAAATTGTGCCAATATCAAGATTTGCAAGTGTCGCCGGATTTTTCGATGCAATCAGTGACTGGAACTGCTGAATCTGCTGGCCGCCTATCGGAGTCGGAATAAGCGTAATGGTAACATTAGGATGTGACTGGTGATATACGTCAAACAGTTCCGAAAACTGGTTGTTTACTTCAGCAGAAGTATTGAAAAAAGTGAGTTTAATCTCTTTATCTGATGAATTCCTGCTTTTTGTGGAACCGGAGCTTTTAGTACACCCTGTAAATGAAAAAATACACAATAAATAAATTCCTGAAATCAGAAAGATCTGTCTCTTCATACATTCCTCCTAAGAATATATAAATAGTAATCCATGAATTTGCATATGTCAACCGATTGATATAAAAAAACAGATATACTACACCAAAAAGAACTATCAGCGCTGACAAATAATTTTTCCGGTAAACATGTAAGCATATACACTGCTAAACACAGTAAAAGCCAACTGTAAACAATTTCAAGATAATCAGGCTTCTTAAAATATGTTACACGATTGACATTATTATGCGTATCGATACGGCAGGAGATGCAACAGGATTCCCACAGGGGCAGTAAACGGAAACAGCATTTCACCCTGCCCGCCGCCGGAGATGTTGATTCGGCACACTTTTTCCGCTATGTTTAAACAATGGAGGAGTAAAATTATGAATGAGAAACAACTGGCTGTAATGCACTCGGGAAAAGGGTTTATCGCTGCACTCGACCAGAGCGGCGGCAGCACCCCGAAAGCGCTTGCCGCATATGGAATTGAACCGGATTCCTATTCGTCAGAAGAGGAAATGTTTTCCCTGGTTCACGAAATGCGAACAAGGATGATAAAGAATCCCGCGTTTACAAGCGGACATATCCTGGGGGCGATACTCTTTGAGCGCACCATGGACAGCAAAATCGACGGAAAGTATACGGCCGATTTTCTGTGGGAAAACAAAGGCATCGTTCCTTTCCTGAAAATCGACAAAGGCCTTGCTGATGAAGACAGCGGCGTACAGCTCATGAAACCAATGCCGGAACTCGATGAGCTGCTTGCCCGTGCAGTAAAACGGAATATATTCGGGACAAAAATGCGCTCGGTCATAAAGGAAGCTGATGCGGACGGCATAAAGAAAGTGATTGACCAGCAGTTCGAATATGCCATGAAAATTGCAGGGTATGGACTCGTTCCAATCATTGAACCGGAAGTGGATATCAATTGTCCCGAAAAAGCAGAAGCCGAAAAACTTATGCTTGCCGAAATAAATCTGCACATGAAGCAGCCCGGTATGAATATCAAAGTGATTTTTAAAGTGACAATTCCCGCCGTTCCTGATTTTTACGCACCGCTTATGGTTGATCCGCGCGTCGTACGGGTCGTCGCCCTGTCGGGAGGTTATCCGAGGGATGAAGCAGATGAAAAACTTGCACAAAACCACGGACTTATAGCAAGTTTCTCCCGGGCCCTTTCAGAAGGCCTTTCGGCACATCAGTCGGAAGCAGAATTCACTGAAACGCTCAGGAAAACAGTAGAAGCTGTCTATACAGCATCCATAACATAAAAAACTGACGCACAGCAGGAAATAAGGAGGAGAAACCTGCAGTGCGTCAGCTATTTTTGAAAAGCAGAATCGGAGATACACATGAAAAGCAGAGATGTACAAGTTTGTGTACTCTTAATTTTTTTTCCGTAATTCAAATACACCTAGAATATACCAAATTTTCAGCGCTATGATAATAAAAAAGTTGTTAGATAACAAATAATAATATCTAACATTTTGTTATTCCGAAGATGATGCGCCCGGAAAGTATTGCATTTGCGCATTCCCTTTTCTTTTTTATCCGCTCACTTTCCGTCATGCAGGATGTTTGTCGCGGAGCACTTTAAAAGCTTCGTCTGCAACATCAAGCGTATATGCAATATCGCTGTCGGAAAGAGACGCATTCATGAAATGATTGTGGTGGTTCGTAAAATATACCCCTCGTTTAACGCATTCGGCCACCCATTCCTGATGCCACACAAAAGACGGATCGTCAGCAATCCGCAGATAAAAAAGCGACGGTATGCCGCTCACGTGCAGATCGAATCCGTACTTCTGCGCCTTTGCAATGAGGCCGTCTTCCAGTTTTTTTCCCTTTTCTATGAGAAGGTGCGGCAGGTTCAGTTTTTTCATCTTGCTGATGCACGCAATTCCGGCGGCAAACGGTACGGCGCTCATCCAATAGCTTCCCGTATATGCCAGTCCGCTCACCGCGTTTTTAAGGAAATTCTTCCCGCATAGCGCCGAAACATTGTATCCGTTCGCAAGCGCCTTGCAGAAACAGATAAGATCAGCCTCAAATCCGAAATAATGATCAGAACCTGCCGTATCGAGACGAAATCCTGCGCGCACATCGTCGATGATAAGTATGACGCCGTTGTCGGTACAGAGTTTGCGGACTTTCTGCCAGTATCCTTCCGCAGGCAGTTCGTTGTCCCTGAAATTGCCGTGCATGTACGGCTGGGCAATCAGAGCGGCAATTTCATCCTTATGCTGATGAAATACTTCTTCAAGCGCATCGTAATCGTTCCAGTCGACGTACAGATTGTTGCATACATCTTCTTCGGTAATGCCTGAGTAATCAACCTTCTGCGTCCACGGAGAGATTCCGTGATAGTATCCGTTGAAGAACACGATTTTCTTTTTCTGCGTATACGCACGCGCAGTAAGAACGGCGCACGTCGTCACGTCGTTGCCGTTTTTTGCGAAAAACGCCCAGTCGGCGCTGGCTACAGTATCCACCAGCAGTTCCGCAAAATCTATCATCACGGTAGACGGAGCCGTTACGCAGTTCTCGACTGCCAGCTGTTCTTTTGCAGCGTCGTCCACGTCGGGATCGTTATATCCGAGGACGTTCGGTCCGTACGCACACATGTAGTCTATAAAGCGGTTGCCGTCGAGATCCCAGAAATACGTTCCCTGCGCCTTAGACGAAAAAAAAGGATATGCCTCAACGGGAATAAAACATCCTTCTCCCGGTCCCTGATGTCCGTACACGCCGGACGGAATTACTTTCACGGCACGCTCAAACGCTTCACGGCTTTTTGTATATGTATTAAGTTCCATCATTTTTTATTCCTCCTCGTTATCCAAGATACAAACCGACCCGGGTAAGAATCCTGTTCATATTGTCTATCATCGACATAAGCCCCGCACAGCGGATGCTGCCGCTGCCGATACAGTCCATGGCGTTTGCACTGCCGTCAAAAAGGCCGCGCGCCGTTTCCATGCTGTCGAATTCCATAAGCGCTGTCCATTCTGCCGGCCGCGACTTAACAGCGGTAAGCGTATGGTCTCTGCATACGATCGCCGCTGCCGGTCCGTCTTTTACAGCAAGGCAGATTGTCCCGTCGGGAATATATCCGGCGCTGAATTTTCCGATGCTGTCATGATTACCGCATTCCGCAACTGCAACCGCGACAAGATAGAGCATAAAGGTCGTACTTGTCTCGAAAAACTGTCTGTTTTTCAGCTGTTCCTCAGCCGGCTTTAAATATGAAGACAGAATGTCGGTCAGTTTCGTGAACGTGTGAAGAAGAAAGCCGAGCTTGAAAAAGCCTTTCGACGGAAATGGTGTTACCGTTCCGTCTATCATTCCGTTAAATTTTTCGGAAGATGAAAACGGCAGCTTTATCATGCAGGAGGAGACATCTTTCAGCAGCGTGCATGTGCCACCGCTGAAGGACAACGTTCCCTCCGGGCCGTTTTTCACTGCAAAACCTATGCTGACGTACGCATCTGCCGTCAGCTTTTGCGCTTCGCCGTCTATGCGGCATAATTCCTCAAGCAGGCCGAGTACGCCGTACAGATTAATCCAGGCCATAGTTTTCTGGTCTGTTTCATGAAGCTTTTTCATCTGTTGTCCTCCTTTATGATGATGAACAAAGTTCCGATTCCTTCAGCGCCGCGGTAAGAACAAGGGCTGCAACCATACAACCCACAAGGATTGTCAATGGAAGCTGCATTGAACCCGAACCGGACTGAAGCCCGTAAAGCAGCACAATAAATAAAATCCCCGAAATCTGTCCGGCACCCATAAGAATGCCGTAAGCGCTCCCCTCCGGTACCGGATACGCAATTTCTGTTCCGAATTGAAATGCAAGCGGACCCGCTCCCATAAGCGAAAAACCAGCGACAGCTCCCGAGGCAAGTAAGAGCGGATAATTTGAAAAATACAATAATCCTGCAAGCCCCGCAAGAGAAACGGCGACGGAAGCTACCAGATACGGCCGACGGCGGTGCGTTCTGTCGGATAAGAGCGGTATGATGACGGCACCCGCAAGTCCCGCAATAATAATCATGCCGCCGATCATTCCCGATTGATTTGCCGTAATACCGCGCGGCAGCAGCATGTCGCTGATGCAGGTGAGCACTGCGTTGAACACACCAAGCGCACAAAAGAGCACTATGGTAAGAAGAAAAAAGTTGTGGTTTTTCCTGAGTATGAGCATATCGCGGAAGGTAAACGCACTATCCGTACTGCCGCCCGGTCCCGCAGGTTCGGCAGGCTTTTCCTTCAGAAAGGCGAATACGACCGCTGCGGCAGCAAGCGATACATAGCCGTATACCCTGAGCATGCCTGTCATGTCGTACGCATCGACAAGCACTGGAGTTGCAACCATTGCAACAACAATCCCAAGATAACCTGCCAGAGAGCCGATTCCTGATGCCGTTGCACGCTCATCAACAGGAAACCATGATGCCGCCAGTTTCGTAATCGGGTTGACAATAAACGGCTGAGCCACTGCCATCCCCATCTGAGCTATAACTGCCGGTATATACTGATCTGCAAAAAATCCCCGCATCAGGCCGAAAACCGCGGTAACAGCCGCTCCGACAAGAAACGACAAACGGTGTCCCTTTCTGTCGGCAAGCATTGAAGCAGGTACAGTGACAATAATGTACACAATCATGTAGCTCATTGAAAGAAAAGCAATGTTGAAAGCTGAAACGTGATAAAAGCGGCCCGCTGCATCCGATACGGCGGAAAACGAAAGCCAGCACAGCTGAGTAACAGCAAGCGCCGGTACGACAGAGAATAGTGCAACCCACCGGTATGGGGATTTTTTGTATGGCATACCTACGCCTCCTGCATTTTACTGCATATTTATGCGGCGTAACCCCTATTGCGTGTAAATATATTCAAAATAGGAATCTATGTCAATGAAGGTATATGTATATCGTACGTCTTTCCCTTTATTTTTCATAATCCGCCGGGGATATATTGAAATCCGGTGAATCTGTGTAAATGGATGTAATGATCTGTTCCATCGGAAGTGGCTTAACGGAAATATCGGTAAACGAACAGCGGGCGGAAAGCTCTTTCAGCAGCTGCGGCATAGAAACAGCAGCAGTATCGGCTTCAATAGTCATCTCGAACCCGGATGTACTTGTTATGCTCGTAATACCCTTCAGGCCGGAAAATAATTCCTTTCCCGCCCGGGACGCAAGCGTAAGGGTAATGATTTTCTTTTCGCCGAGCGTACGGGAAAGTCCGCCGAGCGTTCCGTCGAACACTTTCATTCCCTTGTTAATAATGATGACATCCTGTGCAAGCTGTTCAACATCTTCAAGGTCATGCGTTGTGAGTATGAATGTAGTTCCGAGCGCGTTCATCTTTTTTATAAAAGACCGGATACGCTGTTTTGCAAGTACATCAAGACCGATTGTCGGTTCGTCGAGAAACACGACAGGGGGATTGTGAAGCATTGCCATAATAAATTCACATTTCATGCGTTCGCCGAGGGATAATACACGCGTCGGCTTTTTGATGCAGTCGCCAAGCTCAAACAAATCGACCATAAGGGAAAGCCTTTCCCTGTAGTCTGCATCGTCGACACCGTAAATCGCAGCGTTCATAAAGAAACTGTCTTCAGGGGGTATATCCCAGATAAGCTGTGATTTCTGCCCGAAGACTGCCCCGATGTGCTGGACATATGCTTTTCTGTTTTTTGCCGGCGTATATCCCATAACATCAATCGTACCCGATGTTGGAAAAAGTGTCCCGGTCATCATCTTGATAAGCGTTGACTTTCCTGCTCCGTTCGGTCCGAGTATGCCCGTGACGGAACCTTTACGCACGGTAAACGAAACGTCGCGGACGGCGGTAACAACAACGCTTTCCCGTCTGAAAAAACTTTTGATGCTTTCGGTAAAACCGGATCCTCTCCGGTATGTTTTGTATTCTTTAGTCAGATGAGATAGTGTAATGACAGGCTGCATATCCGTTTTTTTTCCATCCATCGTTTCATCCATAATAAAATTCAACCTCCTGCACTTTCGTACATCCGGATCATACGTTTATAGAGCACAATCCCCGTCAGAACCAGCAGGATGCACGGAATTACCGCGGCAATGTACGAAGATTCAACACGGCCTGTAAGAACGGCCGCAGGAATTGACGCCACAAGTGCAACGGGAATTATGAATGTTGAAAACGTCCGCACAGAATGCGGATATATGCCCAGCGGATATTTTGCAAGCTCAAGCACACTTCCGAACAGTTCCGGCAGCCGGGAATTCCCGACCCATTTGAACGATACCGCAGCCATAACAAGCGTTAATCCGAGCATGACACATATGCCTGCAAGAATGAACAACATAAAGACGGGCACTGCCGCACCGGTTATACCCGGCACGTGTGCAGCCGAAAGTCCGAACATGACGCAGCCGCCAGCAACAAGAGCGGAGCTTTCAGGATTAATCGATGTCGCCGCAAGGTAAAAAAGCGGTTCAACAGGTTTCAGGAGAATGATTTCAAATACGCCGTCCCGCACGGCATTGTTTGTCTCCCGGAATATCCCTTGAAAAAACATATTGGAAATCCCCGACGACACGGTAAAAATGCTCTGTATAAGGAGTACCTGATAAAAAGTCCAGCCGGGGAACGATAAACCCGCTCCGTAAATGACTATCGTTACAAGCGGAAAAAGAATATTGCTGAAAAACGTAATAATCATTCCCGCCGCAAAATTCATACGGTACGCAACAGCTGCCGAAACTGCGGTGCGCGCACAGCGTATATACAGACGAAAATATTTCCGAAACCCCCTCACAAATCTGCTCATGCTCCCGCTCCCGTAAAACGGTGCAAAGCCCGGTGATAAAGCAGGGAACTCACTGCAAAGAAGACCGCAACGGCAGCTGCCTGAATAGCGACAATCTGCGGTAATGGTATTGCCGTTCCGGCAAGTGAATAAGAGCCTGTACAAACCATGGACGGCACATACAGCATATACTGGAAAGGCAGGAAAAACAGCGCTTTCTGAAGAACGGATGGAAAGAAAATAAGCGGAACAAGTGCTCCCGAAAAGACAGACTGCAGCAGGCGGAATACGGCGCGCACCCCCTCCGCCCTGACAAACCAGAACGAAGAAAGGCCAATACAGTAGTCAACTATGAACGTCATGATAAAACCGAGCAGAACGGAAAGGATCGCCCAGAACGGCTGCGGAGGGACAAGTTTAACATGAAAGACGAAACGGAAAATAAGGAGGCACGGCAAAAATTCAAAGAAAAAGCCAAGTATCCGGTGCCCGCATTTCTGTGCAAAAGCAAAAAACCGGTGATCGACAGGGCGGAGCGCAAAGGTGAGGAATTTTCCGGTGCGGACAAGCATCTGCAGATTCCAGTCGGCAAAATCCATGGTAAGATACCCGATAAGTGCATTTATTCCGAAATACGATATAAGCTGATTCAGCGGCATTCCAGCCAGAACACTATCCGCACCGCCGCTCCCGTATACGGCACGGCAGATGCTTATCTGGACAAGAAAATAAACAGGCCCTACGACCAGAGATATCATTGAATGAGTACGGTATGCCGACCATTCCTTGTATGTTGCGAATGCGACAGCACGGAACGTACGGAATGTCCGCACCGCCTCGGCAATAAGCTGCTTCACTGTGGCTGGCCGGCTATTTTAGTCCGCTCCACATGACGGCGGCCGCATTGTAAAGTGCATCCGCATACCACTGTTCCGTCGCAAACGGCACGAACCACGACGCGACCATCTGTTCAACAGGATCGATAAGTACACAACAGGCCCCCGCACCTTCATGAAAGAACGTTCCCGCACTGTACAGAGAATCAGCCGTGCGGCGGGTATCAGGGCCGAGTGCGTACATGCGGTATGCACCGCCCGCACCCCAGCAGTTGTCTTTTATATCGCCTGTCGTATAATTTTCGGTCATGCGTTCGACAGTTTTCCTTCCGATGATGCGGGCGCCTCCCGCAGTCACTCCTTTGTTCATGAGCATGACACCGAATTTATTCAAATCCTGCGTTGTAGAAAACATACCGCCGCCGGTCATGGGAACGTCATTGAACCGGGAATCGTCGCAGGAACTGCTCCCCTCTTTCCAGCTTTTATATCCTTCTTCATCTTCTTTGCCCTGAATATACAGTCTGTCGGCAAGTCTCTTTCTGCGGTCAGTCTCAGCCTGATCAGGACAGTAATTCCAGAATCCTGAATCACTCATACCGCACGGTTCAAAAATATTTTTCGTAATGAAAGCTTCCGGGCACATACCCGTCACCCGGTGAATCACTTCCCCAAGAATAACGAATCCGAAAGAGCAGTAAGCCCATTCTTTTCCGGGCTTACTGTACATCCCGATAGACAACCCGGCTTCGAGCCAGGGTGTATCTTTCATCGTACGTATATAGTCCCAGGCATTTTTGTAATACGCATCGGGGAAACAGCCGGAATCTGGCCGTAATCCTGATGTATGGGAAAGAAGATGCGCGATTGTAATATCTTTATACGACGGAGTATCGAATTCTTTTAAAACATCGGCGACAGGCTGATTGCAGCGGATAAATCCGTCCTCGACAAGTTTAAACAGCGCCGTCGCACAAAAAATTTTCGTTACAGAGGCAACGCCCCTGATGTTATCGGTCATGAGGGGTCTTGTTTCATCCTGATGGTACGACTGCATACCGACCGCAGCATCCGCAAATACTTTTCCGTACCGGGAAAGGCAGTAATTTGCCGACTGAATATGTCCGGCTTTTATAATACGCTCAAAATGAGCATTCAACACACCAAGGCGGAATTCATCATATCCCGCATCCGACGGCATAAACGGAGTCTGAGCTTTTGTAATCATTTTGTCCTCTGGAAAAAAGTATAAGAGAGAGTTTTTAAGCCGTCAATTCTTTTCACTGAAATTGACCGATAAAGTCAAATCCTGAAAAAACGGAACACAAGCCCCGCAATCAAAAGAGATCCGATATGGCTTACAAGCACGGCAGTCCATATACCGGTAAGCCCGAAAGCGGAAGACAGAAAAAGTGCAAGCGGAATCCTGATGAGAAGATAGTAGACAACCATGATTCCCATGGAAATTTCAGGATGCCCGGATCCGTTCAGAGTCCCCAGAAAGCAGTTTGTCATTCCGTTGCAGATATAACCCGCGCTGATAATCAGAAAATAGCTTCTGACAATACGTTTTGCTTCTTCGCCGATGCCGAAAAAGCCCGAAAACGTATGCTGAAAGAGCAGTACAAAAACCGTCAGAACGGCCAGCAGAGATACCGATTCTATCATTCCCCAGTGCAGGTAAGAACGCGCCTTCGTTTTAAGGCCCGCACCGAAGCACTGTCCCGTTGCCGCTGTAAGTGTCATGTTGACCGCCATCGAAGGATAGAGCAGCATGATTTCCATTTTGCAGGCAGCACCGTATGCTGCAAGCGGTATAATTCCTGATTTTCCGACAAGCGATGTAATGACTGCTGCACTAATTGACGGCATAATCTGCTGGAATAATGAAGGGACTGCGTTTCTGAATAATTCACCGGTAATCGCCTTATCGCGCGACTGTATGTGCCTGAATGAAAAACCAAACAGATTTCCGCCATCTTCCGTTTTCTGCAGCCCGCAGTAAACGGCCGTAATAACGGCCATCAGCGTCTGAGTCAGAACGGTAACAAGCACGACACCGTTCAGGCCTGCAAAATGAATAAAAACCGGATCAAGTACAGCATTGAGAACGGTGCTGAACAAAACGGCGGCCATAGACACGACAGTATTTCCGCGGCTCCTGAGAATCGCACTTATGTACATATAAAGTGCAACTGACGGAAAGCTGAGGATATGTATTCCCAAAAACATTTTTGCCGCATGATACAGAGAGGCAGGCGTGTTAAGAACGGCCAGCAGCGGATGAATAAAAAATTCAAGAAGAGGGACGACGATACACACGCAAAGGAGCGTTATCCGGAAAGCCGTTGCAGATGCGGTTTCCATCTTCGTTTTATCTTTGGCCCCAATATAGCGTGAAAAGACAATTGCAGCTCCGTTGGCCGCCCCCATACAGGCAGCAATAAACAGCAGGGAAACGGGAATGCAGATTGTCTGCACTGCAAGCGCCTTTTCTCCGAGTATACCGCCAATCCAGAGGCTGTCGGTCAGATCGTACAGAATGTTAAGGAAAAAGGCACCCAGCAGCGGACCAAAAAGGCGTGCTGTATTGCGTGGTACTTTTCCCCCTGTCATGTCAATTTCCTGTAAATTCATAATGAAATCCTTGTCCGTAGCAGGACTGCATACCGCCTGGCTGATTTTCTTACCGGTAAAACCGGACAGGCTCTTATAAAAACAAGTGAATACAAATCATTGAATTTTGTTCACTCAATATGTAAAATATATCCGTTACCTTTCCTGGTAACGGACTGCACTGGTTTGCCCCTTTCTGCCTGAACCGGAATCTTCAGACAGTCCCTACTGGCAGCAGTTGTTTTACCAGCTTCTGATATTCAGCAATGTGTTCCTTCAGTTTATCCGGCGGTTCATCCCAAAGAGACAGCTGTCCGTACAGTATAAATTTAGCCGTTGTTTCGGGATCTTCGATATGTATTTTTCCAGACTCATTCAGAACTTCGATTTCTGCTGTAATATACGGAACCATATATTTCGCCATTCTCACGGAAAGGATTTCGTGAAAAGTCTCATTTCCTTTCTGGTGGAAGAAATCCTGATACTGCCCTTCCTGCGGATTTACCATTGCAGCGGCAAGCAGTTCCATCTTCTCATCATTTGTTTTATCTCTGGCACAAAGAATACGGATAAACGGCCTGCAGCAGTCTTCAACATACGCAGTAAGCGCACTGTCAAACAAGTCCTGCTTTGACGGGAAGTACCGATAGCACAATCCCTGCACGACATGCACTTCGTTTGCAATATCAGCCATCGATGTCTGTTCGTATCCTTTCTCCCGAAAAAGTTTCATGGCGGCTTCTATTATTTCCTGCTTCCGCTCTTCAGGTCGTTTTGATATTCTCATGATACTATTTTACCCTTTGAATGAATAAATGTCAATGAATATTATTCACACTCTATAAAGAACACAACTACAGGATTCCCTCTTCCTTTGCTTTTTTGGAAGCAGCGGTACGTGAAGAAACACAGAGCTTGCTGTAGATGCTCTGGACATGCGTTTTAACAGTTGCAAGAGATATGCAGAGCCTGTCTGCAATTTCAAGATTAGTAATACCGGAGGAAAGTTCCCTGAGTACGTCAATCTCGCGGGAGGAAAGACCTTCTGCGTTCTCCTTTGTATCATTCTTCCCTGAACAGACTGCAACAGCATCGCGGACGAACGCCTTCTCAGAGGAGGAAAGGCCGCTCTCTTTGTCCGTCGCCGAATCAAGTCCTCTCAGTAACGGCAGAATTGTATTCCGCTCAAGAAAATAAGGCATCAGTATGCGGTTTTCCCACGCGTAGCTGATAGTCTCCCTGAGCAAATCCGTTTTTTCCTGTTTTTTCTTTTCCTCATCAGGATAAAGCGTCAGCATATAAATTTTTATCAATCCTGCTTCAACAAGGCGGAGGCTGTTCTGCGAACTGCGGCATACAGACATAATTTCATCAATTTTCCTGAAAGCGTTCGCCCTGTCTCCTTTCTCTGCAAGAATACGTGTTTCAAGCAACTGCATAAAGAGCATTGACCGGTATATATCGGCCGCTGCTGACAACTCCTGCTGAAAATGCTGCGCGAGGGACGGTTCAAGCATACCGGCACAATCAAGCTCCATGAGCAGCCTGCCGAGATTAAGGACTCCGAACTGTGCAAACTGGCTGACCATGGATTCGACAATAACTTTCCCCTTCTCCGGCCCCCCCCTGAGAAAGTTCATCTCAGCTGTATGATATTGGAGTGTCAGTTCCAGAGTCGGCACTTTTCTGTGGTATTTTTTATAAATACTGTCCGACTTGTCAAGCATTTCCTGCGCCTTGTCAAGTTCCATCCGCCGCATAAAAACACCGGTAGCACCGATGTAGTAATTAGTTCCCAGCCCTGCAAACAAATCGGATGCATTATACAATTGGAGCGCAGTGTTATAGCAGTCAAGGCTTCTGTTCAGCTGTCCGTCTTCTTCGTACAACTGCGCCTTTGACCCCCAGCAGAAAGCCATAACAGCCATGCTTGAGTCTCCCGTACACTGCATGGCCTTTTCTATGCACTGTTCCGCTTCCCGGTATTGAAATCTGTTCAGGAAAATCTGCGAGTTGCCGAGCAGAATCATCGATTTTAAAACATTCTGCAGCGGAAGCGCTTCTATCTGTTCAATCGACAGCATATGAATATCGGCATTGAAAAGACGATTCGGAACAGCATCAATCCTGAATATCTGTATGTACTGGAGAACTTTCTCAAAATCGGTTCCTTCATATTTCTGAAAAAGTGCGTTGTGAAGGATTCTGCAGCGCTCTATGTTCAGTACTCCGATATTGTATAAAAAACACTGAAAGGCAAGATTTTGATTTTCAACAAGGATTGGCACCGGTATGCTGTCAAGAAAACTCCACGTTTCACTGAGGTTTTCGTTTTTCAGCAGTATGTCCATAGCTCCCCGGTAATCTTCCGCAAGAATCAGGAGCCTGATCGCTTCCGTGATATCGGTACGAAGTTCAAAAGCTGCAGCAGCCTTTTCGAGCAGTACTTTCTGTCTGCCTGAGGGCAGATGCGAAAACTGCTTAAGGAGAAAGTCCGACAGAATATTGTGATACCGGTACACGTGATTCTCCTCGTCGATGCAGACGATAAACAAATTTTTCTCTGTCAGAGAGTCGATGCTGTTTCTGAATTGAGCGGCGGTAAAGCCATCCAGAACTTCTGAACAGATGCTGGCATCAAAATAGGCAAGAGGTCCCGTACAGACCAGAAAATTCTGTTCGTCAGGTGACAGCGACGCAAATATTTCCCTGTTCAGGTAGTCGGCTGTGATGCTTCCGCCCTGCATCGGTGTACGGTTTTGTTCCGCTGCAGCGGCAAGCTGCAGGCCGGCAATCCAGCCTTCGGCATATGAAGAAAGCTGCTTTAAATCGGTATCAGGTCCCTCTATGCCGAGCGTCGTACGCAGGAATGATATACTGTCATCTTCAGACAGTTTCATTTCGTCCGCATTGATAAACAAAAGTTTTCCGGAAACAGCATACTGCCCCAGATAGACAGGCGGATTTGCACGGGACAGCAGAATGAGATGAAGGTTTTCCGGCATAATGGTAAGGAAAAAATCAAACGAGCGGATGAGCGCCGCATCGGTCATATACTGAAGATCGTCTATGACAAGGAAATATTCGTCCTTCGCGGAAATAAGCGCGCAGAAAGACTCAAGCAGCTGTTCCATATGCGAGGGTGACGGATTTGATTTTATAAGTGACAAAAGCGTATTGTCGTCAAGAAAAGGATCAAGTGCCGAAACGACATACTGCCAGAATGAATACACATTTGCAGTCGACGAATCGAGTGAAAACCACCCTGCATTTTTCAGTTTTGACCCGCGTATAAACGAAGCAAGAAGCGTCGTTTTCCCCGTTCCGGCTCCGCTGCAGACATACACAATCGGCAGTTCCAGCCCCCTGCGGAGCGTATCCAGCAACCCGCTGCGCTGTATATAGTTCCGCCGCGGAACGGGAATTTTAAGTTTTGCAGATTCAGGTAAAGATTCCATTGAATGGCCTCCAGTATAGCAAATGAGCGCTGCTTTGTCCCTGCTGTTCTGCTTGACAACAAGTATAAAGCGTTATACTATGCATTATATACTATGTTTTACATAGCTTGCAATACATAGTATGCAGTGATTAACAGGTAATCAGAAAAAAAGGAGAAATATGGATGTTCAAAGAAAGAAGGGAGTAATAGAAATATGTGTGCTGGCAGCTTTAAAACGGGGGCCGTCTTACGGCTACCGGATTATCAGCAATGTGTCATCATGCATAGAAATTTCGGAATCCACCTTATATCCCATACTCAGACGACTGGAGGCGAACGGATGCGTTTCAACCTACAGCGAAGAGTATAACGGACGGACGCGGAAATACTACAAAATAGAACAGCCGGGACTGGATAAGGTACAGGCGTTTCTGAATGAATCTGAAGAAATGCGTAAAATCTACTCGTTTGTAGAAAATGCGTAACAGCGGACAAGTTCCGCTTCATCTTTTACCAGGAGACTATCGAATGAACAAGGAAACATTTTTAAAGGAACTCGCAAAAAATCTTGAATCGCTGAGTACCGGAGAACGGGAAAAAGTAATTGAATACTATTCGGAAATGATCTGTGACAGAGAGGAAAACGGAAAGACAGAAGAAACTGTTATTCAGGATCTTGGCTCGCCTTCCGATATTGCACAGCAGATTTATGCAGAGTATAAGAAAGCCTCAGAAACGAGGCCGGCACAAACTCCCGTAACTTCAAGTCCCGGAGAACCACAGTATACGGCGGAAGGTGATGTCAAAAAGATTATCCTTTCGGCACAAAATATCCATGTCGATGTCAGAAGCGTTCCGGAGGGAAAAATCCGCGTGCTGTTTGATCCGCTGCCGACCGACAAAGTATACGTTTCGGAATCAAACGGGGTCTATACCTTCACACATTCCATTTCATTTATTCAACTGGTTCGGCCTGTTCCGCGCACACAGCGGCATTACTCTTGAAATACCGGAATCTTTCAGCGGAGATGTTTCCGTTACGACAGACAACGCACGGATTACTGTAGAAAATATCCACACCGTAAAAAACGGAACGTTTGTCACGGACAACGCACGAATCATTATCTCGGACACAGGGTGCGAAAATCTGAATGTACATACAGCCAACGGCAAAGTTGAACTCAGCAGCTGTAACGGAAGTGTCTGTAAAGTAAAAACGAGCAACAGCCGGATTACGGCACAGAACTGTACATTTCCGAACGGTATTGACCTGCATACCGACAATGGATCAATCAATGCAGACGGGATAACAGCTGACACGATTGTTTTCAAGACGAACAATGCTTCAA
>DCFX01000079.1:0-20867 GCA_002314445.1 Treponema sp. UBA1793
GTCCATCCTATTTCTACAAAAGGGCGCTTTCTATTGCCCTTCCTGTCATGGCACAGCTGTTAATCCAGAATCTCGTTTCCCTTATAGACAACTTTATGGTTGCGGGCCTCGGCGATATAAAAATGTCGGGTGTCAATATAGCAGGACAGATAAACTTTATTTTTCTCGTGCTTGTAAACAACGTGCTCTGCAACGGGGGCGGCATATTCATGTCGCAGTACAAGGGTGCGGGCGACAAAAACGGAATGCAGCAGGTGTTCCGCTACAAACTGCTCGTGTGTGTTGCAGCAGCTGCGGCATTTACAGCGTTCTGCGCGGTAAATCCTGCGCCGGTGCTCGCCCTCATGGTAAGGGGCAACTCCGCTGCAAAAGAAATTATCTCGCAGGCAGTCGTATACGAAAATATCATCGCGTGGACATGGATTCCAATGGCAGTCTCGATGGCTGTAACGTCATCACTGCGGGAAACCGGCGAAGTACGGGTTCCGCTTATCATTTCCGTTACCGCAACAGTAATAAATACGATAGGAAACTACGCACTTATTTACGGTCATTTCGGTGCACCCCGCCTTGAAGTTGCGGGAGCGGCTATTGCAACTATCATTGCACGCCTTGCAGAAATGATTGCTTTCATCGTATATATCACAGTAAAGCGTCCTGGCTTTTTTACAAACATATACGACATATTCAAAGTAAAGCTGAGCCTCGCGGGAACTATTATGGCAAAGTCTGCAATGATTGCCGTTTCCGAAATGACGTGGGTTTTCTCGGAGACGATTTCCACGGCTCTTTACAACAGCAGGGGCGGAGCGGAAATAGTATCGGGAATGGCGGCCGGCTTCGCAATCGCGAACCTGTTCTTTGTAAGCTTTTCCGGTATATTCACGTCTACAGGCGTCATTATGGGCACAACGCTCGGAGCCGGAAAACTCGGCGAGGCGCGGGAGCAGAAAGGCTGGATAGAAAGCGGGTCTGTTGTATTCGGCATATTCTTCGGACTGCTCGGCTGTGCAAGTGTCCTGCTCATTCCGCTTGTCTTTGCAAATCTGAGTACGGCAGCACGGGCAGTTTCCCGCGGACTTGTGTTTACTGCCGCGGCATATATGCCGCTCTGGTGCCTTGCAAACGCGCAGTTTGCGATATCGCGCACGGGAGGCGATACGACGATGGGCGTTATTGTCGATCTGACTGCAAATCTGCTCATCTATGTGCCGGGTATGTTTATGCTTACGCGGTTCACAACGCTTGGACCTGTCGTAATGTACGCTATCGTAAAGATATCGGATCTTGAAAAGGTACTTGTTGCCGCAGGCTGGCTGAAAAAAGAAAGGTGGCTCAAAAATCTCGCAAAGGAAAATGCGGTATCAAACGGATAGCAGCGTATCATGTATCAGTATTATTCTGCATCTGATTTCTATAAGCACAAATTAGGTACGAAAATATACAAACTTTCGCTTGATGCCGGCTGTACCTGTCCCACGAGGGACGGCACAAAGGGAACGGACGGCTGTATATTCTGTTCTGCCGCAGGTTCCGGCGATTTTGCCGCACCGCGAATACTGACTGTTACACAGCAGATTGAAGCGGCAAAACTGCTCGTACGGCAGAAAAACAAAACCGGCAGGTACATTGCCTATTTCCAGAATTTTACGAACACGTACGGCAATCCCGATGAACTGGAAGCAAAATACAGGGAGGCGCTTGCAGCCCCGGACATCGCCGGCATTTCAATCGCCACCCGGCCCGACTGCCTGGAAAGCGGTATACTTGAGAGGATTGCGCGTCTGAGCAGTATGGCTTTTGTTTCCATAGAACTCGGGCTGCAGACGGCGAACGAACAGACAGCCCTGTATATCCGCAGAGGATACGGCAACAGCATATACGATGACGCGTTGAGGCGCATACACGAAGCGTGCAGTGAGATACACGTTGTTACGCACGTTATTTTCGGCCTGCCGGGAGAGACAGACGCAGACATGCTCGCAACTGTGAAGCACTGCGCGGACGCAGGAAGCGACGGAATTAAAATGACAGTCCTGCACATCCTCAGGGGAACGGCACTCGCCGGTGAATACGAAGCCGGCACGTTCCGCTGTATGGGAATGGAATCATATTTTGATGTCGTGTCGCGTTCACTGGAACTGCTGCCTCCCCGCACTGTTATACACAGGCTTACAGGCGACGGCCCCAAAAAGCTGCTCATTGCACCTCTGTGGACGGCTGAAAAACATGTCGTCCATAACGCGATGCTGCGGTGGTTTGACGAACACAATGTCGTTCAGGGGCGGATGTATCAAAACAGCTCAAACTGATTTTAACGTACGTTTTCTTGGAGAGAGAGAACCCCTCTACTTTCAAAGCCCACGGACAGACGCACCTGCTTTGTCCGTGCTCTCTCTCCAAACCACTTACTTTTCCCAGCATGACCAGGGGACACCCCTGGACCCCCTCTTTTTCGTTCTTAAAACGTCGTTTATTATTTGCAGCTTTTGAAAAAAAACTGCATACCAGGTGTAAAAGAGAATGCGGAACAGAAAATAAGCCCGCGGGCGACCCAGAGCGAAGCGAAGTTGGAGCTTAAGCGGATTATTTTCTGCGGGAGCATTCCCTTTTACAAATGCACTCCAATGTACTATTTTCAGAAGTCATGTGTATAATAACCGGACGTACTTTTTGGTGCGGCAAGACTGGCGCCTGCCATAAACGGAACCTGCAGAATCTCCCGTACCGAAGGCGTTCCATAGTTTTCAATATGCTCAAAAAGTATTTCTGCCGCGCGGTATCCCATTTCAGGCAGCGGCTGCAGATTCGTTGCGATATTCAGTTTATAATACATTTTATTGATAAACCCGTCGAATCCGACAACGGAAATATCTTCCGGCACACGGAGTCCGGCTGCTTCCAGAGCCTCTACGGCAGCAGGGACGGCGGAATCTGTCGAACAGAAAAGCGCCGTCGGCAGCGGGATCATTTTTTTTAATGCCTCCGCTATGAGCCGCTTTATGTGAGCCGGTTCGTAATCGGCACGTATAATGTACTCATCTGGATTTTCTGAGGAACCAAGCGTACGCAGCGCCTGCCTGAATCCGTTCTCACGGTCGGTGACGTTGGCGTTGTAAAGAGAGGAAGGAATTCCCAGAAAGGCGATAAACCGGTGCCCCCGTTTCCATATTTCCCTGACTGTATTATAACCGGCAGCGTAGTTGTCGGTATCTACCCACGACACTGCTTTGTCCTGAGGCCTGTCGCCGATAACAACGCATGGCAGCTTTCTCAGCATAAGTTCTTTGAGAAGGATATCCGGAAAATCTTTCAGGCCGATACAGATAATCCCGTCGACCTTTCTCTGCCGGTACGGGCGGAGATAGTCATATTCCTTCTTTTTTTCCGGTGAAAGGCAGAACAGAATATCAGTATCGTGTTCGCGGCATGATTTCTCAATTCCCGACAGAACACGCATCAGATAAAACATACGCATATCTTCATCAAAAGGAATGGGAGTAAGCACTGCAATCGTATTGCACTTTCCGCTGTTAAGCGCCTTTCCTGCAAATCCCGGACAATAGCCGAGCTCGTCAATGACTTTCTGAACTTTGATGCGCGTCGTTTCCTTTACGTTATGCTCACCGTTTATAACCCGCGACACAGTTATAAAGGAAACACCCGCCTTTCCGGCTACATCTTTTTGAGTCACCATCGTTTTCCATCTCTTTTTGTATCGTTATGGTCTGATAATAACAGTCTGTATACTTCTCGGAGGGCAGTATAGTATCGTTCCGCGTCCGGAATCATCAGCTTTTGCAGTATAGCGTTTTTCACCAGCTGCATCAGCATTTGTATCGGCGGCAAGTTCGTACACCATGTCGGCCTCAGTTCTGTTTGAAACGACAAGCGCTGTTGAGCCGTCGGGGTTTCTGAATGCGGTACTTTCCATCGTATTGCCCATACGGCCGTCTACCGTCGCCGGGGTCATGAGCGGCTGCATCGTACAGGCAATCCGTACTGCACCCGGTTTAATAAAGCGGCTGAAATGGCCGATATACCAGTATGAACTTTCGTACTGCACCGTTCCGCTTTTTTCATCGGCAATAACGGGTGCGTCACAGTAATTGCCGACGTGATTCGGTCCGCCCTGCATATCAAGAACCATGTTCCAGTCGATCCACATATTGCAGCCGGAATTCAAATCGTTGATAATATTATGCGCATACCTTTCGCCCGTATACCATGCCCCGGGCCGTGTACCGGCTTCGATGCATCCTTCGGAAAAAACGAGGAGTTTGTCGGGCCACTTTTCCGCAGTCTTTGCGACATTCTCATACTGGTCGCCCGAATACCAGTGGTATGCCGCACCGCCGATATAGCCGCCGCCGTTCAATTCCTCCGCTGCATGCATCGATTCGCTCATCCGGGAAAAAAGCAGGTCACGGTTATGGTCCCATACGAGAATGCGGATATCGCCGTATCCTGCTTTTTTCAGTGCAGGACCCAGACAGGAGGCCGCAAAACTGCCCTCCTCCGCGCCGCTCCAGATGCACGAATCCCATGTCTGGACGGCAGCCGGTTCGTTCTGTATGCTCACCAGGCTGACGGAAAGCCCGCGTTTTTTCAGCTCAGTGATAAAACGCACAAAATAATCAGCCCATAACTCGCGGTATTCCGGCTGCAGAAAACCGCCGTTGTTCATGTCGGCGTTGGACTTCATCCATGCAGGAGGCGACCACGGAGAGATGAGCAGCTTCAGCGTCCCTCCCGACGCAAACGACGCTTCCTGCAGCAGCGGCGTAAGATACATATCGGTCCGTTCCATGGAAAAAGACCGGAGCGTCTTATCCGGCGAGGGAAGACACGCCCAGTTGTCAAGTGAAAAGTCGCACGAATTCATATGTGTCCGTGCCTGAACATAACAGTTCGACCGCTCCGGATCAGGCAGAAAGCAGCTTTCAATGACATTCTGGCGGACAGGAGACGGAAGGCGTGAAAGCACATAACCCGAACTTTCGGTAAGCGCACATCCGAATCCGCTGAACGTCTGAAACGTCTTCGACTGATCAAGCGTGATGATGCACGAAAGGTTCCGCGCACCGCCGGGAGTACGCTCATCCACCGCAAGTTTCGCAATACGGCGGTCTGTATCTTTTGCTGTTTCAACAATTGTCTGTATAGTCATACGTAAATACCTCCGGAATATAAATGTTTCCGCAAACATTTATATTCTAAAATGCTCTCCCCGACAATGTCAAGGAGAGATCCTGTATTACAGGCTTACAGCGTCAGCGTATGAGTGCGTCGATATTTTCCTTTACGACACGTTCCAGCGCACCCCGTCCGACAGTTTCGGGAAAGTTGCGCCACACGACAAGTTTTGCATCAGGGCATACTTCCATAAGCGGTGAAGCGACAGGATTATGTACATTGTCGATAATAATGTCGTATCCTTTTTGCTTTGCATCGGCAAGCTGGGCAGCGGTTACAGGTCCAGGACCGAACGTACCTGCTATCTGCAATCCGAGATCTTTTGCAAGGTATATCTGCATCGCATGGACAAGCACTTTCTTTGATGAAAGTCCCTGTTCCGCAGCAAGAGCTCTGCCGTCCTCTACCGTCTTTTTGTACGAAGCAACGCGTTTTCCGCATTCAGATTCAGTATGGGTGACTGCCGCAATACGTTCCGCCTCCGATTCGACGGTCGCAATGCTGTTGTCCGTCTGAATCCTGATGAGCTTAACGTTTCCTGCTGCATCGCCGAGCGTTTTCATCATCCGCTCGTAGCCGGCATACAGCAGATACGTGCTGTCGGTAACTTTTTTTATGTCAGAAACAGTAAGCTCGTATTCCGGCGGATGTTTCATGTCGGCAGGCGCAATCGTCTGTACTCCGTCAATACCGGCAAGGTCGGCAAAAGCAGCAGTCCACGGCGTCGATGCAACAAAATCCCTGTTTACCGCAATCTGCGCGGAACCGGACGCATCATCTTTTTTACCGTTTGCACAGACGGCAGATAGCGTGCAGATAAAAACGGCGGCAGAAAGTGTCATCTTTTTCATTTTTTTCCTCCAATATTGAATACTATATACAAAATGCCCGCCACAAGCGCGATGGACGCACTCGGCGGAAAATCAAACATAACGGCAAAAATAAATCCCGCAGCGGAAATAACCAGGCCGGCGGCAGAACTTACTGCGAACAGCTTCGTAACGCCCGTTCCCTTCTTCCAGACAGCAAGAAAACGGGAAGCTACGAGGACAGGCAGAACAAGAAGCGCATCTATAAGCAGCGCGCCAAGCAGTTTCATGGCAAGCGCTATGACAAGCGCTATGAGCGTAACCATTACCGTGTAATGGAGCTGCACGTTTATACCGAGCGAACGGGCTACTTCGCGGTTGTAAAAGACAGCAAGCAGCGTCCGGAGATTCGTAACGATATACAGAACAAGGAATACTGAAAGTACGGCAAGTGCTGTCAAATCGCTGTTCTGCAGTGCGAACGGACTCCCCCACAGCAGATTGAGCGTGCTGTTCGCATTCACTCCCGACTTGTGGATAATCAGAGAAGCAACCGCCATAGAGATGACCATGGCAGCCGCGCTCCCCACTCCGAATCCGCCGGCTTTGTCTTTTGACAGCACAAGCAGCAGAAAAACGAGCAGCAGATTGACAGCAACAGTAACGGGAAGCAGCGGAAGAGACAGTGCAAGCGAAACTGCGCCGCCGAGTATGACGCCGTGCATAAGCATGTAGCGCATCGGGATAAGATCAAGGCGGAGTACCATGACACCGCACAGCGGAAAAGCGGCGCCTGCTGCAAGCATGGCAATAAAACCGCGGAGAACGGGAGCTATCGTAAACGCAAGAGCCAGATTTGTCATTCCGCCCCTCCTATCCTGAGCGATTTCCAGCCGAGTATGCGGACAAGCTCCATGTCGTGCGTAACGATAATTATTGTCGGAATCTCTTTTACTGAAAGGGAACGCAGAATTTGAACAACCATCATGCGCGCAGAATTGTCAAGCGCGGACGTCGGTTCATCAAGCAGAAGAACCTGCGCATTCTGTGCAAGGCAGCGGGCAATCGACACTTTCTGCTTTTCACCCCCGCTCAGGGAACTGAAACTGCGCCCGCAGAGCGCGGTACATCCGGTCCGCTCCATCGCGTGATGTATCACATCTTTCGAATGCCGCTCTCTGCGGGGAACGCCGAGCCCGACTACTTCCTCAACGGAAAGGGGAAAGAGCATCGAATCCTGCTGCTGCGGTACATAACAGACTGTGCGCGGCGGTACATTCTGCGGATTCTTACCGCCAATGCTGACGTGTCCCTGCCCGGGAGCAAGGTTTCCCGTCAGATACCGGAGCAGCGTCGTCTTGCCTGCGCCGTTTTCGCCGATGATGAGAAGATTTCCGCCGGCAGGAAGCGTAAACGAAAAATCGCGGAGCGCACTGTACTGGCAGGAAAGATGTTCCACGGAAATTTCTGCGCCGCGCACAAGCTTTGCCCGCTGGCGCAGAATCCGGTACATTGCATCGGAATCGGACATCGGCGCAAGCTGATCTTCAGTCGCACATAACAGTTTCGGAACCAGTACGTCGTACATCAGTTCAATGAGATTTTCCGTGCGGCTGCCGTTCTGCGTGGTGATATACGCTTCTGCAAGTCCGCTTGCTATATTTGCATGAATATGGGTAATACCCAGCCGCACCATCATGACAGCGGCAGCCTTGCCGATTGCAGTATCATGCGCCTTCAAATCAGTCCGGGGACCGTTGTAAGACTCCATAAAATCTTCAAGCTCAAAAATCGGCATGAGCCATTTACCGGAAGAAGAAAAAATCAGTTTGTCTCCGGCAAATACCTGTAACGTTATTCCTCCGGGAAGAGGACTTTTCCAGTTTCCCTGTATCGTCATATTTTCCTGCATATTTTATTATAGACAACTATACTGCATGGAGTAAACTCCAGTGCAAGTGTTACGGGATTTTTTCCGTTAACAATATCTCCGGAATACGTTTATCTGAATAAGGCATACAGAAACGGACAACCTGTCAGTTGCCCTGCATGCGCCGCAAATCATTCTGCAGAATGGAACTGTCGCTCACCCTGGTAAGCCCGTCCTGTATCAACAGCAGAGCGTCTTTTTTATTCCCTGCGTTGTACAAAGCCGCAGCCTTATTGTGTATTTCGACTGCATAGTTTCTGCGGTACACATTCCTCTGGTTTACAAGCGTACTGCTGCCGGGGAGTTCCTGTAATCCCCTTTCAATCAGGGCAGAGGCATCAAGCCATGCTCCCGTATCCGCCGTCGCAGCGGCCGCTTTTGAATACGCATACGACAGCAGTTTTGTATAATTAGTACCTGAAAGTACGGATTTATTGTTTCTGATTGCGGCGGCGGCTGTTTCAAACGGCTGTACGGACACGGCATAATTCAGGCTGTTGACAAGCACGGCATCATGCATTTCCGTATAGTCGGAGTCGTTGAGCTGCGGCCTGTACTTTTCAAGGACTGCAAACGCGTTGTCATACTCATGCCGGTTCATACCGTCGTTCAGGATATTTCCGACAGCGGCGGCAGCATATACACGGTACAGAGGCGCCTCTCCGAAAATTTCTTCCGCACGGGCTGTAAGTGCAAGTCCGTCTTCATTTTTTCCGGTTTCCGAATAATCAACAGCCGTATTATATACAGCCTGGCTGAGCGTCGTAAAAGATTCCGCAGAATTATCTTGAAGTTTCATTGCATCAACGGCAAGGCCTATCGTTTCATAATCGGCCTTCTGTTTCTGAAGGACAGACATTCTGTTGTTGTATATAAGCGATATGAGACGGCGGTCGTCTACCTGATGCCTGCCGGCATATTTTTTTGCGGGAACCGTCACATATTTTTTTTGTGCAGAGGAATTCCCCGAAAGCACTTTTTTTGCTCCCGGATCAAAACCGTACGGATTAGTCGTTTCTACATCAACGAAACGCCCGTCGACCTGCACTATGCAGAACGCGTGAAGCGGCGTTTCGACGGCAACAACGGGGATTCCTTCGCGCTTCATCATATACATAAACAGGATGTCCGACGAAACACAGTTGTATACACCGGACGTAAGTGCCGTAGTTACAAGCGTCTGCGTCTCGGAATACTGCGACAGAACTACAGCATACAGCTGATACAGCGTCTGCTCCGCCTTTCCGCTGTCCGTCGTCTCACTGCTGATACTGTCCGCAATCTGTCCGTACGCCCGGTCAAGCTGTGCAAGCAGCCCGGGAATTTCAGCATCTGCGGCACCGGAAGCAGCAAGTGCGGTATATGCAAATACATCGGATTTCATGATTTCCTGAGAAGAAGCTTCGCTGGTAATACGGGTATCTGCCGTAAACCGGATATCCTGTCCCGACACAGGGAGAGATATAACCGCGGCAGGAAAACAAGCCAGTAAAATTTTACGAAACCAGAACGTCTTCATCATACTGTTAATATACCAGCATACATCATAACAGTCACCTTAATTTTTTCACCGGTTGTAATATCCGCCTGCCCGTCATGCTGTGCGGAGGCTGCAACATTAAAGCGATTATTATGAATGCTCTGCAGTGAACGACAAATAGGCGTCTTCCGGCATCGGTCTGGCGAAATAATATCCCTGCATGTACGTCACTCCGTCTTTCTTAAGCATTTTCACCTGTTCCTCTGTTTCGACACCTTCCGCCACGACACAGAGGCCGAGACGCCGAATCAGTTCTATACAGCTCTCAAGAAGAACAACAGCTTCCTTATTGTCAGCCTGAAAACAGGGCCACAGAAGACTTTTGTCTATTTTAATAAGATCGAAATGAGTCTGCACCATTTTTGCAAGATTGGAATACCCCGTGCCGAAATCATCCATGGAAAAAACACAGCCCATTGCACGAAGTTTATTCATATTTTTCAGCAGCATTTCACCGGCATTAACGGATGCAGTCTCCGTAATTTCAAGATTGATAAACCGGGGCTGTACGGCATACTTGTCCATACAGCCTCTCAGCAGCTCAGGCAACCCTTCATCAACTCCCTGAATGCCCGATATATTGACTTCTATATAGTCAATGCCGCAATCAGCAAGATGAGCACCCGAGGCAAACGCGCACACTTTATCAAACACAATCATACCGAGCTTTTTTATCATACCCTGCTTTTCGGCTATCGGTATAAACACTTCGGGAGAAATATACCCAAGAGTCGTCTTATCCTTCAGGCGGACAAGAGCCTCCGCAGAAGAAAATTTATTTTTTTCAGTGGAATAAATCGGCTGATAGTACACTTCAAAACCGTCATTTTCAACCGCATGCTGCACAAGCATCTCAACAGCAGAATTACGTTTCATCTGGCCGACAATTTCATCAGTAATAATGAGAAGGCCGTCTTTCTGCCGGTATACCCCTTCGGAGCTCACATAATCAAGGATGGACATAACCTCGTCTGCGGTCTGGACATAGAGCGGTACCGCCAGAATACTCGTAAAGTAGTCCAGTGATACGCTGATTCCGTTTTCATTTCTGTAACAGAGCGTACCGGTGCTGTTAGTAAGCAGGGCCGTATAAACTCCGCTGCTTCTGCAGAGTATGCTTATACTGTTTTCCTTTACGTGAAACGCTTCTTTTCCGGTAATATGCTGCCGTTGTTTAAAAACAGCACCAAGGATTCCCGATATATCCTTATATCCAAGAGATGTCTTGAGCAGTTTTTCATTTGAGAGCGTAAACGTTACAAGAAAAAATTCTCTTTTACTCTCGATATATTCAGCCAGCATAAGTTCAAATGCATAACTGTTCATTACACCTGAAATTCCATAGTCATTGAATTCCCGGGGATTTTCAAATGACAGCAGCAGAAAAATAATCATGAGCATCAGGGCTATAGACGAAATGAGCGCAGCGGGATGAAGACGCTGATACAGTGCGAAACACCCCCAGAGAAATATGCCTGTAAGAATTGTCAGCCATGCTTTATTCTTGAACTGTGCACGATGCAGTATAAGAAGTGTAATGACCCCTAAGATGTATACCGCAGCAGAAACGTACACAGTCATAGCCATAAGGCCGTATGAATATCTGCCGTCTGGAGCAATATAATAATCAAGCTTTCCGAATACGACCATACTAAGGGCAGCAAAAAGCGGTACACTTTTTACAAGCTGCACAAGAACGGTATCCCGTCTCTGCCGGTGTGCTTTCGCATCAACGTACAGAAACAGAAAATAAATTGTAACATCAAGCGAACCGATAAAAAGCTGATGGCACAAGCGGTTAATCCATGGAGCAATCGTTTCAATATGATAAATCGTATACAGAGTTGACAGTTCTGCAATAACATTAAAAAATGAAAAAACAAAAAAGAGTGTAAACAGTTTTGTCGATCTAAGCGGCAGACGTTTCCGCGTAAAATAAAAGAACAGCAATGTGATAATAACTGCTAATGAAACGATCGGCGTACGGTACTGCATATAAAACCCCCTGTCCTTTCAGTTTCATACTCATCAATATGGTACTGCATTTTTCCAGCGAATACAGTCTCATCCGATGCACAGAGTACTTTCAGGGACATTTTCCGTATGTTTTCTCAGACTGTCTGCAGGCTTCTTAACAGAATTCATCGCATCGACAATTTCATGTGCAGCCTTCAGGAATGAACTAATGTTCTCTTTTTCTTCCTGAATGCGTTATACTTACCGTATGAAAACGGACCGCCTTCTTGCAATAACTTTTTACCTGATCAATCATGAGAAAACAAGCGCATCGGCTCTTGCCCGCCGCTTTGAAGTCTCCGTCCGTACTATTCAGCGCGACATTGAATCGCTTTGTCTGGCAGGCATTCCCGTTGCGGCTGAATACGGCGCAGACGGCGGGTATGAAATACTGGATACGTTTCATCTTGAAAAACAGGCTGTTAACCAGACCGATTATCAGTATATCGTAACGGCGCTCCAGGCTCTTGTATCAGCGTCCGGCGACAGCAATGCAGCCTGTGTATTGGAAAAAGTACAGGCTGCGTCGGAAGTATATGCCGATACAAGTAAAAAAACAGTAACGGAAAACACACTCTCTCAGGAACCGGGAATACAGCTTGATTTGAGCATCGCCCTTGAAAATCCCGGAATAAGCAGCACCATTTCCATCATACGCGATGCAGTACGGAAAGGAATGCAGCTCGAATTCCTGTATACCAATTCCGCAAACGAAACAAAACTGCACACCGTCGATCCTGTATTCGCCGTTTTTAAATGGTATGCATGGTATCTCATCGCATGGTATGAATCGAAACAGGCATACTGCATGTTCAAGCTTGTCCGGATGCAGAATATACATACGACTCATTCTCCCGTAACAAAAAAACACGATGCGGAAAAAGTACGGAAGGAACTCGACGAACAGGAAGATACCCGCCGGTACACTACGGTAAAACTGCGAGTGGATAAATCACTTAAAATAAAATGCCTTGAATATATGCACGGAACGGTTACGGAAGAATTCCCCGACGGCAGTTTTATTCTGACTACCCGGTTTCCGCAGGAAGAATATTACTGGTACAGCACGCTGCTCGGATTCGGAACAAAAGTCCGCGTGCTTGAACCGCCGGAACTTATCGAACGGATACAAAACGATTGTACGGCAATAGCAGCATTATATGAAAACAGCACAGACTGAATTGTATGTATGACACACAGCTGTCGTACATTGCCTGATATACTCTGTAATCAGAGTGAGGTGTGTATGAAAGATGTGTATACAGAATGTCCTGTTTTTGAAAACGGCCGGTTCATGCTCAGGCTTATTAAAGAAACAGATGCGGAAAAACTGCTTACAGTTTATTCCGACAGAAACGCAGTCCCGCTGTTTAACAGCGATAACTGCCACGGAGACGATTTTTACTACAGGACAATCGAAAGGATGAAACAGGCCGTTGCCTTCTGGGAAGAGTCCTGCCGCAGCAGATGGTTCGTGCGGTGGATAATCATTGACAAAACAACCGGAGAAGCGGCAGGAACAATTGAATTATTCCACCGGGACAGCAACGATTTCTTTACAGACTGCGGCCTGCTCAGGCTTGATCTCGGCAGTAAGTACGAAACGCAGGAAACTGCCGCTGAGATTATACAGCTGATTCTTGAACCGGCATACGAATTATTCGGCTGCCGCATGGTTGCAACAAAAGCAGTCCCGGCTGCGGTTGAACGGCGGAAAGCCCTTGAAGGGGCAGGATTCCGCGGAACGGAACATCTTCTCCGCGGGCAGGACGGAACGGCATACGGCAGTTATTATTACCGGACAAAGGAAGTACGGCATCCATGCCGTACCGCTGACGCGGAGTCTTTATAGGAGGTATGCTAAAAATACATCCGTGTATTTTTAGCAACTGTAGTTGTTCAAGCGCTGCTTTCACAACTACGATTTACGGCATCCATGCCGTACCGCTGACGCGGAGTCTTTATAGGAGTGTATATGACAATTTTTTTATATGTGACAGATACGCTGGCAGACTGGGAAATCGCATTTCTGACTGCCGAACTGTATTCAAAACGATTCTTCGCCGATAAAAAAACGGACTGTAAAATCGTAAAAACAGGAATGACGGATAAACCGGTAACAACGATGGGCGGCATGACAATTGTTCCCGACTGTACGGTTGATGATATTGTACTCAAAGACGACGATATGTTCGTTCTTCCCGGCGCAAATACCTGGCTTTCTCCCGTACATGACCGTATTCTTGAAATTGCCAGTAAACGGATACAGGCCGGCCAGCCCGTCGCAGCAATATGCGGAGCAACGGCAGGACTTGCACGGACAGGCGCGCTGAACGGCAGAAAGCACACAAGCAACGACGTTTTATTTTTGAAACAGGCTGTCCCGTCTTATACCGGTGAAACACTGTATATGCAGGCTCCCGCCGTTTCGGACAGGAACCTCGTGACTGCGTCCGGACAGGCGCCCATCCAGTTCGCATATGAAATACTGAAACTGCTGCATGTATTCCGTCCGGATACACTTGAAGCGTGGAAAAATCTGTATCTAACGAACAAGCCGGAGTATTTTTACGGACTTATGCAGTCGCTGACCGCACAACAATGAAAATGACGTACCGCTAACGCGGAGTTTCTAAAGGAGGTTTTATGTCAGACACATTTGATTTTAAGAAGGAATACAAAGACTTGTATCTTCCGCCGAAAAAACCGGTCATCATTGACGTACCGGAAATCACCTGCATTGCCGTCGACGGCAGCGGCAACCCCAACACTTCCGCCGCATACAAAAACGCAATGGAAGTCCTGTACGGACTTTCATATGCAATAAAGATGAGCAAAATGAACGGCACGCAGCCGGATGGTTATTTCGACTACGTCGTACCGCCGCTTGAAGGATTCTGGTCACTCGATGACGGAGGATTCGATTACAACAGCCTCAGGATTATCGACAAGGATAAATTCATATGGACAAGTTTTATCCGTCAGCCTGATTTTGTAACGAATGATGTGTTTGAACGTGCAAAGACAGTTCTTGCAAAAAAGAAACCGGACGTTGATTTGTCTCACGCAAACCTGGTTACATTTACGGAAGGACTCTGCGTACAGATCATGCACACCGGCCCGTACGACACGGAACCGGAAGATGTAAAATGCATGGATGACTTTGCCGCTGCAAACGGATACAGGCCGGACTTTACGGAAGAACGCCGTCATCATGAAATCTATCTCGGCGATCCGCGTAAGACGGCGCCGGAAAAGCTGCGGACTGTCATACGGCATCCTGTAAAAAAATAAACCGATTATATATGATAACCACTTACATTTGCAGAGTAACAAATCCGCAGATGCAGTGGTTTCTCTGCAGATACGGCCGATTTTCAGAAATTCCTGATTTAAAATAAAACTGTGTTACTATGATAGCATATATTGTAAACATCACCTCTGGTACAGAATAAAATAATAAGGAGTCAAAACTGATGCATCCGGATTTTACGGCCGATTTTTTCAAGCCTTATATCAACACTGTGTTCAAAATATGTGTCGACGGAGTACCTCCCCTTGAACTGCAGCTCATAGAAATCAAAGAACATAACCAGCCGATGCTTGAGGAATTTACCCTTATATTTACAGGCCCTCTGGACAGAGTTGCGTACGAAAATACGTACCGTATTGAACACGAATCACTGGAACCGTTTGAAATGTTCATCGGCCCATTCTTTACACCGCGGAAAAAGGATGCAGTCTATTATCAGGCTGTCTTTACCAGATTTACAGAGGAACAGCTTCCGTGATGGAAACAAATCTTATGCTGCTCCGGTTCCATCCCATAACTCCCGGAGATGCGGAAGTGAATTACCGCATCTATTATTCCACGAGGGAAGAAGAACTCCGTAAAAGCGGCTGGACAGAGGAAGAAAAAGAAAAGTTCGTGCGGATGCAGTTTGAACTCCAGCAGAAGCAGTATACATCCTGTTACAGGGGCGCGGCATTCAATCTGATTCTGCTGGGTGATGCCACCGCAGGAAGACTCTTTATCCATGAAACTGCCTGCGAAATACGCATTATGGATATCGCCATTCTGCCTGAATACCGGAACAAGGGAATCGGAACGGCTGTATTGAACGGCATTATCAGTACTGCTGAACAAAAAAACAAACGTGCATCCATCCACGTGGAAATATATAATCCTGCGCGCAGGCTGTATGAAAGGCTGGGATTTACGATTTCCGAACTGCGCGGGATGTATTATTTTATGGAATATATTCCTGATGCGGAAAAACAGGGTGAGGAATCAGCCTCATCCTGCCTTTAATTAAGGGTATCTCTAAAAAACTGAAGTCTTTAGAGGTTCCCTTAACCACGTGAGGGATAAATTCCCTGCAGAGCAACGACGTACAATAAAGACTGGAACGGCTGTCTGTTGTCGCCTGTTATCGAAATCGGCAACGGAGACGCGTAGCCGCTGACGGAAACAGCAATCGAACCGCCGACAGAACCCGAAAAAGCTGCCGTACCGTCGTTCATTGTTTTATTCGGTGTTATTGTGTTATAGACATTCGTATCATAGACCGTTTTACCGTTTACAGCTCCTGCCTTGCCGAAGTATGCCTGAGCACCTGTTGTCTGGCTGCCGGCTGTATCGTTGCAATTAACCGTTACAGTCCCTGAAGATGTAAGGCCTGAAATATCGGCCGTATGCGTGTGCTGCGGCATGTTAGCAGCCGTGAGTACTGCTGCCGCGCTTATCGATTCAATTCCCCCGGTCTCTCCCTGCGTATAATTGGATAATCCCGGTCCCTGACCGGTCCCGACAATGACCCTGCCCTGCAAATCAGGAATTCCGAATGTCGACCTTCCGTCTCCGCCGTATAAAGTTCCGAATAAGGCAAACAGCGCGCTGTTCTGCGAAATAGTTAAGACAGTGCCGTTGCAAACAGCCCAGCCGTATGGGGCATAAGTAAACCCTACAGCCCGTATTTCTCCGATAAATGGATCAGACATCTTTTTCTCCAGTTTTAATAAACATAAAATAAATAACTCCGCCGCACGAATAAATTCTACTAAGAACACACTGATTAAATCATCAGGATTCCGTCAGTGTGGCTAAGCCGGTAATTCTACTGCCGGGTCGGATACACTCCCTCCAGTGCAATAATATAATTAAGAACAAGATACGGCTGTACGACTGATGCCGTACTTCCTGCAACTGCGACTGTTGCAGGCATATTACTCACAGCAAGCGAAACAGGTGCAGGTGTTGCATTGCCGGCAGGCTGAATAGTTACGGTACCGCCGACAGAACCCGAAAATGAAGCAGTACCGCTGTGCATCGTTTTATTCGGCGTTGTAGTGTTGTACACATTGGCATCATAAACGGTTTTGCCGTTTACAGCTCCTGCCTTGCCGAAATATGCCTGATCTCCGGTTGTCTGGCTGCCGGCTGTATCGTTGCAATTAACCGTTACAGTCCCTGAAGATGTAAGAGTCGACGTATCAACTGCATGAGTGTGAAGCGGCATATTTGCCGCCGTCAATGAAGCCGCAAGCGGAGAAAGGAATGACACATAACCGCTTATAGTACCGCTGGATAGTTTCTCTATTCCTCCTGAAGTTCCGTATGTATACGAAGATGTCGAAACTGAGCCTCCCATGGATGTCGCTCCTATAGGGAGACGGCCTTTGAGATCCGGCAGCGCAAATGCAGTGGCGTTCCCTCCAAAGACTGTACCGATCAAAGAATATAACGCCTGATTCTGTGCGGTCTGAACCGTCTGACCGTTGCAGAAAGCGTACCCCTGCGGTGGATAATTAAAGCTGACTGTTTTCACTTCTCCGATAAATGGATCCATATTGCTCTCCTCCATTCTGATAGATTATACCCGCTCAAAAGAGCGGGTCACAATGCCTGTCAATACGTACCGTACAGCGCGGTTACCTCACTCTGGCTCAGCACGCGGCTATAAATCTGAACGTCATCAATATAGCCTGTCCAGTAATAGCTTCCTGTACCGTCGTCGCCGATATAAAGGGTAGAATCTTCCGTATTATCTCCTGAACCAGTGCCTGGATATTGCACTCCGTCAATATACAGATACAGTGAATCTGTACTTTTTACCGTCGTAAGCACAACATGGTGCCATGCATTTTCAGAGAAAGTTCCAGAAGCTGAGACACCACCGTTTTCCATCCAGCCTAGCAGATCTCCACTGCTGTAATAAAACTGACGGCCACTCGGACCTCCTAACGTAACAGCTAACGGATTACCTGACGTACTTGAAAGATACACCCACGCAGATATTGTTTCCGTATCGCTGAGGGTGAATGAGGAAGCAAACGACGTAGCTCCGTTCAGGTAAAGCGATGACGAACTTTCCTTCTTTACAGATGTCGAATAACTTGCACTTCCTGCGAATGGAGTCAGACTATATGAACCGACAGAATCCGTGAGTGCATTCTCGAATGTATAACGTGCGACACAGTTATCACCAATAGTGGCAAAACTGCCGCCTGATACGGAACTCTTGTTGTCCGAACTGTCGACGGCTGCTACGTAATAATAGTATTTTGTGAAGTTGCTCAGGCCGGTAACACTGAAACTTTTCGCCGTCGCAGCACTTACGGCGCTGCTTCCCGATGCAGCTGCGGAAGTACCCGAATTGTTCTGCCCTGCAACAACCTGAGTGGCAGTGGGAGATGTAGAACTCGTCGTGATTACATAATACATCGTTCCTGCTTCGTTAGAAGTTGCCGACACTGTTACCGTCGTTGCAACCGCATCAGCAGCCGACACACTCGAAAGTGTCGGAGGCGTTGTATCCCCTGCGGCCAGTGTCGTCACTGAAGCCGGAGTATACAGGCTCTCGTTTCCCGCAGCATCCTTTACAAGTACCGCAAAGTAATACGTCGTGCTTGAGGAAAGCCCGGAAACAGTCGTTGTAAGTGTATTTGCCGTCCAGTCCATTACAAGTCCGCCGCCTGCTGTTGTTACTGCATTCACTTCACTCACAGTGTCTATCGCAGCACTCGAAGAAGCCTGCACGACCTTATACGACAGGCTTGCTGCTGCTGTCACATTATCTGATGCCGCTCCCCAGCTTACCGTCGTTCCCGCAGAAGTTGTTCCGGAGAAGCTGGCCGCAGTTCCAACTACAGGCGCTGTTCCATCTGCCGTTGTTACAGAAGCGGGCGCGTACAGGCTCATGTTTCCGACCGCATCCTTTACCAGTACTGCAAAATAATAGGTTGAACTGTCGCTTAAACCTGTGACTGCTGCAGTAAGCGTATTCACCGTCCATGCCATCGCAACTGTCGCTGCATCCGCTTCATCCACCGTGTCTATTGCAGCGCTCGAAGATGCCTGTACGACTTTATACGACAGTCCCGCTGCGGCTGTGATACTGTCCGTCGCCGCGCCCCAGTTTACCGTCGTTCCAGTAGAACTTGTACCGGAGAAGCTCACTCCTGTTCCTGCTGTCGGAGCTGTCGTATCAGATACGATGGTTATCGTGTATTCTTTTTCGGTCTGCTTGTCAGGAGCCGTAACCTTTATCACAACGGTATTCGTACCTTCAGACAGGGTTATGCTTCCTGATGCTGTTCCTGACTGGAGCTCGGTTAATGTACCACTGTTCAACATATACTGAATATACTGTCCGTCCACAGAATCAGTTGCCGTAACAGTCAGAGTTGAACCGCCGATTGTTCCCGCATCGTAGGTCGTCGTATCCGATGAGAAACTCAAAGAACCTTGAGACAGTACCAAGTCGGACAGTTTTGCATTTTTATTATAAAATTCATCCGCACTAAATACGCGTTCACTCGATAAACTTCCGTCCGAAGCAAGCCATTTGTCGCTTGTTATATTATCCCATATGTTTACGGCTTCTCTGAATACCCCTGATACGGTAGAACCATTTTTGAATGTCATCACCAGATCGTGGCTGCCGCCCGCTATCCCTGAAGCAGAAAATGTTACCTTATTATAACTGGTATCGGATGCAGTCGTTATTGCCGGTGTCAGAGTAGAGCTTTCTATAACACCCGTCACGCTGTCGATTCCGGTGCTTGCAGGAAACCAGACTACCAGACTAAAACCGCCGGTGCCCGTCTGGCTGTAACTCAGCGTGACGGTTATATTGTTAGTTCCTGTACCGATTGTCTGATTTGACAAACTCCCGGTTCCGACTATTGCAGAACCGATTTTCGCAGACACACTGACATCCCAGCTGCCTGTCTCTATGTCAGAGAAAGTCGCACTTCCGGTAGTCACGCTCTGAGTCCGTGTGGTATATCCGCTGTCACTGGTCAGCGTAATGTAGTAGCTGTCAATATTACCTGCAAAATCAGCAACAACAGAACGACTTTGTTCTGCAGAATATCCGTCCACCGTTACTGTTAAATTTGCTTTATCAGTTCCTTCATTAAGGAAATTGTTGCTGCATGAAATAATTGTAAAGAGGCCTATCGCGTATAATGCCATCCGCATTTTTCTCATATTAATACTCCTGTAAAAAATCAAGCGAAGCTCGCCCGCAGGACAGAAAGAATGATGATCTGATTTCATATACAACCATCATTCTTTCCCTTCCGGTCCTTCTGCTAATAAGTTACGGTTACTGTAAGTGATCCTGAATATTTGATACCGTTCATAACCACTGCTGTATTTATGATGTATTGTCCAGGTTGTTTTCCTGTCGTATCCCAGCTGAAGTCTGCTGCTGTCTGTGATGTATCTTCTATGTTGTCAACATACCATTCCCAGCCGGACAAAGCAGAAAGAGTAGTATTCGTTGTTTCAATATTCAGCGTATTGCCGCGGACAATTGAAACCGCACTTGATGAAAACGTTATTGCCTGATAGTCAGGATTTGATGCCGTGAATGTTATCGTGACATCTCCTACGGTACCCGTCGTTACAGATGCAGGAGTATACAGGCTTTCATTCCCTGCCGCATCTTTTACGAGCACGGCAAAATAATATGTCGTTCCTGCCGTAAGTCCCGTAACTGTTGAAGTGAGGGTATTTACCGTCCAGGCCATCGCAGCTGTCGCTGCATTTGCCTCACTTACCGTATCTATCGCGGTACCTGAAGAAGCTCGCACAAGTTTGTACGACAGGCTGGCGGCTGCCGTCACATTGTCAGATGCCGCTCCCCAGCTTACTGTCGTTCCCGTAGTACTCGTACCGGAAAAGCTGATCGCCGTTCCTGTTGTAGGAGCTGTTCCGTCTGTTGTCGTCACTGAAGCAGGTGCGTACAGGCTCATGTTTCCGGCGGCGTCCTTCACAAGTACGGCAAAATAATAAGTTGTGCCGTCACTCAAACCGGTGACTGCGGAAGTAAGTGTATTTATGCTCCATGCCATTGCTGTCGTCGCC